>CALDWW010000001.1 GCA_937924335.1 uncultured Gammaproteobacteria bacterium
GCAGCACATACCAGACGACGGCAAGGAAGTGACAGATGCCGCCGGCCAGCACGAAGACATGCCAGACCGCATGGTTGTAGGGCAGCCGCTTGGCCGCGTAGAAGACGGCGCCGAGGGTATAGCTCAACCCGCCCGCGACCACCCATGCCATGGCGCTGGCGCCGATGGCGTCCGCAACCTGCGGGGCCGCGATCACCACGAGCCAGCCCATTACCAGGTAGCTGGCCAATGAGACTCTCGGATAGCGATGGCGCAGCCACAGCTTTGTCAGTACTCCGGCGGTCGCCAGCGTCCAGATGGCCCCGAATAGCCACCAGCCCGTGCTGTTGCGCATCGCGACCAGCAGAAACGGAGTGTACGACCCGGCGATCAACAGATAGATGGCGCAATGGTCGAGAAGCTTGAACAGATGTTTGCGCGGCGATTCCGGCCACGCGTGATACAGCGTCGAGGCGAGGAACAATGCTATCAGGCTGCTGCCATACACCGCGCTGGCGACTATCCGCCAGGGGTCCGACACGCCGATCGACAGGTACAGCATCCACGACAGACCCGCGACACTCAGGATGACGCCCACACCATGCGTCGCGGCATGGAGAATTTCCTCGACCAGAGTGTAATCGCCCTGCGATTTTCGTGTCATCTGGATACTCTGGAGCCGACCTGCGGCTGTTGGGGAGCAGTCCGGGCACAGGGACCGGGGCAGTGTAGTTTACACCCGAATGGGCGCAGGCTCCGCCGCGTCCATCAGGCCTCCTGCAGCACAGCTTCCCCCCCACGGCGCGGATGCCAGCCGCTGGCGCAGGAAGCTGACGAACGTCCGGACCTTGGCGGGTAACTGACGATGGGTCAGGTAGATGGCCGAGAGCGGCGCCTCCCTGCTCACCTCAGCCAGGGCCGATGCGGTCGTATACGGGCAGCGGCTCCTCGCCAACCCGGACCTGCAGGAACGCTTCCGGAGAGGCGCGGCGCTCAATGAACCCGACGACTCGACCATTTATACGCCGGAGCCTTACGGCTACATCGACTATCCGGCCCTTGACGGAATCCAGGCCTGAGGTTCGCTTTCACGGACCTGGCAGATGGGGAGCATCGCGCCATTAGATGTAGACATATCTCGGCAGGCACCGTATGACTGGGGGCATCAGCCTTCAGACACGGAGTATCAGGCATGCACGAATTGCCCCAGATCGACAGTACGATCCGCGCCGAGATCGAGTCCCAGGTGTTCCGCCAGTTGATCACGCACCTGCAGAAATATCCGGAAGTGCAGAATATCGACCTGATGAACCTGGGCTACTTCTGCCGCAACTGTATCTCCAAATGGTACCGGGCAGCGGCGGCCGAGCGCGGGGTCGAGATCAACTACGACCAGGCCCGCGAGATTGTCTATGGGATGCCCTACGGCGAGTACAAGGACCGCTTTCAGGAGAAAGCGACGCCGGAACAGATCGCGGCATTCGGAGAATCCGAAAAGAAAGCGTCTGTCTAGGACCCGGCTTGCCACCCGCATCGCCAGTAGGCCTGGCATAGCCAACGATAGCTAGGGGTCTGTCTCCTAGCCGCGCCCATGAGGCGCATCGAGATCCAGGTCCGGACCCAGCGGCACGATCCCGAGAGGATTGATCGACCGGTGTGATTCGAAGTAGTGCCGCTTGATGTGCTCCATGTTGACCGTCTCGGCGATCCCCGGCATCTGGTAGATCTCCCGTGTATAGGCCCACAGATTCGGATAGTCGATGATCCTGCGGATGTTGCACTTGAAGTGGGTCACGTATACCGCGTCGAATCTGATCAACGTCGTGAACAGGCGGATATCCGCTTCAGTCAGCCGATCTCCGCAGAGGTAACGGGACTCATCCAGGATCGCCTCCGCCCTGTCGAGGGCCGCGAACAGCCCATTGACCGCCTTATTGTAGGCGGCCTGCTTGCGCGCGAAGCCGGAACGGTAGACGCCGTTGTTGATGTTCGGATAGATCCAATCGTTCAGCTCGTCGATCTGTTCGCGCAAGGCCTGCGGATAGAAGTCGAGTTCCGGGTGAGCCGCGACCTCCTGGAACTCGGAATTCAGCATCCTGATGATGTCTGCCGACTCGTTGTTGACGATGACACTCTGCTTCTTGTCATAGAGCACGGGCACGGTGATTGTGCCGTCGAAATCCGGGCTCGCGCCCGTGTACACCTCGCGCAGCAGGTGGAAGTCATGGACCGAATCGCCGGTCGCTCCGGGGACGGCCTGCTCGAATGTCCAACCGACCGCCGGCAGGAACGCGTCAACGACGTCGAAGCTGATGGCATGCTCCAGACCCTTGAGCTTACGCATGATCAGTGTCCGATGCGCCCAGGGACAAGCGTAGGAGACGTACAGGTGATATCGGCCCGATTCCGGCGGAAACCCGCTACTACCATCCGCCCTGATCCAGGACCGGAACGTCGTTGGCTTGCGGACGAATTCACCGTCGTCGTCGACCTCGCGCTCCCAGGTGTTGCCCCTGGGCGCTTTGTTGTCATCGGCACTCATCCTGCACGCTCTCCCTTTTCCATTCAGTCAGCGCCCTAATGGCAGTCAATCCTCATCCTTCAATTCACGGCGGACCTGCTGGCTTCGGGAGCTTCACCCGAATACAGGCCTGCGCGCATCCTGTTTCGCACACGGCGGCGCAGGAATTGTGCAGTATAGTGAAAGACGGTCGCAGCCCGAGTGCCCGTCATGAAATCTCCTGAGCCAGCCACAACCTGCCGCACCCCTGGCGTGATCCGCTCCGAGTGGTCGTTGTGGCTGGGCATCGCGACCACCGTCATCTTCATGGTCTTCGGAAACGCCTGGCTGGCGGATCTGTCGGACAACCTCCGATTCTCGATTCTCTTCGGCAGCCTGTTCATCGTCATGCTGTTGCTGGCCTTCGCGGTCGTGCGCCACGCCGACTGTCTCGCGATCAAACTGGGCGAGCCCTACGGCACGCTGATCCTGACAATTGCTGTCATCAGCATCGAGGTCATCATGATCTCGGCTGTGATGGTCACCGGGGAAAACAACCCGACTCTGGCGCGGGACACGATCTTTTCGGTGCTGATGATCGTGGTGAACGGACTGCTGGGAATCACGCTGCTGATCGGCGGACTCAAGCACAAGGAGCAGTATTACAACACCCAGGGCGCGGCCTCTTATCTGGGCGTCATCATCCCGGTGGCGGGTCTCGGCATGATCCTGCCCCGATACATGACCGCAGCGCCGGGCGGTGAAGCGGGCCCGCTCATGGCGGTATTTCTTGTCGTAAGTTCCGCGGCCATGTACGGCGCGTTCCTTTGGATCCAGACCACGCGGCACCAGGCGTACTTCAAGCAGCCTGAACTCGACATCGCCGGCTCTCCGGAGTCAGGCGACGATCACCACGGCTTCGTCGTCCGCTCGACGCGGTTCCACGCCGTGTTCCTCATCCTGTGCATGTTGCCGATCGTGCTGCTGTCGAAAAAAATGGCGGTGCTTGTCTACCACGGGATCGCCAGCCTCGGCGCACCGGAGGCGCTTGGCGGCTTCTTCGTGGCGACGCTGGTCCTGACACCGGAAGCGGTCGCCGCAATCAAGTCCGCCTGGGCGGATCGCCTGCAGCGGACCATCAATATTTCCCTGGGCTCTGCACTGGCGACCATCGGCATGACGATTCCGGCGGTCCTCGGTATAAGTATCGTAACTGGTCGGACCGTCGAGCTGGGTCTCGAGGAACCGGAGATCTACCTGCTGCTGATTACACTCATCTGCGCTGTGCACAATCTCGGCGGCGCCCGGACCAACGTGATGCACGGGTTCGTCCACATGGCCCTGTTCTTCGCTTACATCGTACTGGTCTTCGACTGAGCCAGCGGAGATCGAAGCTCTCCGGACCACCGAAGTCCTCGAGCGCACCTGGGAGAAGGCGGGTAAGAGTGGTTCACGAGGGCACCCGTGCAGCCTCATGATTCTCGGGCCAGCAGCCCCCACCGCGATTTGATCGAGCAGCGGCGCGGCCGGCGACGATTGCGGGAATGAGCAACGTGTTCTCGGAAATCAGATTGGGAATGCTATAAACTATCGATCTATCAGATAGATAGCTTCGACTTCTTAGTCTCAGGATTATTTTGCTGACGAACATCCGCTACCTTCCCGGACCGCTGCGCCGACTGGTACTCGACGGCGCCGATGTGCCCCGCGACCTGGCCAGTGTGACCGCCACATCCGAAACCGAGGAAACCGATCCCGCAACCGTAGACATGACCCGCGCGGGGGTCGACGCCATTTGGGATGCCGCACAAAGCATGTATGCCACCGGCATGCACCCTGGCATCTCGCTCGTCGTCCGCAGACACGGCGAGATCGTTCTCAAGCGGGCGATCGGGCATGCCCGCGGTAACGGGCCGGACGATCGAGGTGATGAGCCGGTGCCGATGACGCCGGACACGCCGGTATGCCTGTACTCGGCCAGTAAGGCGATGGCCGCGATCCCCGTGCACCTTCTGTCGGAACGCGATCAACTTAGCCTGCTCGATCCGGTCAGCCACTACATTCCGGAGTTCGGCCAGAAAGGCAAGCAGGACATCACGATTTACCAGTTGCTCTGCCACAAGGCAGGCATCCCGACCATCCGTGCTAACGGCGTCGACATCGCCGAACTCCTGCTGGACAGCGAGGAAGTCCTGCGACTGCTGTACGCGTCCGAGCCGGACAAGCCAGGACAGCATCATGCCTATCACGCACTGACCGCAGGCTTTGTCGTGGCCGATCTCGTAGAGCGGGTCTCCGGCCAGAGTTTCAGATCGTTCTTCCGTGACAATGTCACTGCGCCTCTCGGACTGAAGACGATCGACTTCGGCGCTCGCGGCCGAATCCTGAGCAAGCTGGCGAGGAACTATGTCTCAGGGTTCAAGGTCAGCCTGCCGGTCGACCTGTATCTAAAACGAGCGATCGGTACAAGCCTGGAACACGCCGTCGACGTCTCCAACGATCCGCGCTTCTATCGCGCCGTCATTCCGGCCGGCAACGGTGTCGGCACGGCCGACGAGTGTTCACGTTTCTTCCAGTGCCTGCTGAACGGTGGTCAACTCGACGGCACCCGAGTGCTGGAACCGCTGACGGTAAGGCGCGCGGTCGCCGAGGTCGGCAAGCCGGAATTCGATCGGTCGCTGCTGGTGCCTTTGCGCTATTCGGCCGGGATGATGCTCGGCGACACGCCGTGGGGGCTGTTTGGACCGGACACGGGCAAGGCCTTCGGCCATCTCGGCTTTACCAACAACTTCCTGTGGGCCGACCCCGAGCGCGCCACGTCGGTGGCGCTGTTGACCACCGGCAAACTCGTCGTCGGGCTGCACGCCCCCTATCTGCTCAACCTGCTCTACCGCATATCAAAGCACTGTCCAAAGCTGTCCGAAGAGGCTCAGAGGGAGCAGCTGGCGGCAACCGGGATGGCCTGACGGCGCTGACTCAAACCGATTACCAGAGTCGTCGTCCCGGGCCCGGTTTCAGTCGCGTCGCATCAGCATGAGGATTCCGACCCCGCCGAAGGCAAGCTCCAGCAACAGATAGGTTTCCAGCAACCAGTTCGCCGGCCCGTCAACAAGCAGGCTGAGCACGCGACCCGCCGCCAGCCCGAGCATGAAGATGACCGCGCTCCAGATCGCGGACTGCCTGACCGAGACCTTGCGGAATCCGATGAACCAGAAGACGGCGAGCGCCAGGTAGAGCCCCATGACGGCGCGGAAAATATGCACGCCATTGGGTGCCGGCACGTCGATGCCGAAGAGGAAACCGAGGCTGGTCTGTGGGGCCAGCCCGTATGACAATGCGATGGGGATGATCCCTACCGCGCATACCAGCAAATAGATCTGTCTCGCGCTCATTGACACTCCCTCTCGCACATCCGCAGGTTCGGTTCGTGGACCAGGCGGCTATTGTGCGCCATGACAGGGTCATGCTGCAGCCCGGAAACCGTACCGAGGGCAGAGCTGACGGCGCGACGACGAACCGATGGCGCAAGACAGTGCGGCCAGCGGACTTTGAGACGCCTGTTCATGTACTCTGCATGATCTTCGACACGCGGGGCACAGGATCAGGCACTGGGTTCAGTAAAGAACCGTGAACATCCGAGGAGTAAGTGACCATGAAATTCTTCGAGCTTGAGGGCGGCGCCCGTTGGCCGGCTCTGGGGCTGGGCACATGGAAATCCGCCCCCGGCGAGGTGGCCGATGCCATCCGCGAGGCGATCGAGATTGGCTATCGACACTTCGACTGCTCACCCATCTATGGCAATGAGGCGGAGATCGGGCAGGCCTTCAGCGCGGCCATGGATGCCGGGAAACTCAGACGAGAAGACTTTTGGGTGACCTCGAAACTGTGGAACAGCGACCATCTTCGCGCTGACGTGGTGCCGGCGCTCAAACGCACACTGGCGGACCTGCGCCTCGACTACCTGGACCTGTACCTGGTCCACTGGCCGGTGGCCCATCGTCCGGGGGTCGGGTTCCCGGAGACTCCGGACGGATTCCTGAGCCTTGATGACGCGCCGATCGCCGAGACCTGGGCAGGCATGGAAAAAGCCCTGAGTGCGGGTCTTTGCAGGCACATCGGCGTCTCGAATTTCAGCCGCAGGAAGATCGAGGCACTTCTGACGGGTGCGACGGTCCGGCCGGTAGCCAACCAGGTGGAGTGTCACCCGTTGCTGGCTCAGCGCGACCTGCTCGATTACTGCAATGAGCAGGATATCGTGCTCACCGCCTACTCTCCCCTCGGCTCAAGGGATCGCCCGGACTTCGTCAAACATGACGACGAACCCGGACTTCTGGACAGTCCCGTCATCCTGGAGATTGCGGGCAAACACGGTTTCACGGCGGGCCAGGTCATACTGGCGTGGGCGCTGCAGCGTGGCACCAACGTCATCCCGAAATCGACCAACCCCGGTCGCCTGCGCGAAAACTTCGCCGCCGCGCAAATCTCGCTGGACGACGACGACATGGCGGCCATCGACGGGATGGATCGCCACTACCGTTTCGTGGATGGTAGCTTCTGGTGCCCGGAGGGCTCTCCCTACACGCTGGAGAATCTCTGGGACGAGTAGAGATCGGTTCCTACATTGCGTCATATGCCGTGGGGCCACTCTGCCCGATGAGTGACGACCCAGGCAGGGAATCTCGCGGCTGAGTGCGCGGCCGGCTAGCCGCGGATATAGCTCTCCAGTTGTTCGATGGTCTCCTGCTGATCGGCGATCACCGCCTTGACCAGGTCGCCGATCGAGATGACACCCTCCAACCGGTCGTCAGCCATCACCGGCAGGTGGCGGATGCGTTTGTTCGTCATCAGACCCATGCATTCCTCGACCGTTTGCTCGGGCGAAGCGAAGATCACATCGGCGGTCATGATGTCGCGGACCGGCGTCTGCCGGGATGATCGACCCTTGAGCAGCACCTTGCGTGCATAGTCACGCTCGGACAGGATCCCGACGACGCGCTGATCCTTGATTACCAGCAGCGCACCAATCCCCTTCTCCGCCATCAGGGTAATGGCGTCGAAGACCAGCGCATCGGGATCGATACTCCAGATATCGCTGCTCTTGACGCTCAACAGTTGCTCGACGATTTTCACTCTTCTTATCCTCCCAGTAACGGCGGGCCGGGATCGCTTGTCGCGGAGTCAGGACGTCCCCTTCGTCCCGGCACCTCGTTCGCGGGCGTGCCATCTGTCATCTGCATAGTGTGGCTAACATAGCGCATTCGGGTCAGAGCGGGAATTCCCCGTCCCGCCGACGAAACACACCCTTGATTCGATCTGACGCTCCGTTGGCTCCCGGCAAGCATCGAGTGCTTCGGGCCAATCAGGCTGCGATCGTGACTCAGCCCCAGCCGATCTCGTCCAGGTGATCATCGTCCATGCCGAAGTAGTGGGCGAGCTCATGCAGAACCGTGCGACGGATCTCCTCCTGTAACTCCTGCTCGGGCAGACCCAGCATCAGGTGCGAACGGCGGAAGACGTAGACAGTGTCCGGCAACTCGGCGAGGTACTCGGCGCCGCGCTCATGCAGGGGGATGCCCTCGTACAATCCAAGGAGCCCGGCATTGTCCGGGTCCTGATCCCGCGTCGGGGACTCCTCGACGATCACGCGCAGGTTGTTCACCTGCTCTATGGCCCACTGGGGAAGTTCTTCCAGCACTTCGTGCACGACCTGTTCGAACGCCGCCCGGTTCATCTGCACAGTATGAGCCGAGGGCAACGCAGGGCCAGCCATCGCCGCGGGCAGCTTGCGATCATCAGGCGCCGACCGGCGACCAGGGGTGATCCACCGCACGAACGAACAATTGTGCGACCCATTCGGCCACTACCTGGTCTCCTGGCCCCTCGGCGCGAGTCCGTAGACGCCGCCCAATGGCCGCGTCTGGAAGAGCCAGGCCGACAGTGCAGCAACGGCGGCGACGGCGCCGATGATTACCGCCATTCGAATATAGGGCTGACCCGCATGCATGCGTTCTACCGTCAGTTGCATCAGCGTTCGCAACCACTCCACGGTGGCGAGTACTAGCGCCACCTGTACGACTCGCGCAGCCCACGGCCGTCGCACGAACAGCAGGCCGATCAGGAGCAGAGTGGCGAAGACAGCCGGCATGTGCCCGAAGCGCAGGAAGTGGGCGCCGATCAACAGCAGACTGAGCACGACGGGGACGAAACTAAGGAGCACCATGCCGTACTAATCCCGGGTGCCCGACCTAGTCTGTGGGCCGTCTGGCCGCGTTCGACCATTTGAAGGCACCCACAGGATCACGAGGATTCCAATCCATCGAGAGAGACGAGTTGAGCCCCCCTGTTTTGACGGCCCTTCCCAACTGAACGCGACAGAGCGGGCCTCGCGCGGTGTGGCATCCGGTCTGCCGAATCTCCGAATTCACCGATGCTGGCTATGGCCACGGCCGGATCGCGGCTCAGGCCTCGCCCAGCAACTTTTGCATCTTTTCCAGCAACCGCTTGAAGTTGACGGGCTTGGTGTCGTAATCGTTACAGCCCGCCTGCAGCGCTTTCTCCTCGTCGCCTTGCATGGCATGGGCGGTCAGCGCGATAACGGGGATGCCATTGAGCGACGAGTTGGCCTTTATCTGACGGGTCGCCTCCCAGCCATCCATGATCGGCAGACTCAGGTCCATGAGGATGATGTCGGGGCTCTCGGATGTGGCCATATCCACGCCCGCCTGACCGTCTACGGCGATGGCGACCTCGAAGCCCTTGCGCTGCAAGCGGCGCGAGAGCATATCGCGGTTCATTTCGTTGTCTTCAACCAGCAGTACTTTGGTCATCCTGAGGCCCGAAATCCATGCGCATGTCGTCGCGAAAGCGTGATTGTAAACCACTCGAGGCCACATGCCGAGAGGTCGACGATCCAGTTGACGGTTGCGCGTGCCATGCGTCCGTCGGCATGATGCAAGCTCGGTCCGGTCGGGCCCCTCATGGATGGAGAGAAGATGCGTTGGCGGACAGGCAGGCGTAGCAGCAATATCGAGGACAGACGCGGGCGCCGCGTCTCGCGCGGAGTCGCGGGGGGCGGGCTTGGCACCGTGGTGATCGTACTGGTCGCTCTGTATTTCGGTGTCGATCCGGGTGTGCTTATGCAGGGAGTGCCGACTCAATCCTATACAACAGAAACGGCGCCGCCCTCCCCGGAGCAGCAGGAACTGGCGGATTTCGTTTCCGTCGTGCTCGCCGATACGGAAGACACCTGGAACGCGATCTTCCAGCAGTCCGGCCAACGCTATCAGGAACCGAAACTGGTGCTGTTTACCGGTGCCGTCCAGTCGGCTTGCGGTTTTGCCCAGTCTGCTATGGGGCCGTTCTACTGCCCTGGTGACCAGAAGGTCTATATCGACCTCAGTTTCTACGACGATCTCAGGACCCGGCACGGCGCCCCGGGCGACTTCGCCCAGGCCTATGTCATCGCCCACGAGATCGGCCACCACGTCCAGAACCTGACCGGCATCTCCGGCGAGGTTCAGTCCATGCGCCGCCGGGTCAGCGAGACGGAGTCCAACCAACTCTCGGTGCGGCTGGAATTGCAGGCCGACTGCCTGGCCGGCATCTGGGCCAATCATGCGGACCGCTCGCGGCAGATCATCGAGGCCGGCGATGTCGAGGAAGCGCTCAACGCGGCCAGCGCCATCGGTGACGACCGCCTGCAGAAGCAGGCCACTGGCCATGTGGTGCCGGAATCGTTCACCCACGGCAGCTCCGCACAGCGGGTGCGGTGGTTCAGGCAGGGCATGACGTCCGGCCGTTTCGACGCCTGTGATACGTTCGAGGCGGACCGGCTGTAGGTCAGCGCATCCGCGGCGATGGCGACGGCCTCCTACGAGAGTGATGAGGTGGTCGTTCGGTAGCGGACTCGCGAGACCAACGCGCAAGTCGGCCACAGACGCACAGCAGTGGCCGGCGTTACCTAGTCCAGGCGGCCCAGGTAGGAAGGCCCGCCGAGCCCCCGCACCTGTTCCAGTATCCACGCCGCCCGCTTGTCGACATAGGCAGATTGGTCCCGCGGATCGATGCGTGACGGACTCGGCAGGACCGTGGCGAGTCGTGCCGCCTCCGCGAGACTGATGCGCTCGGGGGAGCGGCCGTAGTAGTGCTCGGAGGCGGCCTGTGCGCCATACAGGCCCGGGCCGAACTGGGCGATGTTGAGATAGACCTCCAGTATCCGGCGCTTGCTCCAGGCGGCCTCGATCAACAGCGTCAGCCATGCCTCGATCCCCTTGCGAATCCAGTTCCGACCCGGCCACAGGTAGAGATTCTTGGCCACCTGCTGGCTGATCGTCGAGGCGCCGCGACTGGCCCCTCCCGCCAGCGCGTCCTGCATGGATGTCAGGTCGAATCCATGGTGGACGGGAAACTTCTGATCTTCGCTGGCGACCACGGCAATGGGAATCGACGCGCCCATATCCGGCCAGTCGATCCAGCGTTGCTGGATGTCCACACCCGCCAGGCGATCCCGCAACATGAACGCGCTGGTCGGTGGGTCGATCCAGCGCAACGGGACGACCAGTGCGAGGGAAACGAGCACGACGACAGCCGCTGCCAGCAGGAGCCAGCGGCGCACTCGGTTTGTCGGCTTCTTCCTGCGTGCCCTGGCCAACGGATCGATACTCCCGACTTACGACGCGCCGCTTTGTCTGACTCCGTCTCGTCGACTTCTAGACGTCCAGGACGATGCGGAAGCGGGCTTTACCTGCGCGCAGGTGGTCGAAGGCCTCGTTCACCTGGCTGAGAGGGAAGTGCTCGGTCGTCGGCTTGATACCGTGGCGTGCCGCGAACTCCAGCATCTTGCGGATCGTCGCGGGGCTGCCGACCGGCGAGCCCGACACGGAATGCTGGCCGAAGAGCATCGGGATCGACTGCAGGTCGAGCGGCTCGAGCAACGCGCCCAAAACATGCAGCCGACCGCGTGGTTTCAGCGTCGTCATGAAGACATTCCAGTCCAGTTTCACGTTGACGGTGGAGAGCAGCAGATCGAAGCGACCCGCCGCCGCCGCGACCTCGTCCTCATTGCGGGAGACGATCGTGTCGTGGGCGCCGAGTTCCAGGGCTTCTTCGCGCTTCGAGTCCCTTGAGGTGACGGCGGTGACGTGGCAGCCCCAGGCGCGTGCGAACTGCACCGCAAGGTGGCCCAGGCCGCCGATGCCGATGACGCCTACATGCGCCGTGGGCGGCACATCGAACTGCACGAGTGGATTGAATACCGTGATGCCGGCGCACAACAACGGCCCCGCCGCCCCCGGATCCAGGCCTTCCGGCAGTTTCATGACGCTGGCGTCCTGGGCGCGGACCCGGTCGGCGAATCCGCCATGACGCGCGACGATCGTCATACCGGCAGTGCCGCACATATTGTGGTCACCGCCCATGCACTGGTCGCAGGTCATACAGTAGCCAGAATGCCAGCCGAGGCCCACCCGGTCACCGACCGCCAGGTCACGTACCCGCTCTCCGACAGCCGTAACCGTGCCTACAACCTCGTGTCCCGGGACGAACGGGTAAGTGGTCATGCCCCATGCGTTCTCGAGCATGCTGAGATCACTGTGACAGATACCACAGTGCTCGACCGCAATGTCGACGTCATGGGCATCGAGTTCGCCAAGCTTATACTCGAAGGCTGCTAGCTGGCCGTCTTTCTCATTGGCGGCATAGGCATGTACGGTCGTCATCGCTGGCATCTCCTGTGCATTCCGGACTCGAACATCGAGGCTGCGCATGATCGCACACGGTGGTGATGGGGCGACAGATCGCAGCCGACCACCATTGCCTGTCTTATTCTCCGAACATGGTCAAGGAAAGCAACCGGTCAGCATCTGGCCCCGTGAGCAGTTGCGAATTCGTATTTGCAGCATGCGGTCAGTGCCGTTCGCCGACGGCGATAGCCGCGCTGTCGGTCCGCTCTGTTCCCTGTTGCGGTTTTACCCATGGTCAGAGATCAGGACTAATATAATCACGTCGGGAGCGGCACCGAAGTACATTGCCGCTGACCTTGCGTTTGGAGAGCGATATCAAATGAGCGAGTCCCTTATCCACGCCCGGGTCTTCGGGTCATCGGGTCGTCCGCGATCGCTGAGCAAGGACGAAGTTCGCGCATGGCAGCCCGGGCAGGGTTTGCTGTGGGCCCATCTGGACGCGCGTCACGAGGATACGAAGGAATGGCTCAAGACTACGACCGACCTTCCTAAGGTCGTGGTATCCGCATTGCTTGCGGAGGAGACGCGGCCGCGGAGCTACGCGATCGGGGACGGGCTGCTGCTCGTGCTGCGCGGCGTCAACCTCAATCCCGGCGCCAATCCCGAGGACATGGTCTCGATCCGGCTCTGGGTCGATCAGCATCGTGTCGTAAGTACCTGCCGACGTCATCTACTCTCGGTTGGGGATGTGGTGACCTCTCATAGTGAAAAGCCGATTGAAAGCACAGGCGATCTGCTGGTCCGACTGACCGACAGGCTCACGGAACGTATGAGTGACGTGATCGACGATCTGGACGAGGTCGTGGCGAAACTCGAGGCCACGGTTCTGGACGAGCCCGATGTCTCCATGCGATCTGCGCTCGCCGATCTGCGCCGCGACGCCATTGCGTTGCGGCGTTACCTGGGCCCCCAGCGAGAAGCCCTGGGACGCCTGCAGGGAGAAGCCCTGCCCTGGCTCGTCGATTTCGATCGCCTGCGGCTGCGGGAAGTCCACGACCGTGTCACCCGTCATGTCGAGGATCTGGATGCGATCAGGGAAAGAGCGGTGGTGATCCAGGAAGAGCTCAACAACTATCTGACGGATCAGGTCAACAAGCGCATGTATGTGTTGTCCGTTGTCGCCGCTCTGTTCCTGCCGCTGGGATTCCTGACCGGACTGCTGGGCGTAAACGTGGGCGGAATTCCCGGCGCAGACAGTCCTTACGGCTTCGCCGTGTTTGGCCTGATACTCGTGGTGCTGGTTGCATTCCAGCTGTGGTACTTCATCAGGCGGCATTGGTTCTAGGCGCGACCGATGTTGCATGATAGCCTGCTATTGATATCCAAGATTCCTGAATCTTGTCGCTTCCCATTTCCTGCTGCGCTCGCCTGCCCAGCGACATGCCTCGCCGGTGCGGGGGGATGTTTTTTTATTACCGCCACCCGAATCGAGGCTTCTAAGTGGAACTGCTAGACGGCATCCTGCGGATAGACGAATTCTTGACGGTAACGCTTGGCATCGTCGTGCTGTTTGTGGGCAAGCGGCTCAACAAAGCGGTCCCGTTCCTGCGGGAGTTCAGCATCCCCGAACCGGTGACCGGCGGCCTGCTTTTCTCGGTGCTGTTTGCGATCGTCTACGCGGTGACTGACGTGGCCGTGGAGTTCATGCTCGGTGCCCGGGACGTGCTGCTGGTTTACTTCTTCACCACCATCGGTATCAATGCGAGCATCAAGGATCTGCTGTCCGGCGGCAAGCCGCTGGTGATTCTTCTGACCATCACTATCGCCTACATGGTCCTACAGAATCTGACCGCAGTGACCGTGGCCGGATTCTTCGATGGCCCCGCCGTGGCGGGGCTGCTCGGCGGCACCGTATCTCTGATCGGCGGTCACGGCACGGCCATCGCCTGGGCGCCCCGGTTTGCGGAAGATCTGGGCATCGTGAATGCTATGGAAATCGGCATCGCCTGTGCGACCTTCGGTCTGATCCTCGCAAGCCTGATGGGAGGGCCGATCGCCAAGTTTCTCATCACCCGTCACAAGCTCACGCCGGACAAAACACAAGCCCAGGATATCGGCGTCTCTGATGAGAGCGCCACGGCAGGCATTGACGCCCATGACTTTCTCGACGCCGTCCTCGCCATCCATATCTGCGCCATCTTCGGGCTGTTGCTGAACGAAGGCCTGGCGGAACTGGGACTGAAGCTGCCCCTCTTTGTCACCTGCCTGTTCGCCGGCATCCTCATCACCAACCTGATCCCGGACAACTTCCCGCGCATCTCCGGCACGCGCTGGCCCAGCCGCACGCCGTCCATCGCCCTGATCGCTGAAGTCGCGCTGGGTACGTTCCTGGCCATGTCCCTGATGAGCATGCAGTTGTGGACCCTGATCGATCTGGCCGGGCCGATCCTCACCGTGCTGACGATCCAGTTCCTGATCGCCGTATCCATCAACCTGTTCATCGTCTTTCCGGCCATGGGCCGGACCTACGATGCCGCCGTCGTATGCGCCGGGTTCGGCGGGATTTCCCTGGGTTCGACACCTACGGCCATGGCGAACATGTCTGCAGTCGCGCAGCGCTACGGAGCCTCGCACATGGCCTTCATCATCGTGCCATTGGTGTGCGCGTTCTTCATCGACCTGGTCAACGCACTGCTGATCCCGTTCTTCCTGGCTAACTTCTAGACCCGGACGACAGGGAAACGATGCCCTGACCCATGGCCATCGTCACCTGGGCGCGAACCGCTGTCCGCTCAGAACCGATACTTGGTTGCAAACTGGACCTGCGACGCATCGCCGCTCTCCCCGTTCTTGTTGGTCCGTTCTCCCCAGATAAGCTCTGCCGCGACATCGACCCGCGGTGTCGGTGACCAGAACAGGTTGGTACTGGCCCGGATAGTGCGCTCATAGGCGTCGTCCGGCTGAAAGTCGTGGTTGTCGATCCTCACGCCGCTGAATATGAAGTTCGAGCGCAAGGTATCGTTCCACCAGTGCTGATAGGCGGCGAACCCGGCGATGATGGGCAGGGTCTTGATATCCGATCCGTCCGGCTTGAAGACACCGTCCTGCCCGCCGATGCTGTTGGGATCATTGACGTATCGTCCGATGCCGTCGCCTACGATGAACTGGAACTTGATATTGTCTCTCTCATCGAGCCAACCGGCCTTGAACGCCCCGCTGGTACTCAATCCCCAGCCGGTTTCGTCCCGAACCGGCAACTGCGAACTCTGCGAGTATTGGGCCCGGACCTGGTGAGCCACGAATGCCGTCTTGACGTGCCAGCGCCGGAACCAGGTGCGGCGGATACTGGCGACGAAGTCGGGCAGATCCGATACGCCGTTCGAGAGGATTTCGCCGCCAAAGTTCGGATTGAACCCGCCGTCGTCATCGTCCGGGCTGCCGGTCAGATCGATCTCCGACACCTTGGACGTGGGGTCCTCCAGCGCGACTTGCAGGTTCCAATCCCGACCAATTCTGGGGAACCAACGGATCTGGGTCTGCCTGAGGATGGTCCGCCCGTTGATGCCTTCGAAATCGATCTCCTCGGGACCGGCAAGCGGATCGAAGAACGTGGACCAGGTCTTGCCGGTGAGAATGTTCTTGTACTGACCGTAGGCATGGCGCAGACGAAACGTGTCTCCGGAACTGGCGAAATCCGCCTCGATGAATCCGCGTAGATCTCCGACACCGGTGGTCTCGCGCATCTCGAGATTCAGGCGCGACTGGTTGGCAGTGAGGCTCGTCTCTTCCTCGACTCCTGTCTCTGATGCGCCGACAGGGATGGATCCGACAATGAACCTGTCGGTGGTCGCCAATGGGTCGAAACTCTTGACCAAGGTGCCCTTGACGAAACCGCCGATCTTCATGGCGGTGTTGGTCCCCGGGATACGTAGCGAGCCCGGGAAACTCTCCTCACCCATGGCTTCGACCGGGTCTTCCGGGATCGCAGCCAGCTTCTCCTGCAGGTTCTCGAGTTTCTCCTTCAGTTCAATCTCCTGTGGGGTCAACTTCGGTTCTTCGTCCCTCTCTATGGCCAGCTGGTCAAGCCGCGTCTGCACGCCTTGCAGCAACGTCGTCTGGGCGGTCAGCTGCTCCTGCTGCCGTGTGATCTGCGACTGCTGTCTCTGAATCTGGGCATCCTGCTGATCGATCATCTTCCGCTGGCTTTGGAGTAGCTGGCGCAGTTCTGCGATAGACGCGCCGGATGCGGCAGGTTCTGACGCGGTGTCGGCCGCCTCGGACCCGGTTGTTTCGGGCTGAGCCTTTGCAGGCTCTGTCGTGGTCGCCTGGAACGGATCTTGCGCCACCGCGAGCGGAGTGCAAAACACAGCCGCCAAGGCGACGCAGAGGAACGAAAATGAGTTGATTCGATTTTTAGTCTTCATCGGTCTTGTTCCCGGATCGGTGATAGGGATCGACAGGCCCCAACCTGCCGCCGTATTGAGCCATGTCAAGGATAAAGGAGACGAAGGACGAACAGGTGGTATCGGCGGGATCAGGGGGGTGTGCAGGTTCCAGCTGCCGCCGGCAAACACGTTCCCTGGCTCGCGCTTGTTGGGCGTAGACGAGTAGAATCCCGCCAAAAGCCCCGGACCTGCCTCATTGATCAAGCTCCGAAATCTGGACTTTCGCTACCCGGGCGGGGTCTTCCACCTCCGCGTCCCCGCCCTCGACGTGCGCGAGAGGGAGCGGGTGGCGATCGTGGGGGCCAGCGGCTCTGGCAAGACCACGATGCTGAACCTGTTGGCCGGCATCATCCTGCCCACCGAGGGCGCGATCGAGGTGGCCGCGCACAGGCTATCGACCTTGTCGGACAGCGACCGGCGCACCTTCCGGATCAGCCGCATCGGCCTGATCTTCCAGGCCTTCGAACTGCTTGAGTACCTGACCGTCCGCGACAATCTTCTGCTGCCCTACCGGATCAGTCCGGCGCTCGAGGAGAGTAGCGACACGCGTGCGCAGCTCGAACGTCTCGCCGCGGAGACGGGCATAACCGACCGACTCGAGAGGCGTCCGGACGAACTCTCCCAGGGAGAACGCCAGCGCGCCGCTATCTGTCGCGCACTGATCACTGCGCCCCAGTTGATCCTCGCCGACGAGCCCACGGGCAATCTCGATCCGGACAACAAGCGGCGAGTGCTGGATCTGTTGCTGGCCCAGGTAGCCGGTCACGGTGCGACGCTGGTCATGGTGACCCACGACCATGATCTGCTGGACCCCTTCGACCGCGTCATCGACATGCGTGACTTTCATGGCGGAGAGTCTCCATGAGAGACGTGCTCTACCTGGCTTGGCGCTACCTGGCATTCAACCGCTGGAAGACCGCCATCCTGGTGGCTGCGATCACGGTGATCATGTTCCTGCCGCTGGCGCTGGAACTGGTCCTGGAGAGAAGCTCCGAGCGGCTGCGCGCACGCGCCGCAGCCACGCCGCTGTTGATCGGCGCGCCGGGCAGCCCCCTGGAACTGGCGCTTAGCTCGCTCTACTTCAGCGGCGAGGCACCCGCGGGTCTCGTTTACTCCTCGGTCGGCGAGATTCATGACACCGGCCTGGCCCTGGCGATACCCCTGCAGCTCGGCCACAGGATCGGGGCTCAGCCTGTCGTGGGCACGGCCCCGGATTACTTCGGCTTCCGCGGCCTGCCGCTTGCCGACGGCAGGTCCCTGGCCATCACCGGCGAAGCGGTGCTCGGGGCGGCGGCCGCAACTTCGCTTCAGGCGGGCCCGGGGGACGCCGTCGTGACGTCTCCCGAGACCGTCTTTGACGTCACCGGCACCTACCCCATCAAGCTACGCGTCGTGGGCGTACTGGCGCCGTCGGGATCGCCGGACGACGAGGCGGTCTTCGTGGACGTGCGCACGGCCTGGATCATCAGCGGGATCGGCCACGGGCATGAGGACCTCGCAGATCCCGGGGCTTCCGGCTCCGTTCTCAAGCGCGACGGCCAGAATGTCGTCGGTAATGCCGCGCTGGTCCAGTATCGCGAGATCACGCCTGACAACCTGGCAGACTTCCATTTCCACGGCGACACGGCGGGTTTCCCCATTTCAGCGGTCATCGCTGTGCCGGTCGACGAAAAGTCCGGCGTGCTGCTGGAAGGACGTTACCAGGGGACCGATTCCGGCGTGCGTATCGTGCGTCCCGCCGGCATCATGGATGAGCTGCTCGCCACGATCTTCACCGTGCGTCAATATGTTCTCGCCGCCGTGGCGCTGGTGGCGGCGGCAACAATAGCCACCATCGCGCTGGTCTTTCTGCTGTCGATCCGGCTGCGACGCGCCGAGATCCTGACCATGACCCGCATCGGCGCCGCGCCCGGCCGGGTGGCCGCGATCCTGGGCGCGGAGATCATGCTGGTGCTCCTTGCCAGTAGTGTGCTGGCGGCCCTGCTGACATGGCTGGTGACTACATGGGGCGACGAGCTCTTCCGCTGGGTTCTGCTATCCGGATACCAATGAACAGAAAGACCCGTCCGAAAGTCTCCTGGCTGGCCCTGCTGTTTATCGGCACGGCATCGTGTGGGCCATCGGACGATGCGGCGACGACAGCCGAAACTACTGCGGCCGACGGCCACGTCCCGACGGTCTATGCAGTCAACTATCCGCTCGCCTGGATGGCCGGGCGCGTCGGCGGCGACGCGGTCGAGGTCAGGCTACCAGTACCGGACGGTGTCGACCCGGCCCACTGGCAGCCAGCGCCGGAGACCATTCTGGCCTACCAGGACGCTGACCGCGTCCTGCTAAACGGCGCCGGCTACGCCGGCTGGATCCGCTTCGCATCGCTCTCTCCCGGAAAACTGGTCGATACCAGCCGCGGCCTGGATGACCGGCTGGTTCCCGCCGGTGGCACGACCCACAGCCATGGACCGGGTGGCGAACACGACCACGGCGACGTGGCCTCGCATACCTGGCTGGATCCGACGTTTGCGATAGCGCAGGCACGCGCGATCGCCAATGCCCTGATCGACCTTGCGCCGGACCGAAAGACTGAAATGGTAGAGCGGCTGAACGTCCTGCAGGCAGAACTGACAGGCCTTGACGGGGCTCTTGCGCAAGCATTCAGCGGGCTGCCGGCTGCCGGCATTTTGTATTCCCACCCCGTCTACCAGTATCTGGACGCGCGTTACGGTCTCGCCGGACGCAGCGTCTCCTGGGAACCCGGGCAAGACCCCGGCGAAGCCGGGTGGCAAGCGCTGGCGCAACGACTTCGCGAGCGGCCGGCCGCCGTGATGCTGTGGGAGGGCGAACCGTTGGCGGCAACCGCCGATCGCCTGCGAGGGATGGGCGTCGAGCCGGTGGTGTTCGAGACCGGTGCCGCCCGGCCTGCTGCCGGGGATTACCTGACGCTGATGGGTCATAACCGGGAACGCGTCGCCCGGCTCAAGCTCGTTGACAAGGGAGACGCTCATTAAGCATCGGCGCATCTGGCTGGGACTGCTTGTCGGCCTGCTGCCCCTGGCGGTGGGCGCCGACGCCATCATCCGTACCCAGGCCATGTTCGCCTCCACCATCGCGGAGTTCTACGTGGAGGAGGAAACCATCCGTCTCGATCTGGAGATCGGGCTTCAGGACCTGGGCGCATTTCGCAGCCTCCTGCCCGACGAGATCCATCGGCGGATGGAGTTTGGCGAAGCACCGTTCCCGGACCGGCTCGGACACTTCCTGGATCAGGAACTCCGGATCCTTGCCGATGGCGAAGCGCTGACCGGGCAACTGGTGCGGATCGCCCCGGCTGAGCGCGTGCGCAGGGACGACATCACCGGCGAGCCCCTGCCGCCGGGGGACGAGCCGGAGACCGTCATCAATGCCACCTTCCTTTGGCCGCTGACGACGCTTCCTGCGCAACTCGACTTCCTGCTCGCCCTGCCGACCGGCGCGGCGGTGGGGTTCGTCGTCTACCACGACGGCATCGCGGTCAACGACTTCCGCTACATGACGACCAGTCAGCCGCTGAACCTCGACTGGAACGACCCCTGGTACAGCGCCTTCGAAAACCGCTCCCTGCGTCGCCAGTACTACGCGCCCATGACGGGCTTCATCTACGTGGAACCCTACGAGGTGCGCAAGGAGATCATCGTCCGGCCAAAGGACATGCAGCGCTACGTGGACCTGGGCCTGGCCGGCCGCGAGACCATCCCGGTAGAGATGCAGGCCGAGGTGCGGCGCAAAGTCATCGAGTTCCTCGGTCAGCACCATCCGATGACTATCGACGGCCAGCCGGCCGAGCCGGCCATGGTGCGCGCGGACTTCCTCGAGCGCACGCTCCGTACCAGTCGCGTCATCGATCCGCCGGAGGAACTGGACCTCGATGCGGCCATGATGGGCGTCAAGTTCATCTATCCCCACGAGGGCTTCGCGGACACCGCCACCATGCGCTGGGACCTGTTCGACGACAAGATCCAGGTCGTGCCCGTGTCCGCGGTCGATCCCACCGGGCCGCTGCCGCAGTTCCTGGAGCCGGATTTCGACACGCTGGAATGGCAGAACTTTATCCGTATCCCGGTGATGCCGCAGTTAGCCGATGTCAGCGCACCGCCGGGATGGTTTGCCCGGGCGCTGTTCTATGGCCGCTGGCTGCTGGTCATCATCGCCGCGCTGATGGTGTTGCGCCTGGTCCGTGCTGCGACCGGAGGTAGAGCCGGTGTCGTCACGGCGGGGGCTGCCGCAGTCATCGCTGTTGCCGTCGCCGCGCTTGGCTGGTGGTCAGGCGGACAGGCCCGGCTGGATGACACCGCCACCCGCGATGTGGTGGCCGGTCTGCTCACCAATGTCTACCGGGCCTTCGACTTCCGTGCCGAGAGTGATGTCTACGATGTGCTTGCACGCAGCGTCGACGGCGACCTGTTGCGGGACGTCTATCTGGAAATGCGTCGCGGTCTGGTACTGGCCAGCCAGGGCGGCGCCAGCGCCCGGGTCAAGGACGTGGAACTCGTCAAGTTGGCGGCAGAACCCGGGGAAGACCAGGGCATCCGGGCTCGGACGACCTGGCGGGTGCGCGCAGCCGTCGGCCACTGGGGCCACATCCACGAACGGCGCAACGAATACCAGGCCGAGCTGCGTCTGCAGCCGATCGACGGCGTCTGGAAGCTGGTTGGCGTGGAGATTCTCGACGAAGTAAGGCTGTAGCTGTCGCTGGCGGAAGCTCTCTGGTTCAGTCCCGTACGCGGGAAGACTGACTGAGGATGAAGAAGCCGCCGACGAACATGACCAGTGCGGTGACCGCGAGGATCCATGGATTCACGTCCGCGATCAACGCCATATAGGCCAGGCTCGCGGCCATGCTGACCACGGCCAGCACTTTGGCCTTGACCGGGATCACGCGATGGTCGCGCCATTGCTGCAGCGGCGGTCCGAACACTGCATGTGAGTACAGCCAGTCGTGGAAGCGCTGTGAACTCCGCGAGAAAGCCCAGAGCGCGACCAGCATGAGGGGCACGGTCGGCAAGCCGGGGAGTACGGCGCCGGCGGCCCCCAGTCCGAAGAAACACCAGCCGATGACGAAGTACACCGGCCTCATGGGCTTATCTCACAATCCTGTACTGTGGGGAGCATGCTTCGATCTGTCCGATGAAGTCTCGTCTGGCTACTAGTCGGGTTGGACGGTTTCCAGCTTCGCCGGCACCCACTTGTGCCAGGGCGTCCCGGCCAGCCAGTCGCGCTGATCAAGCGAGGTCAGCTCGTTGGGCGCGACCCCCACACGCTCAAGACCACCGTCCTCCGAAGTGTTGTCCAGCCCCTGCCCGTTGGGCAAGGACACGTGGCCAGCCTGCATCCTGTCGGACACCTCGACCACCACTTCCGCGCTTGCGCGATGCGTCGTTATGCGGGCATGCCCGCCGTTGCTCAGGCCCAACCGGCCCGCGTCCTGTGGGCTGATTCGTAGCGCTCCGTCGAAATCGCGGCGCCGCCACTGGGGGTCGCGATACAGCGTGTTGGCGGTAAAGTCGCGCCGCTCGCCGGCCGATAGTATGAGTGGATAGGCCGGATCGCGATCGCCCGTCTCCTTCGATAGTCCCGCCAGTTCCTCCAGTAGCACCGGGATAGCCGCGTTGATCTTCTTCTCCTCCGTGCCCAGGCGTTGCCAGGAAGACTCCGGATCGTCCACTGAGAAGACCACACCCGACGCCCCGGCCATGATCGCCTCGAACAGCTGCTCCCCCAGTATCGGGCCCTCACCCTCGTAACCGGCACGATTCATCGAAGTGGGGTGCCGCTGGGCGAAAAAGTGCGCCAGCGCCCACAGGGGTGCCGCTGCGGCAGCATCATCCGGCAGGGTCGGCCCCAGGGTCCGGTACAGGATGACCGGCACCAGGTTCATGATCTCGGGCTGCTTGCGGACCGTCGTCAAGAGCTGATAGGCGAACGCCTCGCGGCCGTCTTTCTCCAGGGTCTGCCTGAGAGATTCGACCAGATCGTGAGGCATGGCGCCGAGTGCCTCGACCAGCCGGGTATGTATCTCGGGTTCGCCCAACACCCCCTGCGGCGGTGATAACAGAGGCCTGCGCAATTGGAACGTGTTCTCTTCCGGCTCGAGATTGAAGAAACTGCACTCCCACTTCTCGTACTGTGTCGGAGTCGGCAGCACGTAGTCGGAGTGGCGGGCCGTCTCGGTCATGGCCACATCGATCGTCACCACCAGGTCGAGCGCCGCCAGCGCCTCGCGCCACTTGGGCGTATCGGCCAGCGAATGGGCCGGGTTGGCACTCTCGATAATCATCGCGCGGTAACGATCCGCATGATCGGTAAGGATCTCCTCCGGAATTACGTTGCAGGGCACGAGGCCATAGATGATCTTGGCGTTGTTCACCGGCGAGAATTTGGGCGGCTTGCCGGTGTGGACGCCGAGTCCCGAGATCGGGTTGAAGACGTTCATCCCGCCGCTTTTTCCGAAGCTGCTGGTAAGAAGCCACATCAGCCGGTTCAGGTAGCTGACCAGCGTCGAGTGCCGGTTCATCTGGATGCCGAGATCTTCCATGAACGAGACACTCCCGGCGTCCCGCAATGTCTCGCCCGCCTCCCTTACAATCGCCTCGTCCACGCCCGCAATCTCGCAGTAACGAGCGACCGGGACTGACCCCAGAACCGATCTCAACTGCTCGAAGTCCCGCGTGTGTTCCTCCATCCAGGCCGCGTCGAACCAGCCTTCCTGCACGAACAGCGCCGCGAGCGCGGACATCAGCCAGGCATCGGTCCCGGGCTTGAGCTGCAGGTGGATGTCCGCCTTGTCGGCGGTCTCGGTCCGCACCGGATCCACGACGATCATCTTGCGGGCTGGATCCTTGGCGATCTCGTTCAACACGAACCGCGAGCGGGGGAATCCGTGGGACTGCCAGGGGTTCTTGCCGAGGAAGAACGCCACCTCGCAGTCGTCGAAACAGGGATGTACCGGGGCGCCGAACATCTTGCCCTGCACCCAGAATTCGCCGGTCTTCTCCTGGGCCAGGGCGTTCGAGCGATAGACCGAACCCAGCGCCGTCAGAGTGGATGCGGCATATGTGCCGGGCAGGTGATTGGCCTGCCCTCCGCCACCGTAATAGAAGATCTTCTCGCCGCCGTGTTCATCGCGGATGTGACCGAGCTTCGCCGCGATCTCGGCGATCGCGGTCTCCCAGTCAATCTCTTCGAACGAGCCGTCATCCCTCCGGCGCATCGGACGCGTGATGCGATCCTTTCCATTCTGATAGTGATCCAGCTTCGAAGCCTTCTGGCAGAGATACCCCTTCGAAGACGGATGGGCTTTGTCGCCGCGGATCTTCACGAAACGGCGTTCGTCTTCACCACCCAGCCGTACCTCGATGCCACAGTTGATACTGCACAGGATGCAGGCGGTGGGTTGCCAGTCGGACATGGAGTCACCTCGCTGAACAGAGGCTCAACATCCTACCACCACCGTGTTGCCGTGCAGCACCACGCCAGCCGCAGTCTGCATCAGGTCAGGCTAGTCGAAAACTTGCGGACAGCCACCGTAATCGTTGAACTGATCGCCCCAGCGTCGCACATCGTTCGCGCGTCTCCAGCGGCCGTGAAAGAAGTACATGAGGCACGGCCCGATCTGCGTCTGCACCAGAAAGGTGTCGTGTTCGCCGACCTCTGCATAAGGCGGATAGTCCCTGCCGCCGGGCCAATGCCGTCCCTCACCGCGGCTGGCATAGCTGACCCAGAATGCCTCGGGATCGACCCATGCCTCAGCCACCGCGTCCCAGGCAACGAACTGGCTGTCCGACACGGTACGGACCTCTCCGTCGCGAGAACCGGGTGGCCCGTCTTGCGCCACACCCAGCGCGCTACCGAACATGAAACAGAATGCCACAGCGTGTTTCATAGCGACCATCTCCTCCCAACTGGCCACGATGGATGGCCAACGACTGCGGCCCATCCTGACCCGGAATAGTGGTGTCCGCAAAGCAGGTCTGTCATTGCGCCGCACAAAAACGGTTCCATCATTTGTTTTATTATTTTCCGATTCCGCCGGAATGTTGGCTTGCGGAAATGACGGCTTAGGGAGTGTGCCGGGCATAGGGTTCATATCGAAACCTGCGACTTCGGTGGTGCTGCAACAAGAACGAGCAATCGTCGAGTTGCTGTGCGCTGCCGCTGACATGGAGGAGCGCCGCATGGAGCACTTTCGCTCCGATTCGAGATCGTTACGGGCCTTAAGCGTCACGGTGATCCTCCTGCCGTTCATCATCACGGGCTGCGGGTCGAACAGATCCAGACCTCTGCCGGAGTTCGACACCGTCGCCGTCACTTCCACTGTCCGTCCGGCGGAAGGGGTCAAGGCTAGAGGTGACTCTGATACATCTGCAGCGGGAGCAGGGGTCGGTGCCAAGGGGGGTGCGGCCGCCGGCGCGGCAACATCCCTGTTGTGCGGTCCGTGGTTTCTGATCTGTCTCCCCTTTCTCGCAACCACAGGTGTAATCGTCGGCGGGGTATCGGGTAGCGTCGCCGGCGCCTTGGGGGACGCTGTAGACCAGTTGCCCAAGGACCAGGCCAGGCGGGCCAGGATCATCCTGGAAAACATCGATGAGCGACGGGATTTTTTCATCGAGATACGCGACGGCGTTGCCCGGACAGTGCCGACAGATCGCAAACGGCCGGCCGCCGACGCGGAAGCGCTGATCTATGTGGGACCGAAGAAAATCGAACTGGTCCAGAATCAGAGTTCTCATCTGGCGTTGCGGATGACCGCCGTGCTGGAAGCCGAATGGGGTCGGGACAAGAGGACTCCGCGCCGGGAGGAGCGCCAGTACGTTCACGAAACGGTAGAGATGCCGGTGGAGTACTGGCTCAAGGACGACGGCGCCGGCTTCGAGGCGGGTTTCACCGAATGTGTGGACAAGATTACGCAGGCCATGACCTGGGACCTGTCCCGATCGATTCGAACCCCGGTTGGGTCAGCTCAGGAGACAAGCTAACCGGTCTCCGCTACGGCACAAATGACCCGGACAGGGAAATGATGAAAACACACACAGTGGACCGGATCACGACCATGCTGTCTGTCCTGGCACTCGCGACAGCGGGATGTGCCTCCCCATATCATCGCGGAGACGCAATCCTCGACCAGGAGACCATGGCTATCGAGGCCAAGATCCGCCCCACGGACGGCGTCGACACGATGGCCGCCCGGAATACGGTCAAGTTGGCGGGCGATGCCAGCATGAAAGGCGGTGCCGCTGCCGGAGCGGCCTTGTCTCTGACCTGCGGGATGGCGGTGTGGTTGTGTCTGCCGCTCTATGCGACCACCGGCGCGTTTATCGCGGGGACGACGGGAAATGCCGCCGGCGCCGTGAGCGAAGTCTTCGACCTGTTCCCCCCCGAGATCGCGGAACGCATCGAGGTCGTCCTTGTTGACATCCAGGATCGCCGGGACTTCTTCGCCGAGATGCGTCACGGAGTGGCCGACTCGGTCCCGCAGGATCGGCAGGCCGACACCGCGGCCGCAGACGTCAACGTGTACGTGGGTCCGGAGCGCATCGAACTGTTCCAGGAAGAGAGGGACATGCTGGCGCTGCGCATGACCGCCTCCGTGTTCGTCGAGTGGCGGCAGACAGAGGGAGAACCCCGCAACGAAACACGGCAGTACCAATACGCCACCGCAGAGATGCCGGTCGACTTCTGGCTGAGCGATGATGGCGCGCCGTTCGACACCGCCTTCACGGAGTGCGTCGAGAAGATCGTGCAGATGATGTACTGGGACCTCGCCCCGCCGTCTCGCTGATCGAAGGATGCCGCGCCTGTTGCCAATCTCCCGGAGGTCGGGCAGGGATGGCATCGACCACGATGAGGTTACTGCGGTGTCGACTCTCGCCGGTACACAAAACAGGTACCAACGCTGCGGCTTTTACTCAGTCGGGCAAGATGCCGCCGACCGCCTGGATCGGTGTCGGGTCATCCATCTCGACGACCCAGGCAACAATCGCCCGATCGCCTTCCACGTGATCGACTATGGGTAACGTCGTCTTCGCAAAGTAACGCTCCCCTTGCTTGTCAAGCCGTACGGCCATGGTCTCGAGGGCGACGAAATCGTGCTCGAGCGTGCTGCCTGCGTTCTCCCCGGCCTTGATTTCCGACCGCAGACCCATGCCGAGGACCGCGAAATGGATGACGAGGGCGCCGTAATCCTGGTGGCGGGGAGCGAACTCAGCCGTAAATCCGGCATCATCGAGCCGTATCTGCAATGTGCCGACAGGCGATGTATCCGGGTCAAATGACTCGCCGCGAAACCAGCCCGTCCATTCCTCGCCATTCTGGAAGAACCCCGGCGTGTAGACCGTGCGCGCCCGTCTCGCTGCTGCGTAGCGTCGCTGACGGTCGCTAAACGCGGGCCGGGCAAACCGGTCTTTCCAGCCGATGTAGTCCCAGTAATCCACATGGAACGCTACCGGGACAAACGCCCTCCACAGGCGGGGATCCGACTTGAGCTTGCTCAACCAGCGATCCGCCGGCGGGCAACTGCTGCATCCCTCGGAGGTATAGAGTTCGACGAGCGCCACCCGGTCTTTGCCGCTGGTGAACCTCGTCGGCACGGAGCCCGGCTCGGCGAGCGCAGCCGCGCTCACCATCAACAGCAGGGACCCGAGCCCGATCGGAATTCTGGTCATGATTTTCCGGCTTCAAGACGACTTGCCTGTAGAGACAGACCGTCAGGCGAGATGGTTTGTTACAAGATGTGGCAATACCTGGGCCGTCTGCCGCCGGATCAGAAGACCCGATGACCCTGCGCCCTCCAGGACAACACTGTCTGCTGCGACGTAGCAGCAACCAGGCCCGTCGTTTCATGAACTGCCGCCAATCATTGTGTCGGCTCCGGCGGGTCGGCGCGGGCTTGTCGGCAGGACTCGTGTGGTCCTTGCCTGGACGCAGGTTCGCATTCTGACCGATACAAAACAGGCCCCGGAAAACCGGGGCCCGTTGTCTATCTGCCTGAGGCTTCCCGCCTATCCGGTTCCTGCATCCCGCCCCAGCGACGGCACGAACTTGTTGATGCCCCAGAACAGGATGAACGGCAAGGTGATCACAAACAGTGCTCCGAACACGCCTTCCTTGAAGGTCTCCACGCTGTGCGGAATGATCGGGATGTGATAGTGCATGTAACCTGAGAATGACAGCGAGAACGCCTGTCCGCCGATGACGACGTTCCAGCGCATCATGAATACGCCGAACAGCACGAGAAGAAGAGCCAACACGGTGCGTTTGATGGTCCGTCCCGGGAGTATCAGCAGGATGAACGGCACCAGATTCCCCAGCGTGTACTGCAGGACGAAGATGTTCATGAAGTCCTTGCCATACATGACCGAGCGCAGGATGTCCCAGGACTTCATGGCCGTGTAGCCGCGGAAAATCAGGTCCAGGATTTCGAGACTGATCGCTGCGACCAGGAAACCGAGCAGGTAACGGGCGGACTTGCTGACGACATCGGCTTCAGCGCCGCGGATCTCGCTCGCCTGCATAGCTCCTCCGCGACGGCGGTTACGGAATGCCTGCCACTCCATGATCACGATATAGGTCAGCATGCAAAGCGCGATGCCAGAGACCACAGCGGACATGATGAAAATCACGGGCATCAGGGGAGACATCCACAAGGCGTTCGCCTTGACCGAGCCGAAGATGAACCCGGCGTAGCCGTGCAGGAAACAAGCCACGGGAATACCGACGGCGGCGAGGATCTTGGCCGCCTTGTGGTCGGTGGCCAGCGCCTCATCGCTGACGTCATAGGCGCCCAGTGTCAGGCCTCTGTACACCGAGCGTCGCAGTGAATTGCCGATGCCCGGCTGATCGCGCAGAGCGTGGACCTGGGCCACGAAATAGCCGCGATAGACGAACCAGATTTCGCTCAGCACGATGAGAGCATAGGTAGAAAATACGATGCCGAATGCCGCAATGGCCGACGTGAAATGCGGCGTCAGCAGCGGTTCCATGGCGCGTAACGGCTGCTGCAGGTGCAACAGCAGCGGGACGGCCGCCACGGGCAACAACGCCAGTGAGAAGACAAGCGAGAACTGCGCTATCTCCTTCAGGTCCTTCTGACCAAACACGTGGTACAGGGAGGACAGAACGAAGGCACCGGCGACCAGGCCGGTCATGTAGGGATACATGACGATCTGGATGCTCCAATAGATGAACTCGTTCGGATAAACGAACAGTTCCTTTACTGTCCACTCAGCGCCATGAACTACGAGATCCGCGGACATGGCATCACCTCACTTTCTCGTCGAGACCGAGATAAAAAACGTGTGGCTTCGTACCGTACTCGTCCTTGAGAACCTGCACGCGCTCGTTGGATATGACCTTGGTGACCGGATCCTCCGGATCCCGCAGGTTTCCCATCTTGCGTGCCTCGAAGGGGCAGGCCTGGACACAGGCCGCCTGCTTTCCATCAGTGATCCTGTGATAGCAGAAATTGCACTTCTCCGCGGTCTTGTGGATGGGGTGGAAGAAGCGGACGCCGTATGGGCAGGCCATGACGCAATAACCGCAGCCGATGCACCACTTGCGATCCACCAGAACCACGCCGTCATCAGTCTGATACGTGGCGCCTACGGGACACACCTGCACGCATGGCGGGTTGTCGCACTGATTGCACAGCTTCGGAACAAAGAAAGCCTTGTCGATATCCTCCGGATCGATCTCTTCGCCCCGAATCTCACCGGTAGTAAACCCGTCCCGCCCCGCTTTTGGCGAATCGATATGGGTTTCACCATCCTTGGTGATGACGTAGCGCTCCACCCAGGTACGGCTCACGGGGGCGTCGTAAGGGATCTCATTCTCCGTCTTGCAGGCGTCCACACACAGGCCGCATCCCACGCACTTCTCCGTGTCGACCAGGAAGGCCCATCTTAGTTTCGACCCATCCGTCATCGCCTTGGCTTCGCCAGGCGCCAGGAGGATCACCGAGCATGCCGGCATCGCCGCCGCCACCGCGCCGGCCATCGTGTTTTTCAGGAACTCGCGCCGAGAACAACTCATCACATGTCCTCCAGGTCCGGGTGGTGGGG
The DNA here is from genome assembly GCA_937924335.1 of uncultured Gammaproteobacteria bacterium. Lineage (GTDB taxonomy): Bacteria > Pseudomonadota > Gammaproteobacteria > Steroidobacterales > XN24 > JAHEFR01. The sequence goes on from CALDWW010000001.1 coordinate 29,693, forward strand.
GTTGTGGCACTTGCGGCACTCTTTCTTCTTCTTGTGCTTCGCTCCATCGATGCCTGGCAAGTCGGCGCGTTGGCTTGACGGATACGCCAGCCGTTGATGACACCTCAGGCAATGGTCGCGGGTGGTGTTGATCGACAGTCTCTCGATCTCTTTCGGGTGCCCGGCGCCGGGACCGTGACAATTCTGGCAGCGCAGCTTGGCATGCTTCGACTCCCGCAGCAGTCCCGCATTCTCGTCATGACATCTTCGGCAGCGCTTTTCCGACGTGTACTTGGCAGGAAAATCTTTCCACTCCTGCACATTGGAGAGTCGATAAAAATTGTACGTAAAGCTGTCACCGTGCACACCGAAGTCATCGGGAACCAGGAAGACGCGGGCGATCAGTATCGAGCCGACCAGGAAAATGGCTACCCAGAGAGGACGCAACACATGTTTCTTCATGGCTTCTCCGGCCAGTTATCATTGTGGCTCCGTCTTGCGGAGCACTCTCCCGACACAATGCACGCACAACGTGCCTATTCAGGAAGGGGCAGACTCTGCCGGCCCTTTCTCGGGCCCTGCGTGGAATATCCGGCTGATTCAGTCGGTGTTCAGCGCATGCAAGGAACCCGCCACAGTCCCACAACCTGTATAGCTTCTATCACGGTCAAAGCGGACTTTCGTTGACCAAGATCAAGTGCATGCGCGCAGCATGGACCGATTGCTGCAGCAGAGCTTTCTGCACAGGTGGGCAATCAGCAAAGTCAGCGCTGCTCGAATCAGTTTAATCTTGAGCTGTTTCGTCGCGAGGATCGGCACCGGAAATGACGGATGTCGCCCGCCGACCGACGGTGCCATGCGAAGGGCGAAATAGACATAGCCAACCTCCTTGCGGGAGACCGCAAGGGACAGGGGAGACGACTGAGCGAGGGGCAACCTATGGCCCTTGGAATCAGTGTCTATCGTTGGCCAGGGGTTCGCCTCGGCGACGAGGTAGTCGATGATCGCCTTGAGATCCTCCGGCGAGACATCCGCCGTGGCCTCTGCCATCGCCGCAGCATCTCCGGCCAAACAAATGCCCTGACATGGCATATCGTGTTCATCGAACTCAAGAAATCAATGCGACTCGCCTTTGCGACGCCGTCGTATTGCGCCCCTGAGCAGGTATCGACACATAGACGGTCCGCCATGCTCAGGCCTGGAAGGAGACAACAAAGAGACTCAACGACCTTTTGTCTTGACGCCTTCCAGCGATTGCATGAGCAATTCGTTCTTCGAACAATCCCACATGCGCAATTCGGGGTTGCGCGGGCTGTCGTGATAGGGGATCGCCATGTTCAGGTCGAGCAGAACGCTACTGAGGTCTTCCCCGTCCACTTCCAGGCGGCCGACCCAGACCCTTGGATCCCGACCTCGACGCACGTCCCTCGCCCGCAGACGACGCCCGCGCACATAAGACCGCACGAAATCCCTGACCGCGAGACCCGCCTCGCGTTCGCAGTCCTGTCTGGTCGAAGTTGATGTCGGCGTATGCACGTCCCCCAGATGGTAGCGGCCATCCCGGCGCGTCTGCGGGCCTTCCCGCCAGCGGAGGTTAAAACGCCAACCGTCGACCACCCGGTCCATATCCACGCGGAACGGGCCCTGCAGTCCCGGCTCGCGGAAACCACCCTCGTCCTGGGCAAATGCCGTGATCGCGACCACGGCCGCGGACGCTCCGAGGCTGACGAGGACAACGAGAATCCGACGTAGTCGCATAAGCCAATCATACACCCGCAACTTCGGGCCGCGCCCTTGGCAGACCGACCACAATTAGAACAGCTGGCGCTGCCCGTCCGATCGTCGTGAACGCCGCACAAGCCGTGTACTATCCGCGGTAACCGATACGACACGCTTTGGCTACCCAGGCAGCCGGCGTACATTACCCTAGCGACAACACTTACCCCGGGCAGGCCCGGGTCAGGGCGAACACCATGGCTAACGCGTCATCACTGAAGGTCGTCATTGCGGCGCTCGTCGGCAACGGCCTGATTGCCGTCACCAAGTTCAGCGCCGCCGCCTACACCGGTTCCTCCGCAATGTTCTCCGAGGCGGTCCATTCCGTGGTCGACACCAGCAACCAGGCGCTGCTGCTGTTCGGTCTGAAACGCGCGGACCGCCCGGCCGACGACAAGCACCCGTTCGGATACGGCAAGGAGGTCTTCTTCTGGGCCTTCGTCGTCGCCATCCTGCTGTTCGCCGTCGGCGCCGGCGTCAGCATCTACGAAGGCATCCACCGGATCTCCGCCCCGCAACCGGTCACCTCGCCGATCATCAATTACATCGTGCTCGGACTCGCCATGATCTTCGAAGGCGCTGCCTGGTGGGTTGCCTACAAGGAGTTCAACAAGATCCGCGGCACCCGATCCTGGTTCCGAGCCGTCATCGAAGTCAAGGACCCCTCGATCCTGACCGTGTTGATGGAAGACTCGGCAGCCATGCTGGGCCTGATCGTCGCATTCCTTGGCATATTCCTGAGCGACGCGCTCGGCATGCCGGCGCTGGACGGCGTAGCCTCGATCATCATCGGCTGCATCCTGGCCGGCGCAGCGACGGTACTCGCTTTCGAGACCAAAGCGCTGTTGATCGGTGAGACGGCCAGCCCGACAGTGGTCAAGGGAGTGCGGCGCATAGTCGAAGCGGAGCCGACCGTGTCGGGCACCAACGAGATCCTGACCATGCATGTCGGCCCGCATGACATCCTGCTTAACCTGAGCGTCGACTTCAGGGACGGCTTATCCTCGCATGAGATCGAGGCGGCCATCACCCACATGGAGAAGCAGATCAAGAAAGCACACCCGAGAGTGACCCGCGTCTTTATCGAGGCGCAGGCCTGGCGTGCCCACAACGATGGCCAGAAGGACCCGGGGCCGTCGGTCTGACGACCCGGTCGCGATCCCGGATCAGGCGTCCTTCTTGCCCTTGATCAGGTCGGCTGCCTTGTCGACGAGGTCCGCGGCCGTGTTGCTGACATCGGCAATGGTTTCCTTGATGTCGCCGACAGCCTGCTGCGCCTGCCCCTCTTTCTTGAGCTTGTCGTCTTCGAGAAGGACGCCTCCGGCCTCCTTCAGCTTGCCCTGCAGTTTATCGATCTTGCCGCTGGTCATTTTCGGCTCCTTGTCATTGAATTTCGGCGTCCCTGAATCGGGACCGGTCACAGGCTAGTCTAGCCTGCCCGGAGCCGAAATGAGTGGCTGGAGAACATTCATCTGGCTAACGGCAGACGATACTCGAGAACTGCTATGACATTCTTGCGGAATACCCCGAGACGAGATCAGTCTGGGAGTCCGATCTCCCTGGGCTGGTCCTGCTCCGTGGGCCACTGGCCACGATCAACCGTAGTGGTCTCACACGAGTAGTCCCAAGCCTGGATGCGCATGTCGAAACCGACCCTCAGGCAGGTCGAGCAACGTCGCCCCCGGGCATCGGGCCGGTCATCCGGGAACCCGTAGGTCGAGTCGTAGCGCCACTCCTCGAGTGTGAAGGACGGGTGACCGTAGTCGTAAGTGAAGATTCGTTCCCAGACATAGGTCTGCTCGCCATCGCCAAGGTCCTCTACCCGCTGAGGCTGACCGAGCATCTCGATCGCCACCGCGACGTCCTCGCCAATGATCTGGTCGAGGGTCTCTGCACGTTCTGTCCCTGTGCAGGCAACGGTGAGACAAATCGCTGCGACGATGACCACCGAACCGGCAGCGGTAATCGCGGGATGGAATAACGAATTCCCCATCGGGCGATTGTGCCGTCAACGGGGCGCGACCCGCCAGCCGGCGCGAGATGCTCGATGGACAGCTCTGGCGAGCTGATGCTTGGCACAAGCGTCTTACTGTGCGGGCCGCATGTCAAATCTCCCCGGACCAGGGCGAATTAGTAACCGATCGCGGGCAGGTACTTGGTCCACAGTTTGATCTGGACGACGACAAGTCCAAGCATTGCGACAGTTGTTCCGGCGCCCAGAGATTGCAGGACGCCGCCGCCACAGAGGCGGCGGGAGATAAAGCCGAAGAACAGCAGCACGAACATAAGCCCGAACCGGGTCGCCGTCAGGGCCGTCTCCTGTGAGATCAGTCCCGTCATCGCGAGTCCGAAGAACGTGATCGGCACGATAGTGCTGCTCATCACCCAGCCCGGCTTCAGCAGCATCGTCCATTGCTCCAGCCACGGCGTCGCCCGCCGGGCGACCATGTCGGCATCGATCGTGCGAGCATAGGCACTGGCGAGCGACACGACATACAGGGACAGAACCACGATGACGATGACCCGTAGATTCCTTGGCAGCGGGTCGCTCAGCGATCCGATCACCGCGCCGAGGATGATGGTCCCATAGATGAGTCGGCCGGAAACACGCGTAAGAAACGCGCTTGTCTGCGTACTGATGAGCATAGGCAGCGCCCCTGTTACTGGTTCCCGCTTAGAGCTTCGATCACCTCGCCCTGGAACTCAAGCAACCGCCTATCCGCACTCGGGTTGGAGTCACCTGACACGCGGGGTCTCAATTACAATCAGTCAGTCGATCATAGCTTTGAGGCCCGATGAACCACTTCCTCGCTGAACTCAAGCGACGACGAGTCGTCCGCGCGGCGCTCGTCTACATCGGTGCGGCATTCGTCGTGCTGCAGGCGGCCGACCTGTTCGTCGAAGCCTTCCAGTTGCCACCCGTCGTGTTCGCGACCATCGGGATCGCCTCCATCGTGGGCCTGCCGGTGACACTGGTACTCGCCTGGGCCTTCGACGTGGGTCCGCCGGACGCAGACAGGGAAGCGGCGGGCCTCGCGCCGATGAGCAGCCGCTGGCTGAGCGTCAAGTCGCTGATCGCCATTGTGGTACTTGTCCTGGCCGGCGTAATGCTGGGACTGACCCCCAAGTATTTCCTCGGACCGCTGGACGGTCCGGCAAACACGACGGTCCGCCGTTACGAGATCCTGCTGCCGGATCACGCGCCGATCGAGTTCCTCGGATCCTCCCCGCTGTCGGTACCCACGCTGGCAATGGCGATCACGCCCGACGGCAACCAGCTCATCTATGCGGGGCCTGCCGACGGCGACACGACTCAGCTGTATGTCCGTGACCTGAGCGAATTTGAGGCCCATCCTTTGCCGGGATCGAAAGGGGCCTATGCGCCCTTCATCTCGCCGGATGGTCAGTCCGTGGGCTTTTTCGCCAATGACCAGCTGCGAGTCGTGCCCATAGATGGCGGCGACGCCCGGATCATCGCGGAGACTCCTAACCCGCTCGGCGGAGCATGGTGGGGGCCGGACCGGATCATATTCAACGACAGGGAGTCGAACGAGCACTGGTGGGTGTCGGTGACCGATGGCACTCCGACTCGCCTCCCCATCGATCAATCGGAGGCACCTGCAGGGGGGGGTGTGGGGATCGGCCAGGAATACCAGCCCCTGCCCGATGGCGAGCGGTTCCTGGTGCTCACAACGCCCGGGCGGATCGCAGCCTATGCGCCGGCCACGGGTTCACTGCAAACGGTGATGGACATCCCGGTCAATGTCCGCGTGGCGTCCGACACGCTTGTCTACGCCATCGGCAACGACCTGTTGGCGGTGGATTTCGACGCCACACTGGCGGCGATATCCGGTGACGAGTGGACAGTAGGCTCGGATCTCCGGCGCGACGGCGGTATCGCCCAGTTCGTCCTATCGGACCGCACGCTGATCTACGCCACCGGCGCCCCGTACGGCCAGCGTCATCTTGCGCTTGTCGATCTCGACGGCAGGATCGAGCCGCTCGACATCCCGGCCGCGAGATTCTCCGGCGCAGCATTTTCCCCGGATGGCAATAAGCTGGCTATCACGATCCGGGAAAACCAGCTCAACATCTGGCTCTATGACCTGGGAACCTTGCAACGACGTAAGCTGACCGGAGGCGGCAACAATTTCCAGCCGCACTGGTCAGGCGACGGCGACAGCATCTACTTCTCCTCCGATCGGGCCGGTAACGGCCAGAACGTCGCCATCTATCGCACCCCGGCGGATGGCGGTCCGGGTGACGCCGTGCGGGTCTTCGAAAGAGGCGCCGTTGTAGTCATCGACAAGCTCCACGCCGGGGATCTGGCCACGACCAGCCAGAGATCCGGCGAGATCGGCAACGATATTTTCCAGATCGATCTGCGCAACGGTGACATCAGACCGCTCGCCTCGCGACCCGACTACACCGAGGTACTGGGTAACCTTTCCCCGGACGGACGCTGGCTCGCGGCTACGGTCGATGCCACCGGTCGATACGAGATCATCATCATGCCGGCAGACGGAAATGACGGCCGCCGTGTCCAGATCACCACGGAAGGTGGCGAGGAGCCGCTGTGGGCGCCAGACATGAGCGAGATCTATTATCGCTACGGCAGCAAGCTCTACGCAGTACCGATCACGTTCGAAAACGACAGACCTGTCCCGGGCCAACCCAGGATGATCTTCGACGATGACACCTGGCAGAACCTGCTTGGATTCTCTTACTGGCGCAACCCGGCGGACGGCCGATTCCTCATTCAGAGGACGGACCAGCCGTCCAACTCTCAATCACTCCGGGTTGTCGAGGGTTGGAAGAATAGAGAACCGTCGCCGCCGCGGACGAACGACTGATGCACCGCTGACAGGACATTCCCAGGCACACGTCCAGCACGTTTTGGTTGAAGGTCCCGGCGGTAGGGCATGATCATCCGCGAAGCAGCACAGGTGCGCCCCACTGGACTGCGAAGCGCGAACTTCAGCACACGCGAAAACCGCGTGTGAGTCGGAATCTGCCCGATAGATGCCTGATGCGCGTGGTGGATTTCCGACCGGGAGAGTCGGTCGGGTCGGCGACCTCCACCGCATGATCACGGCCATAGCGAACCAGCATGGCTGGTGAGATCAGACAATACCCCGGCTATAGCTGAGCCAGAACCTTCGCTGGTGTATTCGCGGTCCTCCGTCTCACCCGGCGTCACTATCCGTGCTCGAGGCCGCCCGGGCCACCGACCGCCGGACCCTGCTCAAGAGGTCCTCCCGCTGGAAACCACCTTTCTGCAACACCTGCGTCACCAGGCTGTCCAGCCTGGCGTGATCATCCTCGGTAAGGTCCTTGGCAGTCACGACGATGACCGGCAGGTCCGATATCTCCGGATCGTGCCGCAACTGCCTCAGGAACTCGAAACCATCCATCACCGGCATCATCAGATCGAGGATGATCAGGCCCGGCTGCCGGCGGCGTATCTCGTCGAGCGCCTGCTGTCCGTCGGCGGCCTCCCGGACGCGCAAGCCTTCCGGCTCAAGCATCCGCCGGGTGAGTTCGCGGACATCAGGCTCGTCATCCACGACCAGCACTTCCCCGCCGGCCTGCAGACGGTGGATTGCGCCGATCAATGTCTTGCGGTCGACCGGCTTGGTGAGATAATCCGCCGCGCCGAGCGTATAGCCGAGATTCTTGTCTTCCACGATCGTGACCATGATCACGGGAACGTTGCGGGTGTGCTCGTCCGCCTTGAGAGCACGCAACACGGACCAGCCGTCCATCCCGGACATCATGACGTCGAGCGTGATGGCGACGAGTTCATTGTTGCGGGCCAGATCCAGGCCCCGGGCGCCGTCCTCCGCGAGCAGGACCTCATAACCGTCCCGAATCAGATTGCGTGCCAGCAGATCCCTGACGGCCGGGTCGTCGTCGATCACCAGGACTCTTCCGCTGGGCGCTTCGCCCGAATCCCCGACCAGCGGGCCGGTCGCGTCGACGGTCTGCTTCTCGCCAGAGTCCATCCTGACCTTGTCCGGCGCCGCGGCAGGCAGGCGGACCGTGAATGTAGAGCCCTGGCCGGGTTGGCTGTGGCAGCTGATCGAGCCACCGAGCAGTTCGCAGAACCTCCGTGTGATGGCCAGCCCGAGACCGGTACCGCCATATTCGCGGGTAGTGGACACGTCTGCCTGAGTGAACTCCTCGAACAACTCGTCGATCTTGTCGGGCGGGATGCCGATGCCCGTGTCGGTCACGGCGAACACCAGCCAGTCGTGGCCCTCATCGTCACTCTGTCGTTCGACCTTGAGCGTGACGCTGCCATTCTCGGTGAACTTGGCCGCGTTGGAGATCAGGTTGAACAGCGTCTGGCGGACCTTGGTCAGGTCGCTCTCCATGAAGCCCGCCTCGTCGGCGCCGAGTATCTCCAGGCGATTGCCGTTCTTCGCGACCAGCGTGCTGACTGTAGACGCGATTTCGCCGAGCATTTCGCCGACCGCGAAGCGCTCGAAATAGAGCTCCATCCGACCGGCCTCGATCTTCGACAGGTCCAGGACGTCGCTGATCAGCGACAGCAGATGCTTGCCGGCCCCGTGGATCTTCTGCAGATCCGGCGTGAAGGACTCCATCTCAAGGTCCTCAGCCTCTTCAAGCAGCATCTCGCTGTAGCCGATGATGGCGTTCATCGGCGTGCGTAGTTCGTGACTCATGTTGGCAAGAAACGCGCTCTTGGCGCGATTGGCGGCCTGGGCGTCATCCCGCGCCTGCATCAGCTGCGACTCGGCGAGCTTGCGTTCGGTGATATCGCGGAACACGATCACGGCACCCACAAGCTCGTCGTCTTTCTGCAGGGGTGTACTCGAGTATTCGACGGCGAAGCTGCTGCCGTCCTTCCTCCACAAGACCTCATTGTCGATTTTCGAGGCGGTGCCGTCAGTAAAAGCGGCATGCATGGGGCACTCTTGCACCGGATACGGCTTGCCGTCGACGCGGCTGTGATGAATCACATCATGGATCTTCCGGCCGAGCAGCGCGTCTTTCTCATATCCCAGCATCGTGGCGGCAGCCGCATTGATGAACATCGCCCGCCCGTCGGTGTCCACGCCGAAGATGCCGTCGCTGGTGGATTCGAGCACGAGACGCTGGCGCGCCTCGGCCTCCGCGAGCGCCGCCTCCGCCTGTTGGCGCTCTGTAATATCCCGCACCACGCTGGAGACAAGCAGCCCTTCGGAAGTCTCCAGCGGGCTCAACCCCACCTCGATCGGAAACTCGCCGCCATCCTTGCGCGCGCCGCGCAACGTCTTGCCGGTGCCCATCTCACGACGTACCGGGTCGCGGAAGAAGTCGCGGACCTGACCCGAGTGCGTCTTGCGGAGACGCCCCGGCACCAGCATATCTACCGATTCACCCATCATTTCCTCGGCCGGGTAGCCGAAGGTCCTCACCGCCTGGTCGTTGACCATGACGATGCGGCCGGCGTCGTTGACGATGATCATGGCGTCAGGCGCTGACTCCATCAGCCGGCGGAACCGTCGCTCACCTGCCCGGCTCTCCGCCTGTGTACGCCACACCAGGCCGGATATGAACCACATGGCCAGCGCGATCAGGGCCAGCGACAGGAGCATCGTCCCTGCCAGCCACCAGGCCTCACGGCGGGCGCCAGCTAGTATCTGACCCTCGGGCAGGAACACCGCGAAGCTCCAGCCGGCCGACGGCAGTGGAGCGAAGAATGCCTGTTGTCGTTCCCCTGCCTCATCCACGTAGCCGATGCCGGTCTCCCCGGCCATCATCCGCCGGGACAGATCCAGCAGATCCGGGCGGTCGGCCGCGTATTCGAAGATAGTCGGATTACCTTCCGGGATGCCCCGGGTGCGATGGATGAATCGGCCCTCGAGCGTCAGGATGACAACGTCCAGATCCGTGCCGATGAAGTCCTGCAGCGGCTCCATGGGGATGTCGATCGTGGTAACGCCGCGCAAGACCGCATCCTGATAGAACGGTACGCTGTAGGTAGACATCATGATGTTGCCGGCGCCCTCGTCGAAGTAGGGCTCGCTCCAGACCGGCCGCCCGAGGGTCACCGGGTCATACCACCAGCGAATCTCCGGATCACCGAGATAATCGTAGGCACCGGCGATATCGAGCCGATTGACCTGCTCGCTCGTCAGGCCGTCCCGATAGACATAGGGACAGAAGGCCTGGCGCTCGTCGAAGCCACCGGCGACGAAGCCCATGGCGGCGCCGTAGATCAGCGGATCCTGGAGCACGCCGTTCTCGAGCACCCTGTAGATCTCGGCCTCGCTCAGCGCCCCCAGCGTCGTGACGGTCTTGGCCGTCTGCTCGGCGACCTGGGCCACTCGATGCAGTTCGCCGTCGAAGCGTTGCGACAGGGTCTGCAGAGTGATCGCCATCTCGCGTTCGCTGGTGGCCAGCGCCCGCTTGGTGTTGGTCACCAGGTTGACCCCCAGAATCACGACCAGGATGGCGGCGATGGGCGCGACCGTCATGGTCAGCAGCCGGCCACGAGTCATGGCGCGAGGAGATTCAGGCCCTAGTTTCTGCACGCTGATCGACTCCGCGAGATTGCCAGGCCGCGGGACAGCCCGGGATGCGGAGGATACGCTATCACAGTACAGTCTTCAGCTTGTCTCCAGACCGGCAGAGGATTCGGGCACCGAGCGCCCCCGCGGTCGCCTCAATCAAAGCTCCGACAGGCAACCCCTTCAGACCGCAAGAGAGCGTCATCGCGGCTGAACCCGGGTTTCACAGGCAACCCGATTTCATCGACTCAGACGAAAGAGGTGTCGACTGATCTTCGTCAAACAAATTGCCCGTCGTCCGTACTAAACTTCAAGGGCTGTGTTAGCGTGAGCGAATCTCAGTAAAAAGTGAGACTAAACTATGGCAAGACGAAGTCCACAGACCCATGCGAAACGACAGCGCGAACTCGCCAAGGCAGAGAAGCGCCGTGACAAGGCAGAGAAGCGGGCGCTCCGGAAGGCCCTGAAGTCAAAGGACCCCGAGGCCGTTTCGGAAGATACGATACCGGAGGCTGTGGAGCCGGAAGGCCGGGAGCCTCAAGCAACCTAGCTCGTCAGATCGGGGCGAATCAGAGAAATCAATGCACAGGGCTCACTCGACAACCAAGATGGTCGTGCGGAATCTCTCTCCGCAGATGACTGTCGAGCGCCTGAGCAGTCTGTTTTCAGCCCACGGCGCCGTCCGCTCCGTCAGACTGGCGACTGATGTCATGACCGGCAGATGCAGCGGCATCGGCTTTGTCAGTCTTGACGAGCAGCACACCGGTGCCGCCCTGGAAGCGCTGGACGGAAGCCGTCTCGGCGATCGTGTGATTGACGTGACGATCGAGCGGAAGACGATAACGCCACAGCGGTGAGGCGAGAAAGGGAGAACGGCTTTCTTGTGTCATGGCGACGTGCTCTGTGCATTGGAGACGGCCCGGATCATACCTAATGGGCGCGCATGCACGATCGCAGACGCTTGGCAGTACCAACCCGGCAGCATGATCTCTCCCGGTGACGGAACTCAGGCTCTGCCACGGCGTGCTTCGAGCTTCAGCCTTACCTCGTGGGCGCTCTCCTCGGTGATCGGAAATGCTGCGATCGCCCAGATCGCGATACCCGAGGCCAGCAGCGGAACAACCACGTCGAACAGGCGCATAAGGAATATCGTCTGCTCGGACTGATTGCCCTCCAAAGCCACATCGAAACCGGTTGCGTTCAGCAGGAAGCCTCCCGCCGCCAACGCAGCAGCCATGCCCAGCTTGACCACCCACCAGAATATCGAGCCGTACATGCCTTCGCGGCGCTCATGCGTCAGAAGTTCGTCGGCATCTACGACGTCGGCAATCATCGACGGCATTATCGTGAATAAGCCGCCGAGGCCGAAGGCCAGGAGCGGTGCCGGGATCAGCAACAACCATGGGGCCTGGGGGTCATAACACACCCACTTGAGCGCGTAGCCCAGCATAGAGATACCGATCGTGACGAAAAACGTCCGCCGTTTCCCGATCAGCGTACCCAACCAAGTGACGAACATGATGACGCAAAAAGTCGAAATCGCCCCCAGCGTGCCGGCGTAGCCCGCATACTCGGCACCGAGGATCGTATCGCCACCGAATACGTAGTAAATGATGACATAGAACTGAAACGACGAAACCAGCATGAAGCCGTTAAAGACAAGGAACGTCGCCACACAGAGCTTCAGGAATGGTGTGAACTTCAGTGTGATGAGGAAGCCGCGGAAGAAGTCGGCCATATTGCGACGAATAATGCTGCCGATGCCGTCTGCTTGCTGCTCCTTGTCATGCAGCTCAGCAGAGGCAACGTCCTTCAGCCTTTCGCGAAGGAATATGGCCGGCAGGATGCCGATGCCTATCACTACCACTGCGATGATAATAGCCAGCCCGGCTGCACCGTCCACCATGTCGTCAAAGAAGCGGTCGCTCTGCATGAATAGCAGAAACCAGGGGGCAACGACGTATGCCATCTGGCCAATAAAATTCTGGACACCCATCAGGCGTGTGCGTTCGTGGTAGTCGGGCGTCATCTCGTAGCCGAGGGCTACCCAAGGCGTAGCGAACACCGTGTACGCGAGGTAAAAGGCGAACGACCCGACCAGGAAGTACCAGAAGTAGAAAGACTCACTCTTCCCGGCCGGGAGTTGCCAGAGCAATGCGAAGATTATCCCGGCCGAGATTGCGCCGATGAATATGTAGGGTCGCCGGCGGCCCCAGCGGGTCGCAGTATTGTCCGAAATGTATCCCATGACCGGGTCGGTGACCGCGTCTGTCAGCCTCGGCAAGGCACCCAGCAGGCCCACTAGCGCAGGGTTCATGCCAAGCCCGAGGTTCAGAACGATCATCATTCCGCCGCTGGCGGCTGCAAGCAGGTTGTTGACGAATGCGCCGAGCCCGTAGATCAGTTTCGCGTGAAGCGGGACTCGGTCCTCGGGTGCTGTTGCATAGTGATCCATCGCGAAGGCATCGTCGCCGATATTGACAGCGCTGTCAAAGATTGCTAGAAGAAGTGGCGAACGCAGGGTTTCGGATAAAGAAGAGCAAAAACAAGACGATGGTTCTACACGCCGAGCTTGCCAGTGAATTGTCGGGCGGCTAGCTCGATTCGAGGGGAAACCGAAGCGTTGCTCGCTGGATTAGGTGATCAGCACGCGGATCGATCCCATCAGGAGGTTGCCAGCCCCGACAGCCCTCAGGTTGCTGGCTAGAATGAAAACTGTCAATGCCAAGGTCGTAGACCAGGTCGCCATCATCGAGAGGCGCGTCGCAGAGTTGCTTGGCCGAATGACGCTGGATGAAAAGATCGGCCAGATGAGCCAGGTCAACGCGAGCGAGGCCGGCGCACCGGAATATCTTGGCATGGCCTTGCGCGATGGCCGGATAGGCTCGGTCCTCAACCAGGTCGACGTGGCCACGGTCAACGAACTGCAACGCATCTCGGTGGAAGAGAGCCGGCTCGGGATTCCGCTGCTTGTCGGACGGGACGTTATCCACGGCTTCAAGACCGTCATGCCGATACCTCTGGGCCAGGCGGCCACGTGGAATCCTGAGCTGGTGCGTAACGGTGCAAGAGTCGCGGCCATCGAGGCTCAGGCTGCGGGAATCAATTGGACCTTTGCTCCCATGATCGACATCGCGCGCGATCCACGCTGGGGCCGAATCGCCGAGAGTTTCGGCGAGGATCCTTACCTCACGGGCAGGCTGGGTGTCGCGATGATCGAAGGCTTCCAGGGTGACGACCTAGCCGGTGACGGCAGCATAGCGGCCTGCGCCAAGCACTTTGCGGGTTACGGTGCGGCAGAGAGCGGGCGCGACTATGCCACGACGAATATTCCGGAGAACGAACTCCGCAATGTGTATTTGCCACCCTTCAACGAGGCTGTCGGTGCAGGCGTCGCTACGTTGATGGCTAGTTTTAGCGATTTGAACGGGGTGCCTGCGACGGCCAACAGGTTCCTGATGCGGGATATCCTTCGTGACGAGTGGGGTTTCACAGGTTTTGTGGTCAGCGACTGGGAATCCATACATCAGATCGCCGTGCACGGCCTCACCAGCGGCGACCGGGATTCCGCGTACGAGGCGGCGACAGCCGGTATCGATATGGAGATGGCCAGCGATGCCTACAGCAATCATCTGGCCGGTCTGGTAATCGGGGAACGCATCGATATCGACACGATCGACACGGCCGTGGCTAATATCCTACGCATCAAGTTCCGACTGGGCTTGTTTGGGGCCCCCTATGTCGATCCCGACCAGACGCCTGCGATGGATCTGGAGGCCAAGCTGCGCGTTGCCAAGCAGTCTGCCCTGGAAAGCATGATCCTGTTGAAGAACGACCAGGCGGCTCTGCCCCTGTCAATAGATCGAGTCGACTCAATAGCCGTCGTCGGGCCGTTGGCCGATGCGCCGTATGAGCAGCTTGGCACATGGGTTTTCGACGGCGATCCCGACCTGAGCATTACCGGACTGGCCGGTATCAGAAACCTTGTCGGAGACAGCGTCGACATTCGCTACGTGCGAGCGATGGAGACCAGCCGGAGCCGCTCGACCGACACATTCAGCGAAGCGGTCGAAGTAGCTCAAGGCTCGGACGCCGTTATTCTGTTCCTGGGCGAAGAATCAATCCTTTCCGGCGAGGCACACTCGCGCGCCGACATCAGCCTGCCGGGCGCGCAGGCCGCGCTGGTTCGAAGCATCCGGCAGACTGGCAAGCCCGTGATCGCCGTCATACTGGCGGGGCGTCCCTTGACGCTGACAGACATCGTCGACGACGTGGACGCGATTCTCTTCGCCTGGCACCCGGGGACCATGGGCGGTGAAGCCATCGCAGACCTGTTGTTCGGCGTCGAATCGCCATCGGGCAAGCTTCCGGCGACATTCCCGCGCGAGGTCGGTCAGATACCGATCTACTACAACCAGAAGAACACAGGCAAGCCGCCATCGCCAAATACCGTCACCAATATGGATGACATCGATGCCCACGCGCCTCAGACATCCCTCGGCATGACGGCGTTTCACCTCGACGTGGCCTATACGCCGTTATTCGCGTTTGGTCACGGGCTGTCGTACGGGGAGTTCAGCTACGACAACCTGAGGCTGAGTCCACAGGAGCTAAGGATCGGCAACTCGCTGACGGTCCACGTGGAAGTTGCCAACCTCGGCAAAATGATCGCTGACGAGGTCGTGCAGCTGTATGTGCGCGATCTCGTTGGCAACGTCACGCGGCCGGTACGGGAGCTCAAGGGATTCAAGCGCGTACGCCTTGAGCCCGGCCAGACAGTTACCGTCAGCTTCGAACTGCACACCGACGACCTGGCATTCTTTGGTCGCGACAACAGCCTGATGACCGAGCCCGGCGTATTCCATCTTTGGGTAGGTGGCAGCTCGGAGGCCAGTCTGCACTCGGAATTTCGCGTCGTCGACGCAGCCCATTGAGCCGACCGTCCAACTTATGCAGCAGAATACGCGATTCATCGTAACCGTCGCTCTTATCGTCGCACTCGGCGGGTTCCTGATGGGCTTCGACGCATCCGTGATCTCGGGAGTTGTCGGCTTTATCGAGCTTGAATTCGATTTGACGAAAATTCAGCTGGGCTGGTCGGTCTCTTCCCTAGCGTTGACGGCAACGTTGGGCATGATGCTGTCAGGGCCGATCAGTGACCGGATCGGACGCCGGCCGGTCCTGAAAGTCGCCGCCGTCCTGTTTGCGGTGTCGGCGCTTGCCTCGGCGGTTGCTCCTAACTTTTTCATGCTGGTGGCTGCCCGTATGGTCGGCGGACTGGGCGTCGGCGCCGCACTGATCATCGCGCCGATGTACATCGCCGAAATAGCCCCGCCGCAATCGCGCGGGCGCTTGGTGTCTTTTAATCAACTCAACATCGTTATCGGAATATCCGCAGCGTTCTTCAGCAATTACCTGATCCTAACGCTGGGTGACTCCGGCACGGGCTGGAGCGAAGCTCTTGGACCTGCTGAATGGAGCTGGCGCTGGATGCTCGGCGTCGAGGCTGTCCCGGCCATCGTCTACTTCCTTGCGTTGCATTTCATACCTGAAAGCCCGCGCTGGCTGGCTATGCAGGATCGAGATGACGACGCGCGGATTATCCTCGAGCGCGTTACCGGCGAACACCAAGCCGCCGATAGTCTCCAAGCCGTCAAGGCCAGCATCGAAGCCGAGTCCGAGCTCGGAATCATCTCCCCGCGCGCTCTGTTCCATCCTTCCCTTAAGCTCGTCCTGACCATCGGAATCTCCGTCGGTATTCTGCAGCAGATCACGGGGATAAATTCGGTTTTCTTCTACGCGCCGATGATATTCGAGCAGTCAGGAATCGGTACAAGCGCTTCGTTCATGCAGGCTGTGCTTGTGGGGCTCGTCAATCTGGCATTCACGATCGTCGCGATAGTACTGATTGATCGAATCGGGCGCAGACCGCTACTCGGTTACGGCATGACGGGTATCGCCGCCTGCATGCTGACACTTGCCTACGGGTTTGGAACCGCGACCTACACGCTGGATGCCGACGCAATCGCTGGATTGCCAGCCGACGTGGACCGGCAGCAGATCGCGACGCTGATCGACACGTCCTACGAAAGTGACACCGAATTTCGGCAAGCTGTCTATTCGACCGTCGGCGAGGATGTCTACAAGCGACACGAATCGCAACTGGTCAGCGGCGCCATCGCCATGAATCCCAGGTTGATCCTTGTCGCCATCCTCGGTTTTGTGGCCAGTTTCGCGGTCTCGATAGGGCCCATCATGTGGGTTCTGTTCTCCGAACTGTTCCCGAACCGAATCCGGGGCATGGCGATATCTTTCGTGGGCCTCATCAATTCGACCGTTGCTTTCCTCGTGACCTTGATCTTCCCTTGGCAACTGGAGGCCATCGGGATATCGGCGACATTTTTTATCTACGGGCTGTTCGCCACTCTCGGACTCTTCTTCGTCATGCGGATCCTTCCGGAGACGAAAGGTCGATCGCTCGAGGAACTCGAGACCATACTCGTCAGGACATGACATGACATGAATATCGCTTTCGCACTACTTATCGCCATAGTCATTCTGGCTGCCCCTCCCTCCTTTGCAGGAGAGGACCTCGGCCCCGTGAAGGTCGAGATCTCGAGGACAGAGGATGGTTACCAACTCCTGCGCGGCGGCAAGCCCTACAGGATCAAGGGCGCGGGGATGGCGGTCGACCGCGTCGCCGCCTTCGCGAAGCATGGGGGCAATTCGATTCGTAACTGGACAACCGGTGACGAGCCGCAGAACATCCAGGCCTTTCTCGACGAGGCACACGATAACGGCGTCACGGTCATGCTCTGCCTGCCGATGCAGGCGGAGCGCTGGGGTTTCGATTACAACAATACAGCTGCCGTCGGCGAGCAGCTCGAGGGTTTCCGAAAGAAGGTCATCAAGTATCGCAATCATCCAGCCCTGCTAGGCTGGATAATCGGGAACGAGCTGAACCACGATTACACCAATTCTCGGGTGTACGATGCTGTAAACGACGTCTCAAGGATGATCCATGAACTGGACCCCAATCATCCGACAACGACCACGGTGGCCGGATTCTTCCCCGAGGTTGTTACGGACATTCAGGCACGGGCACCGGACCTGGACTTCATAAGTTTCCAGGCATACGGGATGCTGTTCGCTTTCCCTAAACTGATGAAGAAGGCAGGTTTCGATGCGCCGTTTATGGTGACCGAATGGGGCGCGATCGGGCACTGGGAGGTTGGAAGGACTGAATGGGGCGCGCCGATAGAGGCGACGAGTTCGGAGAAGGCGGACATCTTCATGCGCGCCAACAAGAGCATCCTGACGAAGATGCATGGTCAGCTACTTGGTTCGTATGCGTTCTTCTGGGGCCAAAAACAGGAACGCACCCCTACGTGGTTTGGTCTTCTGACGGAGTCCGGTGAGAAAACGGAGGCCGCGGACGTCATGCATTACATCTGGAACAGCGCCTGGCCCGACAACCGGTCCCCACAGGTCCGCACGATGAGGCTCGCCGGAAGGCAACCGTCCGCGAATGTCCGGCTGAAACCGGGCGCTCGGGCCAAGGCGCGAGTCATCGTCGTGGACCCAGATGGCGATCCGCTTACGTACCGCTGGGAGCTGAAGCCCGAGAGCGGCGCCACCCAGGTCGGTGGAGACCATGAAGAGGCAGTGCGCAATCTCGACGGTTTCATTGACGACGCTGATTCATCGACCGTGCGCATCACCGCGCCCGAGCCCGGTGCCTACCGTCTCTTCGTATACGCTTATGACGGTCGCGGCAATGCGGCACACGCCAACTTTCCTTTCCTGGTCAACCAGCGGAAGGGACGGTGAAACGCAGCAGATACCTGCTCATCGCTTTGCTGGTGGTCGCCGGTTGCACGGACTCCGTGACGGACTCTCAACCGTCTTCCGACACGGGGCGATATGCCCAGCGACCCAGCCAGCTCATCGCCGGACAGGTGGTTGCGGTGGCTTACTCGGGATTCCGTGAAGGCCAGCACCCGGACCGTGGCGCGGGCGCAGTGAATCCGGACCAAGACGAGATCCTCGAGGATCTCCGCATACTGGTAACGCACGGCTTTGGCCTCATCCGGCTCTATGACTCGGGCGAGAACTCGTCAACCACACTGCAACTGATCCGGGAGCATGGCCTGCCCATCCGGGTGTTGCTCGGAATCTGGCTCGATGCCGAGTTCAGCAATCACCTGGGCTGCCCCTGGCTGGACGAGCCCATTCCGGAGGACAGGTTGACGGCGAACGCCCTAAGGAACGCCGCGGAATTGCGTCGCGGCATCGAGCTGGCCCGGCGATTCGACGACATCGTCGTCGCCGTCAACGTAGGCAATGAGGCACTGGTGGACTGGAACGACCACATGGTGCCATTGGCCAACGTCATCGACTATGTCAGGCATGTGAAGGCTAGCATCGATCAGCCGGTCACTGTCGCTGACAACTATGTCTGGTGGAGGCGCGATGGTGGGCCGCTGGTAACCGAAGTCGACTTCCTTGGCGTACATACCTATCCCCAATGGGAAGGCAAGACGATCGACGAGGCACTGGCCTACACGATAGAAAATATCGAAGGCGTGCACGCAGCACATCCCGGCAAACCGATCGCAGTCCTCGAGGCCGGCTGGGCCACTATCGCCACCGAATTCGGCGACCGCGCCAGCGAGGCCAGCCAGACGCGCTATTACGACGAGCTGCAGCGCTGGGCCAACGCAACAAATACAACAGTCTTCTTCTTCGAGGCGTTCGACGAGCCATGGAAAGGCGACCCGAACAATCCGCGGGGTGCCGAAAAACACTGGGGCTTGTTCAAAGTCGACAGGATGCCCAAGCGGGTGATGAAGCGACTGCAGAAGTCGCACTGAGAAGACAGGCCGATCCCGGGGCCCTACTCGGGTGCCGGACCCGTGGACTCGCGAATCTGCAAGGTTGCCGGGACGACCTCGGGCAGCTGTCCCGGTATTGTTTTCTGTGCAACGTCGATCAGGAGAAGAGCCGCCCGTTCAGCCATCGTAGCCAGCGGTTGCCTGATGGTCGTCAGCGTCGGACAAAGCTGGCGAGCAAGTGCGATATCGTCACAGCCAGCAACCGATACTTCGTCGGGGATCTTCACACCGAGCAGGTCGGCGGCGCGAATCACGCCCGCGGCCATGTCGTCATTTGCCGCAAAGATTGCAGTGGGACGGCGCTTGAGCCGCAGTAACCTGTTGCCGGTGACTTCACCGGACTCGAATGAGTTCTCGCCATCCCCGACGAGCCGCTCGGAGAAGGAAAGCCCGCTCTGGTTCAGACCATCCAGATAGCCAAGGTAGCGATTGGCAACCGCCTTGTGACTGGGGTGCCCCTTGATGAACGCGATCCGCTTGTGACCGAGAGAAGCGAGGTAACGCGTCATTTGCGCACTGATCTCCCGATCGTTCGTCGCGACGATATATTGATTGCCGCCCCTCTTGCCAGGTGACAAGCGAACGAATGGTGTTCCGGTCGCCTCGATCACGCTCACGATTCTCGGCATGTTCGATAGAGGCGCCGCGAGGATGATGCCGATCGGCCTGGCATGCTCGATCAATGCCTGGAGTTCGCCGCCTATCCGCTTGGCGCGGTAATTACATGGGTGTATGAGCAGCTCGTAGTCAGCCGACCTGCAGGCACGCAAAACTCCGAGTTGCATCCTGATGACATAGCCGGCGCTGGGAATCTCGTAGGCGCTGGGGTCATCGTAAATGAGCGCTATCAGGTGCGAACGCTGGCTGGCGAGATTACGCGCGGAGCGATTCGGCCGGTAGTTTAGCTTGGCAATCGCCTTTTCGACCCGGGCCCGCGTCGAGTCTCGCACATTAGGTTCCTGATTAACGACCCGAGACACGGTCTTGATCGATACGCCCGCGAGTTCTGCAACGTCGTCAATGGTGGCTTTATGCATCAATCTCGCCCTCAACGCCGCATCGATAATTTGACGAATCCGTGGGCACTTCAGTTACCCGTAACCTTGCTATCAAGACTTAGGAGGAAACTGGTCGGAAAGCTTGCCTCGATGCGGCAGACTCGGCCGTTGCGATCGAATAGCTCCGCACTCAGGTCGCCAGGCAGAGACAACTGTGGAAACGTTCGCGTGTCACCACCAGTCCGGATTAGGGTCACGGCGGGAACCGGATCGTCGGTCAGTCGGTAAATAACCGGGACCTGGCACCAGGTGAAGGCCAAACCTCGTTCGGGGACCGTCAGCTCCTGCCACTCGCCATCGACGTCGAGGAAGCGTAGCACACGGCATTGAGCTGCGAATTCACACTCCCGCAGCAGCCGCGGGTCAAACCTAACCTCACCACCCGTGACGCGCACCCCCAACTCGCCAAAACGTGACAGCACTTCTTCCTTGACCTGTCCCGTCATGCCCGGCTGCTGCGCTCCGCCGTGCTTCGGCGTGTGAGAATACGGATCGGTTGGGAACGCGCCATACTCCGCCGGCGTCTTGTTAAAACCCATACCCTCGCGAATCCGATAGTAAAGCTGCCCGAGACGACTGCAGACAGTCTCGTCAGCCTCCTGTTCGAGTGCGGCGAAGAAATTCTCCTGGACCGCCAGCAGCAGCTTCGAGACCATGTGCCAGTAGATGCAACCCAGCCCCTCGAAACCGAACATGCCGCCGGAACGACCGGTGAAGGCACGGTGATTGAACACCGCCTCGTACAGGTCCTGCAGCGGCCCTCGAGCGGCCTCGAGTTCGTCCCCGTAAATCGCGGAGAGGGTGTCCAGCCGCGTATTGAGATCACCGACGTTGGCGAAATCGGCATTGAACCGATGGCGACCCTCCCCATCGACACAAACCAACCGGGTGTCACCCGACTCCAGCATCCTCCGCAGCAGGGGAATCGAATGGACCGACTCGACCGGCAGGCAATTCTTGTCGAGGAACCCGGGGAGATGCCGATCGGGATAAAGCATGAAGGAGTTCTGATCCTCACGATACATGTCGCTGTCGAACAAGGCGTCGAGCAAGGCGACGGCCTCGTCGGGGCTGGTCGACCCGGAGTTGAGCACGGCGACCTGGCCTTCCAGCATCGGATACAGGTCGTCTATCTCCACCCTTCCCGGCTGCAGGTTCAGCAGATTGTATGCATGGTACAGACCGTCTTCGCGGCGATTGGTGCGGATACTGTGGTCGATCGCCGCCAGGGCCGAATCCAGCAATTCCCTGATTGTTTCAACCGGCTGCGTGACTTTTGCGGAGAATGGCAAGTCCTTGTAGACGGATGTGCGATAGCGACTCGCCGCCAGGCCGAGTTCCCGCAGTGAATCGAACCGATTGCGCGGGCCGACAGGGGCATCACCGAGGTGTGGCCGCAGGCTGGCGAGCGCGGCGGCCGTTTCCGACAGCCATCTGCTGACTTGATCCGATAGTTCGATCGAGCCTGATTCCCCGTCGAGCAACTGCTGCAGGAATCGGACATAGCGACGCATGTGATACATGGTGACCATCGACAACCCGTGTCCTACAAGGGCGTTGTTGGCGTCGTTCCACTCAGGTCGCTGGGTGTTGAGCCAGATACCACCGTCTACCACCAGATTGCCCAGCTTGCACAGCAATGGCACCAGCAGTTTTTCAAGAAGACTGACTAGGTAGACTTCGCCATCGGCATCCAGCACGAGCCTGCCGTCGGCTCCGTCGGCCTCCACCCGGCGGGCTATCCGGTCGGCGAGCGCCTGATCATAGTCGACCGTGCTCTTCGGATTGTCGATGAGATCATCGAATGATCTGATTCGGTAAGGCACATTTGCATAACCGAAGATCGGGCGGTGCAGCAATTCGCTCAGGCGCGTGGGTCCAAATTGTCGGGAGAGTTCCAGCAGCTTGAGCAGGTAGATGATCTGATGGTCACCCCAGTAACCGATGTAACTCCAGGGGTTGTCAGGCTCCTCGACCTCCCAGTCGATGCCGTCCTTGGTAATGCGGTAGGGATTGTAGCCATCCACGGTGGATGCATTTACAAACCTGGCGATGACACTTTCGATGAATCCCGGAAAACTGAATACCAAGGCTTCCCAGTTCTGAAAAATATCCCGCCAGTTGCCCTCATACGAGAGTAAGCGGTTACCGTGTTCATCCTTCAGCTTGATCGCAAACTTGTTCCAGGGTCGACTGGGGTCACCATGGCGGCGACCGAAAGTGATCGGAAGATACTCATAACAGAGCCGTTCCAGCTGCGGATCACCCCGTTCCTCGACGGATGACAACAGCGAGCGGATGTTGAGCTTGTCCGGCAGTTCCTCCAGCCATTCCCGGTTGCGAGAATGAACCTCCCCATTGAAATGCGCCACCGTGCGGCGGAAGTCTTCTGCGGACACCGTGTATTGGTCATCGAAAACGCCGCCACGCAGTATGTTGAACAGCACGTTGGCATAGTGGCGAGTCGTGACATTCTCCTCGGCCGTCGCCTGAAAGCCGTCAGCAGAAGCTATGATCCGGGCCAGCTCGTCGCTGCCTTCTTCGATTGAACAAGCGAGCGCCCCAACGAGCTCGTCGGGATCATCGAGCAGCAGGGTCAACTCGACGACCTGACTTTGCGTCTGCTGGACATCCGCCACAATTGACCACGTTTGAGATCCTCCCCGAATGAGGCGTAATCGGGTTTCCACAAAGTAAGCGCCCCGAACACCACGCGTGTGGGTCACGTGCTTGACGGGTTTGCCGGTCCGAAATTCATCGACCTGTGACGAGGAGATCAGAATCGAACTGTCTTCCAGGCCAAGGCTAAACACCGTGTTCGCCCTCAGCGACTCGCACGGCTCTGCCCGGTCCGAGATGCCGGAGTACAACGCATAGACCGCGAGTCCGGTCGTTTCACAAAGTTCAGTCCATTTGTAAGCATCGACCAGGTTGCTAGAGTTCGCCTGGGTGAAACTCGGTGTGCCTGCGGGGAGTATGTTCTGCAAACCATCGACCAGCTGCATGGCGATGTCGCTGTTTGAAAGATTCTGCAGCTGGCATTGCCGCACAAAGCCGTAACGGTCGCTGGTGGCCCACGTGTAGCGGAATGCCAGCTTCAGGTCGTGGTTTATCTCTTCGAAGCAAAGCTTGTTGCCCAGGACATTTTTGTAGAGATTGCGGCTGAATGCGTATCGATCGTCCTGCTCCTGATTGAAAGGCTCCCAGTATCGAGCCTCGCCCCCCTCGAGGATCCGGAGAATGGTCTGGCTTCCGGTATGCGAGGTGCTTTCATGCACCTTGTCGACGGTGACGTATGGAAACAGCGCCGACTCGGGCGAAACCCGGCCGGCAGTCAGCCCGCCTGTGGACGAGGCGAACAGCCAATGGTCGGAGCTGGAAATGACGCTGATGAAGAACGGCGCCATGCTGTCCACGTTCCGGATGGCGTAGTAGCGCTCGCCGGCGAAGTCCAGGAACGTCCCGGTCGCTGCGTGTGATCTGATGGGGCCGGCATCCAACTTGGGTCCATCCTTTCCTGCGCCGGCTATGCCCGTTCCCGCCTGTCGCATATGCCAATGCCGCCCCGGCAGGGACTGACCCCGGGTAGCAGCAGAGAGCTCACATCGAAATCATCGCTCATATCGCTTCATCCAAATGCCTCAGAAGTGGTCCGGATCTCAACCCGGCCTGTTCGGCAGCTGGTCCGGGCTCTGGTGTCCACCAGTGCTTTATTTGCATGAGTGGCCCGACCATCCCTGGCCGGGCCGGGGGCAAATCAGAAGCCTGCGAAGCTATAGGTAAACCGCATGCCATAGGAGCGCGGAGCGTTCCACGCGAACAGCGGCCTGCCGGGCGCCGTACCCGGATCGGCAAGGTAAGTCTGGACACGCTCATCGGTCACGTTGTAACCGAAGGCTTCGACAAACCAGTTGCCGTCTGCGGAGGTGTAGCGCAGCGTCATGTCGACCGTCGCGTAGTCATCTCTCTTGTCGGAGAATTCTTCCAGATCGTCGAAGTTGCCCTCGGTCATGTGCACTTCGTCTTCCCAGTGCACCTTGACGAACGGGGTGACCATCGAACCGTCACGCAGCAGGAACTCGTGCGCGTAGCTGAGGCTGAATTCCATCGGCACGGCGTAGGGCAGCTCGTTGCCCTCGACATTATTCTGGCCCGACCCGTCGTCCTGCGGGATGCAGGCGTACTGCTCGCCGACCGTGGCTCGCTCATCACAGAAGTAGGCCTCGCCGGCATAGCCGGGCCAGCTGTTGAACTCGGTGTCCAGATAGGCGAAGAAGCCCGTGAAGCGCCCGCCTTCCCAGGGTGTCAGATAGTCGAACTCAAGTTCGATGCCCTTGATATCGGCGGAAGCGGCATTGGTCGTCACCAGGGTGCCGATCTCCTGCGGCGGCTCCAGAGGCGTCCCCGGCGGGTCCTCTACGAAACCGACCGTCCGGAACGAAGAGACCTGCTTGTCGTCGTAGTCGGTCAGGAATGCGGCGAACTGCAAGCTCAGGGTTCCGTCGAGCAAAGTACCTTTGTAGCCGAATTCATAGTTGGTGACTTCTTCCGGATCGAACTCAAAGAACTCCGTCCGACCGCAGCGGCACACGTCCACGCCGTCGCCGAACGATCCCGCCTTCGAGCCGGTGGCAGCAGTCAAGTACATGAACGAGTTCCGGTCCAGGTCATAATCGATGCCGAAGCGCCAATCGAAATTGGTGAAATCCTCCTGGTTATCGTTGACGTCGAACACTTCGTAGTTCTCGAAGCGATTCTGGGACCCCATCCCGAATCCCAGATCGGCACTGGTGTACAGCGGGAGGATCAACTCATCCTCCTGGTCTTCGTCGGGAAAGCCATCGTTCTCGATCCGGCCGGCACTCCAGCTGCATCCGTCGCTGCCATAACAGCCAATGTTTTTGCCGCCGGAGTCCTCCCGCTCGTCGTGCGTATACCGGAAGCCGGCAGTGAAATGCCACTTCTCGTCGAAGTGCCAGGTCGCCTGGCCGAACACCGCCTGCGATTCCAGGTCACGATCGGGCTGCACGAAGCTGATGCCTCCGAGACCGCCAGTTGAGCAGCAGAACGGCTGCTCGACATCGAATATGATCTCGTTGTCCTCGCGGAAGTCGAAGCCGCCGAGGATCCAGCTGACAGGGCCGGTCAGCCCCTGGAACTGGATTTCGTTGGACCAAGACTTGTAGTCGGAATCGTCTGTCGCCAGGTACAGCTCCAGCCAGGGCGGGTTCTGGTTAAGCCAGCCAGTCGTGGGTCCGGGCACTGCGCGCCAGCCCATGTCGCCGTCCCACTGCTGACGCCGCTGCTGCCGCGCCCAGCCAAGGTTGTAAATAAGATCGACGTCACCGAGCCACTTGTTGTCCTCGAGCATGGCCCAACTGAGATGGCTGCGCACGCTGTCGATCGTCATGTCGAGATAACCGGGAATATTCGGATCGACATAGTCGATACCGCCGCCGTTGTACTCGCATAGTTCCGGGTTACGGTCGCAATCGGGGGCGACCGGCCAGCCAGCGGTCTCATCCTCGTAACGCTCGTAAGTCGCTCTCCAGTCGAAATTCTCGCTCGGCTCCCAGAGCGCGCTGAAGCGCGCCGCCCAGCGGTCGGAATTGCCGTAGTAATCCTCCTCGTCCACATCCTCGTTCCAGCGCTGATCCATGTCCGGGATACCGTCAGGACCGCTGAGCCCTACACCCTCTAGATCCTTCGTGCCCTCGTCCTGATCGGCGAAACCGTCGCGTTGTTCGCCGAAGAAGTTGGCGCGGAACGCAATAGTGTCGGTCAAGGGAGCGTTGATCGTTGCCAGGACATTCTTCTGCCCGCGGTTGCCGACCTCGAAGCCAGCTGTGGCGAATACGCCCTCGAAGCTGGGTTTCGCGGTGACGACGTTGATGCTGCCCGCCGCCGAGTTGCGGCCGAACAGGGTGCCCTGGGGTCCCCTGCTCACCTCGAGGCGCTCGAGATCGTACATCAGTGCAACCGCGCCCTGCGGTCGCGGCGAATACACGCCGTCCACGTGAAAGGCGACGCTCGGGTCCGAGATCTCCGTGAAGTTGTTGCTGTTGATGCCGCGGATCGTCAGCTGAACACCGCTATCGGAGGGCGAGAACGCGATGTCGAGATTGGGGACCAGATCGCCAACGTCGCGAATATCCCTCACGCCTTCACGCGTCAGAGTCTCCTGGTCTACCGCCGTGACGGCGATGGATGTCTTGTTGAGCTCGGTTTCCCTGCGCGTCGCGGTGACGGTGACCGAGCCGAGCCGTGCTGGTGACTCGACCTCGTCACCCTCTCCCTCGAGCTCCCGGATTGCCTCCAGGGAGTCGGTTTCATCCGCGACAGCTTCCTGCACATCGTCCGCGTCGGGCGTCTCCTGGGCCAGCCCGAACGACGGAGCGACAAGGGCCAGAACCAGCCACAAACACGCGCCTACGTTGATGATTGCTTTCATAGTCTGTCCACCCTTCTGAGGTGCATTTCTCAAGTCAATAGCTTTGGATTCCGCAACAGGGTTTTTTCTGAGCCCTCGTGCTTGCCAAACAGGGATCATGGTCCTGCTCCGACGAATATGGCCTGGGCGTTGTCGAACCAGATCGGGTTCTCGCCGCCCGCGAAGTCGATATTCAACAGCAGGAACTTCACTTCGACGGTGCCCTCAGGGGCAACACCCTGGGCCTCGGAGAACACCCAGGTGTTCACCGGGGTCGTCGCGTCGACGAACGGCAGCGACTCGATACCCGGGTTCGCCGGGGGCCCAGCTTGACCGATGCTTACTGACGCC
>CALDWW010000002.1 GCA_937924335.1 uncultured Gammaproteobacteria bacterium
GCGGGGACGCCGGAGGACGGTCATCGTCGTAGCTTGCCCCACGGCGACTCAAACACACAATGGCGATCGGGTTGGTGAGCATCCAACTAGCGGGTAAGGCCAGGATGCGTGGACCCAGACGGGAAACGGGAACCTCTGGAATCTTGTATCGTGTTGGCAGCACACGGGGGGATGTCATGAACAGAAGAAGATTCGTCCAGTCCGCTCTCGCGGCTGCAGGCACCATGGCCTTGCCGACCGGTCAGGCGCTGGCCGCGATCTATCAGGCGCTGACCCAGGTCGTAACCGATGTCGATGCGCTCACAGGCGCCGGCACTCAGGTGAGCCTGCAGAAATCCATGGTGCAGGAATTCAGCGACAGCCTCAGGGGTCGGCTCCTGCTGCCAGGCAACGAAGGCTACGACACGGCACGACGCGTCATCAATGGCTCCATCGACAAGCACCCCGCGCTCATCGCCCAATGCAAGGGCGCAGCAGACGTCAGCCAGTCCGTGTCGTTCGCCCGGGAGCACGGCCTGCTGCTGGCCGTGAAGTGCGGTGGCCACAGTTTCTCGGGCAAATCCACCTGCGACGGCGGCATGATGATCGACCTTTCTCCCCTGCAGGGCGTGCGGGTGGATCCCCTCGCCCGCACCGCCTGGGTCGCCGGAGGCAGCCTGCTGGGCTCCATGGACGAGGAGACGATGGGCTTCGATCTCGTCACCACCGCGGGCACCGTCTCCCACACGGGCGTCGGCGGCCTGACACTGGGTGGCGGATTCGGTCGCGTCGGCAGGCGCTTCGGACTGGCGCTCGACAACGTCATATCGGTGGACATCATCACCGCTGACGGCGAGTTCCGGCGCGCCAACAAGGATGAGAATCCGGATCTCTACTGGGGCGTGCGGGGCGGAGGCGGCAACTTCGGTGTGGTGACGGCATTCGAGTTCCAGCTCCACCCGATGCAGCGCCAGGTCATCGGCGGGGAGATCGTGTTCCCCATCGAGCAGGCCCGCGACGTGCTGAAATTCTATGCCGACTATTCAGCATCCGCGCCCGACGATCTCTATCTCGACCTGACGATGGGCAAGAGCACCGAGGCCGACAAGAGCTTCATCCTCATGCACGCCTGTTACTCGGGGCCGGAGAGCGAGGCGGAGAAGGTGCTCGCCCCGCTGCGCAAGGCCGGCACCCCGATCAAGGACGGCATCAAAGCCGTCGACTACGTCGAGATTCAGAAAAGCTGGGACAACTCGGATCCGCGCGCGGTCGGCCAGTATCTGAAGTCCGGATTTACGGCCGGCATCAGTGACGCTCTGGTCGACAGGCTGATTGACGGCATGCAGGCGGATGCGGGTCGAGAGACACTGGTTTTCTTCCAGCACTCGGGCGGCGCGATCGGACGGGTGCCGGCGGACGCGACCGCCTTCCCTAACCGAGATGCCCAGCACAACATGTTCGCGCTGGTGAGCTGGGATCCGGCGATCGACCCCAGCACACACATCAGCTACATCCGGCAATACTGGAACACCCTCGCACCGTTCACGAACGGCTGGTACACCAACGACCAGGCGGACCAGACGGATCGCAAGGTCAGGGCCAACTACAAGGGCAACTACGACCGACTGGTGCAGGTCAAGAACACATACGACCCGACCAATCTCTTCCGCCGCAACGCCAACGTGACGCCGACGACCTGAGCCCAGACCAAGGGGCGCAAGCGGATCGCTCTATCGCGGACGGGGGCACCGTTCAGCGAGAGTCCTTGCGCGTCTCGAAGGGGATGCGGATGTTCACGGTCAGACCGTGGGGATCCGTGTTCTCGAGCTTGAACGAGTGCTGGCTGCCGTAGAGCTCCTGCAGACGCTCGCGAGTGTTGGCCAATCCGACGCCCTTTGAGTCCGGAATCCGACCGTCGACGAGCTCCACTCCGGGACCGTCGTCACTGAGCTCGATCAGCAGTTCACCGGCGAAGACCCGGGCGGCGATGCGCAGATGACCGCCCTCATCCGATCGGGCGATGCCATATTTGATGGCGTTCTCGATCATAGGCTGCAGCAGGAGGCTGGGTATGAGCGCCTGCCTGGCGTCGTCCTCGATATCGATATCGAGCTGCAGACGCTCCTCGAAGCGGACCTTCTCGATGTCCAGATACAGTTTGAGTGCCGTCATCTCCTGGTCGAGCGAAATCTTCTGCATGGGATCGTTGTCGAGCGAATAGCGCAGGAAGTTCGACAGTTTAGAAACCATGCGATTGGCAGGTTCGATCTGTTGCTCGAGGATCAGCGTGGAGATCGCATTCAGCGTATTGAAGAGGAAGTGGGGATTGAGCTGATAGCGCAGCATCTTCAGCTGCGCCTCGTGAGCCATCGCCGACGATCGCAGCGCACTCTCCCTGACCTCTTGGAAGATCCGGTAGTACTTGATGGCGAAATACAAGGCGCTCCAGACCAGCATGACGGTCCAGCCGGAGCCGAATCCTTCCAGGAAAGAGACCCGCTCGTACAGTTCGGCCGCGTCACCCACTTTCTCGAGCCAGGCGTCAACGTCCTTGTGTTTCTCTATCCAGCCGTAAAAGATTTTCGACCTGGCGTTCATCCAGGCATAACCGGCGACGCTGCTACCGCCAAGGAACCCGACCGCCTGGATCCACACGGGCCGGCGCCACAGGAGTCGGTAGAGATAGCGGAGTCCCAACGAGATCACGAGGCCGATGACGGTGATCACCGCCACGTACAGCCCGTAATTCGGCGCGACCTCATCCAGCAT
The DNA here is from genome assembly GCA_937924335.1 of uncultured Gammaproteobacteria bacterium. Lineage (GTDB taxonomy): Bacteria > Pseudomonadota > Gammaproteobacteria > Steroidobacterales > XN24 > JAHEFR01. The sequence continues at coordinate 2,749 of CALDWW010000002.1, forward strand.
CGTCCGGGTGTAGAGATACTTGCCGACGATCCCCCAGGCGGCCCAGCCGCCCAGCTGCAGCGCCCAGAAGAGTCGCTGACGATCATTGAGGAGAAAGTTCCGAGTCATTCCAGAATCGTACCCTGCCTGCGACTTTTGCGGCCTCGTCTCATCCCGCGATCGCCTCCGGCCGGCCCGAATATCCCCATATTATGGGCGTTACCGGGGAAGCGACCGCACTTTTGGACACTTTCGAGGCGATTCTCCCGCTGCCGGCCGCGCATCTTCCGACGCGCCTGGCCACCCAATCGTCGGGCCACAGAATTTGACATAATCGCTGGCCGGTCCCGCCCGGCACTGCCCACCCCGCCCCGCTGAAACTGCCACACAGCAGGCCGATCGGCGAGGAGATCCGCCCACGCGCCTTGACGACCGCGAGAAAAACGCCTCGACTGCATCCAGATCGGCCACAGCCGGCATCTGCTTGTTAACGACCCAACTTTTCGCTCGAGACAAGGGAGAATACTGGTGGAAATCGAACTCGTACCGATCACGCTATTCGCGTCATTGGCGCTCATCGCCGGCCTGCTCATCTACTTTCGATTCCGCACCCGCAGAGAAGTCCAGCAGACGCTGCGCAGCGCAATCGACAAAGGCCAGGAGTTGACGCCCGAGATCCTGGAACGGATCGGCGAGCCCAGGCGACCGGCCCAGGCCGACCTGAGACGTGGCGTCATCGCGATTTCGCTGGGCGCCGGTTGCGCAGCATTCGGGCTCGTGCTTGGCGAGCAAGATGCCGTCCAGCCACTTTTGGCAATCGCGGCCTTCCCATTCCTGGTGGGGCTTGCATACTTGAGCCTGTGGCTGTTTCGCGAAAAAGGGAAGTAGTACCTGGGGATGACAGACCCGCGCCTGACCAGGAGGCGGACGAGACGCTGGTCGCGAAAGCCACGGCGTTCCGCGACGCGGACAGCTTCGGCATCCTCGTGGACCGCTATCAGTCGAGGGTGCGGGGCTATCTCAGACAACTGACCCGGGAGCCGGCCGCGGCCGATGACATGGCCCAGGAGACCTTCATCAAGGCATGGACGAAATTGGAGACTTTCTCCGCAAAGGGATCGTTCTCCTCCTGGCTGATGGCGATCGCCCACAACCAGTTCCTGCAAGCCCTGCGCCAATCGAAGCGACAGCGTCGCCTTATCGAGAGCCTGGACGCGGAAGCCGGCTCACCCGAAGCGCTGTCAGGGATGGCCAGTCCCGCAAGCTCGAGCGAACTGCCCGACCTTCCCAAGCTGCTCGCGATTCTTAGCGAGCCCGAACAAGCCGTGATGCTGCTCGGCTATGGTTTCGGTTACTCGCACGGGGAGATCGCAGAGATTACGGGATTGGCTCTGGGCACCGTGAAATCTCACATCCACAGGGGCAAGGCCAGGATCCGGGAGACCTTTCGACTCGGAGAACTTGAAGATGCATGATCACAGTCAGGACTCAATGGACCTGGATCTCAGGTCGATTTTTCGGCAAGGGATCGAGCAGCCCTGTGACGATGCATTCCGGATGGCCGTCTGCAGAAAGATCAGACGGCGTTCGAGGATACGGCGAGCCGTCCTTGCGGCGGCGATCGCCACCGGAAGCCTGATCGCCCTGTGGCCCGCCTACCAGCTGACACTGGCCATTAGCGACGGCCTCGCTCACCTGTCCTCGGTATGGTACGGCGTGGACTGGTCACTGTTGCAGCCGAGCGTGTGGGTAGTGGCAATCGTCGCCCTCGTTACCCCGTTATTGACCGCCGCCCTGGAAGAGTGAGCGACATCCGCCAGCGACACAGCTCCTGAGGGCAATCTCGCCGGTCGCCGCCATCCTTGACGCGCACAACGATCTGTCACCCCGGACAGGCGATCTGTCGATGCCCAGGGGGAAGGCATGAATCCGGACCGTGGGCCAGACTCTCACCTGTTAGCGCAGTGGGGATTTCCGATAGCGAGCGATTGCGGAGACAATAGCCCTGCTGCAGTCACTTCCTTGAGTATCCAGGAGGCATCGAACCGGAATGGACCTTTTCAATGATCTGGCGGACTTCAGCCACGAACAGATCAACGAGTTGCTCGCACTCGCTCAGCGGCTCTACCAACACCCGGAACCGCGGGCGCTGGAGGGGAAGGTGCTCTCGCTCTTGTTCCTGAGTCCTTCGCTGCGCACGCTGATCTCCTTCCAGTCTGCGATGCTACGAATGGGCGGTGGCACGTTCGTCGTCTCTCCGGAGATGTCCATACACGGACTGGAATCCCGCGCCGGCATCGTCATGGACGGGTCGGCGGCGGAGCATATCCGTGAAGCAGTCCCGGTCATCGCGTCCTACGGCGACGCGATAGGCATCCGCGCATTCGCGAGACGCAGGAAGCTGGAAGATGACCTGTCTGACCGCGAATTCCTCGAGCTGGCATCGCTGTTCGACACGCCGTGCATCAACATGGAATCCGCCATCAATCATCCTTGCCAGAGCCTGGCCGACTGGAAGACCCTGGATGATCTCGGCGTCCCTTCCAGCGGTGGCAGACTCGTTCTGTCCTGGACCTGGCATCCGCAGCCCATGCCATTGGCAGTGCCCGCAGCTACCCTGCATATGGCGGCGATGCGCGGCATGGACGTCACCGTCTTGCGGCCGGAGGGTTACGAGCTACCCGATGTCGTCATGGACAAGGCCCGCCAGGCGGCAGAGGCCAGCGGCGGATCGCTCGCGGAAACCGACGATCGCGCTGAAGCCATGCGGGACAGCCATGTTGTCTACGTCAACTCCTGGGCCTCGGCACGCCACTACGGCAACAAACACTCCGAGGACAAGATCAAATCTGGCCTCCGGGACTGGCGCGTGGACGATACATGGTTTGAGAACGCAGCCGGGGACTGCCGTTTCATGCACCCTCTTCCTGTACGTCGCGGCGTCACCGTGACCGACGAGGTACTCGATGGACCGCGCAGCGTCGTGATCGCCGAGGCGCAGAATCGCATGCTGGTGCAGATGGCCGTGCTTCACCGCATGCTGTCTGCTTCACAGCGCTGAATTTTCACACCAGCGGACGGCCAGTCATCGCCACAGAAACATCTGTTGTGGGTCTCTGCCCGGAGGGCTCACGCGGTCAGGATGTTGCGGCTCGGGTGGGGGCCGGGTGGCACGTCACGGACCAGATGATGCTGTGACTTCGGCAGAAAAGTGTGACCCAGGCGATGACATGGAGTCCCTTCGGCTGCTAACCGCCGGCCGACGATGAGGGAGGTTTCATATGGCTCTGTTCGCAAAGATTGCAGAAGCATTCGGCAGTCGACCGGTAACGAATAAGAAAAAAAGTCGAGACGCGCAGCAGCGATTCAGCGGTGTTGAGATCGTGCCTGGCGCGGGTTCCTGCTGTGCAGCCGTCAACAAGGTTACCGGGCAGCGCCTTCTCTCCATCGCGGCGCCGGTGCTGCCGCTCGCGGATTGTGACCAGGCGGAATGCGCCTGTAGCTATGAGAGATACAGCGACCGTCGCACTGAGATCCGGCGCGATGTGGATGCCGGTATCGGCACCGCGAGCCAGATGTTCCACCAGGGTTGCCAGCGCTCCGGTGCACGCGGCAGACGCGCCACGGACCGGGACAAGGATTGAAGTGACACGCCGCTCAGGCAGAGGCAGTCGTCTCTCGATGGGCCCATCCCGACCCACAATTTAGCCGCTAGCGGGCGGCCTCGGCGCGACCCCAATAGTTGTAGCAAAGCATCCTGATACCGGGGATGTACATGCGTTCATCGACGGTCAGTCTGAAACCGCCCCGGGTGATCAGATCGGGTATATCACGATGCAGGTTGCAGCCTCCGGCGAGCCGGCTCCAGGCGGGATTCAGCCGGCGCTGCCACTGGCGCACGCTCTCGTCCGGCGCCAGTCCGTGCTCGCAGAACAGCAAGCTGCCCCCGGGCTTGAGCACCCTTCGCATCCCCTCCAGTGCAGATGCCACATCGGCAATGGTGCACAAGGAGTACGTCACCAGCACCGTATCCACACTGTCTGCCTCGAGCGGAATGCTCTCACCCGGCAGATCGATGAACTCCACGTCCAGGTCATGGGCTTCCAGCACGGGTCTTGCCTTGCGTCTCATGCCCTCAGATGGTTCGAGGCCCCAGACCTTCCGGACTCGCCGCGTATCGTAGAAAGGCAGGTTGAGCCCGCTGCCGAACCCGATCTCCAGGACGTCGCCCTCGGCGAGCGGCACGATCTTCTCGCGCTGCTTGCGACTGGGTCGGGTTGAACATGCGATATCGATCAGATGCGGCAGGACTCGATCTTCATAGAAACTCATGGTTGTACCGGGCCGATTAAACAGTGATGGTAGCGTCGCGTCTGGCAAGCAATATCATATTCTCTAACAAAGAGCATGATGCGCGAAGTCTCGCGCCGGACTCAGGGCGCACCTTCAGCGGCGGCATTCCGGATGCCTTGTTAATTAATTCGCGCGGCGCCCGCAATCGGTCTGATGCAGAAACGCAACTGTCTCAGGGATAGACATCGAAAAGCCCGCACCATCCCCAGCCCTGACAACAATCCCAGATCTACCTGCTATGTTTTCTAGTGCGAAGCCTGCATTTACCCGGCTCAGTCGGCAAAAGGGGGGACATCATGGGCAAAACTGTTGCTTGGATAGGAAGCATTGTGTTCCTGGTGACTCTGATACTGACGCTTGGCGCAGTTCTGCTCGGAACAAGTAAC
>CALDWW010000003.1 GCA_937924335.1 uncultured Gammaproteobacteria bacterium
CGCCCCCGACTGGCTCGGTGCGCGAACCGCCGCCGTGCTGGATGACCGCGAGGCCCTTGAGCGGCATCTGCGCAACATGGCGCGGACAGGGGCCGGATTCGGGAGCTTCCTCCACGACCCGATGTTCCTGCAGTACAGAGACGACCCCGCCATCGCGGCTGTCTTCGACGAGATGAGGGAATCCGACCGGCAGGCGCGCGAACAACTCGCGGCAGAAGGGGTGTTCTGAGGCCATGAATTCCTTCTTCGGGGAATTGCAGCGCCGCAATGTCGTCAGGGTGGCGCTGCTCTACGGCGTGGTTGCCTGGGTGCTGATCCAGATCGTGGATATCGTCATGCCGCGGCTCGGCATCCCGGAATGGGGCGTGACGCTGGTGATCGTGCTGCTGGCTATCGGCTTGCCCATCGCGCTGATCTTCGCCTGGGCCTTCGAACTGACGCCCGAGGGCATCAAACGCACCGGGGAAGTTGATCCGGATGCGTCCATCACCCCCGACACCGGACAGAAGCTCAATCACCTGATCATCGGCGTGCTCGCCGTTGCCGTGGCCTACCTGCTGGTGGACAAGTTCTTCCTGGCGAGCGTACCGGACGGGGAAAGATCACGGATCGAGATCGCCGAGGCGCCGCTGCTGACCTCCATCGCGGTGCTGCCCTTCGCGGACATGAGCCCGGCCAAGGACCAGGAATACTTCACCGACGGCATCTCTGAGGAACTGCTCAACCTGCTGGCCAAGATCCCGGACTTCAAGGTGGCCGGACGCACGTCTTCATTCGCCTTCAAGAACAAGAACGACGACCTGCGGATCATCGGCGAGAAACTGGGCGTGGCGACGATCCTCGAGGGCAGCGTCCGCAAGCAGAAGGACCAGATCCGGGTCACCGCCCAGCTGGTCAAGGTGGACGACGGCTATCACCTGTGGTCGGACACCTATGACCGCCAACTGGACGATGTCTTCGCCATCCAGGACGAGATCGCCACCGAGGTCGTGGGCGCCCTCAAGCAGACCCTGCTGGGCGAAGAGGACAAGGCGGTGCTCGCCTCCGCGCCGAGAACACAGAACACCGAGGCCTACACGGCCTACCTGCGCGGAAAGCACGTGATGAGGGTGCGTAATGAAGAGACGCTGTACCTGGCCCTGAGGGAGTTCCGGCACGCTACCAACATCGATCCCGGTTTCGCTCCCGCGTGGGCGGGTGTGGCCAACGCCTACTCGCTGCTGGCTAATTACGAGTACCGCCAGGCAGATGAAGTGCTGCCGCTGGCCCGCGACGCCGTCGAGATGGCACTGTCGCTGGATCCTCAGCTCAGCGACGCATGGGCTGCCAAAGGGCTGCTCCTCATGCAGGAGAACGATCGCGATGAAGCAGCCATTCCGGTCCTGCAGAAAGCCGTCGAGCACAACCCCAGCGATGCACAGACGCTGATGTGGCTGGGCACCGAACTCAGAAGTGCACGCCGCTTAGAGGAAGCCAGTGCAATCCTCGCCCGAGCGTACGAGATCGACCCCCTGTTCCCCAGCCTGTTAGCCAATCTCGCGCTGGGTTATGCGAGTGTCGGCGATGTGGACGGTACGTCCCGTTACCTGGCCGAGCTGGAATCAGTGGCTCCCGACTCCCGGACGACCATTCGGTCGCGGGCTCTCGCGTACTGGAACCTGGGTCGGGTCAGCGATGCCTTCCGAGTCGTTCGCGAAGGCTATGACGCCGGCGTCTTCGATAGCCTTACTCTCGGGCTACTGGCCGACTGGTCCCTGGACTTGGGCGACGCTCAGCAGGCGGCTCGCTACGCAGTCTCAATGAGGCAGATCAATCCCCTGTCTGCATGGGCGACGACCACCGACGCGGCCATCCTCTATCTGGACGGGCGCGAGCAGGAAGCGACGGACCTGCTGGATGACGCTCTGCTGCATCAACCGGAGGATGCCCTGCTCTGTCTCGCGGCAGGTACCTTCGCAGTACTGGGCGGCGACCGGGATGCTGCCAGATCGCACTTCGAGACCGAGCTGGGCCGGCCGGCCGATACCGCGAGCTGGTTGGTCAGGGGTCCTGTTTCTCTGAACAGTGCCGGCTACCTCGTGGCACTCTATCGGGATGCCGGGGAGGAAGCGGCCGCCCGGGAGCTGTATGCGGCCGCGTCCCTGGAGGCTGCCGCCCTGAGCAGCAACACATATGCGTCATGGTGGAGCAATTACCATCAGGCGCGTCTGGATGCCGCCATCGGCGACGTGGAGGCGATGAAACACCGCCTGCAGCTGGCCGTCGATCAGGGCGGGCAGTCCATGTTCAACACGCGATGGGACACGATGTTCATCCGTTACCGGGACGACCCGGAGGTCACCGGCTTGCTCGGACGCCTCGACGCGAGGAAGGAAGAAACACGCCGGTTACTGGTGGCCGAGGGCCTGATCGCGGACGCGGATATGGGCGGAGCGACCCGGTGACGGCCCCTGTTGCTGTTCTATTCCGGCGCGGGCCCGTGTGGGTGTTCGAAACGCGGGGTGTCCGCAGCGGACATTGCCGCCCCGGGGAGACTTATCCTCGCGCAAGGAGTGACGCCTGGGTTAGAGTGCCTGCCTCGCCAGGAAGCCATCGATTGAGGGACTCGCTGACCAGATGAGCTCGTTCTTCTCGGAACTCAAGAGACGCAACGTCGTCCGCGTCGCTCTGCTCTACGGCATCGTCAGCTGGCTGATCCTGCAGGTCTCTGACGTCGCCATGCCGGCCCTGGGCCTGCCGGAGTGGAGCATCACCCTGGTGCTGTATTTCCTGGCCATCGGTTTACCCATCGCGTTGATCTTCGCCTGGGCGTTCGAACTGACGCCCGACGGACTGAAACGGACCGGAGAAGTCGACCCTGACGCCTCGGTGGCTCCCGTTACCGGTCAGAAGATCAATCACCTGATCATCGGCGTGCTGAGCGTCGCGCTGGTGTTCGTCGTTATCGATAGCTACGTGCTGAAGGATGACGGCGATCCTGTCGAGAATCCGACGACCGCCGTTGCAGAGCAGGTCGAACAGTCGGGAAGGCCCGGCGGACAGCAGGTCGTCGATCCATCCGCGGCGCCCATACTGACCTCCATCGCCGTGCTGCCGTTCGCTGACATGAGTCCGGCCCAGGACCAGGAGTACTTCACCGACGGTATCTCAGAGGAACTGCTCAACCTGCTGGCCAAGATCCCGGACTTCAAGGTGGCGGGGCGCACCTCGTCGTTCGCCTTCAAGGGCAAGGACGACGACCTGCGGATCATCGGCGAGAAACTGGGGGTGGCGACGATCCTCGAGGGCAGCGTCCGCAAGCAGAAAGACCAGATCCGCGTTACCGCCCAGCTGGTCAAGGTGGACGACGGCTATCACCTGTGGTCCGACACCTACGATCGGCAACTGGACGACGTGTTCGCCATCCAGGACGAGATCGCCACCGAGGTGGTGGGTGCCCTCAAGCAGACCCTGCTGGGGGATGAAGACCGGGTCGTGATCGCTTCTGCCCGGGCAACAGATAACACCGAAGCCTACACGGCGTATCTGCGCGGCAAGCACATGATGCAGGACCGGACCGCGGACGGGCTCTACAAGGCGCTGCGGGAGTTCCGCCACGCCACCGAGGTGGATCCGGACTTTGCCCTGGCGTGGACCGGAGTGGCCAACTCCTACAGCCTGCTGAGCTCCTACAGCTACCGGTCTGCCGACGAAGTCCTGCCGTTGGCGTCCGATGCGGTAGACAAGGCCATCGAGCTGGATCCGGATCTCGGCGAGGCCTGGGCCGCCCGGGGGCTGCTGCTGATGCAGCGAGGCGCGCCACCGGAGGAGCAGATCGCCGCCCTTGAGAAGGCGGTCGCATTAAACCCCAGCGACGCCACTGCCATGATGTGGATGTCGAGTGCCCTGACAACAGTGGCCGAGGCGGATGAAGGGCAGGCGATACTCCTGAGGGCGTATTCGATCGACCCGCTCAATCCTACGCTGCTGATGAATCTGGCGACCAATGAAGCATTCAGAGGAAACGCCGAGGCCACGAACCGGTACGCGGCTGATCTGGAGGGTCTGCGGCCAGACTGGGACGGCACTTATCGGCTGAAGAACACGATCGCTTCGCTCGAGGGTCAGAAAGACGAGGAACTGCGTTGGGCAAAAAAGGCCCTGCATTACAATCCCGAGAGCCCCGACACCATGATGACTATCGCCCATCTGTACATGGATTTCGGCGACCGGGACCGGGCGAGAGAGTATGCCAGCCGCGCCCGGGAAGTGAATCCGCTGCACGGCGACGCCATCGCCCTGCAGGCGGAGCTCAGATTCAGCGAGGGGGACTCGCAGGGTGCCTGGGCCCTGATCGACCGGACCCTGCAGAAACAGCCGAACGATCCGAATCTGCTCGGTCAGGCCGGGGGCATGGCCCTGCGCGAGGGGCGACCAGACGAAGCGCGGGCGTACTACGAGCGAATCCTTCGGCCGGCGGACGGGGCCTGGGCCATGGCGGATTTCGTCGGAATATTCAACGCCGCGGAACTCGTGGCCTTGTATCGTGAGGCCGGCCAGCCCGATCTGGCCGAAGCCCTGCGGCGACAATGCGACGGGCTCCTGGACTCTCTTGGCGCTGAATCGACCTGGTTCGTGCCGTTCCTCAGGGCGCGGCTGGCCGGCGCCGCCGGCGATCGCGATGCCGCTCTCGTAAACCTCCGCGAAGCCGTCGATCGGAACGCAGCGGGCGGCTACCTGGTCGAAAACCTCCCCGGGTTCGCCGAGTACAGCGACGATCCGGAGATCGGCCCGCTGCTAGACACCATGGTCGCGCGCCGGGACGAGTTCGCCCGGCGGGTCGCCGCCGAAGATCTCTAACCCGGCGCAGCCCCCGCCTTCGGGCTCCACGCGCTGCCCCACTTGATCTGGCGCAAGGCCGCCCTGCCCGCCATCTGCTAGGTTTTCAACAGGACATGACACCGGAGGGTGCATCATGAAACTGTTGGTGGCGACGGACTTTTCTCCCCAGACGGACAAAGTGCTGCGGGTCGCCCGCCGGCTGGCGTCGGCGTTGTCGGCTGAACTCTGCGTGCTGCACGTGGCCGCACCCGAACCGGCTTTCAAGACCTACGGCGCCGGTGAGCGACAGGACCGGGACGAGACCGCGGCCGAAAACAGGGAGGAACACCGACTTGTCCGGGAGGCCGCGCAATCCATGCGGGACGCGGGAATCGACGCGGTCGGGATCATGCTCCAGGGCCCGCCGGCCAAGGTGATCCTGGAGGAGGCGGACAAGCTCGACGCGGATCTCATCGTGATGGGCTCCCACGGTTTCGGCGCGGTGTTCAAGCTGCTGCTGGGCAGCGTCAGCTCGGCCGTTATGAAGAAGTCCGGTCGGCCCGTGCTGATCGTGCCGGCGCAACGCGATGACGACTGACGTTCAACTGAGCCGGTCGAAGTCTTCCTTCGACATGATGCCGCAGTCCGGGCAGAAGAAGTCTTTGGCGACCTGGGCCCAGGGCGTCCCGGGCGGATACCCCTCGTCTTCGTCGCCGACGTCTTCGTCATAGATGTAGCTGCATTCAGGACACTCGTAACGATCCATGAGCCAACACCTCTCTATCAACCCTTCTCTCGTAACTGCATTTTATGCCGCAACATGTCTGCATGCGCAGCGACGGTTCACAAATTGAGGAATCGACCGTTATGAGCACTCGCCGCCATGATCTGACCCGACCGGCCGATCTCCATCATGAGTCGTTCTCCGGGCCATTGCGCAGGCGCCGGCCGGAATATGTGGACCTGCTGCCACCCTGTAACGATGCCTGCCCGGCGGGTGAGAATATCCAGGCCTGGCTGGGCGCCGCCCAGGCAGGACAGTTCCGCGAAGCCTTCGACATCCTCACCCAGGACAATCCGCTGCCGGCGGTCCACGGTCGGGTCTGTTACCACCCCTGCGAGAGCCAGTGCAACCGCACCAAGCTCGACGTCCCGGTCAGCATCCACGCGGTCGAGCGCTTCCTGGGCGACACCGCGCTGGAGGAGGGCTGGCCATTGACGGTGCCCGCAGAGGTCACGGGCGGGCGAGTTCTCGTGGTCGGTGCCGGCCCCAGCGGACTTTCGGTGGCCTATCACCTGCGCCGACTGGGTCACGAGGTGGAGATCCGCGAGGCGGGGCCACTGGCCGGCGGCATGATGCACTTCGGCATCCCCGCCTACCGGTTGCCACGCAAGATCCTCGACGCCGAGGTCAGACGCATCGAAGACACCGGCGTGTGCATCGTGCTCAACCAGAAGGTCGAGGACGTGCTTGCGGAGAAGGAAGAAGGAGGCTTCGACGCGGTCTTCGTTGCCATCGGCGCCCACCTGTCGAAGCGGGTCGACATCCCCGCCCGCGACGCCGGCAAGATCCTCGACGCAGTCGGCTTCCTGAAGAGCGTCGAGTCCGGTGAGGCTCCGAAACTCGGCCGGCGCGTCGCCATCTATGGCGGCGGCAACACCGCCATGGACGCGGCCAGGGTGGCCAAGCGCCTCGGCGCCAGCGAGGCGATGATCATCTACCGGCGCGATCGCGAACACATGCCGGCTCACTCGTTCGAGGCCGACGAAGCCGTCGAGGAAGGCGTCAAGATCAACTGGCTGCGGACTATCCGCGATATCGACCAGAGCAAGTTCACGGTCGAGATCATGGAGGTGGATGAAAACGGCAGGCCACAGCCGACCGGCCGCTACGAGACCCTGGAGGCGGACTCGCTGATCCTCGCCCTGGGCCAGAATACCGACAGCGCGTTCCTGCGCCGCGTGCCCGGCATCGAATTCGAATCCGACGGCACGGTGATCGTCGCTGCCAACATGATGACCGGTCACCCGGGGCTGTTCGCCGGTGGCGACATGGTGCCGTCGGACCGGACGGTGACCACCGGTGTGGGACACGGCAAGCAGGCAGCCCGCCACATCAACGCATGGCTGCGCGACGAAACCTACGAACTGCCGCCACGCAATGACCTGATCACCGCCGACATGCTGCGCCCCTGGTTTGCGACAGAGGCGCGTCGACAGGATCAGCGGACTATCCGGCAAGACCGGCGGCGTAGCGGATTCGAGGAAGTGAAACTGGGCCTCGACGAGAAAGAGGCCGTCTACGAGGCCCGCCGCTGCCTGTCCTGTGGCAACTGTTTCGAGTGTGACGGCTGTTATGGCGCCTGCCCGGAAGGCGCGGTTATCAAGCTTGGCCCGGGCCGCCGCTACCGGTTCGACTTCGACCTGTGCACCGGCTGCGCCGTGTGCTTCGAGCAGTGCCCCTGCCACGCTATCCGCATGACGCCGGAACCCGCGCTGTCGGCGGCGACCGATGCCACGGGGGACAGACCATGAGCGAACCCCGTAGCGTCACCATCGAAGGCAACGAGGCCGCGGCATACATCGCCTACCGGTGCAGCGAGATCTGCGCCATCTATCCGATCACGCCCTCCACACCCATGGGAGAGATGGCGGATCAGTGGGCCAACCAGAAGACGCCCAACGTCTGGGGACACGTGCCGGTGATCACCCAGATGCAGAGCGAGGGCGGCGTCGCCGGCGCCTTTCACGGCGCGGTCCAGAGCGGTGGCCTGACCACCACCTTCACGGCATCCCAGGGCCTGCTCCTGATGATCCCGAACATGTACAAGATCGCCGGCGAGTTGACCGCGGCGGTCTTCCACGTCGCGGCCCGTTCTCTCGCTGCCCAGGGACTGTCGATCTTTGGCGATCACCAGGATGTCATGGCGGTACGCGGCACCGGCTTCGCGATGCTGTGTTCCTCCAGTCCCCAGGAGGCGCATGACCTGGCGCTGGTCGTCCACGCGGCCACCCTCGAAAGCCGGGTGCCCTTCCTGCATTTCTTTGACGGATTCCGCACCTCACACGAGATCAACCGTGTCGAGCTGATCCCAGACGAGACCATCCGCGACCTGATGCCGGATGATCTGGTGATCGCTCACCGGCACAGGGGCCTGAGCCCGGAGCGCCCCGTCATCCGCGGCACCAGCCAGAACCCGGATGTCTACTTCCAGGCCCGCGAGACGGTCAATCCCTACCACCAGTCGGTGCCGTCTGTCGTCCAGGGGATCATGGATCGCCTCGCAGGCTCGACCGGTCGTCCTTATCGCCTGTTCGAGTACTACGGTGATCCCGAGGCGGAACGAGTCATCGTGCTGATGGGCTCGGGCGCGGAGACCGCGCGTGAGACGCTCGATCGACTCACCAGCGAGGGTGAGAAAGTCGGTGTCCTGCAGGTGCGCCTGTTCAGGCCGTTCTCAGCCGCGCATTTCATCGATGCGCTGCCGAAGACCGCGAAGGCCATCGCTGTACTGGACCGGACCAAGGAACCGGGATCCGCAGGCGAACCCCTGTATCAGGACGTAGTCACCTGCCTGGCGGAAGCGCGGGCGGAGGCCGGTGGCGAAGCTCAGAGCGATCCGCCGCGGGTTGTCGGCGGCCGTTATGGCTTGTCCTCGAAAGAGTTCACCCCGGCGATGATCCGCGCGGTGTTCGAGGAACTCGACAGACCGGCGCCACTCAATCACTTCACCGTGGGCATCAACGACGATATCGGCCACACCAGCCTCCCGTTCGACCCCGAATATGTCATCGAGTCCGACGAGACCTACCGGGCGATCTTCTTCGGCCTCGGCGCCGACGGCACGGTCGGCGCCAACAAGAACTCGATCAAGATCATCGGCGAGGAGCCGGGCATCCATGCCCAGGGTTATTTCGTCTATGACTCCAAGAAGTCCGGCTCCCAGACCATCTCCCATCTGCGCTTCGGCCCCAGGCCGATCCGCTCCACCTATCTGATCCAGGCGGCCAACTTCATCGGCTGTCATCAATTCAGCTTCGTACAGACGACCGACGTCCTGCGCGACGCGGCCCCGGGCGCCGTGTTCCTGCTCAACAGTCACTATCGGCCCGACGAAGTCTGGGACAGGCTGCCTGGCACCGTCCAGCAGCGGATCATCGACCTGGGTATCCGTTTCCATGTCATCGATGCTTACGGAGTCGCCCGGGCCGCCGGACTGGGGCGACGCATCAACACCGTGATGCAGGTCGCTTTCTTCGCCCTCTCCGGTGTCCTGCCTCGGGACAAGGCGATCAGCAGGATCAAGTCGGCGATCGAGAAGTCTTACCGGCGCAAGGGTGATGCCATCGTCGAACAGAATTTCGCCGCGGTTGATACGGCGCTGGCCGGGCTGCAGGCGGTCGAGGTGCCGCGGCAGGCAAGCCGCGACGACGCCCTGTCTTCAGCGGTCCCCGAGGCCGCACCGGCGTTCGTCCAGGAAGTGACCGCGACGATGATCGCCGGTCGCGGCGACGAACTGCCCGTGAGCGCGCTGCCTGCGGACGGCACCTGGCCCAGCGGCACCTCCAACTGGGAGCGCCGTGACCTGTCTCCGGAGATCCCGGTCTGGCGCCCGGATCTCTGTATCCAGTGTGGTAACTGCGCGCTGGTGTGTCCCCACAGCGTCATCCGGGCACGTTTCTATCACGAGTCCCGCCTCGACGACGCTCCCGAGGGATTCCGGTCCGCGCCTCTGCACGGTCGCGGTTTCCCCGAGATCCGTTACACCCTGCAGGTGGCGGTCGGCCACTGCACCGGATGCACCCTGTGCGTGGACGCCTGTCCCGCGCGCAGCCCGGACGAACCCAACATCCGCGCCATCAACATGGAGGACAAGGCCCCGCTTCTCGAACTGGAGCGCAACAATCTGGAGTTCTTCCGCACGCTGCCCGAGGCCGACCGGGGACGGGTGGACTTCAGCACCGTACGGGGCGTCCAGCACCTCACGCCGTTGTTCGAGTTCCCGGGCGCCTGCTCGGGGTGCGGCGAGACACCCTATCTCAAGCTGATGTCACAGTTGTTCGGTGATCGGGCCGCTATCGCGAACGCCACCGGCTGTTCCTCCATCTATGGCGGCAACCTGCCGACGACGCCCTGGGCGAAGAACGAAGAGGGCCGGGGCCCGGCTTGGTCAAACTCGCTATTCGAAGACAATTCGGAGTTCGGTTTCGGCTTCCGGCTGACCGCTGACACCCAGCGCAAGCAGGCGGAAACCCTGCTGCTGCGGCTGGTCGATCAGATCGGACCGGAATTGGTCGAGGAGCTACTCGAAGCACCCCAGGACGAAGAGTCCGAGATCCTGCTGCAGCGGGACCGGGTGGCTGAATTGCGGACCCGGCTCGAAAAATTAGACAGCCCGGATGCACGGCACCTGGAGTCGGTGGCCGAGCAACTCGTCCGGCGCAGCATCTGGATCGTCGGTGGCGACGGCTGGGCCTACGACATCGGTTACGGTGGTCTTGACCACGTCCTGTCGCTGGGACGGAACATCAACATCCTGGTGCTCGATACGGAGGTGTACTCGAACACCGGCGGGCAGGTGTCGAAAGCGACGCCGCTTGCGGCGGTGGCCAAATTCGCCGCCGGCGGCAAACCGACGCCCAAGAAGGACCTGGCAATGCAGGCCATCGCTTATGGCAATGTCTACGTCGCCCGGGTGGCCATGGGCGCCAATCCCCAGCAGACCCTGCTGGCATTCCGTGAAGCCGAACGTTATCCCGGACCCTCGTTGATCCTGGCGTACAGCCACTGCATAGCCCACGGCATCGACATGCGCTTCGGCATGCGCCAACAGAAGCTCGCGGTCACCAGCGGGCACTGGCCGCTGATGCGTTACAACCCGGTGCTGCGCAATGAGGGGCGCAACCCATTCATGCTCGACTCACAGCGCCCGAGGGCGTCGCTGAAGGACTACGCCGAGCGTGAGATCCGTTACCGGGTCCTGGCCAGCACCAACCCGCAGAACGCGGAGCGGCTGATGGCGCTGGCCCAGGAAGACATCGTCGTACGCTGGGGCGTCTACGAAGAGATGGCCACTCGCGGCGACGCAGCGTTCCATTTCGCCGGCGCCGCCAAGGAAGCCCGGCGCGACGCGTGATGCAAGGAGACAAGGCATGGATATGAGGACCGAATACCTGGGGCTGCAGCTCGCGCACCCGATCATCGCCTCCGCGTCACCGATCACCGCATCGGTGGACGACATACGCCGGCTGGAGGACGCTGGCGCGGCCGCGATCGTCATGCCGTCTCTATTCGAGGAACAGCTGCGCCAGGAAGCGATGGCCATGGACCGGCTGATGGCAGCCGGCGAGGAGAGCTTCGCAGAGGCCACCTCCTACTTTCCTCCGGTCGCGGATAGCCACGGTGGACTCGATCGCTACCTGGAGACTCTGCGGCAGGCGAGCGAGGCGGCCGATATCCCGATCATCGGCAGCCTGAACGGCATCAGCGCCGAGGGCTGGGTCGGATACGCCACCGGCGTCGAATCGGCCGGGGCCAGTGCTATCGAGCTCAACGTCTACTACATCCCCGCCGATCTGGCGGAGTCCGGCCAGGACGTGGAGCAGCGATACATCGACGTCGTGCGGGCTGTGAAGAGCTCCGTTTCGGTGCCCCTGGCGGTGAAGGTCGGTCCTTATTTCAGCGCATTCGGTCATATGGCCAGAGAGCTGGTGCTGGCCGGCGCCGACGGACTGGTCCTGTTCAACCGCTTCTATCAACCGGATTACGACATAGACAAGCTGGAGATCGCCCGCACACTGGAGCTCAGCGCCGCCGGCGAGATACGGCCCGGGCTGCTCTGGATCGCTCTCCTCTACGGTCGGCTGGGCGCTTCTCTGGCGGCGACCACCGGCGTGGAGGACTATCGACAGGTGGTGAAATATCTCATGGCCGGGGCCGATGTGGTCATGACGACCTCCAGCCTGCTGCGTCAAGGAGCCGGTTTTATCGGGCAGTTGCGCGACGGCCTCTCGCACTGGCTGCTGGAACGCGACTACGGCCAGGTGGATGATGTGCGCGGCTGCATGAGCCTGGACCGGGTACCCGACGCGTCCGCCTACGAGCGGGCCAACTACATCAGGATCCTCGAGGAATTCGAACTTGCCGCGACCGGCTAGCCGCGGCCGTCACGCCTCGCCTGCTGCGTCTTCCGTCCGCGGGCGCGCAGCCGGCGGGTCATGAGCCTGCTCAACACCGGGAACGCAGCGACGAGCCGGGCCTGGAACGCCCGCCCGGCAGGCAGCGCAATCTCAACTGGCCGATCCTTCAGGATGCGGTCGAACACGGCCGCCGAAATGTCCTCGACGGTCAGCGGTGCCGGGCCGGAAAAGGTCAGCGCGGCTTCCTCGAAGTCTTCCTGCAGCTTCAGCATCGGCGTCTCGATCGCGTCAGGACATACGACCGTGACGGCGACGCCGCTGTCCTGCAATTCTTCGGCGAGCACCAGGGAGTAGGCCCGGACAGCGTGCTTGGATGCGCTGTACAGCCCGATGCCAGGTACAGCGGCGAGCCCTGCCAGGGAAGACAGGTTGACGATGTGACCGCGCCCCTGGGCAACCATGTGACGCGCGGCGACACGGCAGCCGTGGACGACACCCTTGAAATTGACGTCCACATGGAGATCCAGATCCTTGCCCGTCGCCTCCGCGAGACGCCCCGGGTGGATGACACCGGCCACGTTGAAGAGACAGTCCAGTCGCGCCCAGGTACCGATCAGTTCGGAGTAGAGCGTGTCCCAGGACTCCGCGTCGCGGACATCGAGACGCCGCATCAACAGACGGGCCGCGTCCCATCCCCGGGCGCGGGCCGCGTGTCTCATGCCATCGAGATCGATGTCGGTGGCGAATACCCGCGCGCCACGGGCGAGAAACGCGTCGGTCAGATGCAGACCGACGCCGCTGGCGCAGCCGGTCAGCCATATCACTTGCTTGTCCACGATCACTCTCCCGGATTCATGCCGGTAATGATAGGCCGGCTGAGCGGCGGGCGACATGACGGGCACAGTTAATTGACGTGTGTCATTGCCTCGCGGCGGCAACTGGGTTTAAATACGGGCATAAATGAGAATGATTCTCATAACATTCCAAGATTCTGACACTGATGACGACACTCGATTCACTTGACGAAGGGGCACAAGCCCGTCTCATGGCGGTGGAAGGCCTGCCTGTGCTGCGTCGCAGGCTGATGGAAATGGGCCTGCTGCCGGGCACGCCGCTGCGCCTGATCCGCCGGATGTCCCTGGGCGGCGTCGTGGAACTCGAGGTCCGCCGCTCCAGAGTGTCGATCGGTCACAGCGAAGCCGCCCAGCTGCTCGTCGTCCCCCTCTGATACCACGTGTCCCGGATGATCTCAGCGGAGATGCCGACGATCGTCATTGCCGGCAACCCGAACACCGGCAAGTCGACGGTCTTCAATCAGCTGACAGGCGGGCGGGCCCGCATCGGCAACTATCCGGGCATCACGGTCGAGCGCAGCGTCGGTAAGACACAGCTGCCAGGCGGACGACTGGTGCAGGTGCTGGACTCGCCGGGCACCTACAGCCTGGCGGCACGCAGTGCGGACGAACAGCTTGCCCTGGAAGCCGTTGCCGGGCTGCCGCCCCTGCCGACCCCGCAGATCGCAGTGATCACCGTCGATGCCACCCAGCTGAGTCGCAACCTTTACCTGGTACTTCAGATCATCGAGCTCGGGGTGCCGGTGATCGTGGCTCTCAACATGATCGATTCGCTGGAGGCGGCCGGTCAGGAGGTCAAACCGGAGGCGCTTGAGAAGGCACTCGGCGTGCCCGTCGTGCCGATGGTCGCCCGGGACGGCCGCGGCCTGTCCCGACTCGTCTCGGCCATCGTCGAAGTACTGGACGACCCGTCGCGGGCGAAACCCGGTTGGCGTTGGCGCCCCGAGAGTGCGGAACTGATCGCCCTGACGGAGCAGGTGGGGGCCGCGTTGCCGGAGGCGTGGCACGGCAACGACCCGGACCGGCGATCCGCCCTGGCACTGTGGGCGCTGCTGTCCATCGACCCGGGACATGACCTGCACGGGATCCCCGGCGAGCTGGAGCGCGCGGTCATCGACGGACGGGCAGAGGCGACCGCCGCGGGTCGTGACCTGGATCACGAGATCATCCACGGCCGCTATGCCTGGATCGACAGCAAGATGGACCGCGTCGTGCGCGACAAGAGGCATCCGAAAGAGCTGACAGATCGGGTCGATCGCGTCCTGCTTCATCCGGCCATGGGTTTCGTGCTGTTCCTCGCGCTGATGACGCTGGTCTTCCAGGCGCTGTTCACCGGAGCCGATCCGATCATCGGCCTGATCGAAAGCGCGGTCTCATGGACAGGCAACGTGGTCGGCTCGGCATTGGGGCCCGGCCTGTTCACGGACTTTCTCGTCAACGGTGTCATCGAGGGTGTCGGCGCGTTCGTCGTGTTCCTGCCCCAGATCCTGATGTTGTTTTTCTTCATCGGCCTGATGGAGGACACCGGCTACATGGCGAGGGTGGCCGTCCTCATGGATCGACTCATGAAGAGCATCGGCCTGCACGGTCGTGCATTCGTGCCCATGCTGTCGGGATACGCCTGCGCGGTACCGGCGATCATGGCGACCCGCACCATGGAGCGCCGGCGAGACCGGATGCTGACCATGATGGCCCTGCCGTTGATGACCTGCTCTGCGAGGCTGCCGGTCTACGGCCTCCTGATCGCCGCCATCGTACCGCCCTGGCAGGAGGCGGGCTTCACCCAGGGCCTGCTGATGGCCTCCATGTATCTGTTCGGGACACTGATGGCGCTGATCGTCGCCTGGGTCATGAGCAAGACTCTGTTCCGCGGCTCATATATCCCGCTGGTGATAGAGATGCCGCCCTACCGGATGCCCCACTGGCCGTCCGTCGTGCGGATGATGCTGAGACGCGGCGGCGATTTCATGAAGACCGCGGGTTCGATCATCCTGATCTGCTCCATGGGCATGTGGGTGCTGCTCAGCTTCCCAAAGAACCCGGAGCTGGAGGCCCGTGTGATCGAGCAGCGGGCACAGCTCGAGCAGGCGGCGGCGGTAGCGCAGTCGGGCGACGAAAAGGCACAGCTTGAGGAACGCATCGCCACACTGGAGGCCCAGAGCGCGAGCGAATTCACCCGCCAGAGTTACGCCGGGCGACTCGGCCGCACCATAGAGCCGCTGATCGAACCGCTGGGGTTTGACTGGAAGATCGGCGTGGGCATCGTCAGCGCGTTCGCCGCCCGCGAGGTCTTCGTCAGCACCATGGGCGTCGTGTTCGGTGTCGGCGAGGACGTTAACGAAGAGACGATGGATCTGCGCGAGAAGCTCTGGTCCGATACCTGGCCGGACGGCCGCCGCGTGTTCACGCCGCTCGTCTGCCTGTCTCTGATGATCTTCTTCGCGCTCGCCTGCCAGTGCATGAGCACTCTGGCGGTCGTCCGACGGGAGAGCGGCAACTGGGGCTGGCCCGCCGTGATGTTCGTCTACATGACTGCCCTGGCCTGGGTGTTCAGCTTCCTTGTCTACCAGGGCGGATTACTGCTCGGATTCAGCTGAAACGCAGCTTCAGTGGCCCTCGGGCTGGTCCGCCAGCGCGTACTTCTGGATCAGAGACTCCCTGTTTTCGGGATCGATGTTCATGCGTCGCGGCTGCCGCTCGCAGTGATCGATGACCCGCCGATCCATGACGCGGAACCACAGCGGCGGGAAGAAGGCCAGCAGGAACATGCCGAAGTATCCGGATGGAAGCTGTGGCGCCTCCTCGAAGTGACGCAGGCACTGATAGCGGCGCGTCGGGTGGGCATGGTGATCGGAATGCCTTTGTAGCTGGTAAAGCAGAATATTCGACAACACGTGGTTGCTGTTCCACGAGTGCCTTGGCTCGGGACGCTCGTAGCGGCCGCTCTCGGTCTTGAGACGCAGCAGACCGTAATGCTCGACATAGTTCGCTGACGTCAGCAGGGAATAGCCGATGAACGCCTGGATCAGGACGAACGGCAGGACGGCAAGGCCGAGCCAGGCGACCAGACAAGCCCAGGTGAACAGGGTGATCAGGCCGGTCTGGAGGATTTCGTTGTGCATGGACCACGGGCTCAGGCCCTTCCTGGCGAGGCGCCCGCACTCCAGCCCCCAGCCGCGCCGGAACGCACCGGGGATCTCACGACGCATGAAGCGATAATAACTCTCGCCCAGCCGTGATGAGGCGGGGTCCTCTGGCGTCGCCACATCCCGATGGTGGCCCCGGTTGTGCTCGATGTTGAAATGACCGTAACCGGTCGGCGCCAGGGCGAGCCGTGCCAGCAGCCGCTCCGTCCTGGTCTTCTTGTGACCGAGCTCATGGCCTGCGTTGATGCCGGCCCCACCGGTCCAGCCCATCGCCAGGGCCAGTGCCGCGTAGCCATACCAGCTCAGATCCGTATTCACCGCGTACCAGGCGCAGAATGCCAGGGTCAGGTAGATCAGCGGCAGAGACAGGTAGACGATCCAGCGATAGTAGCGATCCGACTCCAGGGCGGGCACGTCGGTCTCCGCAGGATTGTTGCCGTCTGCGCCGATCAGCAGATCAAGCAGCGGCACGAGTCCATAGAGGATCAGGGTCGGTGCGAATAACCACAGGTCCGAGCCCCCGGCTTCCCGCAAGCCGATACCCACAAAGGGCAGCAGCACCAGCAGCGTGGAGAGGATCCAGCCGCTGCGACGGCCGTCGATATAGGTGGATGTCGTCTTGTCGAATGTGGTGGTGACCATTTCATCTCCGTCAAGCAGGCCCTGGGTCTGACCGCATTCTTTTCAAGCCTACCGTAGCCGAACGGCCTTGACCCGGTGCCCACAGGCACAATAAATTGTGATTTTCGGACAGGGGCTTTGCGTGACGGAATCGATCGCTCCGCAACTGGCCTGCCGCGAGCATCCCGCGATCGGCGTGGTGCTGCTGGCCCAGTTGATCCGCGACATGGGCCACGATCCGGCACCGCTCCTGGCGGCGGAGGGCCTTGAATTGACGGCGCCAACCGCCACCGTCGAGGCGATCCGGGAGCTTGCATTCATCCACCAGGTCCTGGCGACCGTCCCGGTGCCCGACCTGGGACTCCGGGCGGGACGGCGCCATCACTTCTCGGTGTTCGGCATGTGGGGCCTGGCGATGATCAGCAGCGCGACGCTACGAGGCGCCATCCGCGTCGGGCTGCGTTTCATCGACCTGACACACACTTACCTGAACTGGAAGTTCGTCCGCGAGACCGGTGCGCCCCGACTCACGCTGGACGAACCATTCGACCTCGGACGGGCCCGCACATTCATCATCGAGCGTGACCTGGCCGCGGCGGTCACGCTGGTCGAGGACCTGCTCGGACACCGGGAAGTCCTCGAGGCGGTCACGCTGCCCTACGATGCGCCGGCTTACTCGGCCCGTTACCACGAAGTCTTCGGTTGCGAGATCACCTTCGGGGCGGACAGGACCGAATTGATGATCAAGCCGGACCTTCTCGATGCGAGGCCTCTCCAGGCCAACCCGGCGGCCGCCAGCCTGGCCGAAGCCCAGTGCCTGGAGATGGCCGCCCGCATGAAGGGGCGCGGCAGCACGGCCAACGCGGTACGGGCCGGGATCCTGGCGGTCCCCGGGGAATTTCCCGACCTGGCAAGGATAGCCGGGCGACTCAGCCTGTCGGAACGCGGGTTACGTCGCCGTCTGGCCACCGAGGGCAGCAGCTATCGGCACATTCTCCGTGAAGTCCGCGAGACACTGGCGCGTGCTTATCTCCGCGACACCCGGCTGCAGGCAGAAGAGATCGCCGAACGCCTCGGTTACTCCGACGCCTCGAACTTCAGTCA
Organism: uncultured Gammaproteobacteria bacterium; assembly: GCA_937924335.1. Taxonomy (GTDB): domain Bacteria; phylum Pseudomonadota; class Gammaproteobacteria; order Steroidobacterales; family XN24; genus JAHEFR01. Next base: position 17,666 of record CALDWW010000003.1, read on the forward strand.
TGCGTTCAAGCATTGGACAGGCATCACGCCGGGCGCCTACCGGCGGCAGCAGTTCAGCGGACGTAGACGGTCTTGATGTTGGTGAACTCCCTGATCCCGTAGGGTCCCAGCTCGCGCCCGTAGCCCGACTCCTTCACGCCGCCGAACGGCAGCCGCGGATCGGAGCGCACGAAGTCGTTAACGAAGCAGCAACCCGCATCCAGCTCGTAACGCGCTATACGCTCGCCCCTGTCCGTATCGCGGGTAAACACGGCGGCCCCCAGGCCGAAAGGCGTGCCATTGGCCACCCGGATGGCCTCCGTCTCGTCCGCCACCCGGATCAGCGAGGCGACCGGCCCGAATGTCTCCTCGTCGTAGGCCGGCATGCCGGGCTCGAGGTCGGCCAGCAACGTCGCGGGATAGAAAGCGCCGGGGCCCTCCGGTACTTCGCCACCGACGAGGCAGGTGGCACCGGCATCGATGCTGCGACGGACCTGGTCGTGCAACTCGTCACGCAGATCCATCCTGGCCATCGGCCCGAGGTCGACGCTCTCATCGGTCGGATCACCGCATCGCTGGCCCTGCATCGCTTCGGTGACGCGCGCCGCGAATTCTTCGTAGATCGAGTCCACCACCACCCACCGCTTGGCGGCGATACAACTCTGCCCTGTATTGAGCAACCGACCGGTGATACAGGCCGGCACCGCCTGATCGAGATCGGCGTCCTCGAGGATGACATAGGGATCGCTGCCGCCGAGTTCGAGCACCGTCTTCTTCAGGGCGCGACCTGCGGCTGACGCCACGGCCTTGCCGGCGGGCGTGCTGCCGGTCAGCGTCACCGCGGCGACGCGCCGATCGGCGATCACGTCCGCGACCTTGTTGCTGCCGATCACCAGTGTCCTGAAGACGTGCTGCGGAAAGCCTGCGTCGCGCAAGACTTCCTCGATCGCGAGCGCACATCCGTAGACGTTGCTGGCGTGCTTGAGCAGGCAGGCATTACCCGCCATCAGGGCCGGCGCCGCAAAGCGGAATACCTGCCAGAAAGGAAAATTCCAGGGCATGACGGCGAGGACCGGCCCCAGCGACTGGTAGGCGGCGTAACTATTGGCCGCATCGGTTTCGACCCGTTCCGGGGCCAGGAAGTGTGCCGCCCTGTCGGCGTAGAACTTGCACGCCCATACGCACTTTTCGACCTCGGATCTCGCCTGCGCGACGGGCTTGCCCATCTCGGCCGTTATCAGGCCGGCATAGATATCAGCGCGCTCGTGCAGCAGCTGGGCAGCTTGCCGCATCAGGACCGAGCGGTCCTCGAAGGGCCGTGCCTTCCACGAACGCCACGCCATATCGGTATGCCCCAGCACGGCATCGATATCGGCCCCGGCCATGGCCTCGTAGTCGCGGATCTTCTCGCCCGTCGCCGGATTGATGCTTGTAATCGCCATTCGCCTGTCCTTCGCGTCGTTCTTCCCTACCATGTAACTGCCGCCGCCCGGATCCGTCCCTGCGTCGACTCCCTGCTCGAAGCATAGCTCCAACTTGATTTGTCGGGGGTCGGGGTCAATACTTTGTCGGCGCTTCGACGGCCGCAACGACAAAGACAAAGCGGCCCGCGATTGAGCGATTCCCGAGGATTCCTTGAGGGGGGAATGTACCGATGAAACGACACACCAGGGGCGGGATCTCCCGCCGATCTTTCCTGACCGGTATGGGCGCGGTCGCCGCCGGACTTAAATTCGCTCCCGGCACGGTGCTTGCGGCGGAAGAGAAGAAGCTCAACTTCTATAACTGGGACACCTACATCGGCGAGACGACCCTCGACGACTTCAAGGCCGCCAGCGGTATCGAAGTCTCGATGGATCTGTTCGCGGACAACGACGAGCTGTTCGCAAAGCTGAAAGGCGGCAACCCGGGTTACGACGTCATCGTGCCGACCAACGATTTCGTGGAGAGGATGATCACGGCCGGCATGCTGTCTCCCCTCGACCCTGCGCTATTACCGAACATCAGCAATATCGACCCCACCTTCCGCGATGCGGCGTTCGATCCGGGCCGTAAGTACAGCCTGCCCTACATGTGGGGCACGATCGGGATTGGATATCGAAAGCCCAGGGTCGAAGGTGTCCCCGACGACTGGAAATGGGTTCTCGATTCGGACCGTTATGCGGGCAAGGTCGCCCTGATGGGTGACGGCACTACCATGATCCAGATGGCCATGAAGTATCTGGGCTACCCGCTCAACGAATCGGATCCCGCGCGTATCAAGCAGGCCGAAGAGTTGCTCATCCGGCAGAAGCCGAACGTCAAGGTGTTCGCCGATGACAACGGCCAGGACCTGCTCCTGTCGGGCGAGGTGGATATCTGCATGGAGTGGAACGGCGACATATTGCAGGTGATGGAAGAGGATGACGAAATCGGCTACGTGGTGCCGAAACAGGGTGGCCTGCTGTGGCAGGACTGCCTGTGCATCCCGACAGGCGCGCCCCATCCCGAGAACGCCCATGCGTTCATCAATTTCATTCTCGAGGCGGAAGCGGGCGCTGCAATCGCCGACTTCATCCAGTACGCCACTCCGAATGCGGCGGCCCGCAAGCTGCTGTCGGCCGAATACAACAGCAATCCGGCCATCTTCCCGCCGCAGGAAACGATCGAGAAGTGCGAAGTCGCGACCTACAACGGCGCCGAGTACACACGCGCCGTTGATGAGGCGTGGACCCGCATCATGGCGGCCTGAGCCGTCGCCTGAACCTTGACGGGCGGCCCGGGGCCGCCCGTTTTCCTGTAGGGGCCTTCAATCTTGGAAAGCTGGCGAAAGAATCCCCGCACGTTCTGGCTCTTCGCCGTCCCGCCCAGCCTCTGGCTGCTGCTGTTTTTCCTGGTCCCTCTCGCGCTCGTTTGGGTGCTGAGTTTCGGCGAGAAAGTCGGACTGCTGGATGTCGTCATCACCTGGCAGCCGGACAACTACATGCGGGCGCTGGATCCGCTCTATCTGCAGATATTCGCCAAGTCTTTCTGGTTCGCCGGCCTTACGACGGCCGTCTGTCTGGTCATCGGGTTCGCGGTCGCCATCGCAATCACCTTCGCGCCGGCACGCCGCCGACCATTACTACTGATGCTGGTCATGCTGCCCTTCTGGACTAACCTGCTGATCCGGACCTACGCGCTGATCGCCGTGTTCCGCAGCAAGGGATTCGTCAACGCGGGGCTCGAGCACCTGTGGCAGTGGGCCAACGGCCTTTTGACCCTGATCGGCCTCGGTGAATTGCAGCTGCTGGGTACGCAGTTCGAGCCCTTGCAGCTCCTCTACAACAACTTCGCCGTGGTC
>CALDWW010000004.1 GCA_937924335.1 uncultured Gammaproteobacteria bacterium
CGCCCTGGGCGTCCTGTCACTGCTCGGCTCACGCGTGCCCATAGCGCTCAAGGTCTTCCTCACCGCGGTTGCCATCATCGACGATATCGCCGCTATCCTCATCATCGCCGTCTTCTATTCCGACGATCTGTCGACCAAGGCGCTGTTGCTTGCCGGCGTGGGATTCGTCGCCATGATGATCATGAATCATCGCGGGGTGACGAGGATCGCAGCCTATGCGATCCCCGGCACGCTGATGTGGGTATTCATGGTCAAATCCGGCGTCCATGCCACCCTGGCGGGGGTCCTGACGGCATTCTGTATTCCTCTGAGTGCCACGGACGCTCAGGGACACTCTCCGGCCAAGCACCTGGAACACGGCCTGCATCCGTGGGTCGCGTTCGGGATCCTGCCGATCTTCGCCTTCGCCAACGCCGGCGTCTCATTCGGCGGACTGACGTTCTCGGACCTTACAGGGCCCGTCCCGCTTGGCATCATGCTTGGCCTGTTCGTCGGCAAACAGCTGGGCGTTTTTGTGACCACCTGGCTGACCGTGAAGCTGGGGCTGGCGAAGCTGCCCGAGGGTTGCGGTTGGCTGCATATCTATGGGGCCGCCTTGCTCTGCGGCATCGGCTTCACGATGAGTCTGTTCATTGGCACGCTGGCGTTCGAGCACGGCGAATTCGACTACGGAGCCCAGGTGCGCTTGGGAGTCATCGAGGGGTCGATCCTGTCCGGTATCCTGGGGTATGTCGTCTTGCGCATCGCCACGAGGGAGAAGTCTGGCGGCGCGGCGGTAACGGGATCATGAGGACTTGAAGACCCCGCCATACGACCCAATAAGATATTGCTCGGCTCGGCGGACAGACCGCCGAAGACCAAACATAGGGGAGACATAGGCATGAAGCGAATCCTGCTTTTCCTGGCGACGAACATCGCCGTGCTGGTGCTTCTCAGCATCGTTCTGAGACTGCTTGGCGTCGATTCCATCCTCGATGAGCAGGGCGTCGGCATCGACACGAACGCGTTGCTGGTGTTCTCCGCCGTCCTCGGTTTCGGTGGCTCATTGATCTCTCTGGCGATGTCCAAATGGATCGCCAAGCGCAGTACCGGAGCACGGGTGATCGAACAGCCTGCGAACGATGTTGAAGCCTGGCTCGTGAGCCGGGTCAAGCAGCATGCCCAGCAGGCCGGTATAGATACCCCCGAGGTCGCGATCTACGACGCGCCGGAACCCAATGCCTTTGCGACCGGCGCCCGGCGCAATGCCGCTCTCGTTGCCGTCAGCACAGGCCTGATGCGGAACATGCGGCGGGAGGAGGTGGACGCGGTCCTCGGGCATGAGGTGAGCCACGTAGCCAACGGCGACATGGTGACGCTGACGCTCCTGCAGGGCGTGGTCAATACGTTCGTCGTCTTCCTGTCGCGCGTCATCGGCGTGGCCGTGGATCGGACTATATTCAAGACCGAGAGGGGTCATGGTCCCGGTTATTTCATTACGGTGATCGTGGCGCAGATCGTGCTGGGAATTCTGGCCAGCATGATCGTGATGGCATTCTCGCGCTATCGCGAGTTCCGTGCCGACGCCGGCGGTGCGAATCTGGCCGGACGCGCCAACATGATCGCCGCGCTGGAACGGCTCGGCCAGGGGGCGCCCAGCGAACTGCCGGACCAGATGAAGGGATTCGGCATCTCCGGGAAGATCGGTGGCGGGTTCGCCAGGTTCTTCATGTCGCATCCGCCCATCGAGGCACGGATCGCGGCCCTGAAAAGCCAGGGCTGACGCCCGAGACGCTGCAATACGAACGTCATATTCGGTCGCTAAGCTCCGTAACCAGCCCCGGGAGCGAGTCATCGCGCCCAGGGTTTGCTATGGATTCACTGTGTCACGAGATCGCAATGTGAATACGTTCCGTGCGGCTATTGGTCTGCTGGCGTTGTGCGCTGTCCCGGTCATGGCCGCCCCCTTGACTGTGGTCGGGTTCAATATCGATTCCGGCGGCGCTTCGGACCACGTGATTTCGCTGCAGCTCAAGGAGTCGGTCGGCGTAGACCTGTGGGGCCTGGCGACGTCTGGGACTCCGGTGACTGGTTACGGCGGCTTCGGGAAAGGGCTCAGTCCGGCGAAGGTAGCGACTTCGGTCAGGTGCTCGGTGAGACTGGCGGTGATTCGAGGCTGCTGGTCCTCTACCGTCAGCCCCACGCCGCCACCGGCCGGGCAAGCGGCGCCTGAGGGCATGCCGTCCGCGGGGAGTATCTATCGCGTGCCGCAGACGGATGCCGTCGATTCCCGTCCGGGCGCTTCCGGCGAGAGTGCGACCGTGGGCGATGATCGCAGCAAGGAGCAGATGCTTCGGCGCCAGGAGGCCCTGGAGGAAGAAGTGTGCGAGCTCAGGAAGGCATTACAGGAAGAAGAGTAGACCGTCAGTCGCCGGGGATAACGACCCTGGCCGTGCGGATCGTTGATGGCGGACCCACGTCCGTCCAGGCGAAGATCAGCGAGTCGTTCGCTACGACCATCTGGGGGAATCCTGACGACCTGGAATCGCTGGTCCCTGCGAGCGTCATGCTACGGCCCAGTCTGCCGGACCGTGCGACTCGCCGATAGCGGATCTCGCCGCCGTCGGCCGAGCCGGCCAGCCAGCTGACCACGGCGCTGCCGTCTTCGAGAAGAGCCAGATCCGTCCTGCCGAGAGGCCGATCCCTGGAAATCTCCACCGGTTCGGAGAATGTGTCGCCCGCATCCTCCGAGAATGCGGCGCGGATCACCGGACCTCCGCTGTCGGTGAACCAGGCCACCACGACACGCGATCCGGCGGCTTCAACCGCCGGGCCGTTGACTGGGCAGGCCGCGATACGCCAGTCGTCGCGGGCCACGCGGCGGGGAGCTGTCCACTCACCGTCCCGGTAGCTGACGATATAAATATCCCGGATCTCGTCTTCCGTCCTGTCCCGGTAGACGACCACCGGACCTGTCTCGGTCACGGTGGCGTCCGTCTGACAGCAATCGCAGGTCAGGCCGTCGATCTCAATGCCCGCGCTGACCCGGGCGTCATAAGAGATCCGTGCGGCGCGCAGGGTCATGCCGCCATGACCGTGCCCGGATGCATCGGCGGTATTCGCTTCCGTGTTTCGACCGTCAAGCCAGACGGCTCCGAAGTCTGCGCCGAGATCAAACAGGCTGACGAATCCGTGTTCGGTCGGCGTCCCGTCATCATGGGGAGAGAAGCTCTGACCCCAGCTGTCGCCGCCGTCGTTGCTGGCAGCCATGACCACATCGTAGGCGTAGGGTGCAGACGCGCTTTTCACCAGCCAGTGCGCAAGCATGCGGCCATTCGCGGCGACGATGACAGACGGGAAGTCGGCCCAGTTGACGAACCATCCTTCGCCTTCGGCGATGGTCCGCGACCCGCTCCAGTGGTCCTTGTCATAACGGGCGAATCGCAGCCTGCTCAGGCTGTCATGTGGCGACTCCACCCAACTCATCCACACGGAGTCATCCGGTCCGCTCGTGAGTCGCGGCAGGCTGCTTCCCTGCGCAGCGGGTGACTGGATTTCTTGTAGCGTGCCTGTTGCGGGCGGGTCTTCGGTAGAGCACGCAGCGAGGCAAACGATGCAGGCAAGAGCCGTTTTCACGCGCAGATTCATGAAGTCATGGTAGCAAGCCGGCGTGGGGCGCGTGACGTGAGTCATTGTCAAGCGCCCGTCCTTCGCGGTAGCCTTTTCGTGTGAGCAACTTGCTGACCCACAATGGAACTCTGTTGCACCGACTGCGCCGTATCGGCAGGCGCGGCGCGACTGCGGTGGTGATCCTGTTCACTGCCGTGTGGATCAACATGGCGCTTCAACCGTGCCTGATGGCCGCCGAGCCCTTGCTGCCAGGCCAGCATCAGGACGCCGGATGTCCTCATTGCCCGCAGGCCCAGGACGCCCATTGTGGCGATGAGACCGCGGGCGCATGCGCCTACATTGATGGATTTGACTTCGACGGCCGGTCTGCGCAGCTTGCGGATCTCCAGGGAGACATGCTGGCCCTGCTGGCGGGTGCTGTAGAACTTCCCAGAGCCGACCCGCCAGCCTGGATCGGTCCACCCTCCGCCTGCTTGCGGCCCGGACACACGGGCCCGCCGTTGTTCGTAAGGAACTGCGCCTTTCTGAAATAGACACCCCTTCCCACCGATCCCCGGATAACGGATTTCGCGGAAGGAGTGTCCCATGCAATTCTCATCTACCGGCGCGTTGCGCCTTGTCATCATTGCCATCCTGGTCATCTGCACGCCCGGCCTGGCGGCCGCAGCTGCGTTGACCCTGGAAGAGGCCGAGTCTCTGGCGGTCGCGAGAGACGCCGGTGTCGCCGGCATCGAAGAGCGCAGTGCCGCTTTAAGCGAGGCGGCCGTCGCGGACCAGCAGCTACCGGACCCCGAACTGCGTTTTGGCGCGGTCAATCTGCCCGTAGACAGTTTCTCTCTCGACGACCAGAACATGACGCAGATCCTCGTCGGGCTGCGCCAGCGCATCCCGCGCGGCAAGACGCGCAGCTTGCGTCGTGAACGGACGGAGTCCATGGCCGCGGCCGAGTTCGCCATGGCTGAGGACCGCCGCCGCGAAGTGGTCCGCGCGGTGAGGAACACCTGGATCGAGCGTGCCTTCGTCACCAGAGCGATCGCTATCGTGGAGCGCCAGCAGTCATGGTTCCACCAGCTGGAGGATGCGGCCACAGCAGCCTACGCGTCCGGCGGAAGGCGCCAGCATGAGCTGTTCCGCATCGCCATGGAGCGGGAACTCCTGGAGGAGGACAAGGAGCGGCTCCGTCAGTTGGGCAGGTCCTGGGACGCGGAGCTTGAGCGGTGGCTTGGACCACAAGCCGGCCCCGCAGACCCGTCTGATATCCCGGAGCTGCCGTCGCCGCCGCCCAGGCAGGTGGCTGCAGCAACGCTCGCCGGCCATCCTGTGCTCACGGCTCAGGCGCGACGGGCGGAGGCCGGCAAGTTCGGCGTAGACCTCGCCAGGCAACAATCGCGCCCCAACTGGGCCATTGACGTGTCATACGGGTTCCGCCAGGGCGAGGACCGCGCGGGAGATGATCGGCCGGACTTCTTTTCCGCGATGCTGAGTTTCGACATGCCCATATTTCCCAAGAATCGGCAGGACAGAAGAGTGTCCGCCGCGATGGCGACTGAACTGGAGATGAAGAGCCTGCTCAAAGACCGGCAAAGGGTCCTCCGGCGTTCCTTCGAGTCGGCCTGGGCCGATGAAAATGTGCTGGAGCAGCGCGTCGAGCTGTTCGAGAACCGTGTACTGCCTTCCGCACTGGCCAATGTGGAAGCGACACGCCAGGCATATCGCAACGATGTTGTTCTGTTTGACGAGCTCGTCAGGTCGGAGAAGTCTCTGCTCGACACCCGCATGCGTCTGTTGAGGCTGCGTGCGGATCACGCGCTCTCCACTGCGGAGCTGCTCTATCTGACGGGAGAATCACGATGAACCGTCCACTCCAGAGCTTACTGCCCGCCTTAGTCGCCATGCTGGTCGCCTGCGGGCCCTCGGATCCGCCGGCTGGAGAAACCGCAAGGGACCACGCCCTGGCGCATGCCCAACCCGGCTACGTGTGCCCCATGCACCCGCAGATGACCAGCGACGAACCGGGGAGCTGCCCCGTCTGCGGCATGGACCTCGTCAAGCGAAAATCGGAGACGACCGAAGGCGACGTGCAACGGGTGCTGTCCTACCGTCACCCGCACAAGCCGAATGTCACCTCGGATGTCCCCATGAAAGATGAGATGGGGATGGACTATGTGCCGGTCTATGCCGGACCCGCGGCCAGCGGCGAGGGAATCCTGGTCAGCGCCGAGGTCCGCAACAATCTCGGCGTGCGGGTCGCGGAGGTCAGCCGGGGTCTGCTGCCGCGGACAATCCGTGCCGTGGGCCAGGTCTCTTACGACGAGGGCCGAGTCCAGCACGTCCACGCCCGGGCCGAGGGCTGGGTCGAACGCTTGTTCGTCAGTTCCGTCGGCGATCGGGTCAATCGTGGGGATCCGTTACTCGAGCTCTACTCCCCGCGGCTCGTGACAGCGCAGGAGGAATATCTGCAGGCTCTGCGCATGGGTGGCGAGGCGCTGATCCGTGCGTCGGAAACCCGTTTGCGGGCCTTGGGAATCAGCGACGAAGAGATCAGACGCGTGCGGGAAGCAGGCCAGGTAGACGGCCGTATCCTCTACCGTGCTCCCAGTGCTGGTGTCGTGACCCGGCTGGGGATTCGGGACGGGATGTTCGTCAAGCCGGATACCGACATGGTCGTGCTGGCGGACCTCGGTCAGGTCTGGATCGAGGCGGACGTGTTGGCACGGCAGTCAGCCTGGCTCGCTCGCGGCCTCTCCGCATCGGTCAAGCTCGATCAGCTCCCGGGTCGCGATCTCACCGGTGAACTCACTTATGTCTACCCGGAGGCTGATCCCAGGACGCGGGCTGTCAGAGTGCGCCTCGCGTTCGACAACCCGGGAGAAGCGCTCAAGCCGAACAGCTTTGCCACCGTGACGATCTCCGAGCCTGATCCGGTTCCGATGCTGATCGTGCCCCTGGAAGCCCTCATCAGAACGAGTGAGCAAACCAGGGTTATCGTTGAAATCGCGCCGAACCGCTTCGCGCCACGTCTGATCGACGTGGCTTACGAGAGCGGTGACATGGGCGCGATCGCGGCAGGCTTGGCTGCCGGCGAGCGGGTCGTGGTCTCCGGTCAGTTCATGCTCGACTCGGAAGCCAACCTTCGTGGCGAACTAGAGCGCATCAGCGGGCCGCCGGTTGAACAATCCGGCGGCGCAAGCGCGCAACACGAACACTGAGGTTGCCGTCATGATCAACTCCGTTATCCGCTGGTCCGTAGCCAATCGCACAGTGGTAATCATGCTGGCGGCGATCCTGGCAGCCTGGGGCATCTACGCACTCAAGAAGACGCCTGTCGACGCCATCCCGGACCTGTCTGACGTGCAGGTCATCATCCGCACCAGTTTCCCCGGCCAGGCGCCACGCGTGGTCGAGGATCAGGTGACCTATCCGCTGGCCACGTCGATGCTGGCGGTGCCGGGCGCGGTGACCGTCAGGGGCTACTCCTTCTTCGGAGACTCCTATGTGTACATCCTGTTCGAGGATGGCACTGACATCTACTGGGCTCGTTCCCGTGTGCTCGAGTACCTGAGTCAGGCCGCGACGGCGCTGCCCGCGGGCGTCAAACCGGCGCTGGGTCCGGATGCGACCGGCGTAGGCTGGGTTTTCCAGTACGCGCTCATCGATCGCAGCGGCCGTCACGACGTGGCGGAGCTACGCAGCCTGCAGGACTGGTTCCTCAAGTACGAGCTGCAATCCTTGCCGGGAGTCTCGGAAGTCGCTTCGGTGGGCGGCATGGTCCGTCAATACGAGATTCTGCTCGATCCGGAGCGCCTGCGTGCATGGGGTATCAGCCTGTTGCAGGTCCGCCAGGCAGTCGCCAGCGGCAATCAGGAAGTCGGTGGCTCGGTCATAGAGCTGGGGGAGGCGGAGTACATGGTTCGGGCGACGGGGTATGTGGATAGCCTCGACAAGCTCCGCAACCTGCCGCTAAACGTGACCGCCGGAGGCGTCCCCGTCTTGCTGGGAGACGTGGCCGACGTACGTTTCGGGCCTGCGCCGCGGCGTGGCGTGGCTGACCTGAACGGCGAGGGCGAGGCGGTCGGGGGCATCGTGGTGATGCGTTGGGGAGAGAATGCCACCGACGTCATCGATGCTGTCCGCAACCGGCTCGATGAGCTGGCGTCGGGACTGCCGGAGGGAGTCGAGATTGTCACGGTCTACGATCGTTCTGCGCTGATCGAGCGCGCCCAGGACAGTCTGCGCGGCAAGCTTGTTGAGGAGTTGTTTCTGGTGGCGTTGGTCTGCGCACTGTTCCTGTTCCACTTCCGCTCCACCCTGGTGGCGGTCATCAGCCTGCCGCTCGGCGTCCTCGTGGCATTCATCGCCATGCACCAGCTGGGTATCAACGCCAACATCATGTCTCTCGGTGGCATCGCGATCGCTATCGGCGTGATGGTGGACGCAGCGATCGTAATGGTCGAGAACCTGCACAAGCACATGCAGGAAGCCGATGACCGGACGCACTGGCAGCGAGTCTACGACGCGGCGTCGGAGGTCGGCCCGGCCATCTTCTTTTCGTTGCTGGTGATCACCGTGAGCTTCCTTCCTGTGTTCGCACTGCAGGCCCAGGAAGGCCGCCTGTTCTCACCGCTGGCCTACACAAAGACATTCGCCATGGCTGGCGCGGCACTGCTGGCGATCACGCTGGTACCTGTCCTGATGGGGTATTTTGTGCGCGGCAGGATCCGGCCGGAGAATGCCAATCCACTCAACCGCTTCTTCAGGTTCCTGTATCGCCCGGTTCTCGCGATATCGCTGAGATTCCCGAAGACGGTGATTGTCGGGGCGCTGTTATTGGTTGTGGCCACCCTCTGGCCTGCTTCCCGTCTGGGGACCGAGTTCATGCCGAATCTCGACGAGGGCGATCTGATGTACATGCCGACTACCTTGCCGGGCATCTCGGTCGGTGAAGCCCGTCAGCTGCTGCAACAGACCGACCGTCTGATCGCCACCGTCCCGGAGGTTCAAAGCGTCTTCGGGAAAGTGGGCAGAGCTGATACGGCCACCGATCCCGCGCCACTGACCATGATCGAAAGTGTCATCCAGTTACGCCCGAGGGAGGAGTGGCGGGCAGGCATGACGCTGGATGCCTTGAAAGAGGAGCTGGACGAAAGGGTTCGATTCCCCGGGCTCGCCAATGCGTGGGTCATGCCCATCAAGACCCGTATCGATATGCTGGCGACCGGTATCCGGACGCCGCTTGGCATAAAGATTTCAGGCGCGGATCTGGGCGTTATCCAGGAGATCGGGACCGAGATCGAGAAGCTGGTCCTTGCGGTCCCTGGTACACGGTCGGCGTATGCAGAGCGCGTGCTCGGCGGGAGATACGTCGTCGTGGATATCGACCGCATCGCCGCCGCACGATTCGGACTCAACGTCGATGATATTCAGAGGGTCATCGCCCTGGCCGTAGGCGGGATGGCCATCAGCGAGTCGGTGGAGGGCCTGGAGCGCTACCCGATCCGGCTCAGGTTCTACAGCGACTGGCGAGACAGCCCGGAGAAGCTGCGTAATCTTCCACTGAGCACGCCGACGGGTGCCTGGATAGGGTTGGGTGACGTGGCGGAGGTCCGGGTCGAAAAGGGTCCGGCGATGATCCGCAGCGAGAATGCCCGTCCGGCAGGATGGATCTTCGTGGACGTGGCCGGCCCGGATCTGGGCGGGTACGTCGAGGAAGTCCGGCGCAGGGTGAGCGAAGAGATTCAGTTGCCCGCCGGCTATTCACTGGATTGGTCCGGGCAATATGAGTACCTGCAGCGGGCCAAGGCCCGCTTCCGGGTGTTGGTGCCCGTCACGATCGCTGTCATCGTCCTGCTGTTGTACCTCCAACTGCGAAGTTTCGCGGAAGTATTGATCGTCCTCGGCACCCTGCCAATGTCTATCGTCGGCGGCGTCTGGCTGCTTTATCTGCTCGATTTTCAGGTCTCGGTGGCCGTGGCCGTCGGATTCATCGCCCTGGCCGGTATGGCCGTGGAGATCGGTGTCGTCATGCTCGTCTATCTCAGACAGGCGCTGAAGGCGGCCCGGGAGCGTGGTGAACTGACCACGGAAGCTGTGGAAAAGGCGGTCAGGGACGGGGCGCTACTGAGACTCAGACCGGTGCTGATGACGGTGACAGCGACCCTTGTAGGCCTTCTTCCGGTGATGCTCGGGACAGGAACGGGCGCCGAGGTGACCCGCAGGATCGCCGCGCCGATGGTGGGTGGAGTGATCAGTCTGTTGCCCCTGGCGCTTCTTGTGATTCCGGCACTGTACCTGCTGTATCAGCGCCGGGCGGTCCCGGTTGAACCGCCTGTTGAGACTGACGAGTCGACCTGAAAGTCGTATAGTCTAGGGAACAAGTTTCCCTAGACTCCGTCCAAACCCTAAGGGGACCGGTGCCTTACGCGTGCCGGCTGGACGCAGCACTCAAAGAATCTTAAACCATGAAAACACTCAAGCCGATCGTCCGGGGTCCGGCAATACTGGCGCTACTGGCGGTCGCTGGCTGCCAGACGCCGCCGAGCCAACAGACGCCCAAGATGCCCGCTCCGCCGCCGCCGCCGTCAAGCTCACAGAGTACGCCGCAGCAGTCACAGAGCAGCAGCCAGAGTCAATCTTCATCGCAATCGCAATCGCAATCGCAATCGCAATCGCAGTCGCAGTCCCAGTCCCAGTCGGAATCCCAGTCGGAATCCCAGTCCCAGTCGCAAACCCAGTCGCAAACCCAGTCCCAACAGAGTGCACAGTCGCAGGACTCGGGACAGCAGACCTCTCAGGGCGGCGGTAGCCAGTCTGGCGAGCAGGGTCAGTCAGGGGCTCAGGGGCAGGGCAGTCAGCAGTCTTCCAGTGGCGCCGATGGACAGGGTGGCCAGCAGGGCTCTTCTGGCACTCAGGGGACGTCTGCGGGCTCTCAGGGCGCTTCAGGTGCCCAGGGACAGCAAGGCTCGCAGCAGGCATCGTCCGGACAGCAGGGTCAGGACAGCAGCCAGGGTGGCCAGCAGGGCGGGCAGCAGGGCGGTCAGCAAGGCGGGCAGCAAGGTGGTCAGGCGGGTGCACAGCAGGCCTCGACAGGCGCCAGTGGACAGCCAGGCCAGCAGCAGGGTCAAGCGGGTTCGCAGGGACCTGCGGGCCAGCCCGGGTCAGCGCAAACCGGAGCCGGCGGCAGCGGCATGACCGACGCGGTCGCCGAGGCTATCGCCCGGGCCATGGGTAGCGGCGGAATGACCGGAGCTACCGGGCAACCCGGGACGGCTGATACGGCCGGCGGCCAGCCGGGCGACTCGTCATCGCAGGGACAGGGCTCCCAGGCGGCAGCCGGCGACTCCCAGGGACAGGCTTCCGCCGGCGGCGGCACATCCGCGAGTGGCGCCGGACCTGATCTGCCCGCTGGCGGGTCCGGTGGAGGCTACGGCGGCGCAACCGGCGGCCCCGGCGGCCAGCAGGGTGGTGGCGGAATCGGTCAGACCGAAAGCGAGCATGTCGGCTCGCTGGACAAGGCATTGTCGGAGTCACTCGAGGGTTTCGAGGTCGCGATGGCCGGCGAACAGGTCAGGGTTGCCGAGCGCAATGCCGACCAGCGAGACTCTGGAGGCGGCGGTGCAGCGGATCTGCCTTCTGGCGGTGGCGGCGGGTATCCGGACGACGCGGGCGGCGGTGGCGGGGGAGAGTTCCCGCAGCAGCAGCCGAGCACCGGTGCCGGCGAGTCAACGAGGCCTTCCAACACGTCCGGCCCTGGTGGCGTGGGCGGCTCGGTTCCAGAAGACGTGGGCGACGGCAGGGATGACGATATCGTGGCCCGCCAGTTGCGCGAGGCCGCCCAGAAAGAGCCTGATCCGGAGTTGCGTGAGAAACTCTGGGAGGAGTACCGCGCATACAAGAACAGCGTAGGCAGCCAGGACGGAAGTTAAACTGTGTACCGTTACCCCCCATCGACGATCGCATGCACCATGGCGCTGTCCGTGGTGCTATCGGGTTGTGTCGTCAGCGAGACCCGACCAGTGGAGTACCAGCCCGCCGTCAACGCGCAGGTAGAGATACCGTCCGAGCAACTCCTGTCCGTGGCGATAGTCGAGTTCGATCCGGGACTGCCGGAAGCGGAGGAGCTGTCGATCGAGGAGACCGGCGTACCGGCGGAAGTCCGCAGGGCGGAATCGCGCTTCATTGCCTATCACCTCAAGGCGACGCTGGAACAGACAAGTCAGTGGGGCGCCGTCAGAGTGATTCCCCAGCCCCGCGAGGGATCCGAACTCGTCATCAAGGGGGAGATTCTGCATTCGGGCGGCGAGTCACTTGAGTTGCGCGTTCGGGCCACGGACGCCACCGGGCATGAGTGGATCGACAACAAGTATGAAGGCCGGGCCGATTCTGGCACCTACTCGGACGGAGACATCCTCGGCCGGGATCCGTTCCAGAACGTCTACAATTCCATCGCCAACGACCTGCTCGCTGCCCGCGCCGGGATAGAGGGCATACAGCTGGCCCGTATCAGACAGGTGGCGGAGCTTCGATTCGCCGAGGATCTCGCACCCGAACTCTACGGCGACTATCTGTCGAGGGACAAGAGAGGCGACTACGAGATCATACGGCTGCCGGCAGACGGCGATCCGATGCAGGGACGCGTTGACGCTGTCAGGGACCGGGATCTCTTGTTCGTTGATACGCTGAACGAGTACTACGCCGGCTTCTACCGTGAGATGGAAGAGCCCTACGACAGTTGGCGCAAGTACAGCTACGATGAAGCGCTGGCACTTCGTGAACTCAAGGCGGCAGCGCGCTGGCGGAAGCTGGTCGGCGCCGCAGCGGTGGTCGGTTCGGTGATGGTCGACTCGGATACCCGGACCGGGGATGTAGCCGGAGACGTCATGCTGATCGGCGGCATCGAACTGTTCCGCCAGGGTATGCAGGTGAGCAAGGAGGCGAAAATGCAGGAGGAAGTGCTCGCCGAACTGGGTACGTCTTTCGGCCAGGAGATCCAGCCGGCCGTCGTGGACGTGGCCGGAGAGACCCGCCGCCTGGAAGGATCGGTAGCCACCCAGTACGTGGAATGGCGCAAACTGCTGCGCGAGATCTATGAGGCCGAAACCGGTCTGGCGGCAGGCGCTTCTGACGCGGGCATGGCCGAACTGGCCGACGAACCAAGCCCGTAGGATCCATGTCGGAGCTGGCACCGGGCCAAGCCCTCGAATCGCGTTTCGAACTTCTCCGCCTGCTCGGACGAGGCGGCATGGGACAGGTCTGGCTCGCCCTGGACCGGGAACTGCAGGAGCGGGTCGCGGTCAAGGTCCTGGATGACTCGCTGGCGGCCGACGATTCCATGGTGGAGTTGCTGCGTCACGAGTGTCGCCAGGCCCGCCGGCTGATCCACCCGAACATCGTCCGCATCTTCGACTTTCACAAGTCCGAAGACCATGCGTTCATTTCCATGGAGTTCGTCGAGGGTGGCGAGCTCGGCCAGCTCAGGGACGATCGACCCGAGGAGATCCTCGCCAAGGTCGTGCCGCTCACCGCCGCGCTGGGATATGCGCATGCCCAGGGCATCGTTCACCGCGACCTCAAGCCCTCAAACGTCCTGATCGACAGAGAAGGCAGGCCAAGACTGGTCGATTTCGGCATCGCCGGATTGCTGCGCGGTGGCGGTGGGATGCGCATTTCGGGGGGTGGTTCCCCACTGTCGATGAGCCCCCAGCAGCGCGCGGGCATGCCGCCCTCGCCTGCAGACGACACCTTTGCACTGGGCGTGCTGATCTACGAACTCGTATCCGGATTCCCGCCGAGCGTAGACGAGGAACAGCCCCCACCGGAGCCGATTCGCTCGAGGATGAATTATGCGGTGCCGAGGCGCCTCCAGAAATTGGTCTCCCGACTGCTGGTCGCGGACGCCGCCTGGCGACTGACGGATACGGAGGAGATCGGAAGGGAGCTCGAGGCTGCGCTGCAGGAGTGCCGTAACAGGACGCTGCCGCCGCAGGCGAGCGTCGTCGCCGAAGGCGGTGATGACGTGGGTGCCGTGCCGGTATCACCGGTGCCCCGGGCCAGCGTCAGCGGCGTCCCGGATCCTGAACATCGACCGAAGTCCATGGCTATTGTCTGGGGCGCGTTTGCGCTGCTCGCGCTGGCCCTTGTCGGCGTCATCTTCGTGCTTCCCGGCGTCGTCGAGCGGGACAACGGAGACGAGGCCGCGACGGCTGTCGAGGCGCCGGAAGCGCCGACGGAAGACGAACTCGAGAAGCTGGCGGCCGCCAAGGCGGACGCTGACGCGGCGGCAGGCAGATTCGGGGAATTGAAAACGGCCCTGATCGATCGGGAGGTGGAGGCCTGGGGCAAGGCGGTTTTCGCCGATGCATTGTTGCTGGCGGACACTGCTGACAAGGCTGCGGAGTCGGCCCAGTATGCCACTGCGCTCGAGACCTGGCGCCAGGCTATCGGGGCCCTGGAGGCTCTGGACGCCCGTTCACGGGAGCTGCTGGACGCGGCCCTGAAGAGGGGTGCGTCAGCTCTTGCGGAGGGGCGCGGCATTGACGCAGCCACTGCTTTCAACACCGCGCTGGCCCATGACCCGGAGAACGAGACCGCTATGCACGGACTGGCCCGCGCGGCAAATATCGAGCGCGTCTTCGAGCTGCTGGAAGAAGGTCGCAGGCTGGAAGAGGAGGGCAGACTGAACGAGGCCCGTGAGCGCTTCGTGGAGGTTTCGTTGCTCGACGCCGAGGTCGCGGGCCCCCGCGAGGCGATCGCCCGCATTGATGCGGCGCTGCTGGCCCGCAGCTATACAGGGGCCATGTCGCGCGCATACGCGCTGCTGTCAGCTGCTCGCTACGAGGAAGCGATCTCCGCATTCCGTGAAGCCGCCCGCATCCGGCCGGGAGCCAGCGAACCGGCCGAGGGCATAGCCCGCGCCGAGGAAGAGAGGCGCGTTGCCGGGATTTCTGGTCAGCGTCGGCGGGCGGAGAGTCTCGAGGCCGCGGAGGGCTGGAGACAGGCTCTGGAGATTTACCAGGCGATTCTGGCGAAAGATCCGAGCATCGTGTTCGCCCAGCAAGGCAGCCGCCGGGCAGGTTCCCGGGCTGCCCTCGACGCCCGCCTCGAAGGCTTGCTCGCGGATCCGGAAAGACTCTATTCGGAACAGGTCCAGGCGAGTGCGCGCGCTGCTCTCGCGGATGCGAACACAGTCGACAATCCCGGGCCCCGTCTTCAGCAGCAGACGAGTCGCCTGGTGACGCTGATCCAAGAGGCGATGGTACCGGTGCTCGTCAAGCTGGAGTCCGACAACGAGACCGAGATTACGCTGTTTCGCGTCGGCCGGCTGGGTACCTTCGACCGCTATGAACTCGAGTTGCGGCCGGGTACCTACACGATCGTCGGCACGCGAAGGGGTTTCCGTGACGTTCGCCAACAGTTTACGATCCGACCGGGCGCCCCGGCCGGGCCGTTCAGTATCCGTTGCGAGGAGCCAATTTGAGCATGCCCATCGTGGTCCAGGATGTTGTCGGTCGCAGGGAGTACGCGCCTGAGGACTTGCCGCTGGCGATCGGCCCGACAGAGAGCGACGAGATCAGGATCCCCGACTCGGCATCCTCGGGCACCTGTGCTTTCCTTGGCCATTCCGCGGGGCGATTCTTCGTTCAACCCGGACCGGAACGTCAGGGCGCATCGTTGAATGGAACTGCTCTGGCCGATTCCCGCTGGCTGGAGGGTGGAGAAGTGCTCGTTGCGGGGGTCTGCGAAGTGACATTCGCCATCGGGCCTGCCGGGTTGTCGGTCACCGTTACGGCGTCCGACGAGGCGCGCGACACGCTGCCGCCGGTGATAGAGCCCGGCATGACCGGAGATGCGGCCACGGACGCGCCGCCGGAAGAGACCATCAAGCCGCTCGACTACCGGCCGGTCAGAAATCTCGGCAAGCCGGGGAAACGTCGTTTTCCGATCGTAGGGGCGGTGCTGTTCTCGGCTTTGTGCATCCTGGGGCTCGCATCCTGGTTTATGTTCACTGCCCGATCGGTGGAAGTACTCGTGACACCACAGCCCGAGTCCCTTTCGGTCGGGGGAGGCCTGGTCATCAGCTTCGGGCCGAGATACCTGATGCGGCCCGGCCAGTATCGGGTAGAGGCCGACCTGGCAGCCTACGAGCCGCTCTCCGAAGATGTCGAGATTACCGATGAGCGAGCCCAGACCATCCAGCTGACGATGACCCGGTTACCGGACCGGCTGCATGTCGCGACCGGTGAGTTGACCGGCGCGCAGGTTTCGCTGGACGGCGAGCCGGCAGGCGAGACCCCCTTGGCCGATCATGCGGTACGGCCCGGGCGCTATCGGCTGGAGATCAGCGCGGACCGGTATGTGACCTATGTAGAGGAACTGGACGTCGAGGGCGGGGGCGCCGAGATCCGTCGGGCGGTGGAGCTTGTGCCAGACTGGGCCGCTGTGATCATCGCCAGCCGACCCGAAGGTGCCACGGTGTTGGCCGACGGTCAGGAGGTCGGCGTCACGCCACTGGAGTTCGAGTTGCGCTCCGGCCGCCATGAACTCGAGGTACGCAAGCCCGGATTCAAGACGTGGCGGGAACCGGTCACCGTGGAACCCGCGACGCCGATGGAAATTCCCGAGATCGTCATGCGGCCGTCGGATGGCCGGCTGGTGGTCAGGAGCGAGCCGCCCGGGGCAACAGTGCTGGTCGATGGCCAGTTCCGCGGCCAGGCGCCGTTGCGGCTCGACCTGGATCCCGGACGGCAGTACCAGATTGAGGTCAGCCAGGCCGGATATCAGGCCCTGTCGAGACCCATTAGACTGAAGTCGGGTCAGACCCGCAGCGAGACCTTCCGGCTGGCCGCAGTCATCGGCGTTATCGAACTCGCGGTGAGTCCCGCGGGGGTCAATCTTGCCGTCGACGGCAAGCCGGGCGGCCCCGCGCCAAACCGGCTCGAACTCATTGCGACTCCCCACAAGCTGGAGTTCACCAAGCCCGGATACGTATCGCAGACAATCAACGTCAAGCCGACTCCCGGGATGCCACAGCGGATGGAGATAAGACTCCTGACCAAGGAGGAGGCTGCGCTGGCGGCCATTCCGAAGAGCATCACCACGGCACAGGGAGCGGAACTTGTGCTGGTCCCATCGGGTCGATTCACCATGGGGACTCCGCGAGGGGAACCGGGTCGCCGCGCCAACGAGGGCATGCGGGAGATCAAGATCAGCAACCCGTACTACGTAGGCGTGCGGGAAGTCACGAATCGCGAGTTCCGGGAGTACCGCCGAGCACACAGCTCGGGGACCGCGATCGGTTATGGGCTGGACAGCGACGACTACCCGGTGGTTCGGGTGAACTGGCAGGACGCCGCCGCTTATTGCAACTGGCTGAGCCAGCAGGACGCGCTGCCGCCGGCTTATCGGACAGAGGATGGCCGTCTCGTCGCGATCTGGCCACCGACGACGGGATACCGCTTGCCCACCGAAGCCGAGTGGGTGTGGGCCGCCCGCTACTCGGGCAGCACTTCAGCGCCGCAACGGTATCCCTGGGGAGATAGCATGCCGCCAACGCCCGGGTCGGGAAACTATGCCGATGTCTCGGCGCGGGCTGGGCTGCGGCAGGTGTTGACCAGCTATAACGACGATTATCCTGTCACCGCTCAGGTCGGACGTTTCCGGCCCTCGCGGCTCGGGTTGCTGGACGTCGGTGGGAACGTCTCCGAGTGGACCAACGATCTGTATCGGGCCTACACCGGCGCCAGTGCCCCACTGGCCGTCGATCCGAACGGCGCCGAGGAAGGCCGGTACTATGTCATACGTGGATCCAGCTGGCGGCACAGTAGTATCAGCGAGCTCAGGATGACGTGGCGGGACTCGGCTGACGAGGCCCGGCCGGATTTGGGTTTCAGGATCACGCGTAGTATCAATTGACGACCCGGAGATCGTAATGAAGAGCCTTACCGTCATCACACTGCTTGCGTTCCTGCTGGGAGCAGCGCGAGTGTACGGGCAGGAGGCGCCGGAACAGCCGGCGTCGGAGCAGCAGGAGCAGGAGCAGGAGCAGGAGAGTCAGGTTGGTGACGAGCCGCTGCCTGACATTGACGTCTGGGCGGAAGGCGACGATTCCGAAGACGACGTTTTCATCCCGTCGGAGTCCATTTCCGCGGATGCCTCAATCGCTTTCCCGACCGATATCTGACAGCGGAAACAGGTAATGAGAAAAAACATCCCCGTCGAATTTATCTATCAGGTGTTCTCGCTGATCGTCGTGATCATCCTGGTGCACGGTTTCTACGTATCCGTCGTCAGACCCAACGCCGATGCCGAGTTAAAGGCCGAGGCCATCTCGATGCGCGAGGATCCGGACTACGTTGCCAAACGCTCGGTCTACGTGATCGTACGGGACTTCGAGCAGGAGGCCTGTTTCATCCTGTTCTTCTGGGCCCTGACCATCATGAGCTACAAGGGCTGGTCGTCATTCAAGGAGCGTGCGCTCTTGCAGAGCGACCTTGTCCCGGTCGCGGAGGGGATGCGAATCCTGCCGGAGGATACTCGCGAGTACTCGAGGCAGATTCAGGCGTTGCCCGAGAAAGTAAGGGAATACCTGTTGCCCCGTGCTCTGCTTACGGCCCTGCAACGATTCGACTCGACCCGCAATGTCCAGGACGTATCCCAGGCCGCCTACGAGGAATGTGACGCGGAGGCGGATCGGCTGGATTCCGAGTTGTCGATGATCCGCTACATCGCATGGGCGATCCCGTCCATCGGGTTCATCGGCACGGTCCGTGGTATCGGAGCCGCCCTGGCCCAGGCCCACAAGGCGGTGGAGGGGGACATCGCGGGTGTTACACAGTCGCTGGGCGTGGCGTTCAACTCGACCTTTATCGCGCTGCTGTTGTCTATCGTCTTGATGTTCGTAGTTCATCAGCTGCAGCTGTTGCAGGAGCGACTGGTACTCGAATCAAAGAGTTACTGCGACCGCCGGCTGATACGCCACCTGAAGGCCCGCTAACCGGACAGTCATGAGCGTTTTCGCCATCGAGATCAATGATTGCGGCCTGCTGGCCGGCAACGCTGATGGCTGGCGCGACGCAGGCGCAGGCTACGCACTGGTCGACGACGGACGCATCCTTGTCGGTGACGAGGCTCGGAGCCAGGCGCGCCTGCGGCCCAGGGAAGTCCACAATCGTTTCTGGCGAGATCTTGGGACTTCTGCTTCGTCCCCGGGGGCATCGCCGGCGGATCTGGCCTGCGAACAGCTGCGCCAGGTCTGGCAGGAATCCGGGCGCTCGGAATCCGACGCCGCGATCTTTATCGTGCCCGGCTACTTTGACCGGCAGGCCCTCGGACTGTTACTCGGCATCGCGGGGGAAGCAGGCATCCCGGCCAGAGGACTCGTGGACGCCGCTGTCGCGGCTGCGGTCTCCGTGCCCGGGCAACGAGCTGTCCTGCATCTCGATATCCATCTGCACGCCAGCCTTGTCACCGAGATCCAGGCCGACGATCGGTTCCGCCGCGGTGAGCTACAGGTCTCCGACGGACTGGGACTGACGAAGCTCGAGCAGTCCTGGATAGCTGCGATCGCCGAGGCATTCGTTCGACAGACACGTTTCGATCCGTTGCATCATGCTTCCACCGAACAGCTGTTGTTCGAGCGTCTCTGGGGATGGCTGGAGGCGATCGGCGAGTCCAGCGAGCTCGAGATGCAGCTCGAGTACGGGGACCGCCGGCTCAACGCCACCATCACCGTGCGCCAGCTCCTCGACGCGGTGGAGCCTCAGTATCAGCGTCTTGTCCGGCTGGTGGAGTCGCTGCGCGCGTCACGGGGAATCGATCGCCTGCAGCTGACTCATCGAACGGCGTCGCTCCCCGGTCTCGTGGACCTGCTGAAAGCCACGACCGCGGCCGAAATTCAGAGTCTGGAACCCGCCGCCAGCGTGATCGGTGCGGTGGCCCGGAGCGAACATATCCTCTCGGAGGCGGACGCCGTACGTTTCGTCACCACCCTGCCGCGCACCAGCAGCGCTTCGGCAGAGCGCGTGGTCGCATCTCCGGACGATGACGACGGCCGCTCCGATCCCACCCACCTGCTGCAGGGTGCCGTGGCCTTCCTGATATCGGAGGTGCCCCTGGAGATCGGCATGGCGCCATCCGGCGACCACCGCCAGGTCGTGATACGCGACCAGACTGAAGGCGTCTCACGCAGTCATTGCCTGGTCTACCGGAAGCAGGGCGATGTCGTGGTCGAGGACGCCAGCCGCTACGGGACCTTCGTCAATGACCGCCGCGTCAGCGGTTCAGCCGTATTGCGGGCGGGCGACGTGCTGCGCATCGGTTCACCGGGCAGCCGACTGCTGCTGGTGGAGGAGCGGGGCTGACATGGCACGCCGTCGCTTCGACACGTTCAGCCTGTCTTTCCTCGACATCATGAGCTGTGGGTTCGGGGCTGTCGTTCTGTTCTTCATGATCATCAGCGCGACCATTGCCATCCGCTCCGATGAGCTGAACAAGAAGCTCAGCGAGAAGGCCGATTCGCTCCTCGTCGAAGTCAGCGAGGGCGAGGAGAATATGGTCGAGCTGCGCAATACCATGGAGGAGACCGAGCGAAAGACCGTGGAGACGCGGGGAAGGGCGCTGCGGATCATCGAACTCATCAAGGATACGGAGACGGAAGTCGCCGAGATGGACGCCGAGTCGCTTTCGCAGCAGGAGCACATCAATAAGCTGATGGCGGACCTGAAAGCCATAGAAGAAGAGCGCAAGCGTCTGTCCGCCGCAAGCAGTCAGCCTGATGATCAAGGGAACCGTCTGAGAAGAATCCAGGGCGACGGCGTCCGCCAGTACCTGTCCGGTATCAAGGTAGGCGGCGAGAGAGTCCTCATGCTGGTCGACGCCTCCTCCAGCATGCTCGACGAGACGATCGTGAATATCATCCGCCGTCGCAACATGGATGACGCGCAGAAGATGAGGGCCCCCAAGTGGCAGCGTGCGCAGCGCACGGTCGAATGGCTGCTTGCGCAGTTGCCACCGACTTCACGGTTCCAGATCGTCAGCTTCAGCGAGACCGCATCGACGGTCGTGCCGGACACATCGGGACAGTGGCTGGAGGCCGCAGATCCCGAAGTCATGGACAGCGCAATAAAGGCGACCCGCAAGATCGTGCCGGGCGGCGGGACCAGCCTGCATCACGCCTTCGCCAGCGTGAAGAGCTTCGGCTCGCGGCCGGACAATATATTCCTTATCACGGACGGTCTCCCGACGCAGGGCGCCAGCCCTCCCCGCGGCCGCACCGTCAGTGGTCGGGCGAGGCTGAGAAACTACAACAACGCGCTGGAAGAATTGCCCGCCGGGATTCCGGTCAACGTTATCCTGTTCCCTATCGAGGGTGATGCCCAGGCGGCCACCGAGTTCTGGCGGCTCGCACAGGCGACGGATGGGGCATTCCTCAGTCCATCGAGGGACTGGCCATGAGCAGGAAGAGGAGGAGCCGTCGCGAGGTCGAGATGACAGGGCTGTCGTTCCTGGACGTCATCTGTTGTGGATTCGGCGCGGTGATCCTGCTGCTGGTCCTGACCAAGTTCGCGGAACCCGTTCTTCTGATCCAGACCACTGAGGAACTCGAGGCGATCATCGTCTCGCTGGAAGAGGAACTCGTTGAGATCCGCGGCGAGACCCTGATCGTCAATCAGGAACTGGTCTCGAAGAAGGAGCAGCTCTCGGAGGAGGAGATTCGATTGGCAAGGCTGCAGGGCGAGTTGTCACGCATCCGCGGTGAGTTCTCTGCCAGCAATCAGGACGCGTCGGTCGCGAGCACGATCGAGGGCCAGCTGGCGCGGGCGCGACAACGCCTTACGGAAGAGATGAAACGGCTCCAGGGTGACCGTCGACGCGAGACCCTGGAGCGCCAGACTGTCGCCGGAATCCCGGTAGACAGCGAGTACGTGATTTTTATCATCGATACATCCGGCAGCATGCAGAACAACAGCTGGCCACTGATGCTGCGCAAGATCGAGGAAGTCCTGGATGTGTATCCGGACGTCAAGGGCATCCAGGTCATGAACGATATGGGGGCCTACCTGTTCTCAAGGTTCCGCGGCAAATGGATTCCGGATACCCCCGCCAGGCGTCGCGGAATCATCAATTCCCTGGCTGGCTGGCGGCCGTTCAGCAATTCCAGCCCGGTTGAGGGGATCACGACAGCGATCCAGACTTTCTACGCGCCTGACAAGAAGATCAGCCTGTATGTTTTCGGTGATGAGTTCACCGGCAAGAGTATCGAGAACGTGGTCCGGACCGTCGATCAGATCAACATCGCCGACTCGAGGGGGAATCGCCGCGTGCGTATCCATGCCATCGGCTTCCCGTACGTGTTCACGCAGCCGCGAAACATGCAGTCGACCGGCGTCCGTTTCGCGACGCTCATGCGGGCATTGTGCTATCGCAACGGTGGCACCTTCGTTGGCCTCGGTGACTTCCGCGGCTGAGTTTCGCCCTCTATACTGGATAACCCGTAACCTCACCCGGACTCCTCGAGGGGAGATACAGAAATGTCCAGCGACAATCGGCTCGTCATCGAATTCGATGATCATGACCTCAAGCAGCTTCAGGATATCTTCCATGCGGCGCGTTCCGAGCTGGGCGAGGAGATCCAGGAAGGCCAGATCATCGAGGCCTGCCGCGAGCTTCTCGGCAAGGCCCAGCAGGCCGGTGCACCGGGTTTCGTAATGACCCGGCTGGAGCGGCTCCAGGATCTGGTGGCCATGATCGAAGACCAGGACTGGCAGCTGCCCCAGGAAGACGCCTCGCGGGTGATCAATGCGCTGGCCTACTTTGCCAATGCCCAGGACCTCATACCCGACGACGTCCCCGGTCTCGGCTACCTGGACGACGCCGTGATGGTGGATCTCGTTACAAGGGAGCTTGCGGCTGAGATCAAGTCCTATGAGGACTTTCGTGCCTTCCGGTCCAGCGAGGTGCAGAAGCGGACTGCGGCCGGTGACGAACGCCCGGTGACCCGCTCAGACTGGCTCGCTTCGCAGCGGGAGAAAGTCCAGGCGGAACGCAAGAGCAAGTCCTGGCTGCCCTGGCGCCGCAAGAGCGATTCCTTCCTCGACTGATGCGGCCGGGCGTTCCCCCGTCCGACCTGCGGTAGGGAATCGCCCCTTTGCTGGTCGCCAGACCGTGTTCGCTACCGTTGAGTGATCGTCGCCCGAGCGTTGGACCCTGTCCGTTTCTCCCGCCGCACAGGCTAATCATTAGCGTGGTCGCTCATCGCAGCTTGTGCGTCACCGGGTACAACATGGAAGTCCTATAATCTCAGCATCCCTGCTCCGTATCCGGCGGTGATTGACTTGGACGCGACATCGCGAGGCACGCCTCACCCGCTCGGCGCGAGTTTCTGCGCGGACGGCGTCAATTTCTCCGTCTTCTCGAAGAGCGCCGAGTCGCTGGAACTGCTGTTGTTCGACCACGTGGATGATGATCGTCCCGTCCGCGTGATCAAGCTGGATCCTGGTCAGAACCGCACCCATCACTACTGGCATGTCTGCGTCGCCGGGCTCGGTAAGGGTCAGCTGTATGCTTATCGGGCCTCCGGGCCGAATGATCCCGCACGGCGTCTCCGCTTCGACGGAGAGAAACTGCTTCTCGATCCGTATGCCCGCGGTGTGGCGACAGGCCCGGGATATGATCGGGCTGCCGCGGCCCGACCCGGGGCCAACGCTGGCAAGGCCATGAAGAGCGTGGTCGCGAAACCCGGCGACTACGACTGGGAGGGCGACCGCCCGCTCGAGAGACCTTACTCGGAGACGGTCATCTACGAGATGCATGTCGGAGGTTTCACACGCCATCCTTCTTCCGGCCTGTCAGCGGAACTGCGCGGCACCTATCGGGGTGTCATCGAGAAGATCCCCTATCTGCAGGAACTGGGTATCACGGCGGTGGAACTGCTGCCGGTTTTCCAGTTCGATGAGCAGGATTGTCCTGCCGGTTTGTCCAACTACTGGGGCTACAGCCCCGTCTCGTTTTTTGCGCCTCACGCCGGTTATTCGATCGATCGGGAGCCGCTGGAGGCGATCGACGAGTTTCGCGATATGGTCAAGGCCCTCCATCGTGCGGGTATCGAGGTCATCCTCGACGTCGTCTACAACCACACGGCCGAGGGAGACGAGGGCGGACCGACATTCTGTTTCCGCGGTCTGCAGGACGACGTCTACTACCTCTTCGAGGAGCACGCTGACGGCTATTCGAATTTCAGCGGCACCGGCAACGCCCTCAATGCCAATCATGCAGTCGTGCGCAGGATGATCCGCGACAGCCTCAGATACTGGGTGCAGGAGATGCATGTGGACGGCTTCCGCTTCGATCTGGCATCCGTGATGTCGCGCGACGAGATGGGGCGTCCGACGCACAGCCCGCCGGTCTTGTGGGCGATCGACAGCGACCCGCAGCTTGCCGGTGCAAAGATTATCGCCGAGGCCTGGGATGCAGGTGGTCTCTATCAGGTGGGACAATTCATCGGCGACCGCTGGACCGAGTGGAATGGCAAGTTCCGCGACGATGTGCGGCGCTACGTCCGCGGCGATCGCGGCATGATGCGGCTATTGCCGACCCGGATGCTGGGGAGCCCCGACCTCTATTCGCACGAGGATCGCGAACCCGGCCAGAGCATCAACTTCGTGACCTGCCACGATGGCTTCACGCTCAACGACCTGGTCTCTTACGACCGCAAGCATAACGGCGAAAATCTCGAGGGCAATCGGGATGGTACCGATGAGAACTACAGTTGGAACTGCGGTTCGGAGGGCCCGACGGACGATGCCCGGATCGAAGCACTGCGTAATCGCCAGGTGAAAAATTTTCTGACCCTGCTGATGCTTTCCATGGGCACACCGATGATGCTGATGGGCGACGAGGTCCGCAATACTCAACATGGCAACAACAACGTCTACTGCCAGGACAATGAGGTCAGCTGGTTCGACTGGACGCTGCTTGATAGCCACGCTGACATCCTGCGGTTCGTCCGGTTGCTGATCCAGTATCGGTTGCACCTGGACATGTCGATGACCCGGGATCGTGTCAGCCTGAACGAGCTGCTCGCGGGAACTGATATCCAGTTCCATGGAGTGCGCCTGAACGATCCGGACTGGGCTGATCACTCTCACGCCCTGGCGGCCACGTTCGTCGGGGTGAATCGCACACGCGAGATGCACGTCATGGGGAATGCCTTCCGCGAGCCGCTCGAGTTCGAGCTTCCTCCCGCCTCTCACGACGGGGTTCCCTGGCGCCTGCTGATCGACACGTCCCTCAACCCGCCCCATGACATCCATGACCCACATGCGGCGCCCGAGGTATCCGCGTCGTATTACAGGGTCGAACCTTACACGATCGTGCTGCTGGGACGGTCGCTAGCGAAGAGCGCCGGGTTCGAAGCCGATTCCGCCCCGTCATAATTCGTCATTTTTCGTCGTTAATACGTCCCTGATCCGCCCTCTGTGCGTCTTCTGGATGCGGCCAAATAGGTCCCGGAGAGCAGCCGCGGGCGTGCTCCTGAATTCCCTCACATGGAGACGACGATGAACAGCAAGACAGCTATCACTACACTCCTTCTGATGCTCATGGCCAGTACGGCGTTTGCGTCTGGCGAGACTGAGCGATGGGGCAAGGCGGGCGTCGGGGCCGGCGCCGCGGCCGGGGCGATCGTGGGTGGGCCGCCGGGTGCGATCATCGGCGCCGGATTGGGTGGTTTCCTGGGTGGCACGATGGGGCGGGCCCGGACTGTGCCGGATCTCGAAGCAGACCTGGAGATTGCCCGTTCGGACGCCGAAGATCTGCGCGACTCCCTGCAACGCACCCGCTCCGCCCTGCAGGCAGCCCGCGCCGATCTTTCCGATCGTGAGACCCGCATCGCCGAACTGGAGCGATCGCGCCAGGCGACCGCCGGACTGGAAACCCAGATGCTGTTCAAGACAGGCAGCAGTGAGCTTGATGTCGCTGCTGCAGAGCGTCTTGACCGTCTCGCGACGACGTTACGCGGCGATCCCGATCTCGACGTCCGGCTGGACGGACACGCGGATGCCCGCGGCGAGACGGAATTCAACCTGGGCCTGTCCGAGGATCGGGCGAGTGCGGTATCCCGGGCACTCGTGGACAGAGGCATCGAACAGGGACGGATCAGTATCCATGCTCATGGCGCCGAAAGGGCGCGCGCCGAGCAGGGCGATCTCGATGCCCATGCATTCGATCGGCGGGTCATCATCCGTCTGCAGCGGGACTCTGGTGAAACTTCGGTCGCCCGCCGCGACTAACACGCTGCCTCCCTGACTTTGCGGGCGCTGCGGCGCCCGCTTTTTTTGTCCCACACGTGTGTGCGAACATCCGGTTATCTGTGGTTGGCGAACCGGACAAGGTATGCAGATCGATCCGGCCAATCTGGGACCTGTTGCCACGATCACCCTCTATGCCGTCAGCATGGCAGCGGCCGGATGGGCTGTGAGACATGTCCGCTGGCGAAGACTGGCGACCGACTCACGCCAGTTCCATGTGTTTGCTGCCTGTGCGGTGAGCCTGATGGTCCTGTGGTCTATCCGGGCCCAGGCGCAGCCGGGCCCCGGCCTGCACGTGCTGGGCGTGACCACGGTGACATTGCTTGTGGGACTCGCGCCGGCCTGCCTGATAACGCTCGTATCACAGGCGGTGACCAGCCTGCTCATGGGTGACGCGGCCGGCATCGCGCCGAGCTGGGTGGTGTCTTCCCTGCTACCGATACTCGTGACGGAGTCCTGGCGCAGGCTGGTGCTGCGTTACCTTCCCACCGATCCTTTCGCTTTCATCTTCGGCAGCGCATTCTTCGGGGCTGCGATCGCCGTGACTGCGGTCCACCTCGTCGCCCTGCTGTTGCTGGGGTCACCGGCGGACATCTGGCCCGGCGCAGTACCTTCCTGGCCGGGTTTGATACTCCTCCTCGCTTTTCCGGAAGCTTTCGTCAACGGCACGTTGATGACGCTGCTGATCGTCTACTGTCCCGATGCCGTCCGCGGTTACGCGTCCGCCTACGAGAGCCGGCCCCGCCTGTGAGCCCGGAGCAGGCGCTGGCATAATCCATGCCTTGTCGAAGATCGTGCAACCCGGAGGCGGACGTGCAGACCTATTTCACAGATGAGACACAGCCTGATGCGAGACCGATCGTGGCGCTGGATGAGGCGGGTCTGAAGCGATGGCTGGCTGACGCGTCACCCGCCGCCAGGCGATGGGCTGCAGAGAACGGCTTTGCCGCGAAACCGGGATCGGTCTGCCTTGTGCCGGACGAGTCCGGCGGGATCAGCGGCGCTCTTCTAGGCGTCGGGTCCGCCGGAGCTGGTCTGCGGGAATCCGCCTCGGCTGCGGATCGATTGCCCCCGGGGCACTACCGACTAGAGACCGACGGTGTGCCATCTGCGGACTTGTGGGCAGTCGGATGGGGTATCGGTCAGTACCGGTTCGGTCGCTACCAATCAGCTGACTCCTCAGGGCCACGGGTCTTGGCGTGGCCGGACGCGGCCGATCATGAGGGCGTCTTGCGGCATGCGGAAGCTGACCGGCTTGTGCGGGATCTCGTCAACACGCCCGCCGCGGATATGGGGCCCGTCGAACTGGCCGCCGAAGCCGAGCGATTGGCATCCGAATTCGGCGCCGACTTCCGCGTAACCGAAGGCAAGGACCTGCTGAAGGAGAATTTCCCCGCGATTCATGCGGTCGGACGGGCCAGCGAGCAGGCGCCGCGACTGGTGGACATCCGCTGGGGTGATCCGCAGCATCCTGCGGTCACGCTGGTCGGCAAGGGCGTCTGTTTCGACACCGGAGGGCTTGATATCAAGCCGGCCGCCGCCATGCGGAACATGAAGAAGGACATGGGCGGCGCGGCTCACGTGCTCGGGCTCGCCCGATCAGTGATGGCGGCAGAATTGCCCATCCGTCTGCGGGTGCTGATCCCCGCTGTTGAGAACAGTATCGCGGGGAATGCCTATCGGCCGGGAGACGTGCTGAGTACCCGGAAAGGGATCACCGTGGAGATCGGCAATACAGACGCGGAGGGCCGGATCGTCCTGTGTGACGCACTCGCCCTGGCCGATGAGGAGAAGCCGGAGGTCATCGTCAACATGGCGACGCTGACCGGAGCTGCGCGGGTCGCGCTGGGGCCGGAGCTCCCGGCGCTCTACAGCGACGACGACGAAGTGGCCCGGAGCATCTGTGACGTGTGTGCTGCGGAGCAGGATCCGGTCTGGCACATGCCGCTGTGGCAGCCCTACGCCGAGAGTCTGTCGAGTCCCGTCGCTGACATCAATCACATCAGCAGCGGGCCGCCGATGGCCGGATCGATCACCGCTGCCCTGTATCTGAAGAAGTTCGTCGAGCAGGCCGGTGCGTTCGTACACATCGACCTGTTTGCCTGGAATCCGCGGCGCCGCCCCGGGCGGCCGGAGGGCGCCGAGTGCCAGTCGGTGAGGGGCCTGTTCCGGTGGCTGGAGACTCGCTATCCGATGCGCTGAGCAATCGCGCGCCGGGTGGCCCAGTCACTGGCCCAGAAAATCAGCCACAGGAAGATCATGGCGAGCACCGCCAGGGCTACGGCAATGTAGCCGAACAGGAACGGCGCCTTCATCAGGGTCGACATGAGCGAGTCCTGGTAATAGAAGAACCACTGGTTGTCCTCGGGGAACACCCAGTCATGGAAGGCGTAGAACACATCCCGTGGCCCAATGGCCACGGTGACGACCGTTATCACCCCGACGGCGACAGCCACCCTCGCCATCATGCCGCCGGGTCTGGGCAGCCGCCGCTTGCGTCTCCTCAGGAGGACGATCTGAAAGGACACGATCGCCAGTGCGAGAAGACCCGCGATCTCCAGCCAGCGCACCAGTCTGGCCACGTCCCGCAGGTGGATGATCTCCGGCGGACGGAGCAATACGCCCATCTCCCGACCATCGGCGTCCTTGTAGATCAGTGCCTCGAGACCGCGGCCCTGGTCGCGCACCGCCGTTGCGATGGCCGCGAACAGCATCTCCCGCTCCTGTCGGGTGGTCTGTTCGAAGCCACGCTTGTAGCGGTTCTGGGGTCCGAACTCGTCGATATGCGCGCCGATATCGGCGATGTCGTAAAGCGCCGGGTAGAGGAAGTCCAGGGCCGCCATAAAGCGCCATGAAAGGTAGAGGGCGCCGAGCAGGCTGGCGGTGACAAGCAAGGCAGTCTGGAGCCTGCCTGCGAAGACCTGTGGCTTGGTATTTTCGGTCACCGGGCGAGGTTATCACGACCCGGGTGAGAGCCGGCGGGCGTTTCGGGACAGCAGGCGGCGACCACGGTTCCGGTTTACAATCATGATCATCGGGTTGCGCTCCTTTCCGGGTGCGACTGGACTATTCGACTGTAGGGGGTAAGACCATGCGATGGAAACTCGCACTGGCGACGCTGTTGCTCAGCGCGTGCGCCGGAACCGGCGTCTCGAGCGACCAGGCGGTTCTGGATTTCACCAAACCGCCGAGCGAGTTCTACGGTGCTCGGCTGATATCGCTCGATGGCAAGAACATCAATGCGCCCATCACCAAGACCAGCTTCTGGGTCGATCCCGGGACACACGAGATCGTCATTGCCGCCGGCATCAGCGACCCGATGCAGGTCGGCCGCAACCCGGCGCGACGCACGGGGGAGGACCCCGGCAAGGTGACGATCGAGGTCGAGTCGGGCAAGCGCTACAAGATCGCGACCCGGATCATCGATCAGCGCGGTGCCTGGGAACCGGTGATCTGGAAGGTCGAGGAACTATAGCGGCGGTCCGCGTCGGACCTCAGTCGTGACCATCCAGGCGCCGGCGGCTGCCGGGCGGCGGTGGTGCCATCAGGCTGCGCCTGTATGGCAGGACCTCGAGCACCTCATCGGCCTTGTGGCGTTTCTTCATCTGTCGCCAGAAATCCGCCGTGAGCAGGTCGCCGTGGGCCTCCAGGAGTATTTCCATGTGGTCCGGATCCAGCCCGAGGAAGGAGATGAACTGCTCGGGAAAGACGTCGTCGTCACCCACGTAGAACCAGGCTTCAGCCTCCATCTCTTCCTCGAGCGTAGATGCCTTCGGCAGGTCACGGAAGTTGCAGTCTGTCACCAGGCAGAGTTCGTCGTAATCGTAGAAGATCACTCTGCCGTTGCGTGTGACTCCGAAGTTCTTCAGCAACAGGTCGCCGGGAAAGATGTTGGTGAGTGCCAGGTCACGAATAGCCTGACCGTAGTCGATCACCGCCATGCGTGCGTCTCCGGCAGGGGCATCCCGCAGGTAGAGATTTAGAGGCGCCAGGCGGCGTTCGATGTACAGGTGTTCGATGACCAGGTTGTCACCCTCGATGCGTACCGTATCGCTGGTCTCGGTGAGCAGTTCTTCGAGCAGCGTTTCCTCGAAACGCTCGGTCTTGAATCTCAGTAGCTTGAACTCCTGCGCGTCGACCAGGCGACCTGCCCGGTCGCGTTTGAAGACGAGCTGATATTTGTCCAGCACGTCGCGACGTACTACCGTTTTCGGGTAAGCGAACTTGTCACGGATGATCTTGAAGACGATGTCGTAGGAGGGCAGGGTGAACACGGCCATCACCATGCCCTTGTCTCCCGGGGCCGTGATGAACTTGTCGCTGGAGTGGGTCAGGTGGCGCGCGAAACTGCGGTAGCGTTCGGTCTTGCCCTGCTTGGCCCGGCCGAGGACCGTGAAGATCTCGGCGACCGGTTTGCCCGGGAGAATGCTGCGCAGCAACACGACGACGTCGGCAACAGTCTCCAGATCGGCGTGGATGTACGAGCGGGTGAATCCAAACAGTATGCTGACGTCGCTGCGGCTGGTCAGGACCGCGTCTACGGCGACGCCCTCCGCCGTGCTTCTCAGAGCGACGACCAGCGGTTCGTAACGGCCGTCCTTGCCCACCGCGCGACCGACGACATAAGCCCGCGTATTCTGATAGAACACCGTCTGCAGGCACTCGAGGCGTTCGAGGGCCTCCAGTCCGCCCAGTGAGCGCCAGTGGACCCGTAACTGACCCACCACGAAGCGCACGCTGTATTCGAGATTCTCCCAGCCAATGCCGAAAGCGAAATGCTGCAGCAGGTCACGAACGCCATTCGAGGGCGGGTCTGCGATCGGGAAAACATCCAGGGGCGGCACCTTGGATATGTGCTCGATCGGGCGGTCTTCCAGATCCACGAACTCGAGATCCGAGTCGACACCCACGGTATGGAACATGCGCCGCGTTATCGAGCTGAAGTAGGTCTTCGTGAACTCCTGATCGAGATAGTCCTCGATCAGGGTCGAGAAATCAGACTTGATCTGTAACCACAGGCGCCGATCGTGGCAGCGATTGTCGAGCCGGTCGTTGAGCCAGTCCACGAGTCGATTGACCCAGTGATCGTAGAGTTCGATCCGCTCAACGGCATCTTTGCGGCCGTCGATCCAGTCGCGACGCTCGAAACGTCCACGAGCCCGGCGGGTGATCTCGCGGAAGTCGGAGTTGTAGTCGAAAAAGCCGTCGCGAATCGCCCCGGCGCACTCCTGCGCCAGGGCGAGATCTGCGTTCTGGTCCATCGGAACCCTAGAAATTGCTGATCAGAGCGTCACCGAATTCGCTGCACTTGACCTGTTTCGCGCCTTCCATCAGGCGGGCGAAGTCATAGGTGACCGTCTTGTCACCGATGGTCGCGTCCATCGCCGAGATGATGGCGTCAGCGGCTTCGAGCCAGCCCATGTAGCGCAGCATCATCTCGCCCGACAGAATCAGCGATCCGGGGTTGACCTTGTCGAGGTTGGCGTACTTGGGCGCGGTGCCATGGGTCGCCTCGAAGACGGCATGCCCGGTGGTGTAGTTGATGTTGCCGCCCGGGGCGATGCCGATGCCACCCACCTGTGCAGCCAGCGCGTCGGACAGGTAGTCGCCGTTCAGATTCATGGTCGCGATGACGTCGAATTCCTTCGGCCGGGTCAGCACCTGCTGCAGTGTGATGTCGGCGATGGCGTCCTTGATCAGTACCTTGCCGGCCTCCAGCGCCGCGGCCTGCTCCTCGTTGGCGGCGGCATCGCCTTCGTCCGCCCGCGTACGTTCCCACTGGTCCCAGGTATAGGTGTATTCCGGGAACTCGCGTTCAGCCAGGGCGTAGCCCCAGTTGCGGAAGGCGCCCTCGGTGTACTTCATGATGTTGCCCTTGTGGACGAACGTCACGCTCTTACGGCCCTGTTTCACCGCATACTCGATCGCGGCACGGACCAGCCTCTCGGTTCCCTCCTGGGACACCGGCTTCAGGCCGATGCCGGTGGACTTGGGGAAGCGGATCTTCTGGTACTCGGCCGGGAAGTGTTCTTCCAGCAGGCTCAGGAAACGAGCGTTGTTCTCCGCACCGCGCTCGAATTCAATGCCGGCGTAGATGTCCTCGGTATTCTCCCGGAAGATCACCATGTCCACGTCCTGCGGCGCGCGGACCGGCGAGGGGACACCCTTGAACCAGCGCACCGGGCGCAGGCAGACGTACAGGTCGAGGAGTTGGCGCAGCGCGACGTTCAGCGACCTGATGCCACCGCCGATGGGAGTCGTCAGCGGCCCCTTGATCGAGACCAGGTAATCGCGGCAGGCCTGGACAGACTCGTCGGGCAGCCAGGAGTGGAACAGGTCATTGGATTTCTGACCCGCATAGATCTCCATCCAGTGGATCTTCCTCTTGCCGCCGTAGGCTTTCTCCACTGCGGCGTCCAGCACCCTGACCGTGGCGCGCCAGATGTCCGGCCCGGTACCGTCTCCTTCGATAAACGGCACGATGGGGTTGTCGGGAACGCGGAGCTTCCCGTCTTCGATGGTGATCTTCGACCCCCCCTTCGGGATCGTCAGCTTGACCTCTGCCATATCGCTCTCGCTCCTGTTGTTTATGCTTCTGCGAAGCGGCGTTCGAACTCACTATGATACCCGCTGTGATCGGGCGGTCGCCACGGCTGCAGGTATTGGCGCTACCGGCCCGGCAGGCGCGGCAGGCAGGCAGCCTCGCCGCGTACGGATTGGGACCGTCTTTCCCGGTCGCGGAGACCGGTATTTTCTCATTCAGCGGCGGGTAGCAGGAAGTCCTCCATACGCCGGACAATCTGCTCGTACTTGTATACCGGCAGACGGTAGATCCAGCCCGAGAATCGAGCATCCTGGCGGGCAACCTCTTCGGCGTCGAGGCGATCCGGCAGCGGTTCCGCCGATGCGGTCTCACCGCCGGCTGTGTCCGGCTCGTCGTTTTCGGGGTCCGCAGCGGCCGCTACTGGCTCCAACCCGGCAGAGGATTCGACCGGCTCGAGCGCTACCTGGACGCTGACCCAACGCTCATCGTCACGCTGTTGGGCGTGGACGGTGATCCTGCGACCGTCATCAAGATGGAAGCGGACGGTGGCCTGGGGGTCGAAATCCTCGAACTCCGCCCGCGGCAGGACGTCATCGAAGAGCAGCGAGGACAGGGCCCTCGAGACCGGCTGCGCCGCCCCCGGGCTGGACAGACTGCGGCCCTCCGGAATGCCGAGGATCACAAGCTGTTCTCCGACACGCTGCAGCACGACTTCTTCTCCACTCTCATGGTGGATCTCCACCCTCAGTACCGACTGGCTGTCGATGTCGAAGAGCTGACGATCCAGCCAGTTGAGCGGGTCTGTTTCCAGCTCGATGTCGGCATCGACCAGATAGCTGGTCTCTTCTTCCGCCCGCCGCGCATAGGTGCCCTTGCCGGCCCGGCTCTCCCGCTTGCCCACGATGAGGCGCACGTCCGCCGGCTCACCGATCTCGAGCAGGGTCCCCGCGCCTTCCGCGGATCCAGGTTCGGCCACGCCGAGTCTCGCGTACAGATCCGGATTGGAAGTCTTCGTCTCGACGATCACCGCATCGGACAGACGCAGCAGGAGCTGGCGGATCTTGCCGGAATCTGCCCGGTAACCGTTCTCCTGGGCAACGATCCAGCCGGTGTCCTTCCTTTCGATCGTGACCGCCCTGCTGCCATCGCTGCCGGATAGCGCGATCGATGTCGTTTCGTTCAGGCTGCCTGACAACGCGGGGTACAGCCGGTCGTCGATCGCCGCTGGCGACGCCGCCTTTCTGCCGTCCAGTAAGGCGGCGCCGATCGCCGCGAGTACCGCGATGGTGGCGAGTATGAAAACGGTCCTGGCCTGCATGCGTCTCTCCTCAATTCCGTCGCCGGGTCCGGACCATCGCCATCAGGATGACGACGATCGAAAGGAGCACCGGGACCAGCGCGATATTGATGATCTTCAGGGTGGTTCCGAGGTTCTCGATGTTGCGATCGAGGTCCCGACGAACGTCCCGCAGCGCTTTCCGGATGCGCAGCTTTTCATCCTGGAAACGCAGCAGCTCTGCCTGTTGTTCCGGGCTGATTATCAGCAGGTTCTCCTGGTCCTTCGCTGACTCCAGTTCGGTCAGCCGGCGCTCGGTCTCATCGAGTTTCTGTTGCAGGGACTGTTCTTCGGCCCGATAGCGCGCATCGGCGTCGGCACGCAGCGCCTCGACCCGGTCAAACGGCCTGGAGTAGGTCCCCCGGCTCCTGACGCTGATCAGGTCGCTGCTGCCCAGGAGATTATCAAGGGCGTTCACGACCAGTGCGCCGTTTCCGGCGAAGGCATTGAAGAGCCTCTGGCCGAGGAAATTCTGGACCTGGACCCACATCCGATCCGTCAGGATGTCGGTGTCGGACACGACGATCAGGTTGGCAGGATCCTCGGTTGCGGCGATATGCTCGGGCGTCGCGGCCGATTCCTCGTCGTCCGCCGGCGGCGGTCCCTCCGGGAAAGCCGACGTCAGCATGCCGGCGAAGCGGGCACCCATCACGTAGCGCTCACCGGTGGGCGCGAAATCGTCCTGCAATGTGGCCGGATCGGGAAGGAATTTCAGACTTTCCGCCGCGACGGTGCCAGCGGAGTCGCTGCTCTGTATCAACGCCACCATCTCGAGGCCGCTGTCCGCGGAGACGCCGAGATATCCGGCCGACCCGAGATTGACCCCGCTGAGGTCCGCGGTGATGACATCGTCGGTCGCCAGGTCCTGTTCGCGGATTCCCAGCATGGCAAGGTGACGGGCAGGGGGTTGTCCAAGGCCGGTATTGACCGTGAGGGCGTTCAGCTGATCGAGGACCACGTCGTCCGCGTCGTACTCGATGCCCCAGGCCCCGAACAGACGTTCAAGGTCCGAGGACCGGTCCTGGAACAGGGCGGCGCTGGCGCCGGCCATGTCCTGGGGCAGCTCCGCGTCGGCCAGGGGATCGACGAAGACCATCAGTTTGCCGCCACGCATCACGAACTGGTCGATCGCATACAGCGTTTGATCGCTGAGCGCCTTCGGATGCACCAGGACGAGCAGGTCCACGTCGTCATCGACGGCCGTCAGGCCACCATCCAGTGTGCGCAGTTCGAACAGCTGCTCTATCTGGCTGGCGACCACCCATGGCTGCCGGGGCTGCCCGGTCGCCGGGTCGAAGCCGCTGGTCATGGGCAGACTGCTGAGTAGTGCCACGACGGGTTTCTGCGGTTTTGCCAGCGTGTAGACCAGCTTGGCCACGTCGTATTCCAGGAAAGTCTCGCGATCGGGTTGGAAGAAGCTGATGATCTCCAGGTCGTCGATCGAGTTGGTTCCGGCCAGCCCGAAGTAGATCGGATCGCCCGTGGTGCCGAGCGACACCGCCTGGAGGCCGTACTGGGAAGCACGGTCCTCCTCCTCCGAGAACGGGACCGGATCGATCTCCGTCAGGCGCAGCCGGCCGTCCGATTCCAGCACGAACTCCTGCAGGAGTTCGCGCACACGCCTGGCATAGGTCCGCAGGTAGGGGATATTCTCAGCCGCCTCGTCCGAGTAGAACAGATAGAGGTTAACCGGCTCGTCGATCTTGGTCAGGATATTGCGTGTACCTTCGGAGATCGTGAACAACTGGTTCTCAGTCAGATCGAGTCGGATGCCGCGAAAAACCACCGCATTCAGTATCGTCAGCGTGAGAAACAGGGCGCCCAGTATGACGAGACCGGTGCCACCGAGAGATTTCTTGTGGGTTGTCATGCCCTGCTCCTAGTCCGCTTTCCTGAGGTCGAGGACGATGGCGTTGGCTGTCAGCCAGAATCCGATGACGAGTCCGAAATAGACGACTGCCCGCAAGTCGAGCACTCCGCGCGAAAGCGTCGAGAAATGAGTCATGAATGACAACTGGGCGATCGCATCGGTAAACCAGAGCGGCGCCCATCCCTGAAACAGATCGAGGACCAGCGGAAAGCCGGACAACAGGAATCCGAAGCAGATCACTACCGTCAGGATGAAGGCGATGACCTGGTTGCGAGTCGTTGCCGAGATGCAGGCGCCGATCGCCAGAAATGCCCCGGCCATCAGCAAGCTGCCCACATAGGCGGCCAGGATGACACCGTTATCCGGCTGTCCCAGGTAGTTGACCGTGATCCAGATGGGGAAGGTCAGGCCCAGGGCGATAGCGCAAAACGTCCACGCGGCCAGGAACTTGCCTACGACAGCCTGGCCCTGTGTCACGGGCAGCGTCATCAAAAGCTCGATGCTGCCGCTCTTGCGTTCCTCGGCCCACAGGCGCATCGAAATCGCCGGCACCAGGAACAGATAGAGCCACGGGTGGAAGCCGAAGAAAGGATCGAGATCCGCCTGGCCGCGTTCGTAGAAATTACCCAGGTAGAACGTAAATGCACCGGCCAGCACCAGGAAGATGACGATAAATACATAGGCGACCGGCGTGGCGAAGTAAGCCGCAAGTTCGCGGCGGAAGATGATGCCGATGTTTCTCATGTCCTGGCCTCCTGCCCAACGTCTGCCGAGGTGATCTGTCGGAAAACCTCGTCGAGCTGCCCGCTTTCCACCTGCAGTTCCTGTACGTCCCAGCCGCGCTCCAGCGCCAGACGCCCGACCGCCGGCAGCAACTCCGCGCCGTCGGCGGGTAGCACGGTCATGCCGCCGTCCGCGTGGGTTTCGACACTGACGACGCCGGGCAGCGATTCCAGTGCGGACCCGGCTTCCGCGGCCTCCGTATCGCCCAGCCGCAGGGTGACGGCGTTATGGCGAGGCGAACGTGCCTCCAGCCCGGCCGGCGTCTCGTCGGCGAGGATCCTCCCATGGGCGATGATGATCGCGCGGTCACACACGGCATGGACTTCTTCGAGTATGTGAGTCGAGATGATGATGATCTTGTCCGCGGCCATCTCGCTGATGAGCGATCGCACCTCGTGTTTCTGATTCGGATCGAGACCATCCGTCGGTTCGTCGAGGATCAGCACCCGAGGGTCGTGGATGATCGCCTGGGCGAGGCCGACGCGGCGCTTGTAGCCCTTCGACAGGGTATCGATCGATTGCAGCAGCACGGGCTCGAGATGCAGTCTCGAGATCACCTCGTCCAGCCGGCGGCGTTTCTGAGCACCGCGGAGATCGCGGATGTCGGCGATGAAGTCGAGGAACGCGGTCGGGGTCATCTCCCCGTAGGTGGGAGCGCCTTCGGGCAGATAACCGATCTCCCGTTTCGCCTTGACCGGCTCTTTCTCGATATCGAATCCGCAGATGCGGGCTACGCCTTCCGTGGGTGTGAGGAAGCCGGAAAGCATTTTCATGGTCGTCGACTTGCCGGCCCCGTTAGGCCCGAGGAAGCCGAGGACCTGTCCCTGGCTTACCGAGAAGCTCAGGTTATCTACGGCCAGAAGATTGCCGTAGCGCTTCGTGAGTCGCTCAGTCTCGATCATCTGACTTGGCTCCGTGTCTGGAGACCGGGGAAAGGGTATCCCCGGCTGCTTAGCAGCCCACTCTTTTACCATGCCGGGTTATATTTTCAAGACCCGGCGGTCTACCCTGTGCAAATCCGATATCCGGTTGTCGAGGAAGAGTGTGATCAGGGCCCGAAATCCCGTACGACTGGTGATCTGCGCGATCGTCGTGCTGCAACTGTCTGGCCTTGGCGCCTGCCGGGGATCGGCCTTCCCTGATCGTGGCAGGATCGTAGCCACCGAGGGGGACACCGTGCCGGTCGGCCTCGAACCCGCCCGGATAGTGGAGATCGACGGCAACAGGGTGTTTCCGGCGCAACGAAGCTTCGCCCTGGCTCCCGGCATCCACGTCATCCGGGTTTCACCTCCCGTCGCCGGCCCGCCCCAGCAGGTGCCGACCGAGTTCGGGATGCTGGAGTACCTCAGGGATGAGCCCCTGCAACTGGAAGTCCGCGCCGGCTGGACCTACTTCATCGGGCTCGAGGTGCTCGAGAGGGTGGATTACACGAAACGCACCGGTCATTGGCGGGCGGTGGTCACTCGCTCAGTGGAGCCCGGTGACGAGGCCACCTAGTCGTCCCGATAGCGAAGCTCGAGGAAAACTGCACGATCCCTCCCGGGGAAGTATCGATAGTCGCCGAATGCGAAATCGGCGCGCTCCGCATAGTTTTCGTCCAGCAGGTTGGTGATCCGGATCGCCCCCTGCCAGCGTGGAGCAAACCATTGCTGGAGACGCAGGTTCACCAGGTTATGACCGCTGTATTTGGCGCTATTGGCCGCATCCATGTAGTAGGAGCCCATCGAGATCCATTCCAGTTCCGTCGAACCGTGGGCAGAGAAGTTCCAGCGGGCGAGCAGGGTGTTGAGATGTCTCGGTGCCGTATCGACGTCATCGCCTCGCTTGATAGTTTCGCCACCGCTGACATCGCGATTGAAACGGTAGGTATGGCGCGCCCATGTGCCGCTCAGTGTCAGGCTCAGGTCGTCCAGCAGCTGCCAGCCGAGCAGGTACTCGAGCCCGACATGCCGGGTTTCTCCGTCGCTTTCGTTGATGCCCTGGGCATCACGGAAGATTGCGTCATTCTTCTCCATGTAGAACGCGGCGACGTCTGCGAATATGCCGCCACGCGCGTACCTGGCCCCCAGCTCCGCGCTGTCCAGCCGGACCGGGTCCAGATCCGCCACGCTCTGCTGGCGTTGTAGCCGGTAGAGTTCCGTGGCCTGAGGGAAGCGGAAGCCTCTGCTCAGGCTCACATAGGCCTCGGAATCCGCTGACAAGCGGGTCAGCAGCCCTAGTTTTGGCGCCAGTCCGTGGAAACTGTCATCCCGGTCCGAGGGCCGATTGAAAAGACAGCCGCCGAAACCGCACTCTGTGCCGTCATCGCGGGTGTTCCCGTCCAGCATCTGGTTGTCATAGTCGTATC
This sequence comes from uncultured Gammaproteobacteria bacterium, assembly GCA_937924335.1. GTDB lineage: Bacteria > Pseudomonadota > Gammaproteobacteria > Steroidobacterales > XN24 > JAHEFR01. The sequence goes on from CALDWW010000004.1 coordinate 38,791, forward strand.
GCAGATATTCGTAGCGCAGGCCGAGGGTCGCCCGCCATGCTTGTCCGAACGGGCGAGCGTAGTGAGCATAGGCAGCGCTCTGCCACGATCGGACATCGTAGTCATAGTGCTTGCCGACGGGTCGGGTCTCGATAAGGAAGTCCGAACCGTCGCTGATGGTTTCGGCTTGGGTCTCCTTGAGGAAACCATCCATGTACTCCAGATCAGTGCCCAACACCAATGCTCCCGCGGGCCCGAGGTCCCTGTGCAGGGCGACCTGAGTGCCGACGCTCTGCTGGCCGTTCTCCTCGATCGGCATGCCGGGCAGGAAGTGCTGCTGGAAACGCATCCATGAATGACGCAGGTAGTTACGGGCCTCGACACGGGTTTCGGCGTCGAGTTCGCGATCATAGATGGCCGCCAACCTGGCCGAATCGGCGTTGCGGTAGGCGCCGGCCACGGGGTTGGATTTGCGTTGATCCTTGTCCTGGTAGGCGTCCTCGCCGAATATGAATCCGGCCGTATCCTGCCGCAGGTGGGAACCCGAGACGGCCAGCCGCAGATGCCCATCGAAAGCAGCGCCTTCCGACGCCAGGTTCAGCTTGGCCTGGTCATATCCTGAGTCATCGCGGAAGCCGCCGTCTCTTTCTACATGCCCCCAGGCCTGGATCCCCGGATCCTCGTCCGTTCCTCCGATGAGGAAACGTCCGCGATAGTAGTCCCAGGAGCCGGCCTCTACCGCAACCTCTTTGGTCGGAGTCCCGAATTCCGGGCTCAGCACGTTGACCAGGCCATGCAATGCGTTCGAACCGTAAAGGGCGCTTCCAGGTCCGCGTACGACTTCGATGGCTCCCGCCTGCTCCGTGTTGATCTCCAACAGATCGTTGACGTTGCAAAACCCTGCCGGCCGGGTCGGAATGCCGTCCTCCAGGAACAGGAACCCCCCACAGGCACCGGCGCCGGTCAGTACCGGGGAGCGGATCGCGGTCAGGTGCTCCTGGCCACTGCCCCTGACGATCCACGTGCCGGGACTCCGAAACATGAGTTCCGATACATGGGTGTGCGCGGTGCGCTCTATGGTCTCTTTATCGATCCTCGCAGTATTGCCGGCCAGTTCCCGCAGAGGCGTCGCCGTGCGGGTGGAGGTGACGGTGACCGTGTCCAGTTCGACCCGGTCGGGTGGGTTCCCGGCGGTAATGGGACCTGACAGGGCAATGGACAGACAGAGCCAAAGTGCGGCTGACGCACGCGGCGCCCGCCAGCCGCGCTCAGTCACGAAGCGCCAGGTCCAGCAATCGGAGGCGGATCGCATCCGGTAGTGGAGCCTTGCAGTTACGTCCGTAGTCGTATGAGACGATCCGTCCGGATCCCTCGGCCGCAAGGCCCTGCCGGCCGTGACTGAACAGCGCATATCGCATCACAAACCGGTCGCTCTCGACATCCTCGACCCAGGCCGCGGCCGTGACCGTGTCCGGGTATTCGAGCGGGATGCGGAACCTGCAGTCGGTCGAGGCGAGGATCGGGCCCATGCCGGCATGCCGCTCCGGGTCTCCGAACTCGACCTGTTCGAACAGCGCCATCCGGGCGGTCTCGAAGTAACGGAAGTAGACGATGTTGTTGACGTGGCCGAGGGCGTCCATATCACCCCACGCGACCGGGATGTCAACGGTGACGGGATAATGGTTGCGGAACTCGGCTAGGCGATCTTCTGGCATATCTCAGCCGCGCTCCTTGACCACCAGTTGCGGTCCGCCCCGCGGGCCGAAGATGTGTTTGGCGAGTACGCCGTAGACGTGTCCGCACTCATCGCAGAAGACTACGTTGAACCAGGGTTTGCCGTCTTTCGACTTCTCGCTGCTGTCCCGCGCGGTCAGGTGATCGATCCCGACCACGCCGCAATCCGGGCATTTGGGTTCGCTCATTGTCGTTGTCCCTCAGTTGCCTCGTCGTCGCATGCCGCGTCCTGCTCGATCCGTTCGACAGTAAAGGTCGGGCGATCTCCTTTCCGGTAGTACGCAAACGGGCCAAGGAGTTCCTCCAGTTTGCGTTCGCGGGCATGCTCCGTATCGAACCACTGGTGCTGATGCCAGTCTTCACCGAGCACGTTCCGTAATGGGTCTCCGGGCGGCAGGCTCAATCGCAGACCGAAACGCCGCGAGTCACCGCCGAGACCCGCGCGGCGGTTGTGACGATGACAGACTTCCATGATCGCACCCAGCTGTGTATCGGAAAAGCCGGACCATAGCCGCAAGCAGGCTTGCCGGGCAAGGATCAATCGAAATGCCGGTCACCCGCGCCCTCTCGGTCGCGCCAGCCGAATACCCGGCGGGTAATGAACAGATAGACCGGTTTTCCGGTGCGCATCCAGGCGCGCGACAACAGCGAGGGGTTGTCGAGGATCCGACGTTCACGATCCGTCAGCTGGTCTGCGCAGTAATATCGTTTGTGCTTGAGCGCGTGGCGGATATCCTCGCGCGCCAGGATGCGAAACCTCCGCCCACGCCGTCGAGGCGCCCACGCCAGCTGGAAGTCGATCAGGGCCGGGGCCCCTTCGTCCGTGACCAGCCAGTTGGGTTCTTTCGCGAGATCATTGTGTACGACTCCGGCAGTGTGCAGACGCCGGATGAGGCGGTTGGCAGCCTTGAAATAGCCGGGGTCTCTTGGTCTGTGTATCTGCATCGGCCGACCAGACAGCCAGGTCCTGAGTAGCACGCCATCACGCCAGCAGATCAGCTGGGGGACGCCCCCGAACCCTTCGAGTGCGGCCAGAGCGCGTGCCTCCCGGCCCGCCAGCCAGTGGGCTATCGGTCGTGTCCACCAGCGCGCAGCGCGGGTGTCTCGTCGTACCGCGAGATCACCGTTCTGCCCGCCGGCGGATGAAATGACCAGCTCGACGCGGCCGAACAGATCCTGCTTCATCAGTTGCCGAACAACGAACTGTTCGCCCTTTTTATTCATCGAGTAGCTTGTCGCCTGGAGAGAGTCACAGTCTGGCCAAGTGTACTACCGGGATGTCCACGGCTGGCACGCCGGCGACAAGTCGGCGAGAATCGCAGCTGAAAGCGACAGGGCCCGTTTTGACAGAACCACCAGACAACAAGGTCACGGAGTTGCCACCTCCCCCGGACGAGCGTGGCGAAAGCTTCTATGTCGTCGGCGGTCCCGTCCAGCCGCGCAGGGGCTGCTATGTTCAACGGGCTGCGGACCGGCAGCTACTCGACAAGCTCAGGGAAGGTGAGTATTGCCATCTTCTGGCACCGCCCCAGACGGGCAAATCGAGCCTGGTCGCCAGAACTGCCCGTGAGTTGCGGCGCGACGGATATCTGACCGCGGTCGTGGATCTCGGGCAGACGGTGGGACGAAACCGTCAGGCCGAAGCGGGTCGCTGGTACTACGGGCTCGCATACCGGATCGTGCGGGATCTTCGTCTCGGCGTCGATCTGCAGCACTGGTGGCAGGAGAAGAAACCGCTGCCGCCATTGCAGCGTCTCAACGAATTCTTCTGGGAAATCGTTCTGTCGAGCACACGCTCGCCGATCGTCATCCTGCTGGACGAAGTCGAGAGCGTCGCGGATCTCGACTACGCTGCCGATCTGTTCATGGCGGTGCGGGCTTGTCACGATGCCAGGGCCTCCGAGCCTGAATATGAGCGCCTGCGTTTCGCCTTGGTCGGGACCGTGCTGCCTTCGGATCCCGGCGCTTCGAATTCGGTTTCGTTGTTCCAGGTCGGACAAAGAGTCGATCTGCCTGACTTCACGTTTGAGGAAGCGAGGCCCCTGTGCCGTGAGATCGGGCTGGCGCCCGGGGACGCGGAACGGGCGTTGTACCGGATCTTCTACTGGACCGGAGGGCATCCCTACCTGACCCAGAAACTTTGCCGGGCGATCTCGCGGAATCCGGGCACCATCGGGTCGGACGAGGATGTGGACGGTATCGTCAACAGCCGGTTCCTGGTGGGCGACGCGCCGCAGAACGAGCCCAATCTGCGGAGAACGCGCCGCTTGGCAGAGCGACGTGATCCCCTCTCGTACACGGCCCTACGCCTTTTCCGCAAGCTCAGGAGAGGGAGGAAGCGGAAATTTGATCGCCACAACTATGCGCAGGAATGGTTGCGAATAGCCGGCCTGGCGGGCGTCTCCCCAGACGGCATGCTGCAGCTCCGCAACCAGATCTATTCACGAGCCTTCCCGTCCCGTTGGATACGAAAATCTGTGCCGTTCGACTGGCAGAAGATCGGCAAGGCAGCGGCATTCGCGTTGCTGATCGTAGGACTGCCGTATTGGTATGCGCAGGTCCTGCCAAGATCTTTCGTCGCGAAACTCGAAGCGCCGGGCACTGATTTTCAGACCGCAGAGCAGGCCTATGTCGGCCTGCGGCGGCTGCCGGGATTCGGCGACCAGGCTGAACGGTTGTTCGCCATTGTCCTGGAACGCCAGAGTGCTGCTGCCGGTAGTTGGGACAGCGCGCTGGCTATTGATGTTCAGCTACGGGCGTTGCCCGGCTACCGAGAGCGGGCAGACGATCTCCTGGCGGAATTCTGGCAAAGACAGGCCGCATCCGCCGAAGCCGGCGAGATGAGAGATCGAGCGCTGATCTACCGGTTGCGAGCCCTCGACGTTCGGACGGCGGGGCGCGAGAACAGGGCGAGTTCACTCATCGGTCAGGACTACCCGAGTCTGATCACCGGTATCCGGCCAGGGGCGCGGATCGATGCGCTTGGTATCGACGCTTCCGGTTCCGGAGTGGTAACCCTGACCGAGGGACATCTCGTGCAGATGTGGGACGCCCAGAGCGGACGGCCGATGGGGCAGCCCGGAGGCTTCCCGGCGCTGGCGGAAGAATTCGTCACGGTCCGCCGCAGAGTCAGCATCGAGACACCTGGCAAGGTCCGCAACGCAAAATTGATTGTGACACTGCGTCACCCGCAGCCGAGTGATCTGCAGATTCGGTTGGTAGCGCCCTCGGGTCAGGCCGTGGTGATACCCGTCAGGCGCCAACAGCCGGATGACGATCCAGCATTCATATTTGAGTCGGCCAGCGATGGAGGTATCAAGTCGCTGACCGGCGAGAACGCCCAGGGGACATGGACTCTTGAGGTAGAAGACCAGCTGACCGGAACGTCTGGATTCCTCGACGGTTGGGAGCTGGTCTTGTCGAACAAGGACGGCCATCGGGTCGAGGACCTTTTCAGCAACCCCATCCTGCTGGCCGATCCGCGTCCGACTTTGCAGGTGGAAGTGGTCCTTAGTCCCGACGGTCGGCGCGTAGCTGCGGTCAGCGCCAACCACGAGACCCGGGGTTTCCTGCAAATCTGGGACACGGCTCAGGGGACGGTCACGGCGCGGGCCCCTGTGGAAGCAGGCCCGAGAGTGATGGCTTTCGATGCCGCCGGGCAATTCCTGATTACCGGCTCGGCCGGCGTCCCAGGGCATCTCAGCGTCTGGCGGGCAGCCGCGGGTCAGGAACTCATGTCGGTGGATTCCGAACTCGGTTTTCGTACCGCTCCGGTCGTGTCGTCGGCCGGCAGCGTCCTGGCTGTGGCCGAGATCGTCACGGCCGGAGACAGTCGGGTCCGCCTGCTCGATCTGGCGGCGATGGAGGAACGCAGGTCCATCGGGATCGCCGGTGAGGTGAGCGGATTGGCACTGGGTCCGGACGGGGGCCTGCTGGCGACGCTGGATCGGGAGAACGTCGTGGGTGTCTGGGACACGGCCGCAAAGCGACTGTTGATGCAGTTGCCCCATGACCTGGGGGTCCAGCGGATGGTCTTCGATCCCTCAGGCCGCTGGCTTGCCACGGTTGACGCGGGCGGGATATCCCGTGTCTGGACTCTGGAGGCAGCCGATGAGACCGGTTCAAGGCTGATCGTTTCCCGTGACAGCTGGGACCCGTTGTCACTTACGTTCTCGAATGACGGCGCGCTTCTGTTGCTGCGTGGCCGCGGCCGGACCTTCGAGGTCCTGTCACTGCCCTCCGGAATGCCTGCGACGGCTGCATTGCGCCACTCAGGGGATTGGCGGCCGGATGATGGCCGCAGCGCGTCCGGTCACCCGGTTTCCAGAGCATTTGGCGACCAGGATAGCCGCATCGTAACCGGCCGCGGCGGCGTCATGGCGCGGGTCTGGGCAATACCGCCCAGGGAGTCCGCCACCGAGGCTTCCGTAACGAGCGTTGCGACCGCCCAGGAATTCGCATTGAGCCCGTGGACAGATCAGATGGTGGCAGGCGGTCTCGACGGATCGATCCGATTTCTTGATCGTGGACAGCCCTGGAATCCGCCGCCAGAGGACATGGCCGGCCATGCTGGCGCCATCACTGGCCTGGCCTATAGTCCAGACGGCAGGCGGCTCGTGTCCGTCGGCGCAGACGGCAGCGTCCTGGTCTGGGATCCCCAAACCAGGACCCAGGTCGGAGAGCGGTTCCACCATGGCAGTGGTCGTGTCCGGTCGGTCGCAATTGACTCGGATGACCGGCTGGTCCTGACCGGTGGCGAGCTCGGAGCGCGGCTCTGGCACATAGATACCGGTGAGGCAGCATCGGTACTCGGCCCGGGGCGCCAGGTTTCGAGTGTGGCGTTCAGTGATGGCGGCGCGCTGGCGGCCACGGCCGCCACCGAGGGCCTGATCCAGATTTGGGATACGACCAGCGGCGAGCCGGTCTGGTCAGGCAACATGCCCGGTCCTGTGGTCGGGATGAGCATCAACGGCCGCGGCAGCCGGGTAGCTGCGGGCAATGCTCGCGGCGATATCTATGTCTGGGACACCGCAAAGCCCATAGGCGGACGGAGGACCTTGCGGATCAACGGCTGGGTTCTGGGTCTCAAGCTCACTGATATGGGCGACGTTTTGTATCTGCAGACTGGCGAGTGGATGCATATGCTGGACGTCAGCGACGAACCCCGCATCACCGCCAGTGCATTGCTTCCCGGATCGTCACCGGCGCAGGTCTGGCATATCGACGCGCAGCAGGTCGGCGTCGTTCGCTTGCTCAGCGTGGACATGGACGGTCATCGAATCGTGCAGATGGACCTGCGACGTCCTCTGCCAGGGGCAATGCCCTCGGCCGGGATCGGTCCTGTAGAGCGCTGGCTGGGCATGCTGAAACTAAGCTTCGACGCCGCTGGCGTGCTCGTGCCCGTGGAAGGTGGCCAGCGCGGTATCGTCGCCAGTCCGGAGAAAGATGCCGAGAGCGCTCAGCCCGTACCCTCAGAGTCGGACTGACGGCTAGCGCAGGTCACCACGAAGCGCCACGACGCGTTTGCGCAGGTCCTCTACCGAGGCCTCTTCCGGCGGAACAGGTTCGCCGACCCGCAGAGCGATTCGCGCCCTGCGAAGCCGGGGAAGACGCGCGAGCGGCTTGCCGCCGCGCATGCTGAAGATGCTTTCCCACAATCCCTGCAGCGCTATCGGCACGACCGGTACCGGATTCCTTCCGATGATCTTCTCGATCCCTCCCCTGAACTCGCCAATCTCGCCATCCAGCGTCAGCTTTCCTTCGGGGAAGATCCCTACGATACGACCTTCGGACAACTCCTGCGCGACCTGGTCGAACGCGTACTTCAGTCCTTCCGGATCCTGCTTGGCCGAAACGATCGGGATGGCTTTCGCCAATCCGAATACAGACTTGAGAACCGGGATCTGGAAGATCCTCTTGTGCATCACGAAACGGACCGGCCGACGGATCTTCGCGCCGATCACGAGGGCATCCATATAACTGACGTGGTTGCAGACGAGCACGGCGGGGCCTTCTGCCGGCACGCGTTCCAGATCTGACGCGTCCATCCTGTAGACGGTGTGCACCAGCAGCCACATTACGAGCCGCAGCAGGAACTCCGGAAGAAGCAGGAAGATATAGACGGCGACGCAAGCCTGCATCAGCGTCGCGATGAGAACGATGGCATGTACAGAAAGACCCTCGTGGAGAAGCCATTGGGCGCCTGCCAGCGCGACTCCGATAAATGCCAGGTTGTAGAAGTACATCCCGCCCAGGATCCGACCTACCTGATCATGCGGCGCGATCTGCTGGATCAATGCATAGAGGGGCACGACGAACAGGCCTGCCGACACCCCGAACACAGACAGGTCGATCAGGCAGCGAAGATAAGTGGGCGTCAGGAAGAGTTCGCGTAGCCCGACCGCGGCCAGCGGGGCCGCCTGCGGCGAATTCAGGTAGAAATCTACACCAGCAAGGGTCATGCCTATGGCGCCCAGAGGTACCAGTCCCAGCTCCACGCGCCTTCCCGAAGCCGGGTGGCACAACAGTGAGCCGATGATCATTGCGGTTGCCGGTGTCAGCTGCAGGAGGGCCACGGCGTTTCCCTGGGCGCCGATGACCTCGACCGCATAGGCCGGGAGATTCATGATGTAGATGAGGTTGGTAAACCAGAACCAGCTGACGCCGAGGATGGCCAGAAAAATGCCTCGACTCCTGAGCGCTGTCACAAGCGTGCGGCGCAGCGCTTCCAATGGCCGCCAGGCGATGTCCAGGTTTGGTGACGGTGCGGGCGATCTCGGGACCGCAAATGCCGCGGCCAGGCCCAGCAATGCCGAGACAACCAGAGCCGGCAAGAGTATGCGCTGTACGTCCCAGTGGCCAGCGACGGTCATCAGCATGAGCGTCATTGCAAGGACCATGGCGATCTGCCGCGCGGCCGACATCAGCCCGTTGCCGGCCGTCAGCTCCGTGTCACCCAGATGCTGCCGTAATAGCGCGCCCTGCGCGGGGCCGAATATCGTTGCCTGCATACCGGCGACCGCGACAGCGGCCAGCACCAGCGCGGGGCGATCCGTGACGAGGCCGTAGATCGCGCTCAGACCGGAGAGGAGGCCAAGGCTCTGGCAAATCCTGAGAACGATGGCGCGGTCCAGTCTGTCAGTCAGTTGCCCGCCGATTACGGCCATCATCAACGCGGGTAGCGCGAACCAGACAAGCGCCTCGCCGCGCAGGCCGGCATCTCCAAGAACCGCATAGGCTCCGCCACTGACGACCCACAGAGTCGCCGCCCGCAGTAGCTGACTATTGAACGAATTGGTCAGCTGGCAGAGCCACAATGGACCGATGCGCCTCTCGACGAGAAGCGGTAGCTGTTTCCCCTTGGTTTCGATCGTCACTGGCTCCCCGGCGGTGTCACAAGTATGGAGAGAACAACCACACGAAGGCATCCCTGAACCGCTGGAGCAACGGACGTCCATCCATTTCCTCCAGCGTGACCTCCCTGGATTGGCCGCGCGCGGTAAGGCAATGATCTACCAAACGGGCGGTCAGCGCAGCGTCGAAGATCTCGATAGCCAGCTCGAAATTGAGTCGCAGGCTGCGTGGATCCAGGTTCGCCGAGCCGACCTGGACGTAGCCATCGTCTATGATAAAGAGCTTGGAGTGATCAAACGTCCCGGGTTGATAGAACACTTTGACACCCCAGCGCAGTAATTCCCACAGCATGTTGCGCGTGGCCCAGTGGACATAAGGCAGATTGTTATTCGCGGGCAGGATGATGGAGACGTCGACCCCTCTCAGCGCTGCCGAGACCAGGCCGCCGATCAGCTCGCGGGGCGGCAGGAAATAGGGGGTCTTGATCAGGATCCGCCGTTGCGCGGTAGACGCCGCCGCAGTGAGTACTGTCGTGAGCTTGTCCATATCCTCACCGGGTCCGTCAGTGAGTACCCGACACGAGGCCGAGCCCCGCTCCGCAGGTCTGACCAGATCCGTATCCGGCAGCTCCCCGCCAGCACGCTCCCAGTCATCGAAAAAAGCCTGTTCCAGCTGCGCCGCTACCGGCCCGTCGAAACGGAAGTGCAGATCCAGCACCGAAGAGCCCCGTGGACGATCCCGCAGGTGGCGGTCGCCGATGTTCATGCCGCCTGCGAATGCGGTCGTCCGGTCGATGACGAGTATCTTGCGATGATTGCGCAGATTGAACTGAATCGACGGCGGAAAGAGCTGCGGTGGCGAGAAGCGCAAGACCGGGACGCCCCGCTTGCGTAGTTGCCGGCTGGCACGTGGCCATGAGTAGAGCTCCCCGATGCCGTCGACGAGCACGTGGACGTCAACGTCCCGTGCGACGGCGGCCGCCAGCGCCTCGATGAACGCCGCACCTGATGCGTCCGTATCGAAGATGTAGCTGCTGAGGCAGACCCTGCTGCGGGCCCGCCCTATGGCCTCGAGCATCTCCGGATAAGCCTGTTCGCCGTTGTGCAGCTCCCGTGCATCGTTCCCTGGCAACAAGGGCCACCCCTGGAGCGTGGCTGAGAGGTTCGCAAGAGGCGCAAGGGGGCCACTGATGCTGTCGGTGTCACTACCCCGGCAATCCTGGGGCGAACCAGGGATGTTGCGTTCCTGGAGCTCGAGGCGCCGCGCACGGCTATGGACCCGATTGATTCCGAACAGGGTGTAGAGCAAGGCACCGATCAGCGGCACCATGATGCACATGGCGCACCAGCCCAGAGCAGCCCGGGGGTCGCGCTTGTGAAGCAGAGCATGGATCGCGGATGCGAAGCCGGCCAGCGTTACGAGGCTGGCGATGGCTGTCTGCCATAGGGTCACTGGAGGCGCTCCCTTCAGAATTACCGTTGGACGGGTCGGGCTGGTCGCAGCCGAGACTAGCACAAGCCACCGTGGGCGCCGTCGACCTACGAAACACCACTGCTCCTGTGCTAGCCTCGGGATGGCGTAATCGTTTCCGGCCAGGAGGTCTCATGACTGAGTGGACAGACTTGCTGTTGGGCACTCCCTATGGATTGGGCGCACTGGTCGTCATCCTTGTGATGTTGGGGATAGGCGGCTACCTCGCCTGGTTCTTTATTACCCGTTCTGGCTCCGGCTCTGGCTAGGGTGGAGGCAGTGAGCGGGGAACACCGTCCGAGGGGGCTATACCCGGAGATTGAGTCCTTCAATGATGGAATCCTCCCGGTATCCGAGGCCCACCGGATTTTCTACGAGGAATGCGGTAACCCGGACGGCAAGCCTGTTGTCTTCGTCCATGGTGGCCCTGGCGCCGGGTGCGACAAACGCGCCCGCCGGTTCTTCGATCCGGATGTTTACCGGATCATTCTGTTCGATCAGCGTGGCTGCGGCCGCAGCAAGCCGCACGCGCGGCTCGAGGACAACACCACCTGGCACCTGTGCGCCGACATGGAGCGCCTCCGGGAGCACCTGAACGTCACGGCCTGGCAGGTTTTCGGAGGATCCTGGGGCAGCACGCTGGCATTAGCCTACGCCCAGCACCACGCCGACAAAGTCACGGAACTCGTGCTCAGGGGGATCTTCCTCGGCCGGCAGCGAGAGATCCGCTGGCTCTACCAGTCAGGCGCCAGCGAACTGTTTCCGGATGTCTGGGAATCCTATCTCGCACCCATCCCGGAAGCGGAACGGCACGATTTGCTCAGTGCCTACCATAGACGCCTGACCGGGTCCGACAGCGACGTCGCTGTTGAAGCCGCCAAGGCCTGGTCGACCTGGGAGGGCGCGACCAGTTTCCTGCTAACGGACCGCAGCTATGTGGACCACTTTTCCGATCCGGAATTCGCTCTCGCGCTTGCTCGTATCGAATGTCACTATTTCGTCAACGGCTGTTTTCTTGGCAGCGATGATCAGTTGATTCGCGGGATCGATCTGATCCGTCACATACCCACTGTCATCGTCCAGGGCCGCTACGATGTCGTATGTCCCGTTCGCTCTGCCTGGGATCTGCATACAGCCTGGCCGGAGGCGGACCTTCGGATTACTCCGGATGCGGGTCACTCGGCGCTCGAGAAGAGCAACGCTGCGGCACTCGTGGAAGCCACGGACGGGTTTCGCGGCAGCTGAGTGTCGGGCTGCCCCGGATAGCTTCAGCTCGCCGCGGCTAATCCCCGCCGTTAAGTTCGAAAGCGCTGTATTGCTCCAGCACCCGCATCTCTCCCTCGGGGAAGCTGACAATCTGAACCCGTCTGACCGGAAGCCCGGTGTCCGCGTCTATCCACAGCTCTGCTAATCCGGACGGCTTCCCGCCCACGACGACGGTGAATCTGAAGGCCCGCGCGGTCACGCCACCGAGCGCCTGTGGCTCGCCCAGCGTGATGCCCGACGCTTCGACCCACTCTCTGGCAGTGCCGTTCGTCGCGTCCGGCGGATAGCCGGCTGACAGCATGGCCAGATTATGCAGCAGACCCATGCGTGTAAATCCGACCAGCAGGCCTTCGGCCAGAGCATCTGGTCGGGCCGTCTCGAACGACTGTTCACCATTGCCACCGGTTAGCGCGTCTGGCGAGGCATCCAGCCGAAGATTGGCGGCTGTGCCGGCAAAGGAGCCGTCGGCGCGAATTTTGGCCTGGCCCGAGTGGCCGATCGCCGCTTGCCCCGACAGTGCCGAATCCACGGCCCCGGTAGAGCGGATGTCGAATCGGATCGTGACCTGGTCGGCACCTAGGAGACGATTCTCCAGTTGCTCGAACTCGGACGCGGCGTCGCCTGCAAGGGCGACGCCGGCTGTCGAAACACCGATGATGATCATCGCCGACCACAGCAGGTCGCGCAGTCTGCCGGATGCCGATCCCGTGGCGGCGGGACTCACAGCCTGTTGATACAGTTCAGATCAGCAAATGCGACCTTCAGGCGTTCGATCATCGATTGCTCGCCGCGACGTAACCAGGCGCGTGGGTCGTAGTATTTCTTGTTGGGCTTGTCGTCGCCTTCCGGATTACCGATCTGTCCCTGCAGATAGGCCTCGAACTCCGAGTAGTACTCTTTGACGCCCTTCCACGTCGCCCACTGGGTGTCGGTGTCGATGTTCATCTTTATGACCCCGTAGGAGATCGCTTCTTCAATCTTCTCCGGTTCCGAACCAGACCCTCCGTGGAACACGAAGCTGACCGGCTTCGGACCGGTGCCGCGCTTGTCGATGATGTAATCCTGAGAGTTCTTCAGGATGGCCGGCGTCAGGTGGACGTTGCCCGGTTTGTAGACGCCGTGCACGTTGCCAAAGCTCGCTGCGATAGTGAAGTTCGGACTGATCGCCGACATGATCTGGTAGGCGTAATCGACATCCTCGGGCTGTGTATAGAGCGCGGAGTTATCGACGTCCGTATTGTCGATACCGTCTTCCTCGCCGCCGGTGACGCCCAGTTCGATCTCGAGGGACATCCCGATCTTGCTCATGCGTTCGTGATAGCGCGCACAGGTCTCCACGTTCTCTTCCAGCGGCTGGGCTGACAGATCGATCATGTGAGAGCTGAATAACGGTACGCCGTGTTGCTCGAAGTACCGTTCGCCGGCTTCTACCATCCCATCCACCCAGGGCAGGTGCTTCTTGGCGCAGTGATCGGTATGCAGGATGACCGGTACCCCGTAGGCGGGAGCCACTTCACGAATGTAGTTGGCAGCCGCTACGCAACCTCTGACCGAGGTCTGCATATTCTCGTTGGGAAGCGTCTTGCCGACAAAGAAAGCACCGCCGCTGTTGGAGAACTGGACGATGACCGGAGAGTTGACCGCGCTGGCAGCCTCGAGCACGGCATTAACTGAGTTGGAACCGACGCAGTTGACTGCGGGCAGAGCGAAGCCCTGCTCTTTGGCGACCCGGTAGATTTCCGAGACCGCATCGCCGGTGGCGACTCCGGGTCCGGCTACGGAGGAAATCGTTTCGCCAGTGGATGCGGAAGCTTCTTGTGACATGGTTTGCTCCTCGTTGATCGGTGGCGTCCCGTGGTCCGGGACACGATCCGTTACCGTACCGGGTGGTGCGGCACGGCGAAAACAGTTGCCAGGATTGCGACTGGTCAGAACGTTACTATAGCAGCCTGTAGAGCTTCAGTGGCCGCGGCATGGTGGTGATGTTCCCCGCCGCCGGCGACATGACTGAGTGGTCCCAGTGCGGTCCATACGCCGAACGCGACCAGGACAAATCCGCCAAGCAAGCGGACCGAGGGATTCGCCGTGGCGAGTTTCATCCGGGTGGCCACAAGTCCCGTCAAGGTCATGGCGGGCAGGGTCCCCAATCCGAACATGGCCATGAGGGTCGCCGACTCGAGCGGGTCCCCCCCTATCAGGGCCAACAGCAGGATGCTGTACACCAGCCCGCAGGGCAGCCAGCCCCACAAAATACCCAGCAGCAGGGCCCCTCCCGCCGACCGGACGGGCAGGAGCCGTTTTGCGAGCGGCGCGATTCGGGCCCAGAACCGCGCACCGCTTTGCTCGACGAAGCGCAACAACGGCCATCGGAAGGCGATCTGCAGGCCGATCAGCACCATCAGCAGGCCGGTGATCCCCCGCGCCAGCGCGGCCCACAACGGAACGTTCACCGCCGCGGCGATGCCGGCCCCCACCAACCCTGCGATAGCCCCGATGATCGCATAACCGATGATTCGACCCAGGTTAAACAGTACCGTCAGTCCCAGCATTCCACCGCGCGTGTCAGCGGCGGCGCGGGCGCTGGCGCCGAGGGCGCCGGCGATCCCACCGCACATGCCGAGGCAGTGGGTACTACCCAGCACGCCGGCCGCAAGCGCGGTCAGCAGGGTGAGCTCATCGCTCATCGTCGTCGACCTCCTTACCCGGCTGCTGCGGAGGCCTGCGGTCGTCGTCCATCAATATCCTCCAGGCAGGCGTCTCCAGGTCGTCGAACTGGCCGCTTCCGGCGGCCCAGAAGAACGCCCAGATACCCAAGCCCACGACGACAAGTCCCAACGGGATGAGTACGAAGATGATGCTCATGATCCGCTCCTGTGTGCGGTCATCGCGGCCTGGTCGGCGTTGATTCCGCTGACTCTTGTCTTGGCCGGTGCCGGTGGCCCGCCCGCAAGCCTGGACGAGTTCAATACGACCAGCAGAGAACTTGCCGACATACCGATGGCCGCCATCCAGGGCGCGACGAGGCCGGCGGCCGCCAGGGGCAGGGCGGTCAGGTTGTACAGAATTGCCCAGGTGATGTTCTGGCGGATGATCCTCATCGCTTTTCGAGCTGTGCTCACTCCGATCGGCAGCGGCGCCAGCGAATCGCCCAGCAGGACCATGTCAGCACTGGTCTGGGCCAGGGGCGCACCGGCCCCCATCGCCACGGATACGTCCGCACCGGCCAGCACCGGCGCATCATTGACGCCGTCGCCCACCATAGCCACCCGATGCCCGTCGGCCTGCAGCTGACGGATACGCTCCAGCTTGTCTTCCGGGCTCCGGCGCCACCGCAGATGCGACACACCGAGTCGCCGCCCGACCTCGGTCACCGATGCTTCGTTGTCGCCGCTCAGGATCTCCAGATTCAGCCCTTCGTGCCGCAGACGTTCAAGAGTCGACTCGACGTTCAGCCTGACCGGGTCGGTGAAAGTGAACGCCGCCAGCAAACCGGAGGCATCACCGAGCATCACCGAAGCCGGGTCGGTCGCATCTTCCTCGACCCGCGAGCCGCTCAGTTTTGCGACGAATGCCGGGCTGCCGACCCTGTAGGTCCGGCCTTCCACGATACCCTCGATACCCTCGCCACGCTTCGCCCTGAGGTCCCTGGCGGCAGGCGCATCTGCCCTTCTCAAGGCCGTCGCCAGCGGATGTTCCGACCCGGCCTCCAGAGCGGCCGCCACGCGTCGGCACTGGTCCTCTTCGAGGCTTCCCAGCGGCCGGACGGCCTGCAGGCTGACATGAGCCCGGGTCAGCGTTCCCGTCTTGTCGAAGACCATCCAGTCCGCCTTGCTGAGTTGCTCGAGTGCGTCGTTCCTTGCGACCAGCAACCCACTCCTGGCCAGACACGAAGTCGCCGCAGTCAGTGCGGTCGGCGTCGCCAGGGAGAGGGCACAGGGACAGGTGACTACCAGCACGGACAGGGTGACCTCGAATGCGGCCGACCCATCAACTGCCGACCATATGGCGGCGACGATCGCGGCGATCGCGAGGACGCCAACGACGAACCACCGGGCCACGAGGTCCGCGGTACGGGCCAGGGCAGGGCGGCTCGACTGCGCCCGTTCAAGCAGTCGCGATATGTGAGACAGCACTGTGTCGGCACCGATCCGCTCCACCAGGATCTCGACCGGGTCGCCGCTATTCATGCTGCCGCCCGTTACCGTGGAACCCGTCTCCCTCGATACCGGCCGGGACTCGCCCGTCAGCATGGACTCATCCACATGGGTCCGACCTCTGACTATCCGGCCATCCGCCGGGAACGGGTCTCCGGGCCGCACCAGCAGGCGATCACCCACGGCCAGTTCCGCTACCCCGACCGGCACAGGATCATTGTGGGCCGGCTCGATCCTCAGGGCCGTGGCGGGCGCCAGCCGCGCCAGAGAATCGGCTATCTCTCCAGCCCGATGGCGGGCGGTCATTTCGGCGAACCGTCCCAGCGAAAGCAGGAATACGAACATCGTGACGGAATCGAAGTAGACTTCGCCGGTGCCTCGAAAGCCGTTGTAGAGGCTGGCTGCATAGGCGCCGCCCACCGCCAGGGCTACCGGGACGTCCATCCCGGGTCGGCCGACGCTCAAGTCCCGCCACGCGCCGGCGAAGAACGGGAATCCCGAATACAGAACAACGGGTGTGGCGACCAGCAGGCTGACCAGCCTGAGGAACTCGCGGATGTCTTCGTCCATGCCCTGAAAGGCGCCCAGGTAGAGGGACACGGCGTAGGTCATCACCTGCATCATTCCCAGCCCGGCGACTACCAGCCGTTTCATCGCATCGCGGCGCTCCCGGGTGGCGACTGAGGCGCCGGCTGTCGCGGTCACAGGGTGAGGCCGGTAGCCGAGGCGGGCGATCGCATCCATGATCCGGCTTAGCGGCAGAGACGACGGATCCCAGACGACCCGCCCCCTGGCCGTGGCCGGATTGATCTCAATCGAGGACAGGCCCTCGAGGCTACTCAGAGCCCGCTCAATCAGCCAGCTACACGCCGCGCAGCGGACCCCCTCCACCAGCAACAGAACCTCGCGTTTCCCGTCCGCCAATGCCGAAGTCAGGTGCTCCTGCAGGGTTTCCCTGTCGTAGGCAAGCCACTCCGCGCGGATGCCATCGGGTTCGGGTGCTTCGGGGCGAAGGGCATCGGCCGTGCGGAAGTCGTAATAATCGGACAGGCCGGAGTCGCGTATGAATTCGGCGACGGCCTTGCAGCCCGGGCAACACACCGGCAGGGCGCCGGTGTCGAAATCAACGATGTAACGATGGCCGGTGGTGACCGGCTCGCCACAATGAAAACAGGCGCCTGGATCGCCCATGGCGTGATCCTAACGGTCGCCCGTTGCCGGGATGAGGGACAGCTTAGCGGTGTCCGGCCCACGTTCACCGGCGAGACGCCAGCTCCCATCGGGCGGTTCCAGCTGCACATACCAGCGACCGCTCAGGGGCGAAGCGAGCCGTGCGCTGTAAATCTCACCGTGCCCGGGTAGCGTCATCTCCTGGTCGAGTGCCGAGACAGTCGGATGAGAGAGTTTCAGGATCAGGTGGCCGGGTTGACTGGCGCCACCGGAGAGCCGCACCCGGATTTCGGCGGCATCCGCGGGAATCTCGAGATCCGCACGTACGCCCAGGATTGCGGCCTGCCGATCTCGCTCCAGCTTGCGGTGGGTCGCGAGACCGATGCGCGCATAGTCATCGACGACCATGGAGTGGGGGCTGTTGGTAGCCACAAAAATAGTCACGATGCCGCCGACGACCGAGAGCATCGGCAACAGGATCAGGAACCATGGCCAGAACTGGCGATACCAGGGTTCCGCACTCGCGGTTTCCGGACGGGACATAGACCGATTCTATCTCAGCGGCCGGGCGGCGGTCCGAGGAAGCGACTCTCGGCGCTGGCTTCCATCCCGGGTGATCCTTCGGCCCGGACCGTGAACGTGATGTCAATGCCGGCAGCCGAGAGGGCATCGCGTGGCGTCAGCACGCGGACCGGGATGCGACGGACTTCACCGGACTCGAGGGTCAGGCCGGAGGAGTCGATCTCCAGGCGCATCCCTTCGGGTGCGTCGAGCTGCAGCACATAAGTGTGCGATCGGGTATCAAGATTCAGCAGTTTGAGGCTGAAGGCGTTCTCAATATCGCCGCCGGCCAGCTCTCTGTAGAGCGTGTTGCGGTCGCGGATCGCATCCAGCCTGAGCGGCGTGCGCACGCCGATGGAGAAGGCGAAACCGGCCAGTAGCACGAGCAGGAGCGCACCGTAGATGATGGTACGGGTCCGCAGCATCTTCAGCGGCCGCTTCTCCCGCATGGCGTGATCCGAGGTATAGCGGATGAGCCCGCGGTCGTAGGACATGCGGTCCATGACCGAGTCGCAGATGTCGATACAGGCAGCACAGGCAATGCACTCGATCTGCAGCCCCTGGCGGATGTCGATTCCGGTTGGGCACACCTGGACGCACATGTTGCAGTCGATGCAGTCACCCATGCCGGCGGCGCGGTGATCCATCTTGCGCTTGCGCCCGCCACGAGGTTCACCGCGCCCGGCATCGTAGGAGATGACGAGCGTGTCCTTGTCGAACATCGCGCTCTGGAAACGCGCGTAGGGACACATGTATTTGCAGACCTGCTCTCGCAGGAAGCCGGCGTTGCCATAGGTCGCAAATCCATAGAAGAGACACCAGAACGTCTCCCAGGGACCCAGGCTGAAGGTCGCGATTCGCCCGAACAGCTCCCGCGCCGGCGAAAAGAAGCCGACGAAGGTGATCCCGGTCCACAACGCGAAGCCGACCCAAAGAAACTGCTTGGCGCCTTTCCTGAGCAGTTTCTCCGTGCTCCACGGCGCCTGGTCCAGCTTGCGCCGGCGGCTGTGGGTGCCCTCCGTGAGGCGTTCCATCCACATGAAGGCTTCCGTCCAGACGGTCTGCGGGCAGGCGTAACCACACCACAGCCTGCCGGCGATCGCGGTCACGAAGAACAGTGACAGGGCGGCGATGATGAGCAGCCATGCCATGTAGAAGAAGTCCTGCGGCCAGAAGGTGATGCCGAAGACGTAGAACTTGCGTTCCGGCAGGTCGAAGAGCACCGCCTGGCGCCCGCCCCAGTTGATCCAGGGCAGGACATAGTAGATGCCGAGCAACGCCACCACCGCGAGATTCCGCAGCCGGGCGAACCGACCTTGCACCTCGCGGGCATAAATCTTCTGGTGAGCGACGTAGAACGACTCCGGCGGCTGTCCCGCGGGAGTCGCGGTGGGGTTCATCCTATGGATCCCTCCGATCGGGGTCTGCGCTGTCATCAGGAGCGGCATGCGCGGACGCCTGGCCGTGGACGGCCGGGAAGTCTCTGGCTCGCCGCTCCGTACGCACGAGATAGACGCTCAGGAAGCTGGTGATCCCGGTAAGCAGCCACAGCCCGAAGAAGCCGAAGGCGTAGCCGGTCTGCCGGCTGATGTGCCAGCCCAGCGTGTTGTGTCCGCTCAGCACTTCCGGATCGACCATGGCGAAGAAGACCATGGTGGCGACTGATGCGGTCAGGAACGAGATCCACACGACGTTGGCGAGATCACGCTTGCTGCGACGCCAGACCGGGGGCCGCGTGCCCTCCGGTTCATCTATGTGCCCCGACTTCCGCGGATCAGTCACCCGCCGTCTCTGACAGACTCATGACATAGGCAGCCATGAGCCGCAGCCTGTCCTCGCCGAGATAGTCGAGCTGCGCAGGCATCTGATTGGCGCGCCCGTTGGCGATCGTGTAACGAATGTCTCCGGGTGAGCTTCCGTATAGCCAGGTGTCGTCGGTGAGATTGGGGGCTCCGAGCATCGGATTGCCCTTGCCGTCCGGGCCATGGCAGGCTGCGCAAACCATCGCGAAGCGCTGCTGGCCGGCTTTGGCCTTGTCAGCCGGAGCCTCCAGACCGCTCATGGAGCGCACATAGGCCACGACTTCCTCGACCGCCTCGTCACTGCCCAGGACGGCTGCCTGGGCCGGCATGATGCCATTGCGGCCATTACGCAGGGTCGCGAGGATCGCATCTTCGCTCCCGCCCCACTGCCAGTTATCGTCTGTCAGGTTCGGGAAACCGACGGCCCCGCGGCCGTCCGACCCATGGCACTGGGCACAGTTGTTGCCGAATATGTTGCCGGCAGCGCGCATGGCGGCCTGGTCCCCGGCGATGGCCTGAATTTCCATGTCGCGGAAGCGTGCGTAGAAGTCCGCATATTTCGCTTCTGCTTCTGACATTTGCGCGTTGTACTGATCGACCTGGCTCCACTTGCTGGTGCCGGCGAAACTCCCCAGCCCCGGATACAGGATCAGGTAGGCCACGCTGAACACGACCGTGACGTAGAAGAGGTACAGCCACCAGCGGGGCAGGGGGTTGTTGTACTCCTGCAGGTCTCCGTCCCACTTGTGACCCGTGGTGTCGACCTCTCCCGGTGAGCCTTTGCTATTCGAACTCATTAGCCAGACCGACGCGATGATGCTCCCGACGGTCAGGATGATGATGTACCAGCTCCAGAAGCTACTCATGATTGTTTCTCCCCCGCGCCAGTCGCTGTCTTGCAGCCGGCCCCGCCGCTGTCGGCGAGCGGGCCGTCTTCCAGCGGCAGGCGCGCCGCCTCGTCGAATTCCTTGCGGCGTTTACTGCTCCACGCCCAGACCACGATCGCTACGAAAGCGATCATGAGGATGAGCGTAAACAGTCCCCGCAGAGTCGGCAGATCCATGCTCTATCTCCTGACCTGCAGGTTCGTGCCGAGTCCCTGCAGATAGGCGATCAGGGCCTGCAACTCGGTCTTGCCGGTCACGTCCTTCTCCGCCGTACCGATCTGCTCATCCGAATAAGGATGTCCCAGCGTCCGTAACGCCTGCATGCGCTTGACGGTCGCCCTCGGGTCGACCTCATGGTCTGCGAGCCACGGATAGCTCGGCATGTTGGATTCCGGTACGACGTCTCGCGGGTTCATCAGATGGACCCGGTGCCATTCGTCGGCATAACGGCCGCCGACTCTCGCCAGGTCCGGCCCGGTTCGTTTCGATCCGAACTGGAATGGCCGGTCATAGACCGACTCTCCGGCCAGCGAATAGTGGCCGTAACGCTCGGTCTCGGACCGGAACGGGCGGATCATCTGCGAATGGCAGCCGTAGCAGCCCTCGCGGATATAGATATCGCGACCGGCCAGCTCGAGGGCACTGTACGGTTCGATGCCCGGTGCAGGATCCCGTACCTGACTCGAGAAGAACAGCGGTACGATCTCCACCAGTCCGCCAATGCTGATCACCAGGATGATCAGGACACCCATCAGGCCGATTTTTCTCTCGACGATGTCATGTTTCATAGAGCGTGCCCCTCAAGCCGGCTGTATGACGGTTTGTTCCGCGGGCTTGCTGCCCCGGATCGTCATCCAGACGTTGTAGACCATCACCAGCATGCCCACCAGGAACAGCGTGCCACCCAGCAGCCGTACTCCGTAGAACGGGTAGGTCGCGTTGAGGCTTTCGATGAACGTGTAGGTCAACGTGCCGTCGTCGTTCACCGCGCGCCACATCAGGCCCTGCATGACGCCGGCCATCCACATGGCTGCGATGTACAACACGACCCCGATGGTCGAGACCCAGAAGTGAACATCGATCAGCTTGATGCTATACATGCTCTCCCGGTTGAATACTTTCGGCAGCAGCGCGTAAATACAGCCGATCGAAATCATGGCCACCCAGCCCAGGGCCCCGGAATGGACATGGCCGATGGTCCAGTCGGTGTAGTGGGACAGGGCGTTGACCGTCTTGATCGACATCATCGGCCCTTCGAAAGTCGACATACCATAGAACGACAGCGAGACGATCAGGAATTTCAGGATCGGGTCCGTACGTAACTTATGCCAGGCCCCCGACAGCGTCATGATGCCGTTGATCATGCCGCCCCAGGACGGCGCCAGCAGTATCAGAGAGAACACCATGCCGAGGCTCTGGGCCCAGTCGGGCAGGGTCGTGTAGTGCAGATGATGCGGTCCGGCCCACATGTAGATGGAGATCAGTGCCCAGAAGTGGACCACCGACAAGCGGTATGAGTAGACCGGACGTCCCGCCTGTTTCGGGACGAAGTAATACATCATCCCCAGGAAGCCGGCGGTCAGGAAGAATCCGACGGCGTTGTGTCCGTACCACCACTGCACCATCGCGTCTACGACGCCTGAATAGGCCGGGTACGAATGCAGCAGCCCGGTCGGCAAGGCCAGGCTGTTGACGATATGCAGCACCGCGATGGTCAGGATGAACGCGCCGTAAAACCAGTTGGCCACGTAGATATGCGAGACCTTGCGTAGTGCCACGGTGCCGAAGAAGACCACCGCATAGGCCACCCAGACAGCAGCGATCAGCAGGTCGATCGGCCAGATCAGTTCAGCGTATTCCTTACCCTGGGTCAGTCCCAGAGGTAAAGTAATGGCCGCCAGTACGATGACTACCTGCCAACCCCAGAAGGTAAAGGCCGCGAGCCCGTCGGCGAATAGCCGGACGTGGCAGGTCCTCTGCACTACATAGTAAGACGTGGCGAACAGCGCGCTGCCGCCGAACGCGAAGATCACGGCATTAGTGTGCAGCGGCCTCAGGCGTCCATAGCTCAGCCAGGACACGTCGAAATTGAGCGCCGGCCACACGAGCTGGGCGGCAATGATGACGCCGACCAGCATTCCCACCACGCCCCACACGACGGTCATGATGGTGAACTGGCGCACGACGCGGTCGTTGTACGTCGAAGCACGTTCCATTTTGGACTCCCCGTTTCCGGTCAGGCAGCTGAAACAGCCGACCGGCCTTCCCCTCAGGCCGGCAAGCCGGCCGTTACATTAGCATGTTCTGAAGCTTTAGTCTCAGGAGCGCGGAAGAACGACGGCCGGGGCACCACGCTCCCGGCCGTCATCGTCAGTCTCAGAACTTGTAGCCGATGTTGAGGCCATAGACCCAGGGATTGATGTCCACGTCTTCCTTGATCGAGCCCACATCCGGAATCGTGACCTTCGCCTTGGTCTCGATGGAGATATAGCGCAGGTCGGCGTTGATGAACCACTTGTCGTTAAACATGTAGTCGGCGCCGATCTGGCCTGCCAGGCCAAAGGAATTGTCCTCGATCTCCAGGTCACCGCCGAGTTCATCCAAGGTTCCCTCCGCACCGTCATCGAAGAAAATCGTGTAGTTGATACCGGCGCCGACATACGGCTGGAACTTGCCCTTCGGCAGGAAGTGATACTGCAGGCTGAGGGTCGGCGGCAGATGCTTGGTGGTGCCAACTTTACCGAGATCCTCGAGCTCGATGTCGTGCTCGAAGGGATAGGCGGCCAGCAACTCGACGGCCCAGTTTTCCGTCCACTGGTAGGAACCGGTAAAGGTCAGGCTCCAGGCATCGTCGACCTCGATATCCTGTTTGCCCAGCGCCGGGTCGACCACTGTCAGATCGATATCACCGTTAGGATCGTCGGGATCCACGTTGGAGGCGCCTACGCGGACGTAGAAATCGCCGGGTTCGTGAGCCAATGCCATTGGCGCTGCCATGATGACCGCCGCAGCGATCGTTAGTGCGATGATTGTACGCATTGCAGGTACTCCCGTTCTTGTAAGGAATCTGAGAGAATTCTAGGAGTCCGGCCCGCTATTCGTATTGACATGGATCAAGTTCAGGGTCCCTGTACAATAGGGGCACTTGGCAATCTCGAGGGAAGGGGTGCCGAGCCACCTGACGGACAACAGACCGGCATTGCGCCCGGAGATGGGAGAGAGCTTAGGCATGCAGGGTAGCCGCAAGGTTGTCAATATCACGCGCCTGCGTCAGGCGTGCCGTAGCTGTTCTCTTGTCGAGCTGTGTCTGCCCATGGGGCTGACAAGCGACGATATCCAGCAGCTCGAATCCATCGTCCAGGTCAAGACGCCGCTTGAGAAAGGCGCACACCTGTTCCGCGAGGGGGATTCGTTCCAGGCCATTTTTGCGGTCAGGACAGGGGCGCTGAAGACCTACAGCCTGGATGCTGATGGTCGCGAGCACGTTCTGGGATTTCACCTGCCGGGCGAACTCCTGGGCTTCGACGCGATCTATCCCCGCTACAATCGTTGCAGCGCGATGACGCTGGCCGATGCTTCGGTCTGCGTACTGCCGTTCAATCAACTGGCGGACCTCGCTCAGAAGGTCGCCGGTCTGCAGGCCACCATCTTGCGGCTGATGAGCAAGAATCTGTCCATATCGGTCAACCTGGCGACCGATCACACGGCAGAGGAGCGGCTTGCGGGGTTCCTGTTGAGTATCGCCCAGCGCACCGGCGAGGGCACCGAGCTTCGCCTGGTGATGCCGCGGCGTGACATCGCCAGTTACCTGCGACTGGCGAC
This sequence comes from uncultured Gammaproteobacteria bacterium, assembly GCA_937924335.1. GTDB lineage: Bacteria > Pseudomonadota > Gammaproteobacteria > Steroidobacterales > XN24 > JAHEFR01. Next base: position 62,989 of record CALDWW010000004.1, read on the forward strand.
CGAGACGGTCAGCCGGCTTCTCGCCCGTTTCCAGCAGGAAGGGCTGCTCGAGGTCCATCGCAAGCGTGTTCGCCTTATCGATCTGGATGGCTTGCGAGAGCTCGGCGGAAGCTTCGAAATCGTAGATCGCACTCGTCAGCGTACGGGTTACCAGTAGAACGGAGAGCGGATCGGCAAGCGGCCGGTACCCGGGCGCGGACGATGAGAGCCTCACTTCCGGAAGTGGGCGCCAGAGATGCCCTGCCGATAGCCTTCGTCCACATTCAGAAGAGCGCCGGCACCTCCTTCAGGTTTGTCCTGCGCAACTCCTTCGGGCTGCGGCATAGCGACGTAAACCCGCTCGATCCGTCGCCCGGAAAGCCGTTCGACAGGCATGATCTTCGATTCGTCAGATCGTCAAATCCACAAGTAGCCAGCATCAGCGATCATGAGCTCATCGAGCCGAACCGGTACCTGGCAGGACTCGTATCGTCGTACACGATGTTGAGGGACCCGGTGGACCGCGCGCTTTCCCACTAGCAGGACAAGGTGGCGACCGGTCGCCAGTCAGGGGATTTCGCCCGCTACGTGGATGATCCGGCCAACCACAATTTCCAGGTAAGGAAGATAGCCGGCACAGAGGATTTCGAGAAGGCCATATTCCTGTTGAGGGAAGCCTTTTTCTTCGTCGGTCTCACGGAGCGGTTCGATGAATCTGTCAGGTTGTTCAGCCATCTGTGTCCACACCCGGTCGATAGCCGCTGTCGCCGCCTGAACACGGCGACTCGAGATGACATCAGACGGGAGCTGGAGGCTGAGGGGGCGGCGATGTCGAGGCTACGAGAAGCCAAGCAACTGGATCGGCAGCTGTGGGAATATGTAGACCGGACGCTTTTCCCGGTCATGCCAGAGCATGCCGGCGGCGGTGCTCCTACTGGGACGCTGCCGCAATATCCCCGCGCGAAAATCCCCTGGCGTTTCCAATCCAGCCGGCTGAGGAAGCGCATCGTTTACCGGACTCGCCTGAAGCGGCCACGATCGCTGCACCGGTCTCAGGCATAGCCAAGAGAATCTCGCCGGTTCATCGGCTTGGCCAGCAGTAGCTGAATGTTGCCGATGTTCCTCTCGAGGAAGCCCCCTTCGCAGTAGCAGAGATAGAACTCCCACATGCGCACGAAGGTGTCGGGGTAGCCGAGCCGGCGGATAGCGGAGATATTGCCGAAGAAGCGTTCGCGCCAACGCCTGAGCGTCGTCGCATAATGGGGGCCGATGTCCTGCAGATGAAACATGCGCATGTCGGTGGACCGGGTCACGCTGTCCGAGATCGCGTTTACCGACGGCAGGAACGCACCGGGGAAGATATACTTTTTGATGAAATCCACGCTGTTGACGGCATCCTCGTAGACCTGGTCCCGGATAGTGATGGCCTGCAGCAGCATGATCCCTTCCGGTTTCAGCAGCTTGCTACATGTCGAGAAGTAGGTATCGAGGTACTGATGACCGACCGCCTCGATCATCTCGACGGAGACCAGCTTGTCATATTCGCCGTGCAGATCCCGGTAGTCTTCGAGCAGAAGAGTTATACGATCCTCCAGCCCGGCTGCCGCAACCCGTTCCGTCGCCAGCTCGTACTGGCGCCTGGAGATCGTCGTGGTCGTGACCCGACAACCGTAATGCCCGGCGGCATGGATCGCCATGCCGCCCCAGCCGGTGCCGATCTCGAGAAGATGATCGTCCGGGCCGAGGTCCAGCTTGTGGCAGATGGCGTCCATCTTCTCCAGTGAAGCTTCCTCCATAGTGGCGCTGTCATTAGGGAAGATGCCGCAGGAGTAATTCATGGTGGGATCAAGGAACTCCTCGAACAGATCGTTGCCCAGGTCGTAGTGGGCCGCGATGTTCCTGCGGCTGCCGTCGCGGCTGTTGCGGTGGAACCAGTGCAGCAGTCGATGGAGTGGCTGTGTGAGCCAGCCCGCGCCGTCGTCCAGACTGAGCAATACGTCACGATTCAGAACCAGGATCCGGACTGCCGCGGTCAGATCATCGCAGCTCCAGCGGTCCTTGATGTAGGCGTCGCCCGCACCGGTGTTGCCGCCGAGAGCCACGTCGGCCCAGAAGCGCGGATCATGCACGGTTACCCTGGCCTTCAACCCATCGTCGCCGGCGGCGTTGCCGAACTGCAGGCGGGTGCCATCTTCTACTATCTCGAGCATGCCGTGCTCCAGCCGCTCCAGTCGCCGCAGCATGGCGCGGCGGGCGAATCGATGCAGACGCGTCATGCGGATGTCTGCGCCAGTCGAATACTCCGACTGGGGGATGGTGTTCTCTTTCATCTGCTTTCCAATGTTGTCTCTGTGGCAGGATCACGTTTGGCCGGATGGGTATGAAAGACGGCGCCTTTCGCCCACAGCCGGAGGGCCTGGAAGTGAATGAGGATGATGATCTTGAGAGTGATCAGCGGGTAGCGCAGCAGCATACGGGCGAGCCTGGGACCGGTAATCTCTTGCCGACACAGGCTGAGGGTGGCGTCGAAGACCCTCTCTCCGCCCTTGTGGTTCTGCATGTGCACGACAAGGGCCTCGTCAGGATCGATGAATCGCCATCGGTACCCCATGTCCATCGGCAGGAAAGGCGACACGTGAAACTGCTTGTCGAGCTCGTGGTTGCTGGCGTTGGCTTGTCTGCGGCCATCCCTCGCGGGGAGCACGTAACAGTGACGCTCTCCCCAGGGCGTGTTGTTAACCTCGGCGACCACGCACTCCACGAAATCGTCCTGCGCATCGAAGCAGTAATAGAAACTGACCGGATTGAAGCAGTAACCGAAATAGCGAAGGTGTGTGAGCAGCCGGATGGGCCCGATCGGACGATCTCCGCATTGCTCCTGCACCAGGTCGCGAACGCATTCATCCAGCGGCCGCTCCGGGTCGCCAAGGTGATCTCGGCGGTCGAACCAGGCCGGCGCCGGCCGTCGGGCTGACCACAACCAGCGCCGCCGGAACACGCACGGCAGTTCCGCGAGATCCAGGTACATCATGAAGAGCCCGTAGCGGAACTCGTGATCTACGCTGCCGCGACGGCGGTGGCTAACTTGCCCTTCGTAAATACAGCTCTTCATCGCTCAGCCAGGTCTGGAAGTCGTTCAGGGCAGTCAGACCGCTCTTGACGCCGTCCTCATGGAAACCAAAACCCCAGTAGGCGCCACAGAAGAACGTACGGTCCGCGCCGTTCAGCTCGCTGTGGCGCGCCTGGGCCTGTACCCCTTCGGGCGTGTAGACCGGGTGATCGTAGGCGATCCTCTGCAGGACCCTGTCCGGTCGAATCGCGTCCTCGCGATTCAGCGTCACGCAGAACTGTACCGGTGCATCCAGGGACTGGAGGATGTTCATGTTGTAGGTCAGAGCGACCCGATCGCGTGTGCTGTCCGGGATGTGGTAGTTCCAGGCCGACCAGGTCTTGGGTCGCTCCGGCAGCATGCGCTCGTCGGTGTGCAGTACGGCGATGTTCTCCTGGTAGGGAATCGCCCCGAGCACCTGGGCTTCGAGATTCGACGGCTGCTCGAGCATGCCCAGCGCCTGATCGCTGTGGCAGGCGAGGAATATTGCGTCGAAGCTCTCTTTCTCGCCGGTCGTCGGTTGGACCATCACCCGGTCCGGATAGCGAAAGACCCGGTCGATGCCGGTGCGCAACCTGATCCGGTCCCTGAAAGGTACGACGAGTTTTCGTACGTACTCTCTTGACCCGCCCTGTATGACACGCCAGGTGGGTCGGTCCTTGACGCTGAGCATGCCGTGATTCTTGAAAAATTCGATGAAGTAACGGGCCGGAAACCGATACATCATGGCCGGGTCCGCGGACCATATTGCGGCACCCATCGGGACTACATAGTGCTCGACGAAGCGGCTGGAATAGCCATTGGCATCCAGGTAGTCGCCCAGGCTTGTTTCGTCGTCCTCGATCTCCAGCAGTGCGCGCGCCTCGCGATTAAACCGCAAGATGTCGGCGATCATCCTGTAAAAGCCCGGGTTGAACAGGTTGCGTCTCTGCGCGAACAGCTGATCCAGGGAACTGCCGGAGTACTCCAGCCCGGTGCGGTCGCAATGCACGCTGAAACTCATGTTGCTTGCCTGAGACGGCACGCCGAGTTCATCCATCAGGGCAATGAAGTTGGGATAGGTCCAGTCATTGAATACGATGAACCCGGTGTCCACTGCCCAGTGCCGGCCGCCGAGTTCGACATCGATCGTGTTCGTGTGACCGCCGACATAGTCATTGGCCTCGAACAGTGTGATGTCATGGTCGCGCCAGAGACGATGGGCCACTACGAGCCCGGATATGCCGGTCCCTACGATGGCAATCTTCTTCCGTTGCATAGTCTAGAGACTCCTCTGGTCAGAGCCTGGATTTCACGGCGCACACCATGGTGCCGAGGACGGGCACCCGCTCGTAGATCATCGCGCCGAGGTCAAAATAGTCGCGGTGGTAATGCACTCGATCCGCGAAGTGGATGAACGAGGCGCCGGGTAGCTCGAGCACCTCTCGCGGTCTGAACCGCTGGTGGCGTAGCGTCATCGTCCAGGCCAGCGAAGCACGATCGTCCGCCACACAGACGTCTGAAAACCGGAAGTCGATCTCCGCGACGTTCTCATACATGCGCCGGAAGTAGTCCTTGAGCGAGGCGAGACCCTCGACCTTGTGGATGGGGTCCGTGAACGCAATGTCCTCCGAGTAGACTCCGTCGAGCAGGTCCAGATTATCGGCGCTGAGTTCACGATAGAGACCTTGAAAGCGGTCGATAATAGGGGCGTTCACGACTTCGCCCCTGAGCTACGCAGTGGCTCGAGCGCGTGCCCGAGCAGCCGGAAGACATCCGCGGGGTTATCGAGGGCGGTTGCGCCTGCATGACGCAGTTCGCTGGCGACAAGACCTACCGTCGGGCCGGCGATCAGCACCGGGCAATCAGCGGCGTACGCCAGTGCTCTGATGGGACCCCGGATCGTGTCCGGTTGCGGCGTGCGATGACCATAGAGCAGAACGGCCGGAGCCCCTGTGATCCTGCTTGCGGAGACCAATTCGTCCACCGGCGTGCCATTGCCGAGCATCGTCAATGGCACGCCATGCCTGGCGGCGAGGATTGCCAGCATCAGCAGTCCGATCTGGTGTTCTTCACCCGGCAAAACGGAGGCCAGCACAGCCCTCCCTTCATGACTGGCGGGAGTCGCCTCCGGGCAACTACCCAACAGCTTGAGCAGCGCGCTCTCTACCAGGCGTTGCTCAGCTACCCGTCGGTCGACCCGCCACCTGAGGGCCAGGTCGCGCAGTGCGGGACCCATGAAGTGCCGGCCCGCATCGTCTGGTGCGGCGACCACCAAACCCTGCCGCAGCGTCTCTTCCAATGCGACAGAGTCGAATGAGTCCAGACCGCCGATCATCGCCTGGGACAGCCGTGGCCATCGAGCCGTGTCACCGGGCAACGCGGCGCAGATGTCTTCGTCTTCCAGCAGGTCGCCGACCTGTCGAAGCGCGATCCCGCCATCAACTAGCAGCAGGGCATCCCGCAGTCGCTGAATATCGCGCTGGCTGTAGAGTCGGTGACCGCTGGCGGTCCGTTCGGGTTGTACGAAACCGTAGCGCCGTTCCCAAGCCCGCAGGGTGCCGGTGGCGATGCCGGTGAGTTCGGCGACTGTGCGGATCGGAAACACCGGTTGGTCGAGTCGATTGCGAGGCGCATCCATGCGTTCAGCCCCCCCTGACGGCAGGTTGCTTCAGAAAAAACAGGGTGACTTCGCCGACCCGAAGGCCGAACTTCTTCATCACCGTGCGGTTGAACAGGGTCTGCTCGTCCAGCAGATACATCCAGTCATCGAAATTGATGTTCCAGCTGCGCCCGTCGACCTCGATTTCCAGTACGTACTGCCAGCGCAGGGCGTTGCCGTAGATCTCCCCAGTAGCCTCTCCCACTACGTCGTCGGCAGTACCGGTGTAGCGGCCGTCGTCGATCCTCCGGAAGGTCCAGACGCGTCTCTGCGTCTCGCCGTCATTGAAGGTGAAGTCTTCCTCCAGTACGCCCGTATCGCCCTCCCAGCGTCCGACCATCTCTACCTCGAAGCGGCGCAAGACTTTGCCGTTGCGATCCTGGACCATCCCCCAGGCGCGGACCGGGCCGTTAAAGTACTCCCTGAGATCAAGTTGCGGACTCTCACCCTCGTAGTCGGAAACCTTGGCCGCACATCCGCTTAGAAAAGCGATCCCAACGAAGATAGTCGCTACGAGTACCGCCCGGAGCCTAGAAATCAGCGGGGAGGCCAGCATCACCGCCGCCTGCCGTCGGCCCCGACCAGGGCCATGCGAAGATCGGGGCGGCTGGTGCGGGGGTGCAGCCATATCGACAGGAAAGCCGGGCCGAATTCCGGGTCCTCGATCACACCTAGTGGGCCGTTGGAATCCTCGAAGCGGGTCTTTCCGCCGGGCTCGACGATCGTAACGATGTAGTCACCCGGCCCCACATCGGGCCACATCGTCTCCAGAGCAGCGAGCCACTCGTTCACTGTCGCATCCACTGGCAGACGGACGTGTCGATCCAGCCGGCGCCATTCCTTCCGGGTTCTCTCGGCGAGCTTCCTGGACGATATGGTGCGGTGATAGTCGATTCTCAGCGCCAGCCGCTGATCGAAGCCGGGTTCGGCAAAGTCGCCAGATTCGGTCCAAAGGGTCGCGTCGTAGATATCCAGGCCGAACCAGGAGAGAGACGCCCGGCCGACCGTTGCCAATCCTTCCGGTGCGGATACGCGGGGCGCGTTCGTTATGGACGCCTCGGTACTGGACCAGGCCTGCGATGCGAAGCCGGAAGCGGTCAGTAGGACGGCACCCAGGGTCGAGACTGCGCGGCCGATTGAAAAGTTGAACATATCCTGAATACCCGTGGAGCTTATGCACCTCGAAATCAGGATTCGGGGGTATCAGGGAAACGGATTCAGTCGTCCGAACGTCAGCAGGGAGGGCGACAGGCCGATAAGAGACAGAGATTCAAAGTCGTTGAATCAAACCTGAACAACCCCTGTACACGCCACGCTGATACGGCGCCCCGATTGCAGCGGAAAAGGACGCTTGCGCTTGGATCGTGCTTCGGGAAAGACTTCGCAGCCGCCGTCCAACCGGATTCCGGCCGGGCGGAGCTCCGGGGTCAGAGGTTGGGGCAGTAGATGTCGTGGAGAATCTCGATCACGCGCGATGCCGGGCCATCGGCCAGGGAGTAGTAGATGGTCTGTGCCTGGCGCCTGGTCTTCACAAGCCCGTCGCGGCGCAGGAGGGCGAGATGTTGCGACAGGGCAGACTGGCTGAGCGGTATGAATTCGTTGAGTTGCCCCACGGTCAATTCGCCCTCTGTCAGATTGCAGAGGATCATCAGTCGGGACTCGTTCGCCAAGGCCTTCAGCAGCCTCGTGGCCTCGCCCGCATGGACACGCAGTTCTTCGGCCGGCATGGTTGTCGCCGGAGCGCAGCCGCTTACTCTATCTGCGTTCGCCATAACTGATCTCGATGTGTTGCGAAATTCGACTATAGCCCAAGAACGTCTTACCAGCTAAATTAGCTTCTGCTAAACTGCAATGCAAGTTTCAGGTCCACACAGCATGACTAAGAACCCCCAGATACGGTCGTTCTACCACGAGCCCACATTCACCTGGACCCATCTGGCCTGGGATCCGGAGACGGGCACCGCTGTCATCATCGATCCGGTACTCGACTATGATCAGGCGTCGGGCCGGACAAGCATGGAGTCATCGAACATCCTGCTCGATCTCGTCGAAGCGGAGAGCCTCAGCGTTGGATGGATCCTCGAGACCCATGCTCACGCGGATCACCTGACATCGGCGGCGCGGCTCAAGCATCGCCTCAACGCCGCTGTCGCCATCGGCGCGGGGATCCGATCCGTGCAGGCCCACTTTCGCGCAGTCTTCAACTTGCCGGGAGACTTTCCGACGGATGGGACCCAGTTCGACAGACTCGTCGATGACGAGGATCGAATCCCGCTCGGGAACCTCGAACTCAGAGTGCTGCACACGCCCGGACACACCGACGACAGCATGACCTATCTCATAGGCGACTGCGCCTTCATCGGTGATACGCTTTTCGCCCCGGACTACGGCACGGCCCGCTGCGATTTCCCCGGCGGTGATGCGAGGCGCCTGTATCGATCCATCCAAAGAATCTACGCACTGGGCGACGAGACGAAACTGTTCCTCTGTCACGATTACCCGGCTGAAGGGTCAGCGGCCCGGCCGATGACAACCGTCGCCGAGCACAGGGCCGCTAACGTACACATCCGCGATGGCATCTCGGAAGACCAGTTCGTTTCGATGCGTGATGCTCGCGACGCCTGTCTGGATATGCCGGCGCTGATCCTTCCATCTATCCAGGTCAATATCCGCGCGGGTCAGTTGCCGCCGGCCGAGAGCAACGGCCTGGTGTATCTGAAAATACCGGTCGACGCGCTCTGAGATCGAATGGAAGGGATACCAGTAATCGCAGCCCTGTCCGGCGGAGTCCTGATCGGACTGGCGGCGACAGTCCTGCTGCTGCTGGACGGACGGATCGCAGGAATCAGTGGCATTCTCGGTGGCGCCTACGGTGGCCAACGAGGAGACCGGGCCTGGCGTGTGGCGTTTCTCGCCGGATTGGCATCCGGGGGCTGGTTGGCGCTGATCGCCGGCCTGGGTGAGACCGCCGAACGTTCCGGCTACCCTTTGGGCTTGCTTGTTGCCGCCGGCCTGCTGGTCGGATTCGGCAGTCGTCTGGGTAGCGGCTGTACCAGTGGTCACGGAGTCTGCGGCATCGCCCGGCTTTCCCCACGGTCCATGGCCGCGACCCTGGTCTTCACGCTCGCCGGGATGATAGTAGTCGCAGGCCTGCGGCTAGCTCTGGACTTGCTGTGATGGCGAAACTCGCAGCGGCATGGTTTGCAGGCGGGCTCTTCGGCTTTGGACTCGTGCTGTCACAGATGATCGATCCCAGGCGCGTGCAGGGGTTCCTCGACCTGGCCGCTTGGGACCCGACACTGCTATTGGTCATCGCCGGCGCGACCGGGACGACGCTTGTGGGGTACCGCATCGTGCAACGCCGGGACCGGCCAGTGTTCGAGGACCGTTTCCACCTGCCGACAGCGACAAAGCTGGATGGTCGCCTGTTGCTGGGCTCGGCCTTATTCGGAGCCGGCTGGGGCATGGCGGGGTACTGTCCGGGGCCCGCGCTAACTGCGGCGGCTATCGGGTTCATCGAGCCGCTCGTATTCCTCTTAGCGCTCCTGGCCGGGTCGCTGCTGTTCGATCTGTATCGTCGCAGCGCGCCCTGATCACTATCTCCCCGGTGATACCGGCGGGGGGATGGGGCAATGAAGCGCACTGCAGACCGCACGCAGGATATCGGCCTCACGCCCCACGATCCGGCTGTCGCTGGCTGCTGCAGCCGATAGGCCGGCCACCAGCCGTCGCTTGTCATGCGGAGGCAGTCCGTCGAGAACAGCAAGCACCTCGCGAATCTTGTCAAAATCCTGCGCGTCGTCCGGCAGTTCGGGTTCGAGGTGTTCCGAGAATGGCCGCGATGCATCCAGGCCCGCGCGATAGGCGGCTGGTGCCGAATCACGATCCGGATGGCCGGCCAGCGCCATGGCTGCCAGCAGGGATTGAGCCGCGGAATCCACTGCCCCTCTCGCAGGCCGTGATCTGCGCCTTGACTCCAGGTCACGGACGCGGCTGGCCAGCGCCGCCATCATGGCTTTCTCGAAGGCATCCACGCGACCATCGACCTGCACCATCCGTTCGGCCGTCTCCAGGACATAGTCCCGGCGGACCTTCTTCATGCCCCGGACACTCTGGAAGGCCACGTCGGCGAGAGCCAGTTTGAGCGTGCGGCTGAGCCCGGAGAGATCCTCGCGGCTGCGTTCGGTGGCGGTCCGGACCGGGACGCCGAATCGAACTTCTACCAGCGCGAGTTGATGAGCGCTGACCTGGGGATTTGCATCCAGCAGCAGTGCCAGCAGGACCGGCAGGCCACCGTCCATGGAATGGGCGGCCTCCCACAGCAATGGCGGCACGATCGCCTCCAGTCCCTGTGCGAAGTGAACTTGCGGTTCGCCCGGATTGCCGACCGCGTTGGTGACCTCGGCGGCCGCAAAGGAAGAGATTCCGGCGGCGCTGCCGACCGTGTCGGCTGGTGATGCCGACACGGGTATCGGGTCGCTCTCGCCACCAAGTCCGCCCGCGCCATGGGGTTCCAGCGCCCGCAGCCGCGCTTCGATCGGCGGATGAGTTGCGAACAGGCTGGCGAAAGCCCTGCGCCCTGCCACGAACAGCATATGACCGACTTCTTCCGCGCGCCCCGCGCGCATGTGGGACATGCTGGCCCGGCCGTTGATCAAACGTAGCGCACCTGCCAGACCATCTGTCTGGCGGGAAAACTGGACCGCCGAAGCGTCAGCCAGATACTCGCGTTGCCGACACACTGCGGCCTGGATCAGCCGACCGGCGAGCACGCCGGCCAGGCCGAGTACGTACAGGGCCGATCCGCCCAGCACGAGTACGAGCCCGGATCTGCCTCCTGATCGCCCGAAGCGACGCCGTCCTGCGGTCCTCATCATGGCCCGTCCGAGCATGTTCACGGACATGATCCCGAACAGATACCCGATCAGCCGCAGGTTCATCCGCATATCGCCGTGCAGAATATGGCTGAACTCGTGAGCGATCACGCCCTGGAGTTGATCCCGATCCAGGTTCTCCAGGCAGCCGCGGGTGACCGCGATGGCCGCGTCCGAGGGCGTACTGCCGGCGGCGAATGCGTTGATCGCCGGTTCTCGCTCCATCACGTAGACGAGAGGCACCGGCAGCCCGGACGCGATCGCCATTTCCTCGACGACGTTCATCAGCCTGCGGCGGCCCGGATCGGAGTCGCCGGGATCTACCCGCGCGCCGCCAAGATTCTCGGCCACCACGCTGCCGCCGGCGCGCAGCCTGATCAGTCGAAGCAGGACCGCTGCGCCGATAAAAGCGATCGTGGCAACGGCGCAGACGGTGACGAGATCGGGATCGAAGACAGCGCGGACGCTCTGCAAGCCGATGGGGACATCGGGTCGGGCACCGAGGAAGAACGCCAGCGCTGATATGACGACAGTGACTCCAGCCGCGGTGACTACGACGGCTAGCGCGAATAGCAGTACCAGCCAGCGGGAGCGGCGGAGACTTCGCTCCTGGTGATCGAAGAAATCCATGCCCTCGTCGGGGCGCCTTCAGTTCACCACGATCTCAAAAAGAGACCGCGGGCGCCGCTCTCTTTTCCTCCGACTCGATCTCCAGGAACTCAGCAGCTTTGAAAGTGAACATGTTAGCGACAATGTTGTTGGGGAAATTTTCCCTGGCCGTGTTATAGGTCATCACAGCGTCGTTGAAGGCCTGGCGTGCGAATGCCACCCGGTTCTCGGTAGAGGTGAGTTCTTCCTGGAACTGCATCATGTTCTGATTGGCCTTGAGATCCGGATAAGACTCCGCGAGGGCGAACAGTCGGCCGAGGACGCCGCCCAGCGTCGCTTCGGCGCCCGCCAGTTCCTTGATGGCGGCCGGATCGGTCGGATCAGCCGCGGCTTTTTTCAGGCCATCGACTGCGGCGTTGCGGGCGAGGATAACCGCTTCGAGCGTTTCCCTCTCATGCTTCATGTAGCCCTTCACTGCTTCCACCAGATTGGGGATCAGGTCGTAGCGCCGCGTGAGCTGGACGTCGATCTGAGAGAAACCGTTCTTGACGCGGTTCCGCAGGTCGACCAGCCGGTTGTAAATGGAAACGCCGTACACGGCCAGGACGAGGATGACTCCCAGCAGTACCCAGACTTCCATGCTCTATCCCCCAAGTGTCTCGATCCGGAGTGACCGGTGACCAGAATACGACGCGCGTCGCCTGTAGGGGAAGCGCAACGAGGCAGTGGCGGGCGCTGAGCGGGCGCCCAGATGCCGGTTGAGAAGGATTCTTGAGTCAACAAGACTTGCAATCCGTACATTTGTGACTAAAATGCACAGATATGGACAACAGTCCCAAATCAACGATGCTCAACGCGTGCCGGTCGATGCTTCGTCCTGTCGTCCGTCTTCTTCTGAAGAACGGTGTCACGTGGAAGGAGTTCGCCGATTTGTCCAGGAGTGTATATGTGCAGGTCGCCGGAGACGACTACGGCATCTCCGGCCGCCAGACCAATGCATCTCGCGTTTCCATACTTACCGGTCTCACACGACGGGAAGTCAAGAAGCAGCGGGATCAGCTCGCGGGCCTGCCGGTCGCCGGTCCCGGCAAGACCAGCAATGCGACGCGTTTGCTGTCCGGATGGTTCCAGGATCCGGAGTTTGCGGACGCCGATGGTACCCCGCGCGTGCTTCCCCGCGAAGGTGAGAGCGGGTCGTTCGAGGCCCTCCATCACCGCTACGGGGGCGATATTCCGGCAGTCGCGATGTTGAAAGAGTTAACGGCCGCCGGTGCCGTTCGCGAAGAAGACGACGGACTCAGGGCTATCAGCCGTTACTACATGCCGTCGCCGTTGGATCCCGAGACCGTCGTTCGAGCAGGCAGCGTCCTGAATGACCTTGGGTCCACTGTGACCTGGAACCTGACACGCGCCGAGGACGAGCCGTCCCGGTTCGAAGGACGGGCGACCGAACCCCGGATTCCGCTGCGGCTGGTGGCGGAATTCAGGGACTACATGGAGGCAAGGGGGCAGGCCTTCCTGGAGGAAGTGGACCGGTGGCTTCACCAGCATCGGTCAGATTCCAACGACGATACGCATGCCTTCCGGCTCGGGGTTGGCGTCTACATGATCGCCAACGAGGACAGTGGGGATCAGGGGATTACAGATAGCGAGGGCGCCTGAGGCGCAAGAGGTTGTGATGAACAAGACAAGCAAGAACTGGCAGCACGCGTTGATAGCGGTTGCGTTTATGGCCGCCGCCGGCTGCGGTGGCGGAGGTGGCGGCAGCGCCGATCCGGTCGTGACCCCGCCTCCAGCGCCGGGCCCCACCCCGCCTCCCACCGACGGGATCGATCGTGGCGGGGTGGCCGTCGGCCCCATCGACGGCTTTGGCAGCGTGATCGTGAACGGCGTGCGGTTCGATACCAGTGAGGCCGTTTTCACGATCAATGGCGGCGCGGGTAGCCAGACTGATCTCGACGTCGGCCAGGTCGTGGTCGTCAGAGGTAGCATCGATGACGACGGGCTAAGTGGTACGGCGGCGACGGTTGAGTACGAGGACGCGGTTAAGGGCCCGATCGATATTGGCAGTCTCGATCGCGTCAGCGGCACCTTCCGAGTATTGGACCAGCCGATCCGGGTCACGACGACCACGATATTCGACGATTCCATCCAGCCGGCTTCGCTGGACGGGTTGTCGGAAGGCGATGTCGTCGAGGTAAGCGGTCTGCCTGATGCGGACGGATTCATCCGCGCCACCCGGATAGAGGACTCCATGGCATCGGTATTCGAAGTGACCGGTTTCGTCAGCAACCTGGACGCCGGCACCTTGACCTTCACCATCGGCGATTTGACGGTCGACTACAGTAGCGCCCAGCTCGACAACTTCCCGGGAGGTGCGCCTGTCAACGGCGATCTGGTGGAGGCGAAGGGCTCTTCGTTCACGATCGAAGGTGTCTTCCTTGCGACTCGTGTCGAGAAGGAAGATGGCCTGGACGACGACAATCTCGGCGAAGACGGGGATGACGTTGAGATCGAAGGTTACGTGACCGGTTTTCGTTCCAGTTCCGATTTCGACCTGCTCGGGATCCGCGTCATCACCAATGCGGCCACCGTCTATGAGCGGGGGACACCGGATCAGGTGCAGTTGAACGTCCGGCTGGAGGCCGAGGGTGACCTTCAGGCCGACGGGTCCGTGCTAGCGGACAAGATCCAGTTCAAGCCCGAAGGGCGCCTGGAAGCCGCCGCGGTCGTGGAAGCGGTCAACGTCATCGGCGGCACTTTTACCGTTCTTGGCATCGCGGTGCTTACGGATGTGAGCACGAGTTTCGAGGACAAGCTCCTGGAACAGCAGACCTTCGGTCTGCGTGATCTGCGCATCGGCGACTGGGTCGACGTGCGCGGCTTCGAAGATGAGCAAGGCGGATTCGTAGCACAGCAGGTCGAACGGGATGAAGCCGAGGACGAGGTTGAGTTGCGGGGAACAGCAGAATCCGTGACCGCGCCGACCTTCAGCATCCTCGGAGTCAGCATAGTGACGAACGCGGCCACAGAGTTCGAAGGCACTAGCGAAAATCCGATCTCGGCCCAGATGTTTTTCGATGCGGCCGAAGGCGCAATCGTCGAGGTGGACGGTGCCTGGGACGGTGCGGTCCTGACCGCCGACCAGGCCAGCCTCGAAGACTGACGCCTCTCCCCCATGCCCGCATCGCCTACGGGCCCTTCGGGGCCCGTTCTTTTGTCTGCGTTTCGCTTGGACCCATACCGTTGCGTCTGGTAGGTTCACGCGCTTTCAACATGTAGGCGGGAGATACGAAGATGGAACAGCTGAATGGTTTGTTGAGCGAAGATGTCTTGAGCAGGGCCTATTCGATCGGCGCAGATTTCGGCGTCAGGCTACTCGCAGCCCTCGCCATCTTCATCATCGGGCGCTGGGTAGCGCGCCGGCTGGCCGGGCTTATCGAGCAGGGGATGCAGCGAACCGATGCCGACACGATGTTAACCGGCTTTGTCCGGAACCTGACTTACATGGGTTTGCTCACATTCGTGATCCTGGCCGCGGTCGGACAGTTGGGCGTTCAGACGACCTCATTTATCGCCGTCCTCGGCGCCGCCGGCTTCGCCGTCGGCCTGGCTCTGCAGGGCTCGCTTGGTAACTTTGCCTCTGGCGTGCTGATCATGATCTTCCGGCCCTTCAAAAGCGGCGATTTCGTAGAGGCGGGCGGCACCATGGGTATCGTCGAGGCGATACAGATCTTCACGACCACTCTGCGGACCGGGGACAACAAGACCATCATCGTCCCCAACGGCCAGATCACTTCCGGAACGATCACGAACTACTCTGCCAAGGACACGCGTCGCGTCGATCTCGTCATCGGTGTGAGTTACGGCGATGACCTGGACAAGGTGCGTCGAGTCATCGAGGAAGTGATCGCCGCTGAAGGCCGGGTGCTCAGTGAACCTGAACCGACGATCGGCGTCCTCGAACTGGCCGACAGCAGCGTGAATTTCGCGGTGCGGCCGTGGGTGAAGTCATCCGACTATTGGCCCGTGTACTTCGGCCTGATGGAAAGCTTCAAGAAACGATTCGACCAGGAAGGCATCTCGATCCCGTTCCCGCAACAGGATGTCTACCTGCACCAGGTGTCTGCATAAGCCATCAGCCGGACGCCGCCGCCGGCACCGCCGATCAGCGCCGACGCCCCCGGGTGTCCTGTTCCCGGGTGCCGTACAGAAGCGTGATGTTGATACGCCGATCCTCGTAACGGTCGGCGAAGCGGATATCGTCGGTCTTGTGAAACAAGTCCGAGTTAAAGATGACGCAGCGATTCTGACGGTGTGGAACGACCACCCGTTGAGCCTGCTTGCTCTCGAGATAGTCGCGGATGTCCTGCTGTCGCTGCGGGTCATAAGTGTTGTAGTCGTCTATGCCCCAGTCAGCCGGCGCTTCCTTGTCCCAAAGCACCAGGCCGCCGCTGTCCGGATCCAGGTTCGCGTCCGACGGTGTGATCCAGAAGTTGACGTTGACGGCGGCAAAGTCGGCATGCATGTCGATGCCGGCAAGCTGGCTGTCATACTTGTAGGCCCACATCTGCATCAGCACGTGGTCGCCGAAGATGCGAGGAAACGCGCGCGGCAGTTCCTCGGCAACCTGCACCAGGAGCGGGCAGTTGAATCCCTCCTGCAGGTAGGCGCCGGCATAGCCGTTGGAGTGCTCGAAGTCGTACCAGATGGTGGATTCGAGACAGAAGTCCCGTAACGCGCGCAGCGCCTCAGGTATCAGCAGGCCATCGACCCAGGTGATGCCGGGGGCCCGGCGCTCGTAGTCGGCTTGTATGGCGGCGCGGTCCAGCTCCGGGTTCAGTGCAGGGATCTCCAGCGCCGGGGTGTCCCGGTAGTGGTGGCAACGATTGTAGAACGGTGCAAAACGCTGTCGTATCGGTGCGGGCAGCAGAACTGTTTTGCCGTCAGGGATGTCCTCCGGGATGGTAGCCATCACTTTCCGATAGTCGTCCTGCATCTCAGCCAGATTCGCTTCCCCGAGCTCGTGGCTCGTCAGGTAGTCGATCTGTTCCACGTCATGTCTGAGTTTTGCCCGCGAGGTGCGGGTAAAAGTCGGCAGGTCCGGTGTCGTAGTGACGCCAGGGTGTCTGAACAGTGCGTGAGACCGCCGGAATGCCTCTGCTGCCGGCTCCAGCCATCCCAGTTCCTTGAGCGCCTGACCAATCTGGTGATGGGCCGCATAGTTGTCAGGGTCGCTCCACGCAGCCGAGCGCGCGGCCATCAGGCCGGCAGCGGGGCGGCCTGCCTTGCGCAGCGCGGCAGCCGTTCGGGTCAACGCACGGCAACGCAGCGAATCAGATTCCGCAGCGATGCGCTCATAGACGGCGACGGCTTCGTCTAACGAGCCTTCCAGTTCGAGCACCTGGGCTCGAGCGAGCTGCAGATCGTAGTCTGCCGGATCCAGCGCGAGACCCGCGTCGAGCACCTCGCGAGCTGCAGGATATCGGCGTGCGGCCACGAGCAATTGCCCTAGCGCCAGACGGGCGTCACGGCGGCCCGGCGTGAGTTCCATGACCCGGCGATAGCAATCCGCGGCGGCGTCCACGTTGTCCTGTGCATTGCGGGTCAGCGCCAGATTGATGAGGGCTTCAGGCTGGTCGGGACGGATCTGCAGCGATCTCTCCAGGGCAGAGGCCGCGCCGCGTGTTCGACCGGCGGAGTACAGGACCAGCCCAAGGTTTGCCAGGATCGCGCTGTCGTCCGGCCGTGCCTTTACAGCCTCTCCCAACATGCCGACCGCCCTGGTCAGATCCCCGCGCTGGTAGGCGATCATTCCCAGGTAGTGGGTCGCGTCGACGTCACCGGGGGTTGCGGCGAGCACGTCCTTGTAGGCCGCCGCGGCTGCCGCGAGATCGCCATCCCGATGTGCCTCGATGCCTCGCATGAGCAGAGATCTGTGGTTGTCTGGTGTCATGGCGCCCGAATTATAGTGGTGTCGATCGGCCAGGTCGTCATCGCTCGCGTTTACCGGACATTCAACGGAGGGTCTTTTCGGCCCGGGCGCCGGGAGAGTGAGCTGGCCGTGCCCGGGTGTGGCTACGTGTCTATGCTCCGTCGGCGGAGGCCAGGAATGCCTCTACCTGGCCGAGTACGGCGTCGGTCACGGGGTGGACCAGGTCACGGGCGACGCCCTCCGCACCAAATCGCGACTCCCACACGGCCTGCGGTCCGGTACCGTGCCGACCAGTCATCAGGGCCTGTATTCGCTTGTCTCCGAAGCGGCTATCCGGGGTGTTGGCCGTCAACTCGATGACCAGGGACCGTTCGCCGTCGCCCGCCGGATCGGTTGCCGGGAGCACCAGGCGGTAACCGGCACGCATGGCGGCGGGGCGGGCCTCGCGTTCGACCCGCTGGCAGATCAGGTCCAGGATTTCGTCGCTCGGTTCATGGACACAGCTCAGGCTGATGACCGGCAGGTCGGCGGCGACCGCAGTCAGACTCCCGCAAACGGCGCACAGCAGGGCAGGGGCTGCGACCAGCCCAATGATCACAACGGGCATCCGGATCACGATCGCGTCACTCCTTCACAGGATTGCATCAAGCCTCAGCAAAGCCTCGCCGGTACCCGCTGTCAAGCCCGGCTCGCTGCCAGACAGCGGACCACCTTGCGCTGCCGCGCGCGGGCCGCTGGCATAATGTCAGCATGGCCGGCGCGTTTCCCGGGGCTGCAGTGTCCCGGTCCTGCGGGCCTTAATGGCACCCGCTTTGTCGAACGCAGGCTGCCGAACAGCAGAATCAATGACGCTCTCCATGGTCTAGTAACAGGAGGGTCTCAGAGCCGGGGATACCGGACCGGGATGACCCGCCCGCTAAAGGCACTGAAGGAGCAGAGGATGAAAACAATGAGAACGGTCATGCCGGCCGCGCTGATCGCCGTGATGGCGATCGGGGCGTGCACCGCACCAGGCTACAAGGGGCAGCTCCAGTCGTGGGTCGGAAAGTCAAATTCCGAGTTGGTAAATACCTGGGGAGAGCCGGCTGAAGTCGTCCATGATGCCGAAGGCAGGCCGGTGTTCGTTTATGCGACTGTCCGCACCGAGACGAAGGGCGGGACGAGTATGGGTACAACCGATCCGATCACCGGGCAGCCGATAAAATTGTCCAAGGCCAAAACAGTGAAGACGTTCTGGTGCAAGACGACTTTCACCATCGGCGAGGACGAGCGGGTCGAGGATTTCACCTACGAAGGCAACGACTGCGAGAAGCGCTAGCCGCGTCGATACCCTGAGCCTGATATAGCCGGCACGCAGTTCGGGGCCGCCATCCGGGCGCACTTCCGGTCAAACGCCGGGGCCTGCAGGTCCCTGGTGACAACGGTTCGCGGATGCCTCCCTCAGGGCAGGCCCATGGGTTCTTGCTGCGGCCAGGCCGATGCGTCGATCACATCCTTGTAGCTGTGGAACGTCGCGTGACCGAGTAACGGGAACAGGATGACCAGGCCGATAAACGCGGTCGCGAAGCCGATAGCGACGCTGATGGTGATTATGGTCAGCCACACGGCCATCGCCGCCTTGTTGCGCAAAACCGCGTTGATGCTTGTGACCACCGCGGTGATCGTATCGGTCTGACGATCCATGATCATCGGCAGCGAGAAGGCGCTGGCGGCAAACGTGATGGCGGCAAAGATCGAGCCCACGGCCGAGCCGATGGTCAGGAAACGCGCGATCTGGCGCCAGTCAGGATCGGCCTCGACCGGGAAGAAGACATGGACCATGGAAGCCGCCCGCGCCCACACCAGGAAGATCACCATCAAAACCAGCGCATACACCATGCAGTTCGACAGCTGCCGTTTGGCTTCCGACGCGCTGCGTCGAAAACTGGGGGCACGGCCGCGATCAAGTCGCCAGCTGATGGCATAGAGGGCCACGGCCAACAGCGGTCCGACGAACACGAACCCGGACAGGAGACCCAGCAGCGCGAACTTGTTGCCAAGCAACAAGGGCGGCAGGCTGACGAGCCATGACAGCGCCAGCACGATCAAACCCCATGCGAGGCTCTGGCGGGGTGCCGCCTTAAGGTCCCGAAACCCGGCGGCGATCCAGCGGAGCGGAGCGCCAGGCCCCACATCCCGGCACGGCGCGACGAATGGCATCTCCGATTCAGGCGGCGGTCCGCCGTTCGTCTCGGTATCTGTCATCGTGCTCCCCCCGGACAAGCAGTTGCCTCAGTCTATCGCAGGAATGTCCATGATTCATAAGGGTTTCGCCAATTTTGATGATTGCGCGTTGCGATCAAGACAGGGTCTGAAACCGGGTTTCCGGGTCGCAGCAGGCGTGAACCAGGTCACAGTTTTCCGAGACTCCTGTGGCCAGACTGGGAACCGTTCTTTACAGACCCTTACGGGTCCGGAGGCACGACCGATGCGGATACTCCCCCTATTCTGCATGACGATCGCGCTGGCCGCCGGCGACGCTCTGGCCGATGAGCGCTCGGGATTTTTCCTGGGACTGGCGGGCGGTGCGGCGGACCTCGACGAAGAACTGGAAGATCTCGATCTGGCCAGTCTCGGCATCGATGTCGAAGTCAGTGATACGGCTCCTGCGTGGAGCGCATTCGCGGGTTACCAGTTCAATCGCTACCTTGGCGTGCGCGGCGGCTATGTCGATTTCGAGACGTTCGACGACATCATCGAGGTCGAGTCGATCGGCGACGTACCTGATATCGATATCGATCTTGAAGGATGGATGGTCGGCGTCGATGGTCATCTGCCGATGGGGCGCTGGATATCTCTAACGGGTCGCGCCGGATATATCGCCTGGGAGTCACAGGCGAAACTGGGACTCGTGCAGCTGGAGGACTCCGAGACCGGGTCCGACCCTTTCTATGGTGGCGGGCTCGAACTCAGTCTCGGAAAATCATTCGGTATCGAAGCGACCCACACCCGGTTTGCCATCGACGGCAACGACGTCGATATGAGCGCCCTCGGAGTACGGGTGCGGTTCTAGGCGGGCGTAGACGCTCTTCTCCAGCTGATCAAGCCGGTGCTGCCCGGCGACCCGAAGGGTGCGGGGCAGCGGATCTCTGGCGAGTTCAGGGCGACAGGTCAGGTACTCCGAAGATCTGCCTCAGTACCAGCAGTACCAGGACGCCGGCGATGAACAGGCCCAGGGCCAGCAGAGCGATATTGGGTTTGCGCATGCATGTCTCCCGAAGCCGATTCGACAGAAGTCTATACGGGCCGGGCGCTGGTCAACAACCCGACGCCCGAGCCGACCGTCAGGGACAGCCAGACAGATTCCCATCTGATGGATGAGTTCTTGGTCACAGTCCTCGCGGCAGATGGCGATCCAGGAACTTCTGCAGACCCTCCGAGTAGTCGGTCGCGCTCTGGAAAGCTGCGTCGTTATGCCCTCCGCGGAGCCCGATGAATACCTTGGGCTCGTTGGCCGCCTGGTAGAGTTGCTCGCCCATGTCGAAGGGCACGATCTCGTCATCCCGGCTGTGGATGATGAGTACAGGTGCAGAGGTCTGGCCGACGTATTTGATGGCTTCATAACGGAAACGGGTCAGCAGGCCCACGGGAAGATAGCGATAGTGGCGCGCGGCTACATCTGCAACAGACGTGAAGGCCGATTCGACGATCAGCGCACCGGGCGCCGTACGGGAAGCGAGTTGCGCAGCGACTGCACCGCCTAGCGAGCGACCGAAGATGACGATCTTGTCCGAATCGATGCCCCGTTCCTCTGTGAGGTGCCGCCAGGCTGAGTCCGCGTCCCGATAGGTGCCGCGTTCAGACGGAGAGCCTTCGCTGCGTCCGTAGCCCCGATAGTCGACGATCAGGACGGAGAGTCCAAGGCGATGGAATAGTGCCACCGAATCGAGCCGTGTCGTTATGTCGCCGGCGTTGCCATGAAAGAACAGCAGTGCGCCGCGCGCCGCATAAGCGGGGATGAACCAGCCGTGCAGACTTAGTCCGTCGGAGGTCTGCAACCAGACGTCCTCGTAGGCCAGTCCCGCACTCGATGGGGCAACGTCCTGGGAGCCGCCCGGAAATCGGGGTTGGTACAGCATCCGTGACTGGAAGACATAGAACAGGGCGACCACCGTCGCATAGGCGGCCAGCAGCACCAGTAACAGGTTCATGACGGTCTTCATGACGGCGACGGCCTGTGTCGTATTGTGGAATTCAGTCGAGACAAGACTACCGCAGCTGCGGCTTTGCCGCGGCCGGAGAACGCAACATCCTGAATGGAGTGTCCGAACCGGTACCGGTCGTGGACCGGGTCAGCAGGCGGTCGCCGAACTTCGTCGTCCGCCAAGGATGCGTCCGGTCAGGGCCAGAATGCCGATACCGGCCGCGCTGCCGATGAATGCCGCGGCCAGCCAGACCCAGCCATGGACGCTGCCGCTGGAGACGCCGGCGAGGAACGCGCCGATATTGCAGCCGAGCCCGATCAGGCCACCGTAGCCCAATAACAGTCCACCTGTGACGGCTCTGATAGCCTCGCTGGCGGTAATCTTCCACTGCAGCCTGTAGCGACCAGCCGAGGTTGCCGCAAGCATCACACCAAGGACCAGTCCGACGATCATGAGTGTCGTCACGTCGAACCAGAGGCTGTCTTCCAGCATCATCATGCGGGTGTCGGAACCCCAGTAATCCCAAAACGCCACGTCCCACGGCAGGCCGGCGCCCTCGATCAGCTTGGCGCCCCACAGCGGCAGCGCGGTGATGATGGTCCACGGGCGACCCGTGACCAGCAGGGTGGCCGTGCACAGCAACGCAAGAGCGACGACGCCCCATGACAGTGGCCAGGGGCCTTTCAAGAAGTGATATCTCTGCTCGGGCTGCGCCAGGATGCGACCATGCCTGGCCCGCTCGAGCCTCAATGTGACGGCGGCCAGCACGCCAATGAAGGCCAGATTGACCGCGACGCCGGGCAGCGCCCCCCATTCGCGGACCATGGAGAAGCTGATCCAGCGCGGCTGCGACTCCCACCAGCCGAAGTGAGCGCTGCCGATGGTTGCGCCGATCGCCATGCTGATGGCCACGATTACGTAGCGGATTTTGCCGTTGCCAACGGCGGCAAAAGAACCGGATGAGCAGGCCGAAGCGAGCTGCGCCCCGAGACCAAACAGAAAGGCACCGGCCAGCAGAGAAGCGCCCACCGGACGGACGATGTCGAGCAGGGGCTTGCCGAAGGCCTCGCCGTTTGCCATCAGCGGGAAGAAGATGACCGTGAGCAGCGCCAGCAGACCGAGCTGGGCGCGCATGCCGGCGCCGCGCCGCTCGACCAGCATGGATCGCCAGGGACCGGCGAATCCGAATCCCGAGCGACGCAGGGCGAATCCCAGCCCGGCGCCAGATAACAGGGCGAGGGCGAACGCGGCCCCTGCGTTGTGCCATGCCTGCCAGGCGATGCAGCCCAGCAGAGTCAGCGCGACCCCTGTCCAGGCGACGTCACAGGCGACGCAGTCCGGCTTCGAGGGTGTCGAGCCGAAACGAGAGCGTATCGCCAGTGCGCGGTTCATCGCAGAATCTCCCCAACCATCATGCGAACGGTCGAATTTATCACGGCTTGCATGAAAATCTTCTGTATGTGCATGTCATCGATTTCACAGGTCCCTGCGGCTACCGATCGCGCCACACTGGGCGGTCACAGAGTTCACCGGTGTCCCCGTTCGGAATTAGTCATTGCCACCTCGCCCGAGTTCCGCCCCGACGACCCTCCGATATGGGGTCGTCCCCTGCGTTTTCGAGAGACGGCCCTGTCCGGATGTCGCGCGACTGTGGCGACACGCTGTTCCCTGGAATTCGATCGGTCATGCAGATACAGACCGGACGAACGCGAGGCCTATTACAGGTTATTGATGCAGGAATGCCCTGACGCCCGCTCTCGATCCAAAAGGGCAAACGCCGCCTCTTCAAGGCGCAAGGACGGCCGTCTCGGTAATGAATGGTCGGGGTGAGAAGATTTACTCGGAGCCTATGGCCCCTTGCCCTCAGGGCCAGCGCCGCGTTGCGCCTCTGCTCCAACCCGTCTGCGACTGGTTGGTGAACCTGTAATTCGGTTCCATGCATTCCGATCCGCCAACAAAAAGCCGCTTCGACGATTGTGAAAGCGACCTTTTTCTTATGGCTGGTCGGGGTGAGAGGATTCGAACCTCCGGCCCCTGCCTCCCGAAGGCAGTGCTCTACCAGGCTGAGCTACACCCCGATTTAGTGCGTCCGCTCGACCGCGAGGCGGGCGAGGGCGGCGAGAGCCTGTGTGTAGGTCGATTCGGGAATTTCCGCCAGGCTGGCAAGGGCGGCATCGGCCTCTTCTCGCGCGAGGCGCGCAGTGTAGTCGAGCCCCCCGGTCGATTCAATAGCGCTCTGGACCGGCTCGAGGTTGTCCAGGCCACCATCTTCTATGGCTTTGCGGATCAGGTTCTGCTGCAGTTCATTGCCGCTTTGCAGGGCATGGATAAGTGGCAGAGTCGGCTTGCCTTCGGCCAGATCATCACCCACGTTCTTACCCAACTCGCCGGCCGAGGAGCTGTAGTCGAGGGCGTCGTCGACCAGCTGGAAAGCGACACCCAGCCGTTGCCCGAAGTTGCTCATCGCTTCTTCCACCCCCGGTGGCTGCCCGGCGAGTATGGCCGCGATCCTGGTGCCCGCCTCGAACAGCATCGCGGTCTTGCGCCTGACCACCTCCAGGTATCGCTCAACCGTTGTGTCCGGATCACCGGTATTGAGTAACTGCAGTACTTCGCCCTCGGCGATCATGTTGGTCGCATCCGCCAGCACCTCCATGACCCGCACGTCGCCGATCTCGGTCATCATCTGAAAGGCTCTCGAGTAAAGGAAGTCGCCCACCAGGACACTGGCCTCGTTGCCGAAGACCGCATTGGCCGTGTCTTTCCCGCGTCGCAGGTCCGAACCATCGACGACGTCGTCATGCAGCAGGGTCGCGGTGTGTATGAATTCGATAATGGCGGCGGCGTCCACGTGGTGCGGACCGCTGTACCCGCAGGCGCGGGCGGCGCAGATCACCAGCAGGGGACGCAGGCGCTTGCCACCCGCCGCGATGATGTAATGGCCGATCTGGTTGATCAGGACAACGTCGCTGGCCAATCTGCGGCGGATGGTCTCGTCGAGGCCTTCCAGATCGGCACCCACCAGGCTACGGATATCATCAAGTGTCATAAGAGGCTGATTTACATTGTTAAAGTCGCCAAAAGGCCGGACGGAAGGCGTCCGGAGCCCAGAAACGCCGCAGGCAAGTGCGCCCGCGAGCCGGGGCCGCGCCATTCTAACGAGTTTTCGAGGCCTGCTGGCAAGTCGGGTGCTCCGAGTATGAGGTCTCGCGAGTTTGACCCGGTCACGGTCCACGCGTAAAATTGCCGCCTTTTTGCGACGGCCTGTTTCTGGAGACCGTTGATGTACGCAGTAATAAAGACCGGTGGCAAGCAATACCGCGTGAGCGAAGGCTCAGTTCTCCGCGTGGAGAAGGTAGAGGCTAGCGCCGGAGACAAGATCGAATTCGACCAGGTGCTTCTGGTCGGGGAAGGCGAGGATATCGTCGTCGGCAAGCCTTTTGTCGATGGCAGCAAGGTCGAGGCGACCGTGCAGGCCCAGGGCCGCTCGCGCAAGATCAACGTAATCAAGTTCAAGCGCCGCAAGAACTACAAGCGGCAGCACGGGCATCGTCAGGCCTTTACCGAGATCCGGGTGACCGGGATCGTGGCCGGCAAGTAAGCGTCCCCGAGAGGTTATCTCAAGATGGCACACAAGAAAGCAGGCGGCAGTACACGTAACGGGCGCGACTCCGAGTCCAAACGCCTCGGCGTGAAGCACTACGGCGGCGAGCAGGTGCTGGCCGGCAACATCCTGGTGCGTCAGCGCGGCACGCGCTTCCATCCGGGGGTCAATGTTGGCGTCGGCCGGGATCACACGCTGTTTGCCAAGGCCAACGGCGAGGTGAAATTCGAGGTCAAGGGCCCGAAGAACCGGAAGTACATCAGCATCCTCACGGACTGATCCGCCAACCCGGTAGGAACGACAAGGCCCCGGCAGCGCCCGGGGCCTTTTTGTTAGCGCCGGTGCTAACGTTACGCTTGAGTCCCTTGGGAAGTTCCCTATGAAATTCGTCGACGAAGCCACGATCAAAGTCAGCGCCGGTAAGGGCGGCAACGGCATCGTCAGTTTCCGGCGGGAGAAATACGTCCCTTTCGGAGGACCGGACGGCGGTGATGGTGGTGATGGCGGCAGCGTGCTGCTGGTTGCAGATGCAGGCATCAATACGCTGGCCGACTTCCGCTTCCAGCGTCGCTACAAGGCCACGAGTGGTACGCCCGGCCAGGGCCGCAACTGCACCGGCAAGGGTGGTCAGGACCTGAGGGTTCCGGTGCCGGTCGGGACGCTGGTGTTTGATGAAGATACCGAGGAACTGATCGGCGATCTGGTAGCGGCGGATCAGGAAGTCATGGTTGCGAGTGGTGGTCACGGTGGCCGCGGCAATACCCGCTTCAAGAGCAGCACCAACCGGGCTCCGCGCAAGTGCACTCCGGGCACCCCGGGGGAGAGTCGCAGTCTGCGGCTGGAGCTTCGGCTGCTGGCGGACGTCGGACTGCTGGGGATGCCAAATGCCGGCAAATCCACCCTGATCCGGGCCGTATCCGCGGCCAGGCCGAAGGTCGCCGATTACCCGTTCACGACTCTGCATCCCAATCTGGGGGTCGTCTCCGTGGGTCCCTACCGGAGCTTCGTGATGGCCGACATCCCCGGGCTGATCGAAGGCGCTGCTGAGGGCGCAGGGCTGGGTATCCGTTTCCTCAAACATCTCCAGCGCACGCGGCTGCTATTGCACGTTGTCGATCTGGCGCCGATGAATCCGGACGAAGATGTTGCCGCGACCGCAGTGAAGATCGTCGGCGAGCTGCAACGGTTCAGTTCCGAGCTGGCGGACCGGCCGCGATGGCTGGTGTTCAACAAGATCGACCTGCTGGCCGCGGATGAGATGGAGGCGCGGATCGCAACCGTTACCGGGGCATTACAGTGGGAAGGACCTGTCTACCGCATCTCTGCACTGGCGAACCGCGGCACCGAATCGCTGTGTGCCGACGTGATGGCCCACCTGGAGAGCAGGGCAGAGGACGGGGATGAGGCTCCGGATCCCGGAGTGGGGAACGAAGAGACCGACTAGGCGGCGGTGGTATTGAACAATAAAAAAGGGCCGGCGACTGCCGGCCCTCTTCAAGTTCTGTTCTGAATCAGGCTGCTAGGCCTGGATGCCGCGAATCTTCGCGTTCAGCCGGCTCTTGTGCCGCGCTGCCTTGTTGGCGTGGAGGATGCCCTTGTTGACCATGGCATCGATCATGGGCACCGCATCCTTGTAACGGGCCTCCGCGACCTCCCGGTCGCCTGCCTCGACGGCGGCGAGCACTTTCTTGATGCAGGTACGCACCTCGGATCGCTGGGACATGTTGTGGGCCCGGCGCGTTACTGCCTGGCGCGCACGCTTACGGGCTGACTTGATGTTGGCCAATTGACGGACTCCGAATAGTAAACAGGCCCGGGTACAGGCCACAACGAGCCGCATATTTTGAGCAAATGGGGGCCGCCTGTCAACGTGCTACCCGGCTCCTTCCGAGGCACCGCCGTCCACAATTTCACCTGCAGGGCTTGCTTGTTCCATTGTATTAACGTACTAATACATTCATTGAATGGGGTAGAAGCCCGATGAAAGACAAAAGCAATCTCAGGCGCGAGGATCTCGAGCAGGCGGAGACCGCGCTTTTTGAAGCCATCGTCAGCCTACAGACGTCGGCGGAATGCGCGGACTTTTTCCGCGACCTGTGCACTCCGGCTGAGCTTCAGGCGCTGGTGGATCGTTGGGCGGTGGTGGGTCTGTTGCTGGACGGCCTGACCTACAGGGACATCAGCGCACGCACGGGCGTGAGCGTCACGACTATTGGCCGCGTGGCCCGGTTCCTGTCCGACGGGTACGGCGGATACCGCCGGGTGATCGAGCGGATCGCGGATTGAAGGAATCAAGCCTGTGGAACGAGAACAGAGAATCAAGATCGCCGTGCAGAAATCCGGGCGCCTCGCCGATAACTCCCTGGAGCTTCTGAAGCGGTGCGGCCTCAATTACAGCCGTGGCACCGATCAGCTGATCTGCTTCGGCGAGAACATGCCGGTGGACGTACTGCTGGTCCGGGACGATGACATCCCGTCATTGCTGGCCGAAGGCGTGTGTGAACTCGGCATCGTGGGGCTGAACGTATTGCTCGAGAAGGCCGCTGAAGGACCGGGGCTGACGGAGCCGACCGAGTTGGGAAGCCTGGACTTCGGGCACTGTCGTCTATCCATCGCCGTGCCCCGTGGCACGACCTATCGTGGCACTGAGTCGCTGGCCGGGAAGCGCATCGCCACGAGTTACCCGCGAATACTCGCAACGTGGCTGAGTGAGAGAGGCATTGAGGCGGAGATCGTCGTGTTGTCCGGGGCAGTGGAGATCGCGCCCCGGCTTGGACGGGCGGACCTGATCTGCGACCTGGTGTCGACCGGCTCTACGCTGGCGGCCAACGATCTGGAGGAGGTCGACCTGGTCCTCGACAGCCGTGCCGTACTGGTCGCGGGCGAGCGTCCCGCGGACAGCCTCAGGGCCGAGTGGGTCGATCGACTGGTGAGCCGGGTCGACGGGGTACTTCGCGTCCGCGAGAGCAAGTACATCATGCTCCACGCGCCGCGCGCGGCCCTCGACGAGATCCGCGATCTCCTGCCTGGCAGCGAGGCGCCAACGGTCATGCCGCTGGATGGGATGGACGACAAGGTAGCGGTACATGCGGTGTGCCAGGAGAACGTCTTCTGGGAGACGTTGGAGAGCCTCAAGCGGGCCGGCGCCTCATCCGTTCTGGTGTTGCCTGTCGAAAAGATGCTTGCCTGAGATAGGGACTAATAATGCTGCAAATTATCGACTGGAACTCTCTGGATCACGACCAGCGTCGATCCGTGCTGTCCCGACCCGCGTCGTCGACGTCCGCCGAGCTGATGCGCGACGTGGCGGCGATCATCGGGGAGGTCCGCGACGGCGGTGACGCAGCCCTCGAACAGTTCACCCGTCGTTTCGACGGCACGGCACCGGTATCGCTCAGGGTGCCGGAGGCGGACATCACGGCCGCTGCCGGGCAGCTGAGCTCGGAACAGCGCCTGGCGCTGGAGACGGCAAGAGACAACATCCTTGCGTTCCACGAGGCGCAGCGACCGATGCCCATCTCCGTGACCACGCAACCCGGTGTGGAGTGTCGCCGGGTGACACGGCCGATAGATGCAGTCGGGCTCTATGTCCCGGCGGGCAGCGCCCCGCTGCCGTCCACGACATTGATGCTGGCGATCCCCGCCGCGGTCGCTGACTGCCCACGACGGGTCCTGGTTACGCCTGCGCGAGCAGACGGTCGCGCGGACCCGTCGGTGCTGGCATCCGCGGCGCTGACCGGCGTCGACGAGGTTTACGTCGTCGGCGGCGCCCAGGCGATAGCCGCCTTGGCCTACGGCACCGAATCCATTGCCCCCGTGGACAAAGTGTACGGCCCGGGCAACGCCTGGGTCACCGAGGCCAAACTGCAGGTCTCCCGTGATCCCCTCGGTGCAGCCTGTGATCTGCCGGCCGGGCCTTCCGAGGTCCTGGTTATCGCCGATGAATGTGCGCTGCCCGACTGCGTCGCCGCGGACCTGCTGTCACAGGCGGAACACGGCACCGATTCCCAGGTGCTGCTGGTCGCCACCTCTGAGGGCTTCGCGTCCCGGGTCCGGGATGAGGTCGAGGCGCAACTGGCGCAGCTGCCGCGCGCCACGATCGCCGGACAAGCCCTGAAGAACAGTCGTATCGTGCTGGCCAGGGATCTGCACCAGGCCGTGGCGATTAGCAATGATTATGCGCCCGAGCATCTCATCCTGGCGACCGGGGACGCCGAGTCGCTGCTCGACGAAGTCACTGCCGCAGGCTCGGTATTTCTCGGTCACTGGACACCGGAGTCCCTCGGCGACTATTGCAGTGGAACCAATCACGTGCTGCCCACCTACGGTTTCGCCCGTGCGTTCAGCGGGCTCGGTGTGGAAGATTTTCAACGTCGCATCACGGTGCAGACAGCCAGTGCCGAGGGCTTGCGCGGGATCGGGCCGACGGCGATAACCCTGGCAAGACTCGAGGGCCTTGAGGCCCATGCGTCAGCAGTGGAACGACGACTGCTCGCACTGGCCGACCGGAGCGTCGCGTGAGCGGACCCTTGTCACTGGCACGACCGGACCTGCGTGACTTCGTGCCCTATGAGGCTGCGGCTCCGGATCGCCAGATGATCCGCTTGCATGCTAACGAATCGGCCTGGCGGCACCCGTGGGATGACAGTGAGGCCGGACTGAACCGTTACCCCGATCCGCGGGCCGAGCGACTGACGCGACGACTCGCTGAGATTTACGGCGCGAGGGCGAACGAACTCCTGCTGACCCGCGGCAGCGACGACGCCATCGACGTGCTGGCGCGCGCCTTCTGTGTCGCCATGCAAGACCGGGTCCTCGTCTGCCCCCCGTCTTTCGGCATGTATGCTATCGCAGCACGGCTGCAGGGTGCCGGGGTCATAGAGGTGCCGCTCGACGCCGGGCGGGACTTTTCACTTGACGAAGAAAAACTGTTGGCGGCCGCGGCCGACGTCAAGATCGTGTTCCTGTGCTCACCCAATAACCCAACCGGGAACGTCATCCCGGCGGAGACGATCGCGAAGATCTGCGATCGGCTCACGGACAGGGCGCTCGTGGTCGTGGACGAGGCCTACGCCGAGTTTGCCGGGGCGCCGTCAGCCATAGATTTGCGGCCGTATCACGACAACCTGGTGATATTGAGGACCCTGTCCAAGGCGTATGCGCTGGCCGGTGCGCGGCTCGGCGTTCTGGTTGCAGACCCTGTCGTCGTCCGCCTGCTGCGCGGGGTCCTGCCGCCATACCCGCTGCCATCCCCATGCCTCGAGGCCGCCGAGCGCCTGATGGCCCCCGAGGCTCTGGAGCAGGCGAGGCACGCCGTCGCCGACTCGGTGGCGCGGCGGCGGCGACTGGCCGATGCGCTGACGGGATTGTCCTGCGTGACCCGGGTGTGGCCGAGCGAGGGAAACTTCGTGCTGGTCCGGTTCCGCGACGCTGATCTGGCGGTGGAGTCGTGTCGTAAGCGCGGCGTTTTGCTGAGGGACTTTAGCCGTAAGCCCGGACTGGAGGGCTGTGTCAGGATCACCGTCGGTGAAGAGGACGAGAATCGGCTCGTATTGGAAACGCTGGAGACTCTGCAATGAAGGCAAGAAGGCTGGTGGCCTTTCTCGATCGCGACGGGACGCTGATTTCAGAGCCGGAGGACTATCAGATCGACGCCCTGCACAAGGTGCGGCTCGTGGAAGGTGTCATCCCGGCTCTCATCGCGCTGCGCGACGCCGGCTATCGCCTGTTGCTGGTGAGTAATCAGGATGGTCTGGGCAGTGACAGCTTCCCGCAGGATGACTTCCAGCATGTGCACGACTTCGTCATCGACCTGTTTGCCTCGCAGGGGATCGTGTTCGACGGGGAGTTCATCTGCCCGCACTTCCCGGCGGACGGCTGCGACTGCCGCAAGCCACGGACGGGCCTGCTGACCCGATACCTGGCGGAGAACAGTATCGATCTGCCACGCAGCTGTGTCGTTGGTGACCGCCCCACGGATCTGGAACTGGCCGAGAACATCGGCGTCCGCGGTTTCCTGCTGGAGGAGGGCCGCGGGTGGCCCGCGATCGTAGGAGACATCCTCGCTGGCTCACGCCGTGCGACGGCATCCCGCAAGACGCGTGAGACCGACGTCACGGCCAGCGTGGACTTGGACGCCACCGAGCCGGTGAGCATCGATACCGGGATCGGCTTCTATGACCACATGCTGGAGCAGGTAAGCCGCCACGCGGGCATCGGCCTGCAGATACGATGTCGCGGCGATCTGGAGGTCGATGAACACCATACCGTGGAGGATGTCGCCCTCGTGCTCGGCGAGGCCTTGCGTGAGGCGCTGGGCGCCAGGGCCGGCATCGGCCGGTATGGGTTCGTGTTGCCCATGGACGAAGCCCAGGCGCGGGTCGCGGTGGATCTGAGCGGGCGCCCGTTCGCGGTATTCGAGGGTGACCTGGGGCGTGACCGGGTCGGAGGGCTGCCTACCGAACTCGTTCCGCATTTCTTTCGCTCGCTGGCCGACACCCTGGGTGCGGCTATTCACGTCAGTGTTGCGGGCGAGAACACGCACCATATGGTCGAATCATCTTTCAAGGGTCTTGGCCGCGCCCTGCGGCAGGCGGTCTCCATCGACGGTGGAGGTATCCCGTCCACCAAGGGCGTGCTCTGATGGCGGTCGCCATCATCGATAGCGGTGGCGCCAATATCGCCTCACTACGATGCGCCCTGACCCGGCTGGGATGTGAAGCCGAGCTGACCCGTGATGCGGCGGGTATCCGCGCCGCCAGCCATGTGCTTCTGCCGGGCGTCGGGGCTGCTGCGGATGCCATGCGGCGACTGCGTGATGCCGGGCTCGACCGTGTGATCCCGGACCTGCGGCAACCGGTACTGGGGATCTGCCTCGGTATGCAGCTACTGTTCGACCGGTCCGAGGAGGGTCCGGCCGGGTGCCTTGGCATCATCGATGACCGGATCAGCGAAATGCGGCCGGGCCGCGATCGCCCCATCCCGCACATGGGATGGAACCGGGTAAAGGTGGTGCGCGATAGCCCGCTGTTCGCCGCCATCGAGGACGAGACCCACTTCTATTTCGTGCACAGTTTCGCCGCTGCCGCTTGTGATTCGACGCTGGCCACCAGTTGTTACGGTGAGGTGTTCTCTGCCGCCGTATCCCGCGGAAACTTCTTCGGCACCCAGTTTCACCCGGAGCGTTCCGGCCCGGCCGGCGGAAGGCTCCTGCAGAATTTCCTGGAGCTTGGATCATGAAAGTTATCCCGGCTATCGACATCAAGGACGGTCGCTGCGTGCGTCTGTTCAAGGGGCGCTTCGACGACGTGACCGAGTACGATACTGATCCGGCGATGTTGGCCGCCGACTACGCCCGGCAGGGGGCCGACTGGATCCATTGCGTGGATCTCGACGGCGCGCGCCAGGGCGTGGCCGGCAACTTGTCGAAGATCACGCAGATCGCCGCGAAGCTTCCGGGTCGGGTCCAGGTCGGTGGCGGCGTCCGCGATGCTGCTGCGATCAGCGCCCTGCTGGAAGCGGGTGTCGGGAGGGCCGTCGTCGGCAGTGCCGCCGTGCAGCAGCCTGCTGAGACCAGCGGCTGGTTGCAGGAGTTCGGCGCGGATCGGATCGTGCTGGCCCTGGATGTGAGTCGCGAACAGCCGGACGCGTCGCCGATGCTCGTCATCAAGGGCTGGACCGAGACCAGCCGGGTCACATTATGGGAAGCGCTGGATGAGTTTACGGCTGCCGGTCTGCGCCACGTCCTGTGCACCGATATCAGCCGTGACGGCGCCATGACCGGTCCGGCGGTGGACCTCTATTCAGAGTGTGCCGGGCGTTACCCGGGGATCGCGTTTCAGGCGTCGGGAGGCGTCCGGGATCTGGCCGACCTGGTGGACCTGGAGACTACCGGTGTCCATTCGGCCATCGTCGGCAAGGCCCTGCTGGAGGGCCGCATCACCGAGACGGAGCTGCAGCCATTCTTGCAAAGCGCATAATCCCCTGCCTCGATGTCCGCGATGGCCAGGTCGTCAAGGGCGTCCGCTTCCGCGATCATCGCGTGATGGGTGACATCGTCCCGCTGGCGGCGCGCTATAGGGACGAAGGCGCGGACGAACTGGTCTTCTACGACATCACGGCCAGTCCTGATGGACGCACCGTCAGTCGCGACTGGGTCAGTCGCGTGACCGAAGTGCTCGATATCCCTTTCTGTGTCGCCGGTGGTATCCGTAGCGTGGAAGATGCGGAAGAGATCCTGGCGGCGGGTGCGGAGAAAGTCTCCATCAATACACCAGCGCTGGAGGATCCGGATCTGATCGATCGGATGGCGCGCCGCTTCGGCCGACAATGCGTGGTCATCGGTATCGATAGTCAGGGCAGCGACGGCGAATACCGCGTAGCCAGCCACACGGGAGATCCCGAACGTGCCCGCTATGGCCGCCGCCCGACGAAGGAGTGGGTGAGAGAAGTCCAGGACCGGGGCGCCGGAGAGATCGTCATGAACTGCATGAATCATGACGGCGTCCGCACCGGCTACGACGTCTCTCACCTTGCCGAGATCCGCGACATCTGCTCGGTACCCCTGATCGCCTCCGGAGGCGCAGGCGCGATGGAGCACTTCAGCCAGGTGTTCCAGGCAGCCCGCGTAGATGGCGCCCTGGCGGCGACCGTGTTCCACTCCGGCGCCATACCGATCGGAGATCTGAAAGACTATCTCGCCAACTGCGGCGTGGAGATAAGACCATGACGTCACTGGATCCGGACAGGCTGGATTGGGCGAAGGGTGACGGCCTGCTTCCCGCGGTCGTGCAGGATGCCGGCGACGGTGCCATCCTGATGCTCGGGTACATGAACAGGGAGGCCCTGGCAAAGACGCTCAGCGACGGCCAGGTCGTGTTCTACAGTCGATCCCGTCGGACCCTGTGGCGCAAGGGGGAGACTTCGGGCAACGTGCTGGACCTGGTCGATGTGGCGGCAGATTGCGACTCTGACACGCTCAGGATCCGCGCGCGTCCCGCCGGCCCGACCTGCCACCTCGGAACCCGGACGTGTTTCGGGGACCAGGATGATAGTCAGCTTCCCGGGTTTCTGGGCATCCTGGAGACCGTGATCCGCGAGCGTCTTGAATCGAACTCGGATGGAAGCTACGTGGCCAGTCTGGCGCAGAAGGGTCGTCAAAGGATCGCCCAGAAAGTGGGCGAGGAAGGCGTCGAATTCGCGCTGGCATGCGCTGCCGGGGACCGCGAGGGGCAGCTGGATGAGGCTGCCGACCTGCTGTTTCACCTGATGGTGGCATTAGCAAACCAGGACCTGTCCCTGTCCGATATTATTGCGCGACTGGAGACCCGGCACAGGCAGTGATGCCGGAGACAGGCTCTTTGCCCTTGCACGCGTGCTAGGGTTGTCCGACAAGGGGTCAGACGGAGATCGTCCTGGACACCATCCTGGCCAACGGTGTTCGGTTGCATTACGAGGAGTCTGGCGAGGGGCCCGACACCGTCGTATTCAGTCATAGTTATCTGCTCAGCAGCGAGCACTTCCAGCCACAGATAGCGGCCTTGTCGGGGTCGTTCCGCTGTTTGGCTTTTGACCATCGGGGACATGGTGGCAGTGATGCCCCCGAGTCCGGTTACGACATGGAGAATCTCTACGCCGATGCGGTCGGTTTCATAGAGGCCACCGGCCGCGCGCCCTGTCATTTCGTTGGCTTGTCAACGGGCGGTTTCATCGGATTGCGGCTCGGGATTCGCCGGCCGGACCTTGTCCGCTCACTGGTCCTGATGGATACCTCGGCCGACCCGGAACCGGCGGGCAGGGCGCGCGAGTACCGGGTCATGCTGTGGATGCTCCGCACCCTTGGCTACTGGCCGCTGGTTCGCCGGATGGCCAAAGTGTTCTTTTCTCCGCATTTCCGTAACGATGCCGAGCGACGTAGTGAGTCGGCCTACTGGCGTGGCAGGGTAACTGCTAATGATCGGCACGCGATGTTGCGATTCGGTCGCGGCATCCTCGAGCGCGCCGGCGTGTCTGATCAGCTGGAGCGCATCGGGGTCTCCACGCTGGTGATCGTCGGCCAGGAAGACGTCCCCACGCCGGTCCGCGAAGCCGAGCGCATCGCACGGGGAATTCCCGACGCGCAACTGGAAGTCATCCCGCGCGCTGGTCATGTCTGTACGGTCGAGCAGCCTGATGCGGTCAACGAGGTACTGGTCCGATTCCTCGAGCGGCAGCGTCGGCGCGCGGGGCAGCCGCGCACCGACAGCGACTGAGTCGTCACCGGGGACACGTTTCGTGACGGGCAAGGCCCGAGGCCGGTATCATCGCGGCGAGTTCTCAGCGGCCGCCGATTCATGAGTCGAAGTCTCGCCAAATCCACCACCGTCGTCGGCGGCATGACCCTGACCTCCCGGGTCATGGGGTTTCTGCGCGATATCGTATTCGCCCGATTCTTCGGTGCCGGTGCGGGGATGGACGTCTTCGTGGTGGCGTTCCAGATCCCCAATTTCCTGCGGCGGCTGTTCGGAGAAGGAGCATTCTCGCAGGCCTTCGTGCCCGTCTTGTCCGAGTATCAGGATCAACGCTCCCACGAACAGGTTCAGGCGCTCGCGGACCGCGTGGCCGGCACGCTGGGCCTGATTCTCATGATTATCACGATCATCGGGATCGTCGCCTCACCGGTGCTGATACTGCTGTTCGCGCCGGGTTTCAGTGGTGAGGAGGACAAGTTTGCCCTGGCTGCGGGGATGCTGAGGCTGACTTTTCCCTACCTGCTTTTCATTTCTCTGGTCGCGTTCGCCGGGGGCATCCTGAACACGTTCGGTCGATTCGCGGTGCCGGCCTTCACGCCCGTGTTACTGAATGTCGTTCTGATCGCGTCAGTGTTCCTGATCGCGCCGCGGATGGAGCAGCCCGTCTATGGGCTGGCCATCGGTGTATTCATTGCCGGCTTCGTGCAGTTGGCGTTCCAGATACCGTTCCTGAAGCGGCTGGACGTGTTGCCGCGGCCGCGCTGGGGTTGGCGGCACGAGGGGGTGCGCAGGATCATCCGGTTGATGTTGCCGGCGATCCTCGGGTCCTCGGTCGCTCAGATAAACTTGCTGGTTGACCGCGTCATCGCGTCGTTTCTTGCGACCGGCAGTATCAGTTGGCTGTACTACTCAGACAGGCTGCTGGAATTCCCGCTCGGCGTTTTCGCCATCGCGTTGGCGACGGTCATCCTGCCGGGGCTGTCCCGGCATCATGCCGCAAAGTCCGCCGCTGCATTCTCTGCCACGCTGGACTGGGCCCTGAAACTGGCGATGGTGATCGCGCTGCCGGCCGCTGTCGGCATGTTTTTCCTGGCCGCGCCGATGGTCGCGACGCTGTTCAACTATGGCGCATTCGGCGCCGAGGATGTGCGCATGGCGACCTTCAGCGTGATGGCCTATGCGCTCGGCCTGATAGCATTCACGCTCGTCAAGGTCCTGTTGCCGGGATATTTCGCCCGGCAGGACACGCGCACGCCGGTCCGCATCAGCGTCATCGCCCTGCTGAGCAATATCGTCCTGAATATCGTCATCGTCCTGCCGATGATGCACTTCGGCGTCAAGGCGCCCCATGCGGGTCTGGCCCTGGCCACCGGTCTGGCCGCGGTCCTGAATGCCACCTTGTTGTACCGCGGCCTGCGTCGACGTGGGGTCTACAAACCCGCCGACGGCTGGGCCTGGCTGGCGTTGAGAGTGGCGGCCGCCAATATCGTGATGGCGGTGCTGTTGTGGCGACTCGCGGGAGACCTGGATCGCTGGCTGACGGCGCCCTGGTTTGATCGTGCACCCTGGCTTGCCGGCTGTATCATCGCCGGTGTCGTCACCTACCTGGCCGTGTTGGGGCTCGGCGGCGTTCGCCCCCGGCACCTGAAGGTTCAGTATCCGGTCGCGGGCAAGTGAATCGGCCGATGGGCTCACATATAATCCGGTTCTGTTGACCATGGAGCTTATCCGAGGCGTCCACAATCTGGCGGAGCGGCATCACGGCTGCGTCGCCAGCATCGGCAACTACGACGGGTTGCACCTGGGTCACCGGCAGGTGCTGCGTCAGTTGTCGGAGCAGGCCCGGGAGGACGGTCTGCCCTCGCTGGTGATGTGTTTCGAGCCGACGCCGCTGGAGTTCTTCTGCGGCGACAGGGCGCCCGCTCGCCTTTCTACGTTCCGCGAGAAAGTGGAGCAGCTGGGCGCCATGGGCATAGACCGATTCTTCTGTGTTCGTTTTGACCCGGAGCTGGCAGACATGTCGCCCGAGCAGTTTGTCCGGGACTTTCTGGTGGAAGGGATCGGGGTCAGGCATCTGGTAGTAGGCGACGACTTTCGTTTCGGTCGTGATCGCTCAGGTGATTTCAGTACGCTGGAGGTCGCGGGTCGAACGCACGGGTTCGAGGTCGTGGACACGCCGAGCTACAGCGTCGATGGTATCCGCGTGAGCAGTACGCTCGTGCGCGAGTCGCTGGCGAAGGGCGATCTGGGATTTGCGGAGCAGATGCTCGGCCGGCCGTATTCGATGAGCGGACGGGTAGTACGCGGGGATCAGCTGGGTCGCCAGCTGGGTTTTCCCACTGCGAACCTGCGCGTGGATAGGCACAAGCCTCCATTAAGGGGGGTCTATGCGGTCCGGATCCGCGGATTGGGGCAGGTCCGGGCGGGCATGGCCAGCCTTGGCACTAGGCCGACAGTGGATGGGACGGAGATGCGCCTGGAAGTCCATATCTTCGACTTTGACGAAGACGTCTACGGACGGCATATCCGGGTAGAGTTTGCCCATCGGCTGAGGACCGAGAAACGTTTTGACAACGTCGGGTTGATGACAGAACAGCTTCACCGCGACGGGCGCACAGCGCGCCGCGTCCTGGGCGTATAGAGGATGACCGGAGATAACGGCACGTGACCGATTACAAGAACACCCTGAATCTGCCGAAGACCAGCTTCCCCATGCGGGCCAACCTGGCCAAGCGGGAGCCCGGCATGCTGGAGGATTGGTATGCCCGTGACGTCTACGGGAAGATCCGCGCCGCTGCCCGGGGCCGACCGACTTTCATGGTGCCCGATGGGCCGCCATACGCGAACGGTGACATCCACATCGGCCATGCCGTTAACAAAGTCCTGAAGGACATGGTGGTCAAATCCCGTTGCCTGGACGGATTCGACGCGCCCTTCGTGCCGGGGTGGGATTGCCACGGACTGCCGATCGAGCTCAATGTGGAAAAGAAAGTCGGTAAGGTCGGGCAAAAGGTGGACGCCAGTAGCTTTCGTTCCAGGTGCCGCGACTATGCGCGCAAACAGGTGGATGGGCAGCGCAAGGATTTTATCCGTCTGGGTGTTGTGGGTGACTGGGGACATCCCTACCTCACGATGGATTACCGTTTTGAAGCGGACATCATTCGTGCCCTGGGGCGCATCGTTGCCAACGGTCACCTGAGTAAAGGCTATAAGCCCGTACACTGGTGTACGGACTGTGGTTCCGCGCTGGCGGAAGCCGAAGTCGAATACGAGGATAAAACATCTCCTGCGATCGACGTGCGTTTCAGGGTGCTCGACGAGGAAGCGCTGCTGGCGCGTTGCCACTATGCCGAAGGTCACAAGGGCGAAGGGCCGCTGTCTGTCGTCATCTGGACCACGACGCCCTGGACCCTGCCCGCCAACCGCGCCGTAGCGCTCAATCCGGAACTGGAGTACGCGGTTGTACAGGCGGATCTTGGACACGGAGCGGAACGGCTGCTGCTGGCCGAAGCATTGTTGAAAGATGTCATGCTCCGCTACGACTGTGAACACTACCAGGTGGTTGCCTATTGCAGGGGGCAGGAACTGGAGCACCTCAAGCTCGCGCATCCGTTCTACGATCGGGAAGTGCCTGTTATCCTTGGTGATCATGTTACCACCGAGGCGGGGACCGGTGCGGTGCACACCGCACCAGGCCACGGCCAGGATGACTATGTGGTGGGTCAGCGCTACGGTATCGCGGTCGACAATCCGGTTGGTGCCAACGGCTTATTCGTTGAAGGCACGGAACTGTTTGCCGGCAAGCACGTGTTTTCAGCCAACGATGACGTGCTCGATGTGCTGAAGGCGAGGGGTGCCCTGCTGCATATCGAGGCCCTGCGTCACAGCTATCCACACTGCTGGCGGCATAAGACGCCGATTATTTTCCGTGCCACACCGCAGTGGTTTATCAGTATGGATCAGAACGGTCTGCGCCGCTCGGCGCTGGCGGCGATTGGAGACGTGCAGTGGATGCCGGACTGGGGGCTGGCGCGTATTGAAGGGATGGTCGAAGGGCGTCCCGACTGGTGTATTTCACGCCAGCGGACCTGGGGTTCACCGATTGCGCTGTTTGTGCATAAGAAAACAGCTGAACTGCACCCGGATACGGTGCGCCTGATCGAGGAGATCGCCTTGCGCGTCGAACGCCATGGTATCGATGCCTGGTTCGAACTGGAGGCGCAGGCTCTGTTAGGCGAGCAGGCGGACCAGTACGAGAAGGTGCGGGACACGCTGGACGTCTGGTTTGACTCGGGAACCACACACCAGTGTGTGCTTGAGCGCCGGGAGGAACTGGGTTTTCCGGCTGATCTCTACCTGGAAGGTTCCGATCAGCACCGTGGCTGGTTCCAGTCATCGTTGCTGACCTCGGCGGCCATGCACGGCACGGCGCCCTATCGCCAGGTTCTGACCCACGGCTTTACCGTCGATGCCCAGGGACAGAAGATGTCCAA
>CALDWW010000005.1 GCA_937924335.1 uncultured Gammaproteobacteria bacterium
GCCAGCATGCGCGGCATGGCGATTGCCGAGTGGGCAGAGAATGATTCGGACCTGCAGTCCTTGCATGCCCTGCCCCGTTTTCGTGAGTTGATGGACAAACTCAAACGCCAGGAATCGGGCGCCGAAGCCTAGGGGCCACCCCGGAATCGGCTCACTGCGGCCGCAGGATTTCATTCGGACCGACTGTCAGGGGAAAACCGCTGCCGTGGCGTTTCGCGCCCGCGCCGTCGGGCCCGGCCGTGCGAATCAATCCCGAGACCGTGTCCTGCACGATCGCATGCCTCGGTATCAGAGTCGGCGCACCCTCGCCGAATGCCGCCGTCTCGCGACGCTTCGTCCGGCCCGGCGCCAATGGGGCATTATCCGTATTGCCGTATATACGCCTGGGCATATGCTTGGGTTATGACGACGGCGTTGACCGACATCTTCGGCGCACTCGCCGACAGCACCCGCCTGCGGCTGATCAGCCTGCTGGTCGCCGAAGGCGAACTCTGCGTCTGCGAACTCGTGACGGCGCTGGATCTGTCCCAGCCCAAGATCAGCCGCCACCTGGGCGTACTCAGAGGCCTGCGACTGGTCACCGATCGGCGTGATGCCAATCGGGTGTTCTATCGCCTGTCGCCTGACTTGCCCGCGCCCGTGCGCCTGATCCTGCAGACGGTCGCCGGCGCAACGACGGCCGCGGAAGACCTTGTGGCTGACCGGCGACGCCTGGCTGGCATGCCGCGGCGCCCGGGCGTGCAGAGACCCGCGTGAACATCCTCACCCAACCGGGCGCGTCCCGCCGCGAGGCGCTTTTGCTGGTCGCGTTGATCGCCGCCTTCCTGGGTGTATGTCTGATTCCGGTCGACGCGCCACGCTTCCAGAGCGCGATCCATGGCGGATTTTCGCTGCTGCAATGGTACGCGCGCGAACACGTCATTCTCTGCCTGCTGCCGGCGTTCCTGATCGCCGGCGCGATCCCGGTGTTCGTCAGTCAGAATGCCGTCCTGCGGCTGCTCGGCCCGACTGCCAACAAGGTCACCGCCTACTCCGCCGCATCCGTCTCCGGCGGCATACTCGCCGTCTGCTCGTGCACGGTACTGCCCCTGTTCGGTGGTATTTACCGGCGCGGCGCCGGTCTCGGACCGGCCATCGCGTTCCTGTATGCCGGCCCCGCCATCAACATCCTGGCCGTGATCATGACGGCCCGCATCCTGGGCGTCGAAATCGGTGTCGCGCGTGCCGTCGGCGCCGTCGCCTTTGCGGTGGTCATCGGTCTGCTGATGCATGCGATCTTCCGTCGCGAGGAACGCGCCAGATCCGCCTCGGCCGGCGGGTTCGTCACCGCGGATGAGCACGATGCCCGACCCATGTGGGAGGCGGCGCTTGTCGTCATGCTGCTGATCGCCATCCTGATCGCCGCCAACTGGACGGCGGCGAGCAACCTCTCCAATCCGCTCGCCCTCGCCATCGCCCATCACAAATGGGCCATCACGGCGATCCTGGCCGCCGCGCTGGGCACGGTGTTGGTAGTACGCCGCCACTGGTCGATCAGATGGCTGGCAACCACCGCGTTAGGCGTGGCAGTGATCGCTGCCTGGGTGCCGCAACATCCGGATATCGCCTTCGCCGTCGGGCTGGCCGGCTTTGTCGCCCAGGCGTTCGCCATGGGCGGCGAGGAACGCGAGTGGATGGAGCAGAGCTGGGATTTCACCAAGAAGATCCTGCCGCTGCTGTTTGGCGGCGTCTTCGTCGCCGGATTCCTGCTCGGCCAGCCGGGGGCGGAAGGCCTGATACCGGCGGGATGGATATCCGCCTCCGTAGGCGGCAATGGCTTGCTGGCCACGGCTGGCGCTTCGCTGATCGGCGGCCTGATGTATTTCGCGACCCTGACGGAGATCCCTATCGTCCAGGGCCTGCTGGGCGCTGGCATGGGTAAGGGTCCGGCCCTGGCCCTGCTGCTGGCCGGACCCGCGGTGTCCTTACCCAATCTTCTGGTTATCAGGTCCCTGATCGGCCAGACCAGGACCTTGGCCTATGTCGGATTGGTCGTTGTCATGGCAACCATCACCGGCCTGATCTATGGACACTTTTTCGCTTGACGGGAGACGCACGATGGTCGAGATCAAAATCTACGGGAAGGGTTGTTCAAAATGCCAGGTGCTGGCCGAAAACGCCGAACAGGCGGCCCGCGAGTTGGGGCTGACGTACACACTCGAAAAGGTCACCGACATGGGTGCGATTGTCGATGCGGGCATCATGACCACCCCGGCGCTGTGTGTCGACGGGGATCTGAAAAGCGCGGGACACGTACTCAGCCCGGAACGGATCAAGCCACTGCTGAGCTGATCGGGCGGTAGACGGGGGCAGTCTCCTTATCTTCATCTGCGACCCTGCATGCCGCGCAGGCCGGTCGAGGAAGATAAGTGCACTGTCCCCGGATGACTCCTGCCTCTTTCTGCCAGTATTCCGCACTTTGTGTCCCGGGTTCATCACCGGCCTGCCAGACCACGGCGTCACGCTGAATCCCGGTTCGATCCGGAGACTCGCCCGTGGCAACAGACACCTCCCGGCATCTGCCGACACCCAGCCCGGTGCTGCGCAAGGCCGTCGTGGTGCTGCTGGTCAGCCTGATCCTGTTGATCCCCATCGGCATGCTGCGGGGGCTGGTCGCCGAACGGATCCAGCTGGCCGGCGAGGCGCGCTCGAAGGTGGCCGCCGGCTGGGGCGGGCAACAGCAGGTCGGCGGTCCGATGCTGGTCGTCCCGCTCACGCAGATCACGCGAGATAACCGCGGGCGGGCGGTCGAGAAGCGCCTCTACTCGTTCACGCTGCCCGACACGCTGGAGA
This sequence comes from uncultured Gammaproteobacteria bacterium, assembly GCA_937924335.1. GTDB lineage: Bacteria > Pseudomonadota > Gammaproteobacteria > Steroidobacterales > XN24 > JAHEFR01. The sequence goes on from CALDWW010000005.1 coordinate 2,833, forward strand.
TCGACGCAAGCCTCGAGAGCGAGTCGCGGCGGCTGGGAATCTACACGGTGCCCGTCTACCAGGCGCGCATGCGAATGCGGGCGAAGTTCACACCGATGGACCTGGCGCACCTCACGGCACTGGCCGATGCCGACTGCGAAGTCCTTTGGGACCAGGCGCAGCTTTTGTTACCGGTGACAGAGGTCAAGGCGATCAGGGCGCTGGAGAATGCGCGCTGGAATGACACGTCGCTGCGCTTCGTGGGGGGTGGGTCGACGCAGCATGCCGGGGTGCGCGCCACTCTCGGTACGGAGTCGTTTGAGAACGGCGAGACGGGCGTCTTCACGGCAGAACTGACCGTCGCCGGCAGCGAACAGCTGCAATTCCTGCCGCTGGCCCGAACCACCGGCGTCATGATGCGGGCCGACTGGCCGCATCCGGGGTTCACCGGCAGCTACCTGCCCGCCGAACGCGACATCACCGACGACGGTTTCACCGCCCGCTGGCAGGTGCTGGAGCTCAACCGCGACTACCCGCAGCACTGGATCGAGGAACCCGATGTCAGCCAGGTGCAGCTCGGCCGGTCGGCCTTCGGCGTCAACCTGTTCCTGCCCGCCGACATCTACCAGCGCAACGATCGCTCGACCAAGTAC
>CALDWW010000006.1 GCA_937924335.1 uncultured Gammaproteobacteria bacterium
CTCGTGCTCAAGCCCAAGCCCAAGGTCGCCTCCATATCAACGGCCGTGCCGATCCACATCGGCGGCCCGCTGAACGACCCGAGTTTTTCCCCAGCGGCGGTAGGGACGCTTAGGAAACTGTTGGGTATCGCCAGCCTGTTCGTATTCCCGCCAGCTGCATTGGCCGGACTCGGCGACGTCGGTTCAGGTCACAATGTCTGTTTGGACCTCGCGGCCGAAGACGATTAGTGAATCTCTATCCGGTAGCCGGCCTTCGCCAGTTGTCGGTGGGCTAACATTGAGTCGGCGAGCGACGGGCAGTAGGCTAGCCATAGCAGCAGGCCCGGCGGAGACTCCGGCGCGACTGCAATTCCGGGCAGGCAATACTATTCTTGTATGACACTGGACGAGGACGACCTGTCCTCGCGGAGGGGAGGAGATGAGCAAAATGAGAATAGCGAAAACCGTTTCGGCAGTCGGCCTGGTGCTGATTGCGACCCAGGCTTTTGGCGGACATCATGAGGGCGGACTGAAAGCCAATGCGGAGATCAAGGGCTGTACCGATCCGAATGTCTCCGGGATGGCGACCTTGGCCGAACAGGTGACACCCGAAGGCATCAAGGAAGTGACCGTCGAAATGAAGGTCACGGGCCTTTCTGACGGCAAGCACGCGGTGCATATCCACGAGGTCGGTGCCTGTGAGCCCTGCGGGGCGGCAAAAGGGCATCACGATCCGGGCCCGTTCGGTGAGTCGCGGCCGGACAGTGCCGGCACCGATGCCCCCGCAAAGGATATCAATCATCGTTATCACATGGGTGACCTGATCAATCTCGAGGTCAAGGACGGCGTGGGCAGGATGAAGCACACGACCAACCGCGTCACCTTGTCGCCGGGTCGGCTGACGATCATGGACGAGGATGGCAGCTCATTCATCATCCATACCAACCCGGACACCTATTGTGACGAGGAGACCGACCTCAAGAAGGGCTGTGCCGGAGGATCGAGAGACGCTTGCGGGATCATCCGAGCCGCGAACTAGAACGCTGACGGGCGGTCGGCGGCCAAGACGCGACTTCCGTCAGCTGTCCGGAGAAACGCGAAGGGCGTCCCGGTTGGGACGCCCTTCTCATGTGGGTGATCTGCAATCAGCGCCTTAGGCCGTCGGCAGTCTCGCCAGCATCTGCGTAACTGCGTAGTCAAGCCGAGCCCGGGCCTCCTCCTCACTGCGTCTTCCTTCGACTTCGCCGGTGGCAACCGCGCCCCAGACGGCTTTGCCTGTGTTGGCATCGATCAGGAGGATCATGAGAGCGCCCTGTGGGGAACTCTTCATCATCTCCAGGTCAGATTCGGCGTCGTCTTCGAGTTCCAGGGCTTCCATATCGACACCCGCGATATAGGCGACCAACAGGTCCGGGTTCGCTGAGACCTCGGTTGCGCCATGCTGGCGTAGCTCGCGGTCGATGAGAAACTGAATCTCCGCATCGGCGTCGAAGCCGCGCGGCTCCCACTGGCCATCCGGGTCATTGAGAATCTGCGCCGCGGCCAGCCATGTATAGGTCTTGTAGCTGGTCATTTCGAGGCCGGGTGCGGCCTGTGAGTCGACATTGATATCGCTGGTAAGTGCGTTCGTGCATCCGTTCAGCACAACGGCGCTAGCGAGGGCCACCAGAAAGATAGCCAACCGGTTCCTGATCATCTTGGTCTCCGTCGCAAGGAAATGTGGAGCCATCCGGGATGGCCCGGCTTGGCGGCGCATAGTCTAAAGGCTGACGCCTCACCCGTCATCATGCGCCGGGACTACCGCCTGCAACGGATTTGGCTGCGAGCCCCCGAGGGTGCGGCGATCCCGATGGATCCAGGGCGGGATGGGTCGTGAGCTTATCGGTCGCGATCGATAATCGCCGGGGGCGGCCAGTCGAATCCCGCCTCCTCCAGTCGCTGGCGGAAGTTTGGCGTCGCCTCCAGGTCGAAGGGCGCTCCGCACATGCATTCCATTGTTGTTGCGGCCAGCATCATGTTTCCGGCCGGGATACGATCGAACCAGGCGGCGGCTTCGTTGGCCGCCTCGCGGTCTCCGGTGATGGCATGCAGCTGGATAGCCAGATATCTCCTGAGCCAGGGCGGGGCCTCGCCAAGGGTCTGTTCGATCCGCGCCTTCGCACCCTCGATGTCATCAAGGGCAACGCTGGTGCTGACCAGCAAGAAGTTGCGATTCCAGTTGTCGACGTTCTCCGCGTGCTCCCGTGCCTCCTCAGGCCTGCCCAGCGCGATCAGGGAAATCACCACGTCCCCCTCCAGAAAGGCGTTGTCGGGTTCGACCTCGAGGCCTCGTAAGGCAAATGAGAGCGCCTCTTCGGGTCTCCCGGCCCACAAGTAAGCCTGGACAGCGGAATGGTAGTTGTAGAAGTTGAGCGGGTCACACTCGATCAGGCTGCGTCTGAAGGCGACCGACTGTTCGGCGAAGCCGAAGGCGGGGGCGATCTCCAGCCAGACCGCTTCATCACATCCGCGCCCTTCCAGCGCGAGTTCGAAGCGTTCCGGCAGCGAGCCCCAGTTGTTTGAGGCCATCGTACGGTCCACCTCGATCAGCGCTCGCTCGTCGGCGCTCGGCGTGTACTCGCTCGCTGCCGCCAGGTCGCCCATGTAGGCTTTGTAGGCAGCCTGTCGATCTTCGTCACTGACCCTTTCAGTGGTCGTCGTGTGAACATGGAAATCGCTGCGCAGGAAATAGGCACTGGCGAAGCGCGGTTCCCTGCGGATGGCCTCGGAAAACCAATCGGCGGCTCGGGACATCATCTCTATATCGATACCCTTGGTGTGGGCATCGATATACAGGGCATGGCCCTTCTGGAAGGCGATGAAAGCCTCGACGTCGCGGATGCCGGCGGCCAGCATGCGCTGCCGCTGGGCATCGTCCATGATCACGCCCAGCGCCCGGGTCACGCTTTCGGCAATGTCTGTCTGGACCTCGAAGACATCTTCCAGCGTGCGATCGTAACTCTCAGACCACAGGTGATAACCGTCCGAGGTACGGATGAGCTGCGCCGTAATACGCGCACGCTCACCCGACCGGCGCACACTGCCTTCGAGGAGATGGGCAACATTGAGTGCCGAGCCGACGTCTCTCATATCGGCCGTCTTGCCCTTGAACTGGAATGACGAGGTGCGTGCGGTCACCTGCAGGTCAGGGACACCGGCGAGGAAATTCAGGATCTCTTCGGACAGGCCGTCGGCGAAATACTCGTTCTCTTCGTCGCCACTCATGTTGACGAACGGCAGCACGGCGATAGATCGATCCGGTGGCGGCGCGAATTTCTCGGCCGCCAGCACGCTCGGATCGGCCGTCGCCTCGGGTTCGGAAGACTCCACGACCGGCTCTGCCGGCGCTGGCGCCTCCGGGATCAGGCGATCGACCACTACGGCGCCGATCGCCAGGATGAGCAGGACGACGATCAGGATATTGATCTTCTTGCCCGTATGCGCCGTGACGGATACCGAGCGATCGATATTGCGTTCGCGTTTCAGACCCTCGGGTGTCATCTCGAACACCCAGGAGAAGATCAGCGCGAGGGGGAAACCGAGGATCAGGATGGCCAGCACCATCCTGAGTCCGGTGGCCGGCAGCTCCATCGCCTCGAACAGCACGTCGGCCACCTGCAGGATCAACCAGCTGGCCACCACATAGAGCATGGCGACCTTGATGACGTTACGCCGCTTGAGTTCGTCGAAAAGTGACATCCGCTGCCGTTGGTGATCCTCAGGTGCGCCGATCATGAAACAACGGCAGGAATTTGTCGATCAGAAGCCCGCGTGTCCGCGGTAGTCACATGGCGATCCTGCTAACAGGAGCAGGAACAAAGGCGTAGCTCGCGGCCGGATGTAAGAACTGCTTCGTCTAGGAATCCCGGGGGTCTTTCGCTGCAGAATGTTCCGTGGGCGCCGGCGTCACCGTCATGACGGTGACGCCATCCGGGGCATGGAACCGGTGCCAGTGCCCGGCGGGAACGACGATGAACTCCCCGGCCTTCGCCTCGAAGGCTCGCGGGCCTGTCTGCATCATGATCGTCAAAGTCGTATCGCCTTTCAGGATGTGCACCAGCTCGTTGCCGTTGTTGTGACGCTCCCATGGGCTCTCGCCTGAGAAGCTGCCGACGAAAATCTCGCTGCCGCCGATCGTGCCGAGCTCGGCAAAGGCGGGCTGTTCTTCTGACAGTGGCGTCTCGACCGTGCGCCCCTCAAGGACTGTCAGTCGGGATAGCTCGTCTTCGATGTTGATGACTCTTGTCATCACTCTCTCCCGTGGCCGGTGACCGGGGCCACATGTTGGCACATCGCAGGCCCGCCATGCTCCCCGCGACCCTCAGCCATACGATTCGATCGAATTGAGAGGCACCCGGCTGCGCATGAAGCTGCCGCTGCCGCGTGCGACGACACGGTCATCGTCCAGGTACAGCCCAGCATCGGCGACGAACAGGCTCTTCGTCTCCGATGTCACCGTGCCTTCGGACCTCAATGTGCCGCTCTGCACCGGACGAAGCAGGTAGATATTAAGGGACACCGTTACCACGAAGTGCCCCGGCACCAGCGAGTTCACGGCGAAGAAGGCCGCATCGTCCGGCGCCTTGAAGTACACCGACCCATGCAGGGCTCCGGCGGCGTGAAAGAACTCCTCGCGCACCTCCATCGTCAGCGTCGAATTCCCCTGTGCCACCCTGAGGCGGGGAGAGTAGAACTGGTTCACCGGCGCCGAGTGATACATGTTCTCCAGTTTTCGGAAGTGGTCTTTCACAGGTGCTGTGGCGATCAGCCCTCTTGCGCGTTCGCTTCTACGACGTTTTGGGCGAAACCGGCATAGGCGCTGCCCAGCTGCTTGGCCATCGAGTCAGGGAACACGTGGAAGTCTCCGTCGCGCAGCGCGGCAATGATGCCGTCGGCGACGAGCGAAGCGGGTTCCGCGATCTCGGTGAGTCCCGCTGAATCGCCCATGTCGGTGGCGATGGGTCCCGGGTGCACGCTCACTACGACAGTACCCTGTTCGGCGAGGGTCTCGCGCAAGGCCTGGGTCATCGAATAGGCAGCCGCCTTCGATGCGCAATAGGTGGAAAAATCCGGGAAGCTCTTCATCGAAGCCACGGAGTTGAGCTGGGCAAAAACGCCACCGCCATTGGCCTTGAGTACCGGGGCAAAGGCCTGCGCCATGCGCATCAGTCCGTAGACGTTGACGTCCATCTCATACGCGAGAGACTCAAATGCGTCTTCGGCAAGTGGCGAGGAGGTTGCCAGCACGCCGGCGTTGTTGATGACGACCTCCGTATCGCGGGCGGCCGCAGCCGCAGACCTGATCGACTCGGCATCGCTCAGGTCGATACGGATCGGGACGATCTTATCGCCGTGCTTCTCCACCAGGGGTGCCGCGCTATCCAGGGTGCGCACCGCCGCATAGACTTTCGCCGCGCCGTGATCGATGAATGAATCGGCAATCGCCCTGCCGATACCCCGATTGGCACCCGTTATCAAGACGACCTTACCGGCGATGTCATAGCTCATTGAATATTTCTCCTGTCGATATGTTTGTGGTCATTCCAGTGCCCTGGGGATCGAAGCTGTTTGCCGGACTGAGTGAACACCTCTCCGACCGATGGGAACGGCTCAGTCTCGGTCCGGGTCCCAAGGCGGGCCCTTCAGCTCGACTGTGTTGCCTTCCGGATCTTTCACATAGATGGATGGCCCGTCCCCTTCCGCTCCAAAGCGGGACTCAATCTTGCCTGGATCGAGCCCTTTGCTGCGCAGATAGTTGAGAACACTGTCTCCATCGAATGGTTCAATTCGCAGGCAGAAGTGATCCAGATTTCTGCCCTCGGTTCCCGGCGCGTGCCCGCCCATGCGGCCGATCTTGCCGTCGACCGGGACCAGGTCGATCAGGCATGCGCCTGCCCGCAGCTGGTACAGGCCCGCGGTTTCATTAACTTTTTCCAGCGAGCAGCCGAGCGTCCCGATATAGAAGTCCATCAGCCTGCCGACGTCGCTGACTCGCAGTACGAGATGATCGATGTGCTGGATTCTGAACTCTGGCATGGTGTGACTCCGTTGTAGTCCGATACAATCCGCTTTCTGACGGTGCGCCTGTAGCTCAATTGGGTGAGCGCCGGTCGTCGCGTAGCGGCGAGGCCGAGCATGGCTCGGACAGGGGCGAACGACACGAGCCTGCCGGCGAGTGGCCGGGGCGGAGACGCGCAGCGTCGAGGCGAGTATCGTGCAGCGCAGAGCGCTGCCAGAATCGCTGGACAGAGTTGATCGGAATATGAGTCTTCGGTGCGCCTGTAGCTCAATTGGATAGAGTATCGGGCTTCGAACCCGAGGGTTGCAGGTTCGAGTCCTGCCGGGCGCGCCAATTTCCACGAGCGGCTGACACAATTCAGTACATCAGTCGGGCAGGTCGACGTCGAACTCGAGTCCGGCCAGCCGCGCGGCCGACATGCCGGCTTGCTCCCGGCGGATTATCCAGCGCGGGTCCTCGTGTAGATTGCGGTAGACCGGTTCGAAGATCTTCTTGTAGAAGTAGTTGTGTTCCTCACCGTAAGCCCGGTCCAGCCAGTCGAAGGCCGCATCCTTGTCGTCGATCCATGCATACGCACCCGCTATCACATCGGGGCGATCTTCGCCCCACCTCTCGATAAGGTCATCGAGGAGTATCTTCGATTCCGTCGCCCGCCCCAGGTCGTGCAAGGCCATCGCCCGCGCCGCTGAGCGCTGAGACGGATCTACCTCATCGGTCTCCAGTGCTTCGAGCGCTGCCTGAGGATCCCCCTTCATCAGCTCCATAAAAGCCAGGTAGTAGAACCCACCTGAACCCAGTTTTATGTACTTGCGTCGCACCGCTTCCGCTTCCTCGAGTCGATCGGCAACCATGTAGGACACTGAGAGCTGCCATAGACAATTGAAACAAAGCGGGTCTCTTTCCGCTGCGCGGTCCAGTATCTCGACGGACTCCTCGAAACGCCCGATGTAGCGAGCGAATGAACCCGCCAGGCGAAGCACTTCCCCATTTCCTGGCTCGTACCCCACCGCTTGCGTCAGACCGGCGGCCGCTTTCTCCAGGTCCCGGTCCTTCTCAAAAGCCGTCCATGCGAGGTACGCGGTCGCGACCCCATCTTCCGGATCAGTGACAAGTACTCTGTGCATCAGCTCCCTTTGCAATCGCATCGAGTCGCGCCTGTCGATCAATCCTTCTCTCATGCGGTGATAGTTGACCAGGGCCAGCAGGTGCATGGCCGGTATGTAGTCCGGGTCCAGTTCCAAGGCCCGATCGACGAGGGCATAGGCCTCTTCAGTAGAATTTTCTGCGCCCACCTGCTCTATGTATCGGGCCTGCAACGTCAAAGAAAAGACTTCCGGATCTGTTCGCCGGGCTTCAGGTGCCTCGTCGAGAAGCGCTATCCGCAGCTGCTTCACGACATTGGCGGAGATCTCGTCCTGGATGTCGAAGACGTCGCTCAGTGCGCGATCGTAAGTCTCCGACCAGAGGTCGGTGTCCGTCCGCGCCTCCTTGAGCTGGGTGGTGATCTGGATCCGGTCTCCGGACCTGCGCACCGATCCCACCAGAACATGCGCTACGTGGAGCTCCTCCGCGATCGCCGGGATTTCGACGTCTCTCCCTTTGAACGAGAATGCCGATGATCGGGAGATCACCCGCAGCTCAGGGATCCGTGCCAGCAGCTTGAGCAGCTCTTCGGAGAGACCGTTGGCCAGGTACTCCTGCCCGGGATCCGAACTCACGTTTGTAAACGGCAACACGGCGATCGACTTGTCGCCGTAGAATTCGGTCAATGCATCAGAGCGTGCCTGCTCCGCGATATTCTGCTCGCGAGCCTGATCCCGGGCCGGATCCAGCACGAACTTGTCGAACGCGAAGTACCCAAGTGCCAGGGCGAGGACGACCATGATCAGGCGGTCGAGGCGCCGGGTCATCCGCACGCTGGACGCAGACCCGTGATCGACCTCCGCCTCCCGCCTGAACCCCTCCGGCGTCAGCTCGAAGGCCCAGGCGAAAATGAGCATCGGAATGAGGCCGACGACCAGGACGATGATCACGGCGCGGATGGCGCCGTCGCCCAGGCCGAAGGCGGGGAAGGTGGTCTCTGCCACCTGGATCAGCAGCCAGGACACGGCCACGTAAGCTGCGGCTACGCGCAGGACATTGCGGCGCTTCAGTTCAACGAAGAGCGACATGCTGGCAACGACACCCCGAGGGAGCGATGTTCATGATGCAACATCCAGTTCAGTTCCAATCAACGGGTCAGGCAGCCATCCTCCGGATGCCGGCGCCGACCCGTGTCGTCTCATCTCGGGCCCGGGACAACGAATGATCATTACCTAGTCACGTCCGATAACCGAGCCTGTCAGCTCCGTGTCAAAGTACTCTGTTACTTCTGCGATCTTTCCGTCTCGTATCCTCATGACCTGACAGTATGAGTTGTTGTAAGGCTCACCGTCAGTAGTTTCGGCACTACCGCTGGTCAGCGCAACGACATAGTCCTGCTCGGCAATCATGTTCTCGATGACCGAGGAAATTCCTGCCTTTAAGCTCCCGAATAGTGGAACAAGGAGTTGCTCCATCAGCGCCCGCTTGCCGACGTAGGTGCCCGAGAACCGTGTGGATCCGATGTTCGTCCACCTGATGTCGTCGGCCAGCATCCCGAGACAGGCTTCCATATCGCCACGATCGCCCGCCTGATAGAACGCCTCCACTGCCTGCTTGTTCTTCTCAATGTCCAAAATCGGGTATCCCGAAAGTTAGCGGACCAGACAGCCACGTTCAGCTCAGCCTCTCCCACAGGTGCAAAGACGCGACCGCGATCAGTGCCAGCAGCAGGAAGCTTGCTGGCAAGGCGAAAATCGCCCGGAAGACGGTGGTTACCGAAGCGATGCCCGCTTTTCTCAGCTGCAGGTAGTTTAGGACCAGGCTAATGACGAGTGTGGCTGCGCAGAGCAGGGCGCCCTGCAGATGCCAGCGCTCGGCGTAGTAGATGTTCATGGCGAAGAACAGCACGCCAAGCCACAACAGGTGCTCGATCCAGGCCATTGCGACACTGCCGGGCCAGGATGGGATGGTCGATGCTCGACGGCGGATCATCCGGCGGCGCAGGTAGGCTGCCAGGAACGGCACCAGGAGTATCGGCGGTCCCGCAACGTAGCCAAGGGCGGAGATGTCCTGGGCCAGAGCCGGATACGGGAACAGTAACAGGGTAACGAACGGGAGGAATCGGCGCATACGCTGCATCCGATCGCTACCGCCGAGCGCCTCGCAGGGAAGCGGTCCCGCTGGTGTGCAAAATCAATACTTTCAAATGCCTGAGAGTCATGCTGCAGCCCTTGCCTGGAGTCAGGCCGACGCAGGCAGCATGACCACCCGCGCCGGATCGGCTATCAGCCTAGCAGCAAGACGTCTGTGAGACACGTCGCCCGAAGATGTCTCAGTCCGGGTGCCGGGGTTCCGTGCGGTCTGCCGTCAGCAGGCGCATGGCGATGACCGAGCCTGCGTCACTTTCAGAATTCGGCTGAAATCCAAGTGAATGGTACAGCCTGAGTGCAACGTCGTTGTCCCGACAGACATTCAGCGTGAAGCGGTCAACGAATTGCCGGGATCGGGCGGTCTCCATCAGCCGCACACAGAGCAGCCGGCCGTAGCCCTTGCCGCGCTGTTGCGGGTCGACGATCAGCCGGGCAAGGTGCACGATGCCCTGCCCAAGCGGCAGGGCCTGGCCGAAACCAGCCATCCCGCCGGCCGTGTTGAGGAGGCAGAAGGCATTCTGCGTGGACGCGCCGATTTCCTCCCAGATAGTTTCCCGAGACGGCGGATAGCTGAGCCCGGGCCCGGCCCACATGATGAGCGAGCGCTGGTCCGGAACCCACTGCAGCACGGCGCCGAGGTCGGATTGCGCCGCCGGACGCATTGTCAGCGTCATGCCGTGCGACCGACGATCACGGGTGCTACTCCGATCTCGAAAATGTCCCGCCCATCTCCTCTTTGAGCCCATCCGCCGTCTTGCGGAAGAGCTTCCACAGGAAGTGGTCGTCATCCGTGAATTCCCAGGTCTCCTCATAGACGGTTTCGCCGCCGTCGGCGTCATATGATCGCAGCTCGTTCAACATCACGTCGCCTTCGAATCGAGTCGTATAGTCGAAGTGGACGACGGGCATTTCGATGGCGGTAAACACGCCGCGGATCCGCTCCTCGGCAGGACTCCAGTACCACATGCCCTCGGAGACCAGTATCGGTTCGCCGTCGACGACGAAGTAGCTGCGGGCTTTGACCGACCGCCGGCCCAGGCCCCATTCGAACTCCTGATAGCTGCCTTCGATCGACCAACGACCACCGACCAGACGCTCGAACGGCGCCAACGGATCGGTCGACTCTGGTTCAGGGGCTGTTTCTGCTGACCGGGCTCCTGAGGCCGTCACGGACAGGACGGCGGCGGCTACCGCTATCGCAAACGAGTGGATGTTCACCGGCACTGACTCCCCTCTGATCTGTTGCCATTATCTATACAGGCTACAGGGTGAGAGTAAAGCTCAGCCGGGACAGGATCACCAGGCTTCACTCTACGAAGCGGCGACCGGCGGAACCTGGATGATCCTGCGTGAGGTGAGACGCGGACGCCTGCGGCGGGTGATCCGGGTACCCGATACGGACGGCGGCGCGACGTCCGCCCGGCGCCGCCGGGCGGACGTCTGAAACCGTTCAGCTGGCGCGCCGGGACCGGCTGCTCTTGTTGCTGGCCCGACGGGAGCCGTGGGTCGACCCGCGGTGGCCGGCGGGACGATGTCGACGCGGCTTGTGGTTGCGACCGTTGACGATGGGTTCCGGACGGATACTCGGATCAGGCTCGTGCCCCGGGATAACAACCTGCTCGATTTCCGTTTTCAGCAGTCGCTCGATGTCGGCGAGCAGTTTCTTCTCGTCGACACAGACCAGGGAGACGGCATGGCCATCCTGTCCCGCGCGCGCAGTGCGGCCGATGCGATGGACATAGTCTTCCGGCACGTTCGGCAACTCGAAATTGACCACGTGCGGCAAGCGGTCGATATCGAGACCGCGGGCTGCAATGTCGGTGGCTACCAGGACGCGCACTTTGCCGCTCTTGAAGTCGGCCAGGGCACGGGTGCGGGCACCCTGTGACTTGTTGCCATGGATAGCGTCAGCCGAAAGGCCGTCGCGCACCAGCTGTTCGGCGAGTCGGTTGGCGCCGTGCTTGGTCCGGGTGAACACCAGGACCTGACGCCAGTTCCCGGAGCCGATCAGGTACGACAGGAGTTCGCGCTTGCGGGCGCGATCGACCGGATGGACGATCTGCATGACGCGCTCGGCGGTGGTGTTGCGGCGGGCAACCTGAATCTCCGTGGGAGAGTTCAAAAGCTCGTCGGCGAGCTGCCTGATCTCCCGGGAGAAAGTGGCCGAGAACAACAGATTCTGCCGTCTATCCGGCAAAACCTTCAGGACCCGGCGGATGTCGCGGATGAAGCCCATATCCAGCATGCGGTCGGCCTCATCGAGGATCAGTGTGTCGACCGCGTCGAGGCGGATCGTGCCCTGCTGCATGTGGTCCAGGAGCCGGCCGGGCGTGGCGACCACGATGTCGACGCCTTTGCGCAGCTTCGAGATCTGCGGATTGATGTTGACGCCACCGAATATGACGGCAGCGCGGAACGGCAGGTGCCGCCCGTAGTTACGCACACTCTCGGCGACCTGGGCCGCGAGTTCGCGGGTCGGTACCAGTATGAGCGCACGAATACGTCTTTGCTTGCCGGCGGGATCCGAGGCCTGGAGACGCTGCAGCAGCGGCAGGGTAAATCCGGCCGTCTTGCCGGTGCCCGTCTGCGCGCCGGCGAGAATGTCTCTGCCTTCGAGGATCAGGGGGATGGACTGCTGCTGAACGGGGGTTGCCTCTTGGTAACCCTGTTCTTCGACCGCACGCAGCAACTCGGCCGAAAGGCCGATTTCTGAAAATCGCATTGAATTGAATACTCCGAGATCGCCCTACCCGGAAGCCTGCTGGCAGACGACGGGGTCGGTCCGGGCTGGATCTGTGGTGAACTCCACATGCCGCGATATTGCGGGCCGGGAGCGAATGGCGCAGACCGATGTGCACCATGACGCGGCGCACTATAACAGAAGCAGGACGAATTTAATGCAGCCGTGGTCAAACCCCGTCAAGCCCGGGGCCAGCAGTTCCAAAGGCGCCCATGTGTTGTCGTGGGGCGATCTGGACAGTCTAGAATCGGATCATGCGCCAGACCCTGTGGAGAAATTTCGTCATCTCGGTGTGGGTGTTGATCGGATTCTGCGCCGTCAACACAGTCCAGATACTCGGTCAGGCAGAGGCGGTGCATGCCGCCTACGGACCCTTCGGCGCGCGCGTCATACTGTGGCCCATCGCTCTCGGTGCGATCGAGTTGATGCTCTGGTTCCGACCATTCCGACACGGTCAGTCCGGGGCAAGGCTGATGGCGGGATTCATGGGGCTGGTCCTGTTGCTGCGCCCGATCCTCGTGGCGCTGATCGTCAGCGATCTCTATGACCGGGACGTCAACTGGGTGTCGTGGTGGATCTACATGTATGTGGCCGCCTCACACCTCGGTTTCGCACTGGCTGGCAAACCGTAGGATTCTGGCTGCCCCGCGGCAATCGGCGATTCCCCGGGTAACAAGGCCATTACAGAGAGTCGCTGGTGGGCGTGGCATTGCCGGAATTACGGCGAGGCTCGAATCGCCACAGGCGTCTTGTGCTATACAAAGAGTGATGTCGGCTTGGCTGACCGGATCGCACGGAATTCAGATCTGGCAGCCTGGCTTGCAGGACGACCCAATGGATCCCTATCGGGGGAGATACCCATCATGACCAAGACCCGTGACGAGATCGTCGCCGCCATGAAAGCGCAGCTGGATGAGACCAACGCGATGCTCGGCGACCTGGAGACGCGCGCCGCCAAGGCGACGGCCGAAGCACAGGAGAAATACAGGCAACAGATAGCCCGGCTCCAGGAACAGTCCGAGAGCGCGCAGGAGAAACTGAAGGAACTCACCGACGCCGGCGAAGATGCCTGGGAAGGGATGGTCGCTGAGGCGGAGAAACTACGCGACGCCTTCATTCACTCGTTCAACTACTTCAAGTCACAGCTCTAGCCGCCGCGGGCGAGGGTGCCCCCTGGCGGTCGCCGCAGAAGGGGCCGTCCTATGTCTTCGGAATAATTACCGAGGTCGCCACGATCGAGTACTCGGTCTTTGGCCCCGCGATCTGTGACGGGTCCGTACCGGCATCCTGCGCGTAGTGCCGGGCTTTCTCTTCGCTCAGCAGCTTGGTGCCGAAGGTGCCGACGATGGTGACGTCTTTGCCGCCGGAGTCGGTTGGCACGAAGAAGCTGTAGTCCACGAATGTGATACGGGCGATGGCATCGCCGTCCTGGGCCACGAAGAAGCAGCCTTTCTTCTGGCACACCTTCGCGACCTTGGCGCGGACGAAGACCTCCGTGTCATCGTGCGCTGCAGCGTTAGCGACGATCTCCGAGAGGCCTTTCACCTCACCGATCTGCTCGACACGGGATCCAAAGACCTCGTATTCGTCTGTGACCTCGACGGGTTCCGAAAGCCGGATGACGCCATCGCCGGTGGTTTCCTCCGCGAGAGTCGCCGAGAACAAGACAGTACTGATTGCGATTGCGATAAGGACTCTCATAAAAATGCCCGAGTTGATCGTGAGTGGTTTGAACATTGTCGCTGAAGGGTCTTTGGACGATACCGACTCGTCCTGGTGCCGGAGCATAACAGGTGATGCTCGCCTGCAAGCAAGAACCTGCTGTGCGGGCCGGCTTGTCCCGATCCAACCTGGTCGCCAACGATCAGATCCGCGACGGTTTTGGCCAGTCAGACCTGCGTTGATGGCTGCGGAGGTGGACGTGGCGGCGGCGGACAGTATGTGACTGATGGCATACTCTCGCGCAATCCCGTACATCCGAAGGCGCCCCGCGAGCCGAATATTCAACCATGCGACATCGTTCAGCGCCCGTATTGCTCGTCTGTCTCACGCTCGTCGTCGCACCTTCCTGGTCGCGCAGCGTTGAGGATTCCGCCGGCCGGATCGTCGAGATCCCGGATAACATCGAGCGTGTCTATGCAGCCGGGCCGCCCGCCTCGATACTGTTGTACATCGTTGCGCCGGATCGTCTCACTGGCTGGCCCAGGGCGCCGAGACCCTACGAGCGACCTTACCTGGCTGCCGAGTACAGGGATCTTCCCGAGACCGGCCGGCTGACCGGTCGCGGTAGTACGGCGAGCCTCGAGGTCGTACTGCGTACCCGCCCGGACCTGATCATCGATTTCGGTTCGATCAATGACACCTACGTCTCCCTGGCTGACCGGGTTCAGGCCCAGACAGGCATCCCCTATCTGCTCATCGACGGTCGTTTCGATAACACGCCCGCCGCGCTGCGACTGGTGGGGGATATCCTGGGGGTCAGTGCGCGTGGCGAGGAACTGGCGAGCTACGCCGAGGCATTGTTCCAGGAACTGGACGAGGCCATGGACGGCGTGCCCGAGGAGCAGCGGCCGCGCGTCTATCTGGCACGGGGACCCGACGGGCAGGAGACCGGGCTCAAGGGCTCTATCAACACCGAGATAATCGAGAGGGCGGGGGGCGTGAATGTCGCCGATCCGGGCGATGCATCGGTGCGGCGCGGCATCGTGCGTTCGTCGATGGAGCAAGTGATCGCCGTAGACCCGGATACTATCGTGACCTGGGACGAGAACTTCTATCGCCGCGTCGGGAACGATCCGCTGTGGGCCGGCATCACCGCCGTACGCGACAGCCGGGTGTACTTCAGCCCGACCGCCCCGTTCGGTTGGATCGACCGGCCGCCATCGCTGAATCGCCTCATGGGTCTGAAATGGCTCTCCGGGGTATTCTTCCCGGATCGGTTCCCTCACGACCTGCGTACGGAAACGCGTCGCTTCTACAAACTCTTCTACCATGTGGATCTGGATGACGCGGATCTTGAGAGGCTGATCGGATGGGCGCAGCAACAACCGGCAGACTGAAGACCACGGTGTGGCTGGGGCTGTTGGCGGCGCTCGTGATCCTGCTGGCGTTCGCAGCCGCCTTGATCGGACCCTTCGCCGTCAGTCCGGGCCAGGTAGCCCAGGCCATCGGACGCAGGCTTGCCGGCATCACGGACCCGGCCAGCCAGCAGATCGATACCGTATTGTTTGCCGTCCGGTTGCCACGTATCGCGGCCGCGCTGCTGGTAGGCGCCGCGCTGTCCGCCGCAGGGGCGGTCTACCAGGGCTTGTTCCGCAATCCGCTGGTCTCCCCGGATATCCTGGGGGTCTCCACCGGCGCCGGCCTGGGCGCAGTCTTGGGCATCTTTCTGTCGTTGCCGGTCGTCGCGATACAAGGCCTGGCCTTCGTCGGCGGGCTCGCGACGGTCGCGCTGGTATACATGGTTGCGAACGCCGTCAGGGGCCACGAGCCGACCCTGGTCCTCGTCCTGGCAGGGGTTGTGCTGGGCGCACTGGCGGGCGCTTGTATCTCCCTGGTGAAGATTCTCGCGGATCCCTATGACCAGCTGCCCGCGATCACTTTCTGGCTGCTCGGCAGTCTCGCAAGTATCCGCGCCGATGATGTCTGGACTGCGGCACCCGCGGTCATCATCGGACTCGTGCCCCTGGTATTGCTGCGTTGGCGGGTCAATCTTCTGTCGCTCGGTGACGACGAAGCCGCCGCCCTCGGAGTCGATCCAGGCAGGCTTCGCATACTGCTCGTTGCGGCCGCCACGCTGATGACCGCCAGCGTCGTGGCTATTTCGGGAGTCGTCGGCTGGGTTGGGCTGGTCATACCGCACATTGCGAGACTTGTCGTGGGGCCGAATTTCGACCGTCTGTTGCCCACCGCGATGCTACTTGGCGCAGCCTACATGCTGGTCGTGGACACCCTGGCTCGCACCATCGCCGAGACCGAGACACCCCTGGGCGTACTGACGGCCTTCATTGGCGCGCCGGTGTTCGTATGGTTGCTGGCAAGCGGCCGGAGAAGCTGGTGATGCAGCTGAGCGCGAGCAATCTGTCATTCGGATATCCCGGCCATCGTGTCGGGCATGATCTCGATCTCGACTTCGGCCCCGGTGAGGTTCTCTGTCTGCTGGGCCCCAACGGTTGTGGCAAGACGACCTTGTTCAAGACCCTGCTGGGACTGCTCCCGCGACAGGGCGGAGAGATCCGAATCGGTGCCGATCGACTGGAAGCGCTGCGTCGGGAGGACATTGCCAAACGCATCGCCTACGTCCCCCAGGCCCACGACGCCGTTTTCCCCTACTCGGTGAGCGACATGGTATTGATGGGTCGGACGGCGCATCGAGGCCTGTTTTCCAGCCCCCGTTCGGAGGACAGGCAGCGCGTAGACGAGGCCCTGGCGACGCTTGGCATCGATGATCTGGCCGGGCGTGACTACACGCGCATCAGCGGCGGCCAGCGTCAGCTGGCCCTGATCGCGCGGGCGCTGGTCCAGGACGCACCGTTGATCGTCATGGATGAACCGACCGCCAGCCTGGACTTCGGCAACCAGGTGTTGGTCATGCAGCAGGTGCAGCGGCTCGCAGCCACCGGGCTGGGGATCGTGCTTTCGACCCACAATCCGGATCACGCGTTTGCCTGCGGCACGACTGTCCTGGTGCTGGCGGAAGGCACTCGCAAGGCGCTGGGGCCGCCAATACAGGTCCTGACCGGCGAAATGCTGAGCTCGATCTACGGCGTGGCAGTCAGCGTGGAGACGCTGGCCAACGGCAGTCACGTCTGTTCGCCGCAGATCGATGCACATTGACGCCCCGCCGGAAACGGGAGTCGGCTGGCCTGCTTGCGAGGCCGACATCAGCCGGCCTGGGACCCGATGACTCACGAAAGCCGGACTGGCGACCCGCTCGCGTCCGACACGGTGACCGGGATCCGGATCTCATCGACAGTCGAAAACGAGTGACCGGGCGCCGGTGGGATTCACGCACTGGTGAATCAATGTCAGGCGACGGAATGGCCGCCGGGCTTCCCTACACGGACGCCCAAGGTCAAACTGGATCAGTGAAGCAGAAGCAATGAGCAGGCAATGTCACGATCGAAGCTGAAGTTCGTCCTGCCGGCGATCCTCCTGATCGCCGCCATCGCCGTGGGTCGGGCGATGATCGTCAACAAGCCCGAGGCCTCCCGACAGCGGCCGCCATCGCCGGTTCTGAACGTAGACGCCACCCGGGTTGAGCGGAGCAGTTTTGAAGTCACGGTGATGGCCGAAGGCACGGTCCAGCCGCGCACGGAAAGCACGCTTATCCCGGAAGTATCCGGCCGGGTCATCGAGATATCCGCGAACTTTCGCGAGGGCGGTTTCTTCGAACAGGGTGACGTGTTGCTGCGGATCGAGCCGAGGGACTATGAACTCGCACTGGCGACGGCCAAGGCCCAGGTCGCCGAGGCCAGCGCGGCGCTGGAGCAGGAACTGGCGCTTGCCGAAGTCGTAAAGAACGATTGGAAACAGCTCGGCAAGACGGCACCGGACCTGGGCTTGCGCAAGCCGCAGATTGCCGCGGCCGAGGCTGCCTTGCTGTCGGCCCGCTCGCAGCTGGAGAGGGCGACTGTTGATCTGCAGAGGACGGTCATCCGCGCGCCTTACGCCGGCCGGGTCCTCGAGCAGAGCGCAGACGTGGGCCAGTTCGTTTCGGTTGGCAGCACGCTGGCGAGGATCTACGCGATCGACTTCGTCGAGATTCGCCTGCCGCTCAGCACCCGCGAACTCGAGCTCGTCGACCTCCCGGAACGATTCCGTGATGATGATGTGGCTACGCCACCCATCGAGACGCCGGTGCTCATCGAGGCCGACATCGGCCGCAAGACCCATCGTTGGGAGGGTCGGATCGTGCGCGTCGGCGGCGCGATCGACACGCAGAGCCGCCAGCTGTTCGTCGTCGCTCAGGTCGACGACCCTTACGCCCGTGGGCCCGAAGGCCGGCCGCCGTTGCGGATCGGTCAATTCGTGGGGGCCAGGATCCAGGGGCGGCCTCTCGCCGACGTTTTCGTCCTCCCCAGAGAGGCTCTACGCGAAGGCGGCGAAGTCTTGATAGTGGACAAGGAGAGCAGGCTGCAGCGGCGACCGGTCACCGTTGTGTGGAGCGACGGCGAGACAGCCGTGATCTCCGACGGTCTGGCTGACGGCGACGTGGTTACCCTGACATCGCTAAGCGTCGCCGCCTCCGGCAGCGAGGTCCTGGCGACGATCGACGGCGTTGCGCCGCTCCGCAATGCGGCGGCAGACGCGGCCACCCAATGAGGGTGGAGACGATTCGATCATGAAGAGCGCGATCGCCTGGTTCACGGAGAACGACGTCGCCGCCAATCTGTTGATGGTGACCATCCTGGGGCTCGGGCTCTATGGTCTCTCGGCTCGCATCCCCCTCGAGGTCTTTCCTGCGTTCGAACTCGACACAGTCATCGTGCGTGTGCCATTCCCGGGCGCGACTCCCGTAGAGGTCGAAGAAGGCATCACGATCAAGATCGAGGAGGCGATCCACGATCTGTCGGGCATCAAGACCATGCGTTCAGTAGCTGCCGAGAGCCTGGGTAGTGTGACCGTCGAGGTCGAGGGCATCGACCCGCGCGAATTGATGAGCGACATCAAAGCCCGGGTGGACGCGATCAGCACCTTCCCGGTGGATAGCGAACGACCTGTGGTCTATGTGCCCGAGATCCGCCGTGACGTGATCACGGTCGTCGTGTCAGGTGAGTTGTCCGAGCGCGAGTTACGGATTGCTGCCGAGCAGGTCAGGGACGATCTCACCAGTTTGCCGGAGATTTCCCAGATCGAGCTGGATGGGGTGAGGCCTTACGAGATCGCGATCGAAATCTCTGAGGAGACCCTGCGCCAGTACGGACTGACGCTGGCCGGCGTGGCGGACGCCGTCCGTCGTGCTTCGCTCGATCTGGCAGCGGGGTCCATCCGCACCAGCGGCGGAGAGATATTGATCCGCACCGAGGGACAGGCGCGAGTCGGCGGCGAGTTCGAGGGCATCCCGGTGCGCGCCGGATCAGGCACGCGGTTGACCGTTGCGGACATCGGCGTGGTCAGGGACGGCTTCGACGAGGAGCCGGTAGACGCGCGCTTCAACGGCCGGCCCGCCGTGTTCGTCGATGTCAAACGGGTCGGTGACCAGAACGCAATCGACGTTGCCAATGCGGTAAAAGCCTACGTGGCGGGCTCGGCGGCACGCCTGCCGGCAGGCGTTCAGATCGATACCTGGAGAGACCGGTCCCTGGTCGTCAAGGCGCGGCTCAATACGCTTACCAGGAACGCTGTCCAGGGCAGCATCCTGATCCTCTTGCTGCTGACCCTGTTCCTGCGCGGCAAGGTGGCCTTCTGGGTGCTCGTCGGTATGCCCGTGGCCTTCATGGGTGGCATTGCGATGATGCCGGTGCTCGGCGTCACCCTGAACCTGATCAGCCTGTTCGCTTTCATCCTGGTGCTCGGGATCGTCGTGGACGACGCCATCGTCACCGGCGAGAACATCTACAAGCGCCTCGAGGAGGGCGACCCGCCAATCCGTGCGGCTATCGTCGGCACCCAGCAGATCGCCGTGCCGGTGACGTTCGGTGTGCTGACCACTGTGGCAGCGTTCATCCCGCTGCTCATCGTGGAGGGATTCCGCGGCAAGCTGTTCGCGCAGATCCCGCTGATTGTCATACCAGTGTTGTTGTTCTCCCTGGTCGAATCGAAACTGATCCTGCCCGCCCACCTGAAACACGTGAGGGTGCATGGTGACCGTGACAGTGACCACAGCTGGCCGATACGGCTGCAACGCCGCATCTCCCGCTGGCTGGATAGGTCCACCAAGCGCATCTACGAGCCGGCGCTGCGCTGGTCGATGAATCAGCCTTACCTGACGCTGTCCGTCTTCGTCGCCATCGCCGTGCTGCTGTATGCCTGGACCATCGGCGGGCACCTGCGCTTCATCTATTTCCCCCGCATCCAGAGCGAAGTCGCCGTAGCCAGCCTGACGATGCCGCCGGGCACGCCATTCGAAACCACTGCCCTCGGGGTAGAGAGCATCGCGGCCGTGGCCGAGGATCTGCGCGACGAGTATGTCGATCCCGAAACGGGCGAGAGCGTCATCCTGGACATCATGTCGACCGTGGGTTCGCTGGCCGGCAGCGCGGGCCAGTCTCACATCGGTCGGGTTCGGTTCGAGATCGTCAAGCCGGAGGATCGGACGTCGGAGGTGACCAGCTCCGAGCTGGTCGGGGCCTGGCGCAAGGGCATCGGCCAGATCCCGGGCGCCAGGGAGCTGAGCTTCCGGGCCGAGATCGGCCGCGGCGGCGCGCCCATCGATGTGCAGATCTCCGCGCCGGATTTCGACGAATTGCGGCCTGTGGCGATGAGCGTCAAGAACCGCCTGCGGGGATATCCCGGTGTGTTCGATATCACCGACAACTTCGAAGACGGCAAAGAGGAGATCAAGCTCACGCTGAAGCCGACGGCCGAGTTGCTCGGTCTGACGCTGGACGATCTTGCCCGCCAGGTGCGCCAGGCCTTTTATGGCTTCGAGGTCCAGCGTATCCAACGCGGTCGGGAGGAAGTACGGGTATTCGTCCGTTATCCGGAGACCGAGAGACGCACACTTGCCACCCTGGAGAACATGCGCATCAGAACGCCGACCGGAACGGAGGTCCCGTTCTCGGAAGTTTCGGATGCCGAGTTTGGCCGCGGCTTCGCGGAGATCCGTCGCGTCGATCGAAGCCGGACGATCAATATCACCGCAGACGTAGACAAGGAGACTGCCGACGTCGAGGCCATAAAGCGCGACCTGACCGCGCACCTGGGTGGTCTTCTGGCGGAGTTTCCCCGGGTCCGTTACACCCTCGAGGGAGAGGCCCGGGAACAGCGCGAGTCATTCAGAAGTATCGGCATCGGAATAATGTTTGTGCTGTTCGTGATCTATGCCCTGCTGGCCATCCCGTTCAAGTCCTATCTGCAGCCGCTGATCGTGATGAGCGTGATCCCCTTCGGTGTGGCGGGCGCGATGCTCGGACACATCATCATGGGCATGAGCCTGTCGATCATGAGCATCATGGGCATGCTGGCGCTCAGCGGTGTGGTCGTGAACGACAGCCTCGTACTGGTCGATTTTGTCAATCGCAGTCGTCGGGACGGGCGGTCGGCGCGTGAGGCGGTCTATGAAGCCGGGCTGGCGAGGCTGCGACCGGTGCTGCTCACTTCGCTGACGACATTCGCCGGCCTTACGCCGTTACTGCTTGAAAAGTCCACGCAGGCGCAATTCCTCATCCCGATGGCGGTCTCGCTGGGTTTCGGCATCCTGTTCGCCACGGCGATCACGCTGCTTCTCATCCCGATGAACTATCTGATCCTCGAGGATCTGCGCCGATTGTTGCGTCGACCTGAATCCCTCGTGTCCGGTGAAGCCTGAAAACGAATCGCCTGATCGGCGGCTGTCAGGCGCTTGCCTGGCAGGCGAACCAGTCGGGTCATGGCGCGTTTGGCGGAGTGCGCCACGACCAGAGCCCTGTCTACGACGATGGTCACGGGGAAATTGCGTGGACAATGGAGACGTTATCGGCCAGAATCTCACAAGCTTACTGACGCGTGGAGGGGCAATGGCCGTAGCAGAGAGGTCGGCACGTAGCTTGGGTCGCGCCCTTTCAAGCCTCTGTATTTTCATCCTTGCTGGCCCGGCTCTCGCCTACGAATTCCCGTTCGACGATCCGTTCGTCGCGACCGTCGTAGGTACACCGGAGGAGTACCGGGCGGACCTGGACGTCAAGGTTCCGCTGAAACGCCGCAGCATCGAGATCTTCCCTGACCGGGAAGTGCCGGATATCTTCTTTTACGACAGCAAGCTGCGATATTCCTACGCCCTGCAGAAGGGTCCGGCGCCGCTGGTTTTCATGATCGCAGGCACCGGCGGTTCCCATGACGGGTCGACCAATCGCGATCTCGGCCGCGCCCTCTACAAGGCCGGATTCCACTTCATCTCGTTGTCATCGCCTACCCACTCCAATTTCGTCGTCTCGGCTTCGGCCAGCAACGTTCCCGGCCACGCCTTCGATGACGCTGCGGACCTGTACCGGGTCATGGAAACGATCTGGGCCAAGCTGAGTGGCAAGGCCGATGTGACCGACTTCTTCCTCACCGGTTACAGCCTCGGCGCGTTCAATACCGCTTTCGTCATGAAGGTCGATCAGGAACGGCAGACGTTCAATTTCAAGCGGGCCCTGATGGTGAACTCGCCGATGCGTCTGTATAGCTCCATTTCGCTGCTCGACCGGATGCTGGAGAACATCCCGGGCGGGGAGGACAACTTCGGGCAGTTTTATCAGTCGCTTGTCGATCGGTTCGCGCAAGTCTATAAGCGGTCGGACGAACTCAACCTGAGCGAGGACTTCCTCTACAAGGTCTACGAGATCTACCAGCCCAAGGACGAGCGACTGGCCGCCCTGATCGGCACCGTTTTCCGCCTGGCTGCCGCCAACATGACATTTGCCTCCGACGTGATGACCGATTACGGCTACATCAAGCCCAGTAACGTCAAGCTGCGCAAGGGTTCAGATCTTACTAGCTACAATCACGTGGCCATGCGGCTCGGATTCACGGATTTCTTCCATGCTTACTTCTACCCTTACTACAAGGCGAAAAACCCCGAGCTCACACGGACCTCCCTGATCGAGAAAATGAGTCTGACGAGCATCGAGGACTTCCTGCGCAGCGCGGACAACATCTACGTCACGCACAACGAGGACGACCTGATACTGGAACCGGGCCAGATCGATTTCTTCCGCGACGTCTTCGGCGAGCGCGCGATGATCTACCCGAACGGTGGCCACCTGGGCAACATGATGCAGCGCGACTACGTGGCCCACATCATCGAGTTGTTCCAGCGATGAGGGGGGCTGTAGCGATGATTTTGTCACCAGCCTTGCGTCGCCTGCTAACCGTCTTCGGAATTCTGGTTTTGGGGTTCGTGGCCGGCGGCTGCAGCACAGCGCCCATTGTCGAAGGCGACGAGCCCGAGGAACCGGTCTTTTCCGCGGATCGACTGATCAAGCACGATGTTCAGCAATTCGATGAAATGGACGACAGGTTCATGGGCTTCAACAAGGCTGTGTACCGTTTCAACTACCGGTTCGACAATTACGTCCTGCTGCCCCTGGTGATCGGTTATTACAAGATTACGCCGGCCTTCTTCCGCGCCGGTGTGCATAACTTTTTCACCAATTTCTTCAACATCCGGACGATCTACAACAGCCTGCTGCAGGGCAGCGGGCAGAAGACCCTGCAGACGACCGGGCGCTTCGCCGTGAATACGACGATCGGACTGCTCGGGCTGTTCGATCCGGCAACCAAGATGGAGATCCCTCAGCATCACGAGGACTTCGGCCAAACACTCGGCAAGTGGGGCGTAGGCACCGGGCCCTACCTCGTGCTGCCGCTGCTCGGGCCATCCAACGTCCGGGACGGCATCGGCGTGGGCGTCGATTGGTATGTCACTACCAAGATCCGGGATGCCATCCTCGATCCAGACCGGACCATGCAGATCATCTGGGGCCTGCTCTACGCGATCGATACGCGCGCGCACGTGAAGTTCCTCTACTACGGTACCGGCTCACCGTTCGAGTATCGCCTGGTCCGCACGCTCTACACTGAGAAGCGGCGACTGGATATCGAGAATTAGTCATGAACAGTCTCCTAAGCAAACCGGCTGCGATTCTCCTTGCTTGTCTGCTTTTCTGCGGCCTGGCCCAAGCTGAAGACAAACGCGGCGTCATCCGGATCGGTGCGACTGCGTCTTTGTCGGGCGGTTACCAGGTTCCCGGGACCAGCCAGGCACAGGGGCTCAGGATGTGGGCCGACGACGTGAACAAACGTGGGGCATTGCTGGGCAAACGTGTTGAGCTGGTGACCTATGACGATACGTCCGATGCCGCAACGAGCGCCGCCCTGTACGAGAAACTGATCACGGAAGACAGGGTGGACCTGCTGATCGGGCCGTACGGGTCGGACATCACCCTGGCTGCTGCCGAGGTTGCGGATCGGCATGGCATACCGATGGTTGCAGCCGGCGCGGCTGCACGCGGTATCTGGATGCGCGGGCTCGATAACGTATTCCAGATCGACACGCCGGCCGGACAGTACATGGATCTACCCCTGGGCCTGGCCAATAAAGAGGGGTTGACCCGGGTCGCAATGGTGTATGCGGACAGCGATTTCCCGCGCGAGGTGGCCGATGGTGTACGCGAGTCGGTCTCCGCCTACGGGATGGAACTGGTTTTCGATGAGGCCTATCCGGCGGATCAGACGGAGTTCGCCGATATGGCCGCTCGGGCCGCGGCCTCGCAGCCGGAGGTGCTGCTCGGTGGAACCTATCTTGAGGACTCCATTAGACTCGTCCGGGCAGCCAAGGCTGCCGGACTCTCACCGAAGATCTTCGCCATGACGGTGGGCCCCGCGTTCCGCGAATTCGGCGAGGCGCTGGGAGAAGACACCAATGGCATCATGGGCACCGTGGCCTGGATGCGCAGCGGTAACCTGCCGATGGCCTACGATTTCTCCTATCGGTACAAGCAGAAGTTCGGCGCTAATGCTTCCGCGCAGGCTGCATACGGCTATGCCGCCGGACAAGTACTCGAGGCCGCCGTACGATTGGCCGATACGCCTGATCACGACGCGGTCCGTGATCAACTCCGCGAGATGAAGTTCCGTTCGCTGCTCGGCCACTATCGCGTCGACAGCTCCGGCATCCAGCTCGCCAAGAAGACTTATGTCCTCCAGTGGCAAGGCGGTTATCGCCTACTGGTCCTGCCCGAGGACCTCAACGACACTCCCGTCCAGTTCCCGTTCGTTCCCTGGTCCCAGCGCTAGTCCCGCTTCATCTGAAGCGACACTGATCGCTCGGCCGGCGGCATGCCCTGCGGACTCCGATTGCGCCAGCTATAAGTATTGTAGGAATTCGATAAGTACGCATCGCCACGGCCGGTCGACGGCGTGGCGGGCGAGCGCCGGGGAGAGGCGGTGTGCATTTCCCCATGGACATCGGGAGGATCCTACGATGTTGGGCGAAGACAAGCGGCTGGCCCGTCAATCCATGACGACCCCGGTCGATCCGGCCGGTTCCGCGAGATTCGCGGTGCAGGAGATCGCTCGATTCAAGACCAGGTTGCGGCGTCGGGCCAGCCTCTTGAAAGAGGAAATCAGGCTCGGGCTGTTGAAGTACGATGCAGACCGTTTCGCTGCGCTGGCCGATCGTGTGGGCGATCTCGAGGACCAGTCCGTCGCCAATCTGGTCGGCGATCTGGATCTGAGCGAGATCGACAGAGACGTGGAGGAGCTCCGCGACGTTGAGTCCGCGCTGACGCGTATCGCCGAGGACCGATTCGGGCTGTGCATCGACTGTGAGGAGCTGATCTCCTTCGAGCGCCTGGACAAGCTGCCCAGCGCGGCACGCTGCCACGCCTGCCAGGAGCATTTCGAGGCGAGGGATCGCAGGCCGGCATATCGGAAGCTGTAAGCCAGGACCTCATGCCGGGTGGCGATCTGCCTGAATCCGGGACACGATCCGCGTGGTGCTGCGAGAAGCCCGGGCATTCGCCCCGAAAACGGCGGACCGAGACCCGGCCGGAACCTGCATCGATTTGTCTCTACCGCCCATCCCATTGCGAGATGTGACGCCAGCCGTTGTTCTGCTCAGGTGACTCGGTTAACGTCGGAAGCCTGACGTATCGAGTGACGGACCGGGGCCGTGAATCTGCGCGAACAAGTCGAAAAGCTGCTACCTGGTTGGGAGAGTTGGTATCCCAGTCTCTTCGATGCGGCGCGTGACCTGGGCATCATCCGGGCCCGCGTCTGCCCGCCGTCCTCCCTGCTGCTTTCCAGCCGCCATTCCGGTATTCGTCAGGACGCCCAGAACAAGCACCGTGAGAACTGGGGCGGCAGCGGCAATGTGACGCCGATCCCGCGTCGCAAGAAGCGCCGCCGCTGACCTTGCGCACAGTCGACTCGACTGGCTGGGCGCTACAGCCCGCGCGGTTATCGCCTGCGGGGCCGTGGCCTGGAGGGCAGGGGACGTGCTGTTGGAGGCCTGTGACCGGGAGGGCGATGTCCGGGAGGGCGATGTCCGGGCCGATGGCCAGGATGCCTGGGGGGAACGACGACCGTACCGCCGTAGTACCCTCGCCGGTAGTAATAGGGATCGTTCCAGCCGGAACCATAGTAGTAGCTTGTACTGACGCTGGTGTAGCCACTACCGCTGGACTCGCATCCCGACATCACCCCGAGGATGATCACGGCCGCGGCAGACGTCAGGAGAGCGGGCAATCTCGCTTTCATTGCTGCGCCTCCTGTTCCTCTGGAAACTCCCATCGAATCAGGCCGATCGGCGTTCCGACCGGGTCCGCCACAATGGCCAGATCACCGTTGATGTTGGCCGGGTCCGGCGCCACCAGGACTTCTCCCCCCAACGCCTTGACCCGCTCTACCGCCTGGTCGACGTTGTCTACCCGGATGTACCCCAACCAGGTCGGCACCGTATCCGATTCGGGGGACAGCGAACCGATGCCGCCGCGGGAGTGTTCTCCACTGGCGAGGAAATAGTCGACGATCTCCGCCGTGTCCGCCTTCTCGAGAACCTCGTAGCCAAACAGAGACTCATAAAATTCCGCGGCGGCGGTCACGTCTCTCGTAAACAACTCGTGCCACAGAAACTCGCCGACCTCCGGACGATAGTCCCCCGGATCGCCGCTGCTCGAGTGAATGATGCCGATGACGGCCTCGTCCGGTGTCGCGAGGATGGCGAAGTCGCCTCTGTTCGGCAGGGACCGCTTGGGTAGCAGCGCCCGCCCGCCTTTTTCTATGATCGCCGCCTCCATCGCCGCCACATCCGCTACCGAGATGTAGTGGGCCCAGCGGCCATACTCTCGCTCCTGGCCGTCTGCTTTCCTGAATGCGAGCCCCGCGACGGCGAACCCGTCCTTGTAGAAGATGCCGTAGGGATGCGGCGGGTCACTGACCCAGCGCCATTCCCATCCGAATAGTTGCGAATAGAATGTGCGGGCGGCGTCCATATCGCTGGTGAAAAGGTCCGCCCAGACGAATTTGCCGGGGATATGCTGCGCCGTGGCGGGATCGGTCAGCGGCGGTAGCGGTGGTAGCTCGTTCTGCTGGGCGAATGCCGCAACCGAAGCGCCAAGCAGCGCCGCGATGAACAGCAGACCCGAAAACCTTCTCTTAAACATCAGACCGCAATTCTCCCTCGTCGCTCGGCCACACAAGCCGATCCCTGCCGGGCGATCGTCACCGTACGCTGCCGGGTCAGCGCCGCAGTCCGGCACCGCGATCCGCTTCATGAATTCGACAGCATACAGGTTGGAATCTTGTCCGGACACAGTCATCGCGACGATCCCAATTCCGTAGGCAGGCCGGTGGTGTCTGCCAGGGCGGACAGACAATCCCTGCAGATGCTATCCTCGACGGTGGCTGGCTCGGCATCCGGGTAGCCCGAGCCGCCGATAAAAAGAAATCCAACAGGGAACCAGCATGCCGGAAAGCATTCGATTTCAGGATTTTCAGCGGACCTTCTGGACCCAGAATTCCGAGATCAGCGCCAATGACATCTTTCCGGCCGCCGAGAGGGATGCCGAAGGCAATGTGATCCCCGTTCCTCACGCGCCAGTCAAGCTGAACAGGGCGGAGGTCTTCCGGCTGATCCAGCCTTACGTCTCGGTCCGATTCATGGACCAGATCAGGGCTGTCGTGCCGCTCGCTCTGTACCTGACGCTGTTTCAATTACTGATCCTGAACCAGGTGGTCGAGGATTCCTGGCTGATCACAGGCGGCCTGCTGGCCGTCATCGTCGGTCTGCTGTTCTTCATGGAGGGCCTGAACCTTGGGTTGATGCCACTGGGTGAGTTGATTGGCGGCGGCCTGCCGCGCAAGTCACCACTCCCGGTCGTGCTGTTCATCACCCTGCTGCTAGGTATCGGCGTGACCTTCGCCGAGCCCGCCATCGGTGCTCTACAGGCGGCGGGATCGAACGTCTCTGTCGAGAGAGCGCCGTATCTCTACGCGTTACTCAACGACTGGTCCGGCACCCTCGTCCTCGTGGTCGGTGCTGCGGTCGGGCTCGCCGCTGTCGTGGGTACCCTGAGATTCCTCTACGGATGGAGCCTGAAGCCGTTGATCTACCTGGCGCTGGCGCCGGTCCTGATCCTGACTATCTACGCCTCGATGGATCCGGATCTTACCGCCACGCTCGGCCTGGCCTGGGACGCCGGCGCCGTGACGACCGGGCCTGTGACGGTGCCCCTGGTGTTGTCGCTCGGCATCGGTATCGCCATGGCCGGGGGCAAGGGCGGCGGTGGACTGTCCGGTTTCGGCATTGTCACCCTCGCTTCCCTGTTCCCGATCCTCGGAGTCCTGCTACTGGCCCTGTATGTTTCGACGACCGTGACGCCGGCCGAGATCATCGAGGCAGCCACCCAGGCTGCCGGCGCGGTCAGCCAGGCGGCCCCGGCGTGGTACGAGACCAGCCCCGGCGCAGATATAGTCCTCGGCGTGCAGGCCATCCTGCCGCTGGTCGTTTTCCTGCTGCTGGTGCAGAAGCTGGTCGTCCGCGAAGAGATTCCGCACAAGGGCGAGGTGGTCTACGGCATTACTCTGACGATCATCGGCATGTGTATCTTCAATATCGGCCTGACCTACGGCCTGTCGAAGCTGGGTGGTAACGCGGGCAGCCTGGTGCCCTCGGCATTCATGGCCATCGAAGCCGTGGCAAAGTCCCCCATGTACGTATTTGCGGTCGGGCTAACGATAGCGATCGCCTTCGCCTGGTTCCTGGGATTCCTCGCCACGATCGCCGAACCGGCGCTGAACGCGCTGGGTGCCACGGCGGAGGAACTCACCCAGGGCGTGTTCAAGAAAAAGACGTTGATCAAGGCGGTGTCGATCGGCGTCGCCTTCGGCATCGCCATCGGCCTGTGCAAACTGATCTTTGGCTGGTCACTGGTCTACATGATCGTCCCGGGCTACGCCGTGGCGATAATCCTGACGATGTTCTCCTCGGAGACTTTCGTCAATGTCGCCTGGGACAGCGCCGGCGTGACGACCGGACCGGTAACAGTGCCGCTCGTGTTGGCCATGGGCCTGGGATTCGGCAATGCGACACAGGCCATCGAGGGATTCGGGATTCTGTGCATGGCCTCCATCGGTCCCATCATCACCGTCATGCTGACCGGGCTGTGGTCGCGCTACAAGGTCAGCCGCGAGTCCCGCAGCGCACTGCAAGCCGCGTCCACAACCCACCAAACAGAGGTCCAGGCAGTCCTATGAGCCAGATGACTTATTTGACCGACGCATGGATGATCACTTGTGTCGTTTCTACTGCCACCAACCAGGCCAGAGACATGCTGCTTGCGGCAAGGGATTTTGGCGCCAAGGGCGCTCTCGGCTATCACGTACGTGGATACGGCGCCAGGGAACGCCTCGGCAAGCTGGGTATCGCTGTGGAGACCGACAAAGACGTGATCAATGTGCTGGTCTCCAGCGACCAGCGCGACAGCGTCTTCGAGGCCATGTTCAGGGCAGGCGAACTCGACCGCCCCAGTGCCGGTTTCATGTACTTGACGAAACTCGAGAAGTTGGCCGCGTACGTTCCTGCATCGATCATGAAGGAGTTGAAAGAGGCCGGCAAAGTGAGGTCGGCCCTGTGAGCGGGCCGGACGTGCAGATCCCGACGGTCCCGGGCGAGGCGTGCAAGCTGATCACGATAGTGATGCCGGATGATGGCAGTGATCTGCAGATTCTCAAGGCGCTTCGTGACAACAAGAACATCATCCGGGCGGACAGCACATCCTGCTATGCTAGTTCCGCACTGGCTGACAAGAAGACCCGACCGGGCAAGCTGCCGGAACCCATCCTGGCCCGGATGGTCGAGGTACTGGTTCCGCATGCGGATGCGGACGAGATCTTCCGGTTTGTCTGTGACCAAACGGACCCGGGCCAGCCGGAAGGGGCAGTGGTCTATCAGACCGACGCGCCCTTCTGCACCCCCTACGAGCTACCGGAGGGGGTGCCGGACGAAACATGACAAGTTGGGGCTGACAGGATAAAGAACCGTCTGAGTCGCACC
>CALDWW010000007.1 GCA_937924335.1 uncultured Gammaproteobacteria bacterium
TCCATGCCGAATTCCGGCGGCGCCGGCGGCTCCTGCTGCAGGAAACGGGCGATGATGTCGATCTCGGTATCGGTCATGTCGCCGGAAGTACCCCAGTTGGGCATACCCCCGGGCGAACCATACGTGATCAGTGCCTTTAGATACTCGTGTCCCTTCTCGCGCGTGATATCCGGGGTCAGCGGCTTGCCTGTGGCGCCTTTTCGCAGCACGCCGTGGCAGCCCGCGCAACGCTCGAAGTAGAGCCGTGTGGCGGTCGCATACTCTTCGTCACTGAGTACAGGGCCTTCCCGCGTTATGACCTGGCGCGTGTCCTCCGGAGCGATCGCGGACGGCGCACCCTGGTATCGCATCTCGCCCTCGGGCGCGCCGACATGGCGCTCGCCCTCGGCCCGGTCCGTGACGCCCGCGCCGCCGCGCACTTTCGCGACCTGCTCACTGGTGACCGGACCGCCATCGTTACCCCACGCGTTGAGCGTAAAGGTCAGTATGTCGGCGATTTCCTCGTCCGCCAGGTGACCCATCGGCGGCATCAACGCGTTGTAGTCCTGACCATTGACGGTGACCGGTCCCGACAGACCGATGATCACCGTTTCGATCGCGCGCTTGCGATCCGCCAGCAGATAGTCGGACCTGGCCAGCGGCGGAAACGCACCCGGCAGACCCTGCCCCTCCGCCTGGTGGCAGCCACTACAGTGAGTCTTGTACAGGGCACCGCCCCGCTCGATCTGCTCCGCGACGGCACCGGTGCTCGCTTCGGCGACGTGCACCCGGGCCTCGCTTGCCCCCGCCGGTGCTACGAATTCCAGGACCAGCGCAGCCACCGCCAGGGTGACTGCCGTCATCGTCGATAGCAGGAGTATTTTCCTATTCATCTTTCGTGCCTCCCATTTACCGGATGCGGAGCCAACCGCCGCCGCTACCGGCTGATCTAGAAAACCCATCTCAAATCCATGGATACGCTCCGCCCCGGCTCGCTGAGGAGCGGCACGGCCGGATCGCCCGGCGCGAATCCGCGCACCCGGGCCCAACGCCAATAGGTCTTGTCCAGCAGATTCTCGAAACCGGCCCGGACCAGCAGGTGCCCACCCCAGCGCTGGGTCAAAAACAGGTCGGCGATGCCGTAGCCAGGCGCCTCGAACAGTTCGCCGCCACTCTCGTCCAGCCGCGAGTGACGGCGGGTAAATGTGCCCGCGAGAGTGGCCTCGGTGCGGCCGCTGGGCGAGGTCCACGATCCGACGAGCACTGCCTGGGCCGGGCCAACGGAATTCAGGGGCTCGTCGGCTTCGCGGTTGTCACCCCGCGCCCAGAAGGCGGCCGCCCGGAGCTCCAGCCCGCTGACCCACCGCTGCAGCGAAACGGCTGCATCGAACTCGACGCCATAGATGCGCGCGCGGTCGATGTTGCGCGACTGGAAGAGGATCCGCCCCGACTCGGGATCGACCCCGAGCCGGGTCTTGGTCTCGATAAAGTCTTCGTATTCGGAATAGAACGCGCCCGCGTTGGCCCTCAGGAGGGGCGACCGCCAGCGCAGGCCTGCCTCGATACCGTTGGACGTCTCCGGTCGCAGATCCGGATTCGGGATCGCCCGGATGTTGAACATGGGGATGTCGAGGCCGATGTTGGCGTCCTCGAACGACGGCCCACGGAACCCGTGCGAGTACTGCATCCAGCCATTCATCGAGTTCGAGAGTTCGACGACCAGACCCAGCTTGGGAGAGAACTCATCCTCGCTGATGTCCACGACTTCCGTCGCCGGATTGTCCTCGCGATAGATCGCGTCAGGGCTGGCGTCGAGTTCGTAGCGGTCGTACCTGAGGGCGCCGATCAGCCGGACCCGTCCGAGATCCATCTCGTCATGAACGTAGGCGCCGATCTCGTCCACGTCAGACTTCGGGAAGTCTCGGACGGGGAAAGTCTCGCCGAGGACCGTCGCGGACGTCTGGCCATCGTCGAGGCCGAGTTCACTCCCGTCGCGCGACTCCTCGATGTCGCTACGGATCCATTCGGCACCGATACCGAGGCGATGAGGTACAGAGGCCAGCGTCATTCGGCGGGTCAGGTCGAAGGAGACACCGCGCGCATCCTGGTCATACTTGAATTTCCGATCAATCCGCACCGGCCGGGCGGCCGCCTCGCGAAGATCGACCGTGTCCTGCTCGATATCTGTTGAGGTTCCAAAAATGCGCACCGTTCCGCCATCGACCCATCGATCTGCCGTGAAGCCGTATTCGAGGGCCGCCATCTCGAAGCGGTAGTCGTCGCTGCCTTCGAGCCGGGTCGTTGACCGGAACCGCCCGGTGCCGAGGACCGACTGGACATCCGTATCCACGTCGGAGTCGTAACCGTAGAACATGCCCCGCAGCTGGTTACCCAGGGCATCGTCATAGACGAGCTTGGCGAGCGCTGTCCGGCTGTCGTAGTCCTGCCGGTCCGGATCGCCTCCTGCGGCCGTGTCCCGCTCATGACCGCTGCGGACACCGATCATGCCGAGACCGGAGAGTCGTTCGCCGCTCAACGATGCCGCTCCCAGGGTATGGAAGCTGTCGTCGGCCGAGTCCGCGCCCTGGGACAGGAAAAAACCCCTCCCGGACGCGTCCGCCGCGAGGTCCGCCGGGGCCGGCGTGGTCATCGACACCACGCCCCCCAGTGCGGAACTGCCGTAGAGCGCGGAAGCTGGCCCGTGAAGCACCTCGATCCGTTGAATGAGCCCGATGTCGACCAGATCACGGGTGGCGTTGGAGAAATTCCCGATCCCGAATTGCTGTGACAGCGGCACGCCATCGAGCTCCAGCGCAACGCGGTTGCCGCCAATCCCCCGCAGGATAAATCCATCGTCACCGAAGCGCGTCCCGGATCCACTCACGTCGACGCCGGGAACGTATCGGAATATGTCGTCGAGAGACGTGCTCAGGCTGGCATCCATGTCCTCCCGCGTCACCACCGTAACGTTACCCGCGACCTCCCTGAGAGGCCGGTCCTCCCGGGTAGCGACAGCCACTATGGGATCAAGGAGGACGGCACCCGCGGCCACGGCACTGCGGTCCTCCTGCGCAGCACAGGGAAGCGCCGTCAGAACAAAGGCGAGGATCGATGTCGGCAGGGAGCGAGCTTGAGCAGGGCGCCGGACATTACGGTTGACGCACATCGCTGCGCATGTGGGCGGTTGCGTGACGCGGGCTTCGCCTGTCATCTGTTTGAATTCCCACGGAGCTTCTGTCGGCCCCTAAAGATGCATTGATAGTACATCTTTAAATCGGTATTATCAATACATCAATCAAGGAGATTCTGGCCACCAATGAGACTCACTGTATTCACCGACTACGCACTGCGAGTACTCATCTACCTGGCGCTGGATCCGGACCGGAGAGTCACGATCCGCGATATCGCGGACGCCTACGGAATCTCCCGAAACCATCTGATGAAGGTCGTTAACACGCTGACCCGTGCGGAGCTCGTCGAAGCTTCGCGAGGCGTCAATGGGGGTCTGACCCTGGCTCACCCGGCGGACGAGATCTCGGTCGGAGAAGTCGTCAGGAAAACGGAAGATGACTTTGATCTTGTTGAATGTTTTCGGCCTGACAATCAGTGCGCCATTACTCCGGAGTGCACCCTGAAGACTGTTTTCGGACAGGCGCAGTCGGCCTTCCTGAGCGAACTCGACGCTCACACCATTGCCGATCTGATCAGTCAGTCGCAACGGCTGAGAAAACGGTTGAAGATTGCCAGCCGGACGCCGGACGCCCCCGCCACGACCTGATCGCCCACCGGCCGGGCCAGGCGGTGTTCATGTCCGGCCCCGGCCGCACGACATCCGAACCCCAAAATTCCGAAATAATTATGTATTGCTGATACATCTTTAATGTTGTATTCTTCATGCATCAATTAGAAGAGATGCATCATGCGTCCGATTAATACAGCGTGCCGGGTAACCTTTGAGGACGATTCGAGCCGCGACCGCTGCACCCGGTCCAGGCAGCTGCCGCCTCACGAGACTTCGGCTTTGGCCCTTCGGATAAGCACCCCCGTCCGCCGGCCGTCACACAGACGCAAATCGACACACCCTTGAGGAGAGATCCGTGATCGATCCCGTAGCGATAAGCAATATTCTGGCGGCGGCAGTCGCAGGCGCACTCGTAATCATGTTCGGCGCCATCTACGCCCTGCTGTTCGCCTTCTCCCGGCTAAAACAACGGCCCGTGCTGATGATCTGGGCATACCTTGCCTATGCCGTTCTGGTCGTCGCGGTCGGAGTCCTGTCCATCACCCTGAACATGAGGGGCTTCTGGCAGGCCGTCGCGGTGGTCATGGTCGTCGGCTATTTCGTGGCTCCGAGACTCATCTGGAACCTCTGTGCCGGTACCCACTCAACTGAGCCCGGTGATGGGCTGGGCACAGTCAGACATTCATAACTAAAGACGGAGGACACTCGATATGGCAGACACACCCTGGTGGGCCAGCGAAGACGTCTGGCGCAAGTGGGCGATCTGGGTCACGGCCTTCATGGCGGTGGTACTGATCTTCCTGACCTTCGACACCGTCGCCAAGATCACAGCCGGCGGCGAACGCGTGCCGGGTTATGACGTGATCAACAAGCGAATCTTTTACACCTTCAACGCCGACCGCAATATGCAGGAGCCGGTCATCGGTGGTGATGCGCCCTTGTTTGGCAAAATGCTGAGCGCCGGCGAAGCCGAAGAGCTGGTGAATCTGGGCAAACTGACGGTGCAGGCAAAGAACTGCATGAATTGCCACACGCTGCTCGGCAACGGCGCCTACTATGCGCCGGACCTGACCAAGGCCTGGCTGGATCCCGCCTGGGGTGCCGAGTCTGTCCGTGAACAGCTGATGGTCAGCTTCCTCATGGATCCGGCCACCAACGCCCGCACCTACGGCACCGGTCGGCGCATGCCGCAGCTCGACATCACCGAGGACGAGGCCAAGGGCATCGTCGCGTTCCTGAAATGGATGTCGTCAATCGACACCAACGGGTTCCCTAAAGGCTTCACGCCGATCCGGCAGGAGGAGTCGTCATGAGTATCGCAGCACTCAACAGCGCCAACCTGAATGCCGGCCAGAAGGTCGCGGTGAAATATTTTACCGTTGCCATGGTCCTGTTCTTCGCCCAGTGCCTGTTTGGCATGCTGGCGGGACTGCAGTATCTGCAGCCGGACTTCCTCTACAACGTGCTGGACTTCAATGTGAACCGCATGGTGCACATCAACGCCATGGTGGTCTGGATGTTGTTCGGTTTCATCGGCTCGGTCTACTGGCTGGTGGAAGATGAGAGCGGCACGGAACTCGTAGGAGCCAAACTCGCCAACGTCAATTTCTGGATCCTGACCCTGGCGGTCACCGTCGTGGTACTCGTCTATCTGTTTGTACAGACGGGGCCCGGCACCAAGGAAACCATCTGGTTTATCAACGAGGGTCGTGAGTACATCGAGGCACCCCGCTGGGCCGACTTCGGCATCGTGGCGTGTGTTTTGATCTTCTTCTACAACGTGGCGGCCACGTTCATGAAGGGCAAATGGAGCGGCATCTCCGGCGTGCTGGTGCTTGACCTGGTGGCGCTTGCCGGCCTGTACCTGGCGGGTATGTTCTACACCACCAACATTTCGATGGACCAGCATTGGTGGTGGTGGGTCATCCACCTGTGGGTCGAGGCGACCTGGGAAGTCCTGGTCGGTTGCATCATGGCCTGGGGCCTGATGAAGACACTGGGCGCGCGCCGCAAGATTGTCACGACCTGGTTGTATATCGAAGTCGCCCTGATGTTCGGTTCGGGCATCCTCGGCCTCGGTCATCACTACTTCTGGATCGGCACACCGGAATACTGGTTCACGATCGGCGGTTTCTTCTCGGCGCTCGAACCGATACCGCTTGTGGCCATGGTCGTACACGCGGTATACGACTCGGGCACCCACAACTTCCGCAACTCGAATCATCCGGCTCTGGCCTGGTTGATCGCTCACGCCTTCGGCAACTTTTTCGGAGCCGGCGTGTGGGGCTTCATGCACACGTTGCCGCAGATCAACCTCTACACCCACGGCACCCAGTGGACCGCCTCTCACGGCCACCTTGCCTTCTTCGGCGCCTATGCCACGATCATTATCGCCATGATCTATATAGCGGTACAGAAATGGCGTGGTGACGTCTGGATGTCCGGTGACCTGGCAGACAAGGGCTGGAAGTGGAAATGGTCGCTTGGACTGCTGAACGTCGGTGTCGTCGGCATGACCGTCGCACTGCTGATCTCTGGCTACGAGCAATCTTTCGTCGAGCGCGCTCTGGAAGGCTCGACCTGGGGCGGCTACTTCTCCGCGCAGACGCAGCCATGGTTCATTCAGGGCATGCACTGGCGGATGCTGTTTGGTTGGGTCACGACAGCAGGTGTCGTCCTGCTGCTTTGGGACCTGGCGACTATCGGCAAGAAAGAGACGCGTCGCGCCATCGACCCGACAGTCACACCTGCCACGACGTGAAGAAAGGGCTGGGACAGGCGCTGCGGCGCCTGTCCCAGCTTCATAAAGCGTAAAACACGGTGATCGAGGAATAACGACATGAAGAAACTACTGACTTGCATGCTGACGGTCACATGGCTGCTCTGGGCATCGGCATGGGCAGGCGATGCCGCCGCCGGTAAATCGAAGGCGGCCAGCTGTATCGGCTGCCACGGAATGGCGGGCGTCAGCGCAAATCCGGCCTGGCCAAATCTGGCGGGGCAACACGGAGATTATCTGGTCAAGCAGATGAAGGACTTCAAGGCCGGTACCCGCACCGACCCCAACATGAATGCACTGATGGCACCGCTGTCCGAAGCTGACATGGCGGACATCGCCGCCTACTTCTCGTCACTCGACTGCAAGTGAGCATTTAGGAGCCAACACATGAATGACAAATCCCTGTACGAACGACTCGGCGGCTATGATGCGATCGCGGCGGTGGCTGAAAACCTGCTGCCACGCCTTGCGGGGGATCCCGCCCTGGGTCGTTTCTGGGCTCACCGCGGCGAAGACGGCGTGCGCCGGGAAGGACAGCTTCTTATCGACTTTCTTTGCGACCGTGCCGGCGGACCGCTGTTCTATACCGGCCGCGATATGCTGGTCTCACACCGTGGCATGAACATCAGTGACTCGGACTGGGCCACGTTCACAGGACATCTCGAGGCGACGCTGGATCACTTCGGACTGGCCGAGCAGGAACGCGGAGACGTCCTCGCCTTCATCGAAAGCACGCGCGCCGACATCGTCGAGACCGCATAGCGCCGTCTGGATTCTGTTCGGACGAACAGCCACAGGTAGCAAACAGGCGACTCTCATTGCTATGCGGGTCTCGGCTGCGAACCACCCGCCTTAGACACCCGGCCGCCCCGCTGACGCGATCACCTCGCGGGGCTGCTCGTGTCGCACTGCACATGGCATCTCCGGCCACGTTGATCTATACATGCCCCTTAAAACCGATATTAACCTTGCAACGTCAAAGGGGGTGACGTCATGCAAGCACTGGCCAGAAGGATCGTCACTGGTCTCCTCGAACGAGCCGATATCCGGGTGAACGGGGATCGGCCCTGGGATATCAGGGTCAACAATGAGCGCTTCTACGCCCGGGCGATGCGCGGAACACTCGGAGTCGGCGAGTCCTACATGGATGGCGACTGGGATGCGGAGTCACTGGCTGCATTCTTCCATCACGCCCTCGGCGCCGGCCTACGATTTCATCCACTCATCCGTCTCAACCGGCTCGCTCAGGATGTCTACGCGCGGATCAGGAATCTGCAGACTCGCAGCCGCGCCCGCGCTGTTGCGGAGGAGCACTACGATCTGGACCACCGCATGTATGCGCTGTTCCTTGGGCCCTGGAATCAATACACCTGCTGCTTCTTCGATGGCACCGACCAGCTCGAGAAGGCCGAGGCATGCAAGCTCGAGATGCTCTGCGACAAGCTCGAGATCAGTGCCGACGACCGGGTGCTGGACATCGGTTGTGGCTGGGGTGGGTTCGCGAAGTATGCGGCATCCACGCGCGGCTGCCGGGTCGTCGGCATCAGCCTGTCCGACGAGCAGATCGCTTATGCCAGGAACTACACTCAGGGCCTGCCGGTGGAGATTCACCAGATGGACTACCGGGATCTGCCGGCCTCCCCCCATGGTCCGTTCGACAAGATCCTGATCTGCGGGATGATCGAGCACGTGGGCTACAAGAACTACCGCGGATTGATGCGAGTAGTCCGCTCCGTCCTCAGGAATGACGGCCTGTTTCTACTGCACACGATAGGTAATCGGGACAGTACACCCGTCGTTGACCCCTGGATCGAGAAGTACATCTTCCGCAACTCAATGGCCCCGTCCATGCGCCAGCTGGCACGCGCGGCGGAGGACCTGCTCGTCATCGAGGACTGGGAGAATTACGGTCACTACTACGTGCCGACCCTGCAGGCCTGGCACGACAACTTCAACCGCAACTGGGAAGCGATCCGAGCTCTCGATACTCCCAGGCCTTTCGACGAGCGATTCCGCCGGATGTGGAACTTCTATCTGATGTCATCCAGGGCGGCTTTCGAAGTCGAGGACCTACATCTGTGGCATCTGGTCATGACACGATACGGCTCTGGCAGAGGCGTCTATGAGCGCGTCAGGCGCCGTTCGGCAGGCCGGCGAGCCTCATCGGACAAGGCAGCGGATGCGGGTGTGGCGCAGACGCGGAACTGACGATCACAGCCGGATCCAGCACCACTCCTCAGAGTAAGGCACGCGGCTCATCCGGTAGCCGGAGCGCTCGCCGACCACGATCGTATCGCTCCAGTTGAACCCGCAGCCACGTTCGGAATCGTACAGCCCGGGCTCCTCCGAGAAGCACATATTCTTCTGCATCATCGTGTAATCCCCCAACGCCAGATAGGGCGACTGGTGGCCTTCGACCCCGGCGCCGTGGGCCGGTCGATGATAGACGTACGGGTGCACGCCCTCCTCTACCTGGTACTTGTGGATCTTGTAAGCCACCTGCGAGCAGGTCACGCCTTCGACCGAGAGCTCATTCTGCATGTCGCAACAGTTCCGGCTCACGGTCCAGAGCTTCTGCATGTGGGGATCAAACTGCCCGTCTTCGTCAGCGATGATGTAGGCACGATAGTTCTCATGCCCATAGCCGCCGATCGAGGACATGCCGGCCACCTGCAGGGCCATGCCTCTGCCAATGCGGTTGTAGTACGGCTGGTTCGGGTGGGGCACGGCGGTCACCGCGCCGGCCCGAACATAGATGCCGACCCGGCTCTTCACACCGTGATGGACCGCCCCGTCCGCCAGGTCCAGATCGGAAAAGAGCTGATCGTTGATCCACAGGGTCGTGGCGGCGGAGACCTCATGATCGGTCACGTCCGTGCCGTGAGTGAGGATGTAGTCACGCGCGAACGCATGAGCCCGATCGTGGTAGAGGTAGGACCGTCGCCAGAGGGCCAGCTCCTCGGGCGTCTTGACCTGGCGCATCTCCATGAGGAGCTCGCTCACGTCGACGAACTCGATCCCCGGCAGGATCCTTGCGACCTTCTTCAGCTCTGATGGATAGAGTTCGCCATCAAGACCGATCCTCTGTCCCTGGATCCCATGCTTCCTGAGGCCCTCCAGCATGAACTCGAACAGGTCGACTTTGGCCCCCTGCTGCACCTTGCCCTCGTGTGGGAATGCACCGTCCGCATGGTGGAAGTCGAAATACATCTCACCGCTGCCGAACCACCAGCTCTTGACCAGGTCACGGTCAAGCCCCGGGTAGAGGTACCACGGCGCTTCGTCGTCGGCGTTCATGAACGTGGCTTCGGGGCGTTCCGTTGTCGTGTGCCAATAACCGGTGAGATAGATAGTGTTCAACGGATTCCGGACCAGGAACGCCTGGATATCACGCTCGGCGAGCAGATCCTTGAACCGTTTCACTGTGCGCTTGTTCCAGTCCAGCGGCAGCCGATCGTAGTCCGCGGCCGGTGGCGGTCCTTCCTCACCCGGTTTTGGTTTGAGTAGCAGGGCCTCGCTCGTGCCGCTCGCCTGTGCTTTCAGGTTGTCCGTCAGGGATACGGGCTTCTGCATGGCAGATACCGCGTCCATTCGACCCAGGAATCCGGCTCCCAGCGCCGCCATAGCCCCTCCTTTGAGAAATCCGCGACGCGTCGCGCTCATGGTTGATTCTCCCCGCACTGACGTTCGTTCAGTCGGCCCCGAGTGTACGTCCCGCAGGGCCGCGACGCACCTGAGCAATCGATGGCCTGGAGCTCGGGAAGCTCAACAGGGTGATTGCATACAGCATCAGGGCAATCGAGAGGCAACCGCTGAATCCGATCGACACCGACAGCACGCTGGCCAGCACGGCGCCAATGACAGAGGCGCAGCCGTTTACCGCCCATGCCCACGCCACCAGGGATGGCCTGATGCTCGACAGTGATCTGACTGCAGCAGGGAATAATTGACCCATGGAGAATGCCAGCGGCGCGATCAGCAGCAGAGCCAGAACAATCTTCGCCCCCAGCGGGAGTGGCGCGGCAAGCATCGTCAGTCGCCCAAGAAGCAGTAGCCATCCGGCACCGAACACGATGATCGCAACCGCCGCCAACCTGGCTGCCCGACCTGCGCCGAGCCTGTCGACCGCACGTGTGCCGGACAGACTACCGAGTCCCGCAAAGACGAGAAATGAACTGACGACCACGGCCGATGCGAAGACCGGTTCCTCCAGAAACAGCGTGAAGCGGTGGATCGCAGCCAGCTCCACCAGCATGAAAGCCAGTCCGATGGCACCGAAGTAGACAATCGTCTTGAGACTCAACGGCGGCGAGGCCATCAATGGACCCCTTGTCCTGGATGCAGCCAGCGGCGACACCACCAGCAGCAAGCTCAGGACGATGGCCTGCGCGAGCGTCGCCAACAGCAGGATATAACCTGCCTCCAGCAGCGGCATGCCCCCGCCTCGAAGGAGCCGCAGGATCTCGGGAACAGTCGACCAGCGCATGAAATTGTGAAAGAACGGTCGATCGTCGGACACAGGATCGATGTGGAATTTGTAGTCCCGGGCAAACATGTCCCCGTGGCCCACCGTGAATGCGGAGATCGCATCATGGAGCCAGGGCCGCGGCATACGATGCACCCGGTTGGCTTCTTCTCTCTGCATTCCCGGGTACCAGACGAGATCGAAACCGTACTGGCGGGCGAAACCTTTGAAGGCCGCGATCTCGCCGGAACCGAATCGGCCGTTCTTAGTGATGATTGTGACCATCTGCCAACTGCGAAGCGCCAGGACGCTGGCACCCGGGTCGTCGCTGCCTTGAGCAACAAGCGCATTCACGATGGTCGCCGCCAGACGCAGACTGCCACGCAACGGCAGCGAGACCCATGCGTGGGCTGCGAGGAGGCCGCCCGGCGCCAACCGCTGGAGCAGCAGATCGAGAGCCTCCCCGGTTCGCAGATAGTCTTCGTTGAGCGCGAAGAGCCCGGCGGCCCCGCCGCCCAGGCCGCCGGCCACGGATAGCTGGATCAGGTTCCACCCGCCTG
>CALDWW010000008.1 GCA_937924335.1 uncultured Gammaproteobacteria bacterium
GATCTGGCCGTCGGTGATCGAGATCACGTTGGTGGGCACGAAGGCCGACACGTCGCCCGCCTGGGTTTCGATAATCGGCAGCGCCGTCAGCGAGCCGGTCTTGCCCTTGACCTTGCCATCGGTGATCTTCTCAACGTACTCGGCGTTGATCCGGGCAGACCGCTCAAGCAGACGCGAGTGCAGATAGAAGACGTCACCGGGATAGGCCTCGCGGCCCGGCGGCCGGCGCAGCAACAGGGAGACCTGTCGGTAGGCCCAGGCCTGTTTGGTCAGGTCGTCGTAGATGATCAGCGCATCCTCGCCGCGATCCCGGAAGAATTCGCCCATGGCGCAGCCGGAGTAGGGAGCGATGTACTGCAGGGCCGCCGACTCCGCCGCGCCGGCGGCGATGACGATGGTGTGCTCCATGGCGCCGTGCTCTTCCAGCTTGCTCACTACATTGGCGATGGACGACTGCTTCTGTCCGACGGCCACGTAGATGCACTTGATGCCGGTGCCCTTCTGATTGATGATCGTGTCGATCGCCACGGCGGTCTTACCGGTCTGCCGGTCGCCGATGATCAGCTCACGCTGACCTCGGCCTACGGGCACCATGGAGTCGATGGCCTTGAGGCCGGTCTGTACCGGCTCGCTCACCGACTGACGGGCGATAACTCCCGGCGCCACTTTCTCGATCGGCGATGTCTGGGTGGACTCGATCGGGCCTTTGCCGTCCACCGGAACACCTAGCGAGTTGACCACCCGACCCAGCATGGCTTCGCCCACCGGCACCTCGAGGATGCGCCCGGTAGTCGTTACCTTGGTGCCCTCTGAGATGTGCTTGTAGTCGCCCAGCACGACGGCGCCCACGGAGTCCCGCTCCAGGTTCAATGCCAGACCGAACGTGTTGCCCGGAAACTCCAGCATTTCGCCGTAGGCGACGTCAGCCAGCCCGTGGACCCGGACGATGCCGTCCATAACGGAGACAACGGTCCCTTCGTTCCTGGCCTCGGTCGTCGCCTGGAACTGCTCGATTTTCTGTTTGATGAGATCGCTGATCTCAGATGCCTTGATTGACATGGAAAAACTTCCTTTAGTGCGTCACGGCGCCGGCTAGCCGGTCGAGCCGGCCGCGGAGGGATCCGTCGATAACCACGTCGCCCGATCTCACGATGGCGCCGCCTATCAGGGAGGCGTCGATATCGCAGTTCAGGCGGACTTCCTTGCCCAGGCGATTCTTCATCGCCGTCGCGAAATGCTGCTTTTGTTCATCGGAGAGCGGTACCGCCGAGGTCACATCCACGTCGGCAATGTTCTCGTACTGGTCTCTCAGAGCCTCGAACTGCCGCGCGATGGCCGGCAGACAATCGAGGCGCCCGTTGTCCGCAAGCAGGCGGATGAAATTCTGTTGCTTCTGACCCGCATGCTCACCACAGACATCGATGACGAGACTCGCCAGGCGCTCTGGCGTTGCTTCCGGGCTGCGCATCAGACCCTGGAAGCCCTCGTCCTCGATGACCGTACAGGCGAGCGTCAGCGCCGCCGTCCACCCGCCGAACGCGTCTTCGTCGCGCGCCAGCTCAAAGACGGCCTTGGCGTAGGGCCTTGCAACGGTTGTGATTTCAGCCATCGCCGACTCCTGATCGTCAGAGCTCGGAGGCGAGCTTGTCCAGCAACTGCTTGTGCGTTGCCGGATCGATTTCGCGCTCGAGCAACTGCCTGGCGCCGCTCAAAGCGACCGCCGCCACGTCTCCCCGCAGAGCGTCCCGGGCGCGACTCGCTTCCTGCGAGATCTCCGCCTTGGCCTGCGCGATCAGCCGCTCGCCTTCCGAGACAGCTTCTCCCCGGGCCTGGTCGACGATCTCGCGCCCGCGCTTCTCCGCCTGCTGGATGACTTCTGCGGCCTTCTCGCGCGACTCGCGCACGGTCTCCTCGAAACGGGCCTGAGCCTCTTCGAGCTTCTTCTGGCCGTCTTCCGCGGCGGCCAGACCGTCGGCGATTGTCTTGCGACGCTCATCCAGGGCATGCACCAGCGGCGGCCAGACGAACCTCATGCAGAACCAGACGAACACGATCATGGCGATCGTCTGGCCGATGATGGTCATGTTGATATCCACCTTGCGCCTCCTAGCGGATCAGTTTCAGTGAAGTGGTCGC
Organism: uncultured Gammaproteobacteria bacterium; assembly: GCA_937924335.1. Classification (GTDB taxonomy): domain Bacteria; phylum Pseudomonadota; class Gammaproteobacteria; order Steroidobacterales; family XN24; genus JAHEFR01. The sequence goes on from CALDWW010000008.1 coordinate 2,137, forward strand.
CGGCAATTAGCCGCCGGCTGCCGCCTGGAACTGCCCGATAAAGGGGTTCGCGAAGGTGAAGAACAGCGCGATACCCACGCCGATCATTGCGACGGCGTCGAGCAGCGCGACGACGATAAACATCTTCACCTGAAGCATCGGCACGAGTTCAGGCTGACGAGCCGCGCCTTCGAGAAAGCGTCCGCCCAGCAGGCCCATGCCCACACCGACGCCAAGGGCGCCGAGGCCGATCAGGATCGCAACAGCGATCGCGGTCATGCCAATTACAGTTTCCATCGAGATCTCCTGACTAGGTATTGATAGCTAAGGGTCCGCAGCTCAGTGCTCCTCGTTCGCAAGCGCGAGGTACACGATAGTGAGCATCATGAAAATGAATGCCTGCAGAACGATGATCAGTATGTGAAACACCGCCCAGGCGAAATGCAATGGCAGCTGCCAGACACCCAGCAGCGCTATGAGAATGAATATCAGCTCGCCAGCGAACAGGTTGCCGAACAACCGCAGCGACAACGACAGCGGCTTGGCCAGCAGGGCCACGCCCTCCAGGACCAGATTGAAGGGAATGGCGATGGGATGATTGAAGGGCTGAAGGGTCAGTTCCTTGACGAATCCGGAGACGCCTTTCGCCTTGATTGAGTAATAGATGATCAGCACGAACACCGAAAGCGACATCGCGAACGTGATGTTCAGATCGGTCGTCGGGACGACCTTGAGATACTCGATACCGGCAACATGGGCCGTAGCCGGCAGCCAGTCGACCGGTATCAGGTCCATGAGATTCATCAGGAAGACCCAGACGAAGATCGTCAGGCCCAGAGGAGCGATCAGCTTGCTCTCGCCGTGGAAAGTCTCTTTGACGCTGGTGTCGACGAACTCGACGAGTGACTCCACCGCCGCCTGGAAGCGGCCGGGAACACCCGTCGTGATCCGGTTTGCGGTCCTCCAGAAGAGGAACAGGAACAATGCGCCCAGGAAGACGGAGAAGAACATGGAATCGACATTCAGGGTCCAGAAATTGCCCTGGCAGTGGTTCCAGACCCATTCGCCATCGACCTTGCAGACCTGCAGGTTCTGCAGGTGATGCTGTATGTATTCGCCAGCCGTTTTTTGACCCGCTGCCATCGTCCGTACTCGTCAACTTGTCATCGATTGGCCCGGAAACCGGGACGTCGCCAGGGCGATCCACATGACCCCCTGCGCCGCCAGGAATCCGGCGAACAGCCAACCCGGCCGCAGCGGCCGGATCAGCACAAATACCGCCGCAAACAGAGCGGCCGTCAACAGGAGCTTCCCCGCAGCGCCGACATAAGTTGCAGTCAGCGCGCTTCGAGGGTCCCGCGCCAGGCTCCCGGCAAACATTCGCAGTGCCAGAAACGTGTTCGGCACGACGCAGATCAGACCGCCGAGAACGGCGGAGTAAGCCGCGATCGTACCGGCCCAGAGCAGCCCCGCCGCCGCTGCGGCCACCCCTGCGCCCAGCTGGGCAAGGAGAATCCGAAGCATGGCCGACAAGGGGCTGGTCTGAGGCGAAACACCCACGGTGCCGATATCCCCTGGTAACTAGAAACGCCACTTGCGCCCTTCCGGGCACTGGGTGGCGTCACGGCTGGGTCACGTCCTCAATCGACGCTACCCGTAGCCCTATTATTATACGGGTTTGGCTTTTGGCAGTGCAACGTAACCGACACTCAACGGATGTGAGCCAGGATGCCCTCGAGTTCGTCGAGACTGTTGTAGCTGATCACCAGTTTGCCACTACCCTTGGTGCCCTGGCGTACCTGGACCCGGGTGCCGAGCCGGTCGCCCAGATCGGCCTCCAGCCGTGCGACATTCGGGTCGGATTTCCTGGTCACGACAGTATCCGCCGGCGGCGCAGTAATCCGCTTGACCAATCGCTCCGTCTCGCGAACGGAGAGGCCCTTCGATGCCACGGTCCTGGCCGCTGCCAGCTGGGCGCCGGCATCACTGATGCCGAGCAGGGCTCTGGCGTGCCCCATCTCGAGCTCGCGGATCTCGACCATGCGCTTTACCTCGGCGGACAGATCGAGCAGCCGCAGCAGATTGGTAACGGCCGCCCGTGAGCGCCCGACGGCCTGCGCGGCCTGCTGATGGGTCATGCCGAACTCGTCGATCAGTCGTTCAAGCGCCCGGGCCTCCTCGAGCGGATTGAGGTTCTCGCGCTGGATATTCTCGATCAGCGCCATAGCCACGGCGGCCTCGTCCGGCACATCCCGGACTATTGCGGGGATCTCCTGCAGGCCGGCCAGCTGAGCGGCACGCCAGCGGCGCTCGCCGGCAATGATTTCATAACGGGTCGCGCCTCCGGCACCTGCCAGCGGCCGCACCACGATAGGCTGGACAACGCCCTGGGCGCGGATGGAATCGGCCAGATCCTCCAGAGACTCCGTTCGCAGATCGTGACGCGGCTGATAACGGCCACGCTCCAGCAGATCGACGGGGAGATCATGGAGTCCGGCCACGGCCGTCGCCGACGGACCGTCGGCGGCCCCTGAGGAGTCCGGAGTGCTTAGCAGGGCATCGAGCCCCCGCCCTAGGGTGCGGCGCCTGGCGGACATGGTATTGCTCTCTCGCATCTGCGGTCGGAAGGAACCCGGAAGTGTAGCAGAGCCTATAGCCCGGCCTGCCCGTGACCGTCTTCCATGCGGATGATCTCGGCCGCCAGGGCCAGATAGGCCAGTGCTCCCCGGGAATATTTGTCATGGAACAAGGCGGGGACGCCAAAGCTCGGCGCCTCGGCCAGACGTACATTGCGCGGGATCACCGTACGGTACACCTTGTCGCCGAAGTGCAGAATGAGCTGACCGGAGACCTCATTGGCCAGATTGTTCCGCGGGTCGAACATCGTCCGCAGGATGCCCGCCAGACCCAACCTGGGATTGACCGCTCCCCGGATCTGCTCGACGGTCGAGAGCAGGGATGACAGGCCCTCGAGAGCGTAGTACTCGCACTGCATCGGTATCAGGACGCCGGTGGCGGCAGTCAGGCCGTTGACCGTCAGCATGTTGATGGATGGCGGGCAGTCGATCAGGACATAATCGTAATCGCCCTTGAGCGGCTCGAGCGCCGCGCGCAAGCGTGTCTCGCGGCCGAATTCGTTTAGCAGCTTGACCTCGGCCGCGGTGAGATCGGCATTTGCCGGGATGATGTCGAACCCGCCTTGTGCTGACGGCTGGATTGCGTCCCCGGCCTCTGAATCACCCAGCAGGACGTCATAGGTGGATACGTCCAGCTCATTCTTGTCGATGCCAGACCCCATCGTCGCGTTGCCCTGGGGGTCCAGGTCTACCATCAGGACGCGCCTGTCGTTCGCTACCAGCGAGGCGGCAAGATTGACCGCTGTCGTGGTCTTGCCGACACCGCCCTTCTGGTTCGCTACGGCGATTATCTTTGTCATGTCTTCAGTCTGGTCGCCGTTGCGGGGACAAGAACAATCAGGTGTCGATGTGCATCGACGCCGGGGACTCTCAACTGGCGTGTTTCCGCAATCCGCCAGTCGGACGGGACATTGGCCAGTTCTTCCGGATCCAGCCTGCCCTTCATTGCCATCAGGCAGCCACTCCGACCACACAGATGGCCGGCCAGTCGGATAAAATCCGATACGCTTGCAAACGCCCGGCTGATCACGGTATCAAAGCCCACCTCGTCGGCATAGTCCTCCACGCGGCTTTTCACCACGGTCACATTACCCAGCCCCAGCCGCCCCGCCGCATGGTCCGCGAACCTGGTTTTCTTGCCATTGCTGTCCAGCAGTATGAACTGACTGTCAGGAACCGCGATAGCCAGGGGTATCCCGGGCAGACCGGGCCCGGAACCGATGTCGGCCACTCTCTGGCCGCGCAAGCTGGGCAGAACGCTCAGGCTATCGAGGAGGTGTCGTGAAACCATCTCGCGGGGATTGCGCACGGCGGTCAGGTTATAGGCCCGGTTCCACTTGGCCAGGAGCTGCAGGTAAGCCAGAAGCAGCTTCTCCTGGCCCTCGGCCAGCCGTATGCCCAGCCGTTCCACGCCGTTTCTCAATTCGCCCGCGTTCGTCTCGTCGGCCATGCACACTCTCCGGCAAGGCCGCGAAGTATAACGGGGTCGCTTGTAAGGTGACTGGAAGAGAGCCTAACGAAAGCCGCGGCTGTTGCAGCCGCGGCATCGGATAGAATCGCTTGAATGGGCCGCTCGCGCTACCCGCCTCGTCCGGACCGGCCTCCAACCCGCTGCCCGTCACTGGCGCCGTGCTTTTGCCCGCCACCTGCTCCGTCCTGGCGCCGCTGCTGGCGGCGCTCGCGGATTTGTGCCTGTTCTTCCGGACTCAGCGACTCGAATCGCGCCCGGCGCTCTTCGCGCACGCGGGCCTGCTCGTCTGGACTGAGTGACTGCCAGTGTTCACGGGCGTGCTGTCGCCGGGTCTCCCTGCGCTCCCGAACCTGGTCCTGCTCCTCGGGACTCATGGCCTCCCACCTTGCCCGCTGCTCAGCCCGGGCACGCTCCCGCTCATCCGGCGTAAGCGACTGCCATTGCTCGCGCCTGGCCTGTCGTTCTTCCGGGGACAAGCCCTGTTTGCCAGCCGTTGTCCTTGCGGCAGGGTCGCTTGCGGACGGTGACTGGTCAGAATCCTGCGCCCACGCGGTCGTCACACCGGTAAGTAACAGCGCCGCAGCCATGGCCGCAAATTTACTGGTCTTCATGTCAAACCTCCGTGGTGACAATAGGGATCATCGCTACTCAATGATCTCAACGCACCAGTTCGACCGAGGTTGACAGCCCCTCAAGGCCCGCAGCGAACTCAGGCCTTGACCAGTAGTGCCATGAAGTCATCCACAGGGGTCTTTTCCAGGCCGGCCTGGTCGGCACACAGGTCGGTGAGCCGATCGAACTGCCCGGTGGCCAGCTTTCCTGCCAGGCTCGACTCGAATTTCGACACCAGGACCGGGATCCCTTCCTGCCTGCGTTTCCTGTGCCCGATCGGGAATTCGACCTCGACGCGGGCGGTCGCTGTGCCATCCTTGAAGAAGACCTGCACAGCATTGCCGATATAACGTTTCTCGGCATCGTAATAGTCACGCGTGAAACGCCCGTTCTCCTTGACTCTCATCTTGTCCCGCAAGGCGTCGACGCGCGAATCCGACGCGACGTCATCCTCATAGTCTGCGGCCGTCAGTCGCCCGAATACGAGCGGCACCGCAACCATGTACTGGATGCAGTGATCGCGGTCTGCCGGGTTGTCCAGGGGGCCGGTCTTGTCGATGATGCGGACACCGGGTTCCTGCGTCTCGATGAGGACTTCCTTCACTTCGTCCACCCGGTCCGCGACTTCCGCATGCAACTCCATGGCGGCCTCTACGGCAGTCTGGGCATGGAATTCGGCTGGAAAGGAGATCTTGAAGAGAACGTTCTCCATCACATAGCTGCCGTACTCCTGCGGGAAGCTCAGCGGCTTGCCGTCGAAGAGCACGTCGCAGAAACCCCATCCCGCAGCTGACAGGGCCGACGGATAGCCCATCTCGCCGGTCATTGCGATCAGCGCATGACGAACGCCGCGGCTGGTCGCGTCACCGGCCGCCCAGCTCTTCCGGGAGCCTGTGTTCGGTGCATGTCGGTACGTCCGCAGAGCACCGCCATCGATCCATGCGTTCGAGACCGCATTGATGATCTGTTCACGGTTCCCTCCCAGCATCCCGGTGACGACTGCCGTCGTCGCGATCCTGACCAGCAACACGTGATCCAGCCCGACCCGATTGAAGCTGTTCTCCAGCGCGATCACGCCCTGGATCTCGTGAGCCTTGATCATGGCGGTCAGCACGTCCCGGACGGACAACGGGTCTCTGCCTTCCGCCGCAGCCTTGCGGCTAAGGTAATCGGCGACGGCCAGGATACCGCCGAGATTGTCGGACGGATGACCCCACTCCGCGGCCAGCCAGGTGTCGTTGAAGTCGAGCCAGCGGATCATGGCGCCAATGTTGAACGCGCCCTGAACAGGATCCAGCTCCCAGCTGGTGCCGGGTACCCGGCTGCCCCCGGGCATGGTCGCACCAGGCACAACCGGGCCCATCAGCTTCGTGCAGGCGGCGTAGTCGAGAGCCTGGAATCCGCAGGCCAGTGTGTCCATGAGGCAATACCGGGCGGTCTCGTAGGCAACCTCACTGGTGATCTCACAGCCGATGACGTAGTCGGCGATGCTGGCGAGCACCGCATCGGGTGGCGGGCGCTTGGCCGAACGGATATCAACGGAAGACATATGGCCTCCTGTAATGAAGGTTTCTGGCGGGCGCCCTGACGGGCGCCGGCCACGATGGAAGACTCAGGATCGTTCGTCGATGGGGATCCAGTTCTGCAATTCAGGCCCGATGTATTCGGCGCCCGGACGGATCAGGCGATTGTTGGCGCGCTGCTCCATGATGTGGGCGGACCACCCGGTGATGCGCGAACAGACGAAAATCGGGGTAAACAGTGGTGTCGGGATGCCCATGAAATGGTACGCCGTGGCCGAGTAGAAGTCGGCATTCGGAAACAGTTTCTTCTCCTCCCACATCACCTTCTCGACGACCTCTGAAACAGGGTATAGCCGGCTGTCTCCGACCTCCTCGGCCAGCCGCCGGGAGAACTCCTTGATGACCTTGTTGCGCGGATCCGAGGTCGTGTAGACGCGATGTCCAAAACCCATGATCTTGTCCTTGCGGGCCAGTGCATCGCGGATTCCGGTCTCCGCCTCGGCGACAGTGCGGAACCTCTCCACCAGCTCCATGGCTGCCTCGTTAGCGCCGCCATGCAACGGCCCCCGCAGGGCGCCGATCGCGCCGGTGACGGCCGAATGAAAGTCAGACAATGTCGCCGCTATCACCCTGGCGGTGAATGTCGAGGCGTTGAATTCGTGTTCCGCGTAGAGGATCAGGGATACGTCAAGCACTCGCCGATGGAACTCGCTGGGCGGCTGATCGTGCAACAGGTGCAAGAAGTGACCGGCAACGCTGTCGTCGTCCGTCTCGGTCTCGATGCGAACACCATCGACATGGAATCGGTGCCAGTACATCAGGATGGAGGGCAAGCAGGCCAGCAAGCGGTCGGCGACTTGCCTCTGGTTTGAGAAGTCACCCTCCGGCTCGACATTGCCGAGCATAGAGCAGCCGGTGCGGAGCACGTCCATGGGATGAGCGTCGGCCGGTATCTTCTCCAACGTGTCCTTCAACGCGTCGGGCAATCCACGGAACCCTTTCAGGCGCTCGATATATGCAGCCAGTCCTTGCCGATCCGGCAAAGTGCCGTAATGCAGGAGGTAGCCCACCTCCTCGAAACTGGCATTTTCCGCCAGATCGTAGATGTCATAGCCGCGATATGTGAGTCCCGCGCCCTCTTTGCCTACCGTTGCTATCGCCGTCTCTCCGGCGGTCACGCCGGCCAGTCCACCCGCTTTCTTCTTGTCGATCATCTGCGTTCTCCAGAGTTCGGCAGGTCGGTCTTAGTCGCTGTCGTCGCGACTGAACAGATCGTCCAGCTTTTCTTCATATTCGTGATAACCGAGGACTTCGTAGAGCTCGGCCCGGGTCTGCATGCTGTCGATAACGCTCTTCTGAGTGCCATCCGTTCTCAGCGACTCGTAGACGGCGATCGCGGCCCGGCTCATGGCGCGAAAGGCCGACAGGGGGTACAAGGCAAGGCGGACACCGGCCTCGGCAAGTTCCGTCGTCGTAAAGAGGGGTGTCTGGCCAAACTCCGTGATGTTCGCGAGTACTGGAATACCGACTGATGCCGTGAAATCACGATACTCGCCGAGCGTATTGAGCGCCTCCGCAAAAATCATATCGGCGCCCGCCTCCACATAGGCGCCGGCCCGATCCAGAGCAGCTTGCTGACCCTCGACCGCATGCGCATCGGTGCGCGCCATCACCACGAACCTGGCGTCGGTTCTGGCGTCGGCAGCGGCCCTGATTCGATCGCACATTTCGGCGCAACTCACCAGGGCTTTGCCAGGGCGGTGCCCGCAACGTTTCGACTGAACCTGGTCCTCGATATGGATGCCGGCTGCACCGGCAGCAGTCAGATCGCGAACGGTCCGCGCGATCATGAAGGCCTGTCCCCAGCCCGTATCGGCGTCGACCAGCAACGGCAGGTCAGTGATGCCTGCAATGCGGCGGACATCCTCGCAGACGTCGTTCAGGCTGGTCAGCCCCAGATCCGGGAAACCGAAGGAGGCATTAGCGACGCCGGCGCCCGACAGGTAGATCGCGCGGAAACCGGCCCGCTCCGCCAACAGCGCAGAGTAGGCATTGATCGTGCCGACGACCTGCAGCGGCCGCTCCAGCTCGAGGGCTTGCCAGAGGCGCTCTCCCGCGGATGTCGGTAAAGACATGGATGGACTCCCGATGTCAGGGCCAGGGTTCCGCCCGGCCAAGGGGGCCCTCCATTTTAGCCCAGACGCGATCGGCACGTCAGGTGTGGGTCAACCCCCCAGATCGACAACCGTCCGGCCCGTGACCGCTCCCTTGAGGTAGTCGTCGAATGCTGACGGCAGATCGGCAAACGGCACGACCCGGGTACCGATGACATCCAGCTTGTCCGGCCTGAGATCCCCTGCGAGCCTCTCCCAGACTTTCAGGCGTATGTCGCGGGGCGTAGCTACCGAGTTGATGCCCAGGAGATTGACGCCCCTCAGGATAAAGGGCATCACGGTGGTGTTGAGCTTGAAGCTCTGCGCCAGGCCGATGCTGGCGACGCTGCCCCACCAGTCCGTCGTCCGGATCAGCCACGCAAGTGTGTCACCGCCGAGATTGTCGACGGCGCCTGACCACAGCGCCCTCTCCAGCGGCCGGGAACCCATGTCGATCTCCGATCGGACCAACACCTCCTCAGCACCCAGACTCTTCAGGAAGTCAGCCGCCGTGTCCTTGCCGGTCACCGCGGTCGTCGAGTAACCGCGCCCGGCAAGCATGTTCACCGCCAGGCTTCCGACACCTCCGGAGGCACCGGTCACCGCGACCGAACCACCGCCGGGTTGCAGGCCATTGTGCTCCAGTCTGGTGATGGCCAGCGCTGCGGTGAATCCGGCGGTCCCGAGGCACATCGCCTGGTGAGCGTCCATCCCGGTCGGGATGGGGATCACCCAATCTCCCCGGGCACGTACAAACTCGGAGTAGCCCCCGTCGAAGTCCTCTCCGAGGCCGCAACCGGTCACCAGCACAGGATCTCCCGGCGCATAACGGTCATCTGCAGAACTCTCGACATGGCCGGCTACGTCAATGCCGCCGACCAGAGGGAAGCGCCGCATGATTTTTCCGGCGCCGGTTGCGGCCAGGGCATCCTTGTAGTTGATGCTGCTGTAACGTGCCCGGATGACCACCTCGCCTTCGGTCAGATCGTCCAGGCCCAGGTCATCGAAGCGGCCCACGATTTGGCCGTCTTCCTGGTGGATCCTGTAGCCCTTGAAGTGTTCGGTATTTGGCTGTGACATTGGCATTCCTTCGATGATCGCTTGTGGTGTCGGGTCCGGTTCAGCCGCGTGACCGGCGGGCCAGCCAGACCTTGAGGCCCTGGGCGTTAAGGCGGATGTCGTCACCGATGATACTTTCGCGCCAGCCGGGATCCGGGTTACAGCCGTGGCGATCCATCCTCAGGTACATGTATTCGCGCAGCCCGTCCTCCAGAGCAGGGACAGGGTCGTCGCGGCCGGACACGCCGCAGGCCAGGTCGGCATAGGCATTTATGTCTTGCTTGAGGTCGTCTGCAAGTCGGCGCACATCCGTGACGCGACTGTAATGGGTCAGATAGATCGCTTCGGGAGATCGTCCCATGAGCCTGTCAACTGAGGACACCGCCGCTTCGGGATCAAAGTCCACCGGTGTCGTGCTGGGGAAAATAAACTCCCCCTTGTCCGTATCGAGGTCGCGATACGACAGCCCGAAGGTGTCGCCGGAGAAAATCACGCCGGAATCGACATCCGATATGCAGTAATGATGCCGGGCATGGCCCTCGGTGTGGAGAAATTCCAGTGTGCGACCGCCGAGCCACAGGCGATCTCCATCCTCGACGATCCGGATCCGATCCTCCGGTATGGGTCGAATCTCCCCGTACAAGGACGCGAAGAGGTCCTGCCCGTAGACCGCGACGGAACCTTTGACGAGCCGCGAGGGATCCGCCATGTGCGGGGCCCCGCGTGGATGCAGTACGGCTGCCGCCTTTGGCAGAGCGGCCATCAGCTGGCCGGCGCCGCCAGCATGATCGAGATGGACGTGTGTCACCAGAACATAGTCGACGTCATCCGGCTGCAACCCTTTCGCCTCCAGGGCCGCCATCAGGAGCGGAACCGAGTGACTGGTGCCGGTGTCCACGAATGCAGCGCGGCCACCATTTACGATAAGGTGGCTGGCATCCATCATGGGCCGCACGTATTCGGTGTCTATTGCCGATATTCCGTCGGCAAAGTCCGTGATCCTTGGAGAAATAGTCATCAGCGACCTCCTCGAGGAGGCCGATTGTGCAGCGTCTGCCGCGCGAAGTGAACCGATGAAAGAAGAAGTGCAGCAAGAATGAGAAAGATTTTCCCCGCCTCCCTGCTGGCCCTGGTAGCACTGTCGACGCCGCTCGGAGCAGCGGATACCGCGGAACGCCGCGAGCAGGGTCAGCTCGTCTTCGACGGCATACCGCCCGCGTCGCGGGCGGTCCATGAAAGCCTTGGCCAGTATCTCAATATCAGGCAGGCCCGCGTGGCGGACTGGCTGGCTGATGGCCGCCTGCTCATCTCGACCCGCTTCGGCAACACCGACCAGCTCCACGTGATCGAACAGCCCATGGGCGTACGCCGCCAGCTGACCTTCTTCGAGGAGCCGGTAAACGCCGCTGTGGCGGCGCCGGTCCCGGCAGGCCCGATCGCCTTCCTGCGTGACGACGTCGGCAACGAGGACTATCAGATCTTCCTTCTGGATCCCGCGACGGGTCGACATCGGATGGTCACCGACGGCGAGTCGCGTCATACGAACCCGGTCTGGTCGCGCGACGGCAGATACCTGGCTTATGCCAACAATTCCCGCGACGGCAGGTCGTGGGATGTCTATGTGCTGGATGTAGCCTCCGGAGCTTCACGCCGGATCATGGAAGCGGCGCCGGAGGCGGGCTACCTGGGCCCGATGGACTGGTCCGCCGATGGATCTTCCCTGCTTGTGCGGGATTACCGCTCGATCAACGATGGCCGGATCTACGTCGTCGATCTGGATACAGGCGGATCCGTGGAGATCGAGGCGGCGCTACCCGCAGGCGGCATGTTCTCGGCCGTTTTCGGCATCGGCGGCAGACAAGTGTTCTATGTCTCCGAGCGCGCGGCCAACTACCGGGAGCTGCGGCGATACGACATGGTTGACGATGAATCCGAGCGTATTTCGGATCCCGTGGCCTGGGATGTCGAGGCCATCGAAATCTCTCATGACACCAGTCGGATCGCCTGGTCGGTCAACGAGGGCGGTGTCTCCGCGTTGTTCTTCAGGGAACTGCCCGACGGTCCGATCCGCCCTCTGGATGGCTTGCCGGTCGGTCGGTTGACCGGGCTCAAATTCGAGCCTGGCTCCCACCGCCTGGCCGTGAGCTTCAACGCAGCCAGCGCGCCTGGCAATGTCTATGTGCTCGATCCCGCGGGAGGGGCGCCGACGCCATGGGTCATCAGCGAAGTCGGCGGACTCGATCCGGATCGATTCGTGGCGCCGTCTCTGGTCACGTTCCCGGCTGCCGACAGCGGCTCGGGGGGGCCCGACCGCATCCCCGCATTTCTCTATCTGCCGCCGGGGGACGGCCCGTTTCCGGTCATCGTATATATCCACGGCGGACCCGAGAGCCAGTATCGTCCGGGGTTCAGCTCGATATTCCAGTATCTCGTCACGGAAATGGGCTTCGCCGTGCTGGCACCGAATGTGCGGGGCTCTTCAGGGTACGGCCGGGAGTACGTCATGATGGACGATGGCTACCGCCGCGAGGATTCGGTCAGCGATATCGGCGCCCTGCTCGACTGGATCCCGTCCCGGGCCGATCTGGATGAGGAGCGGATCGTCCTCTACGGTGGCTCTTATGGCGGCTACATGGTGCTGGCATCAATGGTCTATTACGGCGACCGCGTGCTGGGAGGGATGGAATCCGTCGGCATCAGCAACTTCGTCACGTTCCTGGAGAACACCCGGGATTACCGGCGTGATCAGCGACGCCGGGAATACGGTGATGAACGTGATCCGGCCATGCGCGAATTCCTGGAGAAGATTTCTCCGACTAACAACGCAGAAAGGATCCGCAAACCCCTGCTGATCGTGCAGGGGCTCAATGACCCGCGAGTGCCGGCTTCCGAATCCGAGCAGATGGTCGCGACAATCAGGTCAAACGGGGGCGAGGTCTGGTACCTGCTGGGCAAGAACGAGGGCCACGGTTTCCGCAAGAAACGTAACCGCCAGGCCTACTACGAGGTCGTCGTCACCTTCCTGGAGGATTTGCTTGACCGGCCCTAGCCGGGCCAGGCGCCTGATCCTCATACTCGGGGATCAGCTCAACCCGGACAATCCCGCGCTGGATGCCTCTGATCCTGATCTTGACCATGTTGTCATGATCGAGACGCCCGGAGAGGCCGCGTTCGTCCCGAGTCACAAGCAGCGAATCGTCGTTTTCCTGGCCGCGATGCGGCACCACGCGCACCGCCTGAAAGAGCTCGGATGGCGAGTGCGCTACACGCCCCTAGAGCAGCACTGTGCCTCACTCACTGCGGGATTGATGGCGGCGATAGCACGGCTGCAGCCCGAAGAGGTCTTGCTTTCAGAGCCTGGTGAATGGAGGGTCGAGAGGGACGTACGCAATGCATGTGAACGCTCGGGAATCCCGGTGCAGATTTTGGACGATCGCCACTTTTTCCTGTCGCGGAGCGAGTTCGCGGAATATGCGCAGTCACGCAAATCGCTCGTCATGGAATTCTTCTACCGTCACATGCGCAAGCGACTCGACGTCCTGCTTGAGAATGGCCAGCCGACAGGTGGCAAATGGAATTTCGACAGAGACAACCGGAGCAGCTTTGGCAGGCACGGGCCGGACGAAGTACCGCCTCCACTGAGATTCGAGCCCGACGAGATAACCCGCGATGTGATCCGGTCCGTCGAGCAGCGCTTTAAGGGACATCCTGGCGACATCGACGAGTTCGGGTGGCCCGTCACGGAAGATGAAGCACGGCGAGCGCTGGATGACTTCATCACGACCAGGCTGCCCTGGTACGGGCGTTTCCAGGATGCCATGTGGGTGGACCAACCCTGGCTATACCACTCGCTGTTGTCGTCGGTCCTGAATCTAAGGTTGCTAAATCCTAGGGAAGTGGTTGAGCGAGCCGTTGAGGCTTGGCGTTCAGGGGAGGCGCCACTGGCGGCCGTCGAGGGTCTGGTGCGGCAGTTGATCGGATGGCGTGAATTCATCCGTGGTGTCTACTGGCTGAAGATGCCCTCCTACGGCCAGCGCAATGGTCTCGGCGCGGATCGGCCCTTGCCAGGGTTCTTCTGGGATGGCGATACAGACATGCGTTGCCTGTCACAGTCTATCGGACAGACACTCAGGCTGGGCTACGCCCACCATATTCAGCGGCTGATGATCATCGGCAACTTCGCGCTGATCGCCGGTCTGTCGCCACGACAGGTCTGTGACTGGTTCCTGGCGGTGTACGTAGACGCGGTGGAATGGGTCGAGCTACCCAACACGCTCGGCATGGCACTGCATGGGGACCACGCCCTCGTGGGCACGAAACCCTATGCCGCCAGTGCGAACTACATCCGCAAGATGAGCAACTATTGCCAAGACTGTCGTTACCGACCGGACCGGCGCGTCGGTAGCGACGCCTGTCCGTTCAACACGCTCTACTGGGACTTCCTCGCCAGGCACCGGGAAAGGTTCGCCGCCAACCCGAGGATGAGCCTCTCCATTCGTAACCTGGACCGGCTGGACGACGCCGAGTTGGAGGCAATCAGGACCGCCGCAGATGGCTTCCTGGACCAACTGGACGGCGCGAGCTGAAACCGAGGTTATTTCGTCCGGACGGCCGTATCCAGTCCGTCGAGACTGGCGAACCAGGCGGCCAGGTCCTCGATATCGGCGTCGCTGAGGCTGGTGGCGAATCCTGCCATGATCGCGTTCTTGCGATCGCCACTGCGATACTGGCGAAGCGCGTGGGCCATGTAGTCCGCATGCTGACCCGCCAGCACCGGATAATTAGGAGCAATGCCCATGCCGTCTTCACCGTGACAGGCGACACATGGGGCAGCCTTGGTCTTGCCGATGGCCGGATCTCCATCGGCGAGCGCAACGGAACTTCCGGCGAGCGCCAGGAGGGCGGTCGAGGCGATAGTGGCAAATCTCATCTCAGTCCCCCTTTCCGCAGGCGGCCTTGTCGGCGAAGTAGGCGGCGATGTCCTGGCGAGCCTGCTCGCTCAAAGTTGCGGCCTGGGCATGCATCGTCTCGTGTGGCCGGTCACCGCTGGCATATCCGTTCAGAGCGTCAAGAAGATACTGACTGTTCTGGCCACAGACCTTGGGCACATGGTAGGTCGGGTAGATGTTCTTGTGGTTCTTGATGCCATGGCAGCCGAGACAGGTTTCGGCGGCTTTTCGGCCGGCGGCGGGATCGCCGTCCGCCTGGGCGCCAAGGGGTATGGCCAGCGCCATCAGCGTGCCAACGATGGCTATGCGCATCAACCTCATGAGTCCTCCCGCAGTCCGCCGCGACCGGCGGCGTGTCAAATAAGGCGGGTTATGGTAATCACAGCTTGTGGATAATGCTATACGGAAATCGGGATCGGCCTGCGTGCCGTCTGCCAGGAGAGTTCAAATGTTACGCAAGAGACTGCTGTTGCTGCTCGCCATATTACCGACCGTTGCTCTGGGTGCCGATAGCGGCCCTGACATCCGGACGGTGACCGTCTCGGGAAATGCCCGGATCAATGCCGAGCCGGACATGGCGACCGTCAGGCTGGGTGTCGAGGAACGCCGTCCTGACCTCGACGACGCACGTTCCGCCGTGAATGGCGTCGTGACCAGGTTCCTGAAGCTGACCGGAGACATGGGCATCCCGGATGAGCGGGTGTCAACCGCCGCCGCCTTCATCAATCCGGACTACGAGTGGCACCCCCAGACACGTGAGCGGAAACTCCTGGGTTATGTCGTTTCGCGGCAGCTTGTCGTCGACCTGCGCGATCTGGACAAGCTAGGACCGCTCATCGAGGCCGCGCTCGAGGTCGGCGTCAATCAGGTCAATCCTCCGGAATTCTCTACCTCCCGCCGGAACGAGATCGAGAAGCAGGCCCTGGCCGAGGCGGCACTGGATGCCCGGGGACGGGCAGCTGTCCTGGCGGACGCCCTGGGCATGGCCCTGGGGCCGGTGCGGGACATTCAGTCACACGGAAGGCCACAACCCGTATTCCGCGGCGCAGCCAGGATGGAAGTCGCGGCCGCTGACGCGGGAGCACAAAGCTATCAGCCTGGTGAAATCGTAGTCTCTGCCTCGGTGACGGCCGCGTTCGATCTCGACCAGCCCTAGACAGGCTCTTCGCCTGCCTCCAGGGCATCGGAAATGTCCTGGAGCAGGCCGCCGTCCTCGGGACGCGTTTCGGGCGGGTAACGGCCGCGGATCCTGCCGTCACGACCGAGGAGGAATTTCTCGAAGTTCCACGTGATGTCTCCGCCGAAACCATGCCTCGTGTCGGTCAACCAGTCGTAAAGAGGATGCCGCCCGCCACCGTTGACTTCGATCTTTTCGCTTAAGGGAAACGTCACTTCGTATCGGCTGGTGCAGAAGCTGCGGATCTGTCCGGCATCGCCCGGCTCCTGACTGCCGAACTGATTGCAGGGAAATCCTACAACGCTGAATCCATGTCCCGCGAGTTCGTCGTGCAGCTTCTGCAGGCCCTCATATTGTGGCGTCAACCCACACTCGCTCGCCACATTGACCACCAGCAAGACATTGCCGGTCAGTGAGGCCAGCAGATCGCTCTCCCCTTCCAGGCTGGCGATAGGTATGTCGGTGACTACAGCCATTGAGATTCCTCCTGCACTCATGCGATCGTAGCATGGCGAGGACCACCGCCTTGGCTTATCAGCAGGGCCAGTTTCACTATTTTTACGATCGCGGCCGTAACGCTCCGGGAGGCGTCCGAATTGCGCAGAATCATCCAGCTCATGTTGCTCTCTCTGGCGCTCGTATGTCTCGCGCCGGCAGCCATCGGCCGGCTGGCCGAATCCCGGCAGCAGTTCCTGATCGACTCACTGGCGGACAATATCGCTGGCGCGGATCTGATCACAGACCAGTACGAGACCGGCTGGATTACCTCCCGCTCGATTCATCGGCTTAGGCTGGATGACCCGGCATACGTCAACGCGGCTCGCGAGCTGACCGGCATACCGAATCTGGAGGAGAGTCCGGAGCTTGTCATTCGCAGCCGGATAGCTCACGGACCATGGCCTCTATTGGAGGGCCGGCCGGGTCTTGCGCGGGTGCACTCCGAGGTCGCTTTCCTCGTGGGTCAGGACGAGATCGCGATACCGGGTGTGGCGATCACGGATATCGGGCTTGACGCTTCGGGCGTCACGGTCTTTCAGTCGTCGGGGGTGGAGACGACGGTTGAGTCGGGTAGCGCCTTCATCCGCTGGCACCCAACCGAACTGAGGATTTCCTTCGACCGGCAGGTGCGGAATCTCGACTCGCTTGGAACGATCGGCGAACTGGAATTCCTGGGATCCAATGGCGAGATCAGGTTCGGACCCGTCCGGGTCGACGGCCGGTCCACGTACACAACGCATGGATTCTGGAGCGGTGAGAGCCGCCTGAACGTGGCCGCTTTCTCCATGACCGGTACCGACGGCGCTTCCTTCCTTGCGGAGGGGGTTGATCTGGATCTGGCGGTGCTGCCGGATGGCGACCTGGTCGACCATCGCTACGATGTCACTGTAGACCGATTCTCCAGCCCACGGGTAGATAACGGTCAACTGCACCTTGCGGGTGCCATCGAGAGGCTGGATGCGGCGGCTCTCGGACGCCTGTTGGCCATGAGAACCGAAGCGCGCTGGCCGAACGACCGCCAGTCCTGGACCGGGGTCTTCTCTGCGGCGTCAAGATTCCGTCTGCAGGAGTTCTTGATGGAGGCGGACGGAGAGCGAGCCCGACTGGAATTCGAGTGTCATCTCGGGGATACGATCGACGCGGGAACCGGCCCGGGAGAATTACTACGTGCATTGCAGGGACAAGGCACAGTTGAGCTTTCGGAAGGGTTCCTACCCATGATGATCGTCAATGGTAACGACCCGGCCGCGGTCGAATCGCTCGTCGCGATTGGCTATCTCCGGCGTATCGAAGACCGTCTGGTTGCCGAGGTTCGTCTTGGTGGCGGCCTTGTGACGATCAATGGCCTGCCAATACCATTGCCCCTGCCCGCTGACTAGGCGTCCGTTTCTCCAGCACGGTGGCAGGCCGTCATCGTGGCATCGATCCGCCGTAATTCCGGGCGCTCTCTGGAACACCGGTCGATAACCTTCGGACAGCGCGTCCGAAAAGCACAACCACTGGGAGGGGAAAGCGGCGACGGCACATCCCCGTGCACGAGCTCTGTTTCGGGTCGAACCCGGCCAGGCACGGGAACCGGAACGGCGGCAAGGAGCGCGCGCGTGTATGGATGCGTGGGTGTCTCGTACAACACGTCCGCATCAGCAACTTCGACCGCACGGCCGAGATACATCACCATGACTTTGCGGCTGATGTGGCGTACGACGGCCAGGTCGTGTGCGATGAACAATAACGCCAGGCCCATCTCCTGCTGAAGATCAGTGAGCAGGTTGACGATCTGTGCCTGGATGGAGACATCGAGGGCGCTCACGGGTTCGTCGCACAGCACTACCCTGGGCTCAGAGACCAGTGCTCTCGCGATGCCGATCCGCTGACACTGCCCGCCGGAGAATTCGTGCGGATAACGGTTGACGTGCCCCGCTGACAGCCCGGCGCGTTCCATCATCGACCGAACGCGCTTCTTCGTATCATCCCGCGACAATTCCGGCATAAGAGTCTGCAGCGGCTCGGCGATGATCTCCCCGACCGTCATGCGCGGGTTCAGCGAAGCCAACGGGTCCTGGAAGATGATCTGGATGTCCCGGCGCCACCAGCGCTTATCGCGCTGATCCGCGACCGACTTGCCGTCGAGCCACACGCTGCCGCCGGCAAGAGGCACCAATCCCAGAATGGCCCGGGCGAGAGTCGACTTACCGCAACCCGACTCACCTACCACGCCGAGAGTCTCTCCGCGCCTGAGTTCGAGGCTGACCTGATCGACCGCCGTAAGAACCTTCGGGCGCTGCCAGGTGCCCGTGGTCACCTTGAATTCGACTGAGACATCCCTGACCGACAGCAACGGGTCGTTCACGTTTCCATCTCGACGTAACACGCGACTTGATGCCCAACTTCCGCATCCTGCAATGGCGGCGGGCGCTCGGCGCAGCGGTCCTCACGAACCGTACACCTGGCCTCGAACGGGCAGCCCGGAGGAGGCCGCCGCACGCTGGGCGGTGTCCCGGGTATTCCCTGCAGCCGCCCGCCTCCTGACTTGTCCAGCCTGGGGACGGATGCCAGCAGGCCTCTCGTATAAGGGTGACGGCCACGGCGGAAAATGTCGTCCAGCACACCCGACTCCATCACCCGGCCGCCGTACATGACCAATACCCTGTCGCAGACCTCCGCCACGACGCCAAGATCATGGGTGATCAGGATGACGGCGGTTCCGAACTCGCGCCGGATTTCGTCAAGCAGCATCAGAATCTGGGACTGGACCGTTACGTCCAGGGCCGTCGTCGGTTCATCAGCGATGATCAGCCTGGGCCTGCACAACAGGGACATCGCGATCATGACGCGCTGGCGCATGCCACCGGAAAATTCGTGCGGATAGCGATCGATGCGGCTGGCGGCGTCGGGAATGTGGACCGCATCCAGCATCCGGATCGCCTCAGCCCTCGCCTCTTTCCTCGCCATGCCCTTGTGAAGGGTCAGGACTTCGGCCATCTGCCGGGAAACGCGCAGATAGGGATTCAGGGAAGTCATGGGGTCCTGGAAGATCATCGAGATCTTCTCGCCGCGGATGTTGTTCATGTCGGTGCGGCTGAGGCTCAGTAGATCCTGCCCGTCGAATCGGGCACGACCCCTGGCTCGCCCGTTGTCCGCAAGCAAGCCCATCAGCGCGAGCACGGTCTGGCTCTTGCCGGATCCGGACTCACCGACGATTCCCAGTGCGTCGCCCTGCTCCAGCGAGAATCCGACGCCACGGACCGCGGGCAGCATCCCATCCGCTGTCGAGAATTCGACCGTCAGATCATCCACTTCCAGCATGGCCATGACGCTTACCTGTCCTTCGGATCCAGCGCGTCGCGCAAACCGTCGCCGATAAAGTTGAAACAGAACAGCGTCGCCGCCAGGCACACGGCCGGGAAGAACAGCGTCCAGGGCGCGTTCTCCATCTCCTGGGCGCCCTCATTGACCAGCGCTCCCCAGGACGTCATCGGCTCCTGAACACCGAGACCGAGAAAACTGAGAAATGATTCCACCAGGATCACCTGTGGAATCGTCAGCGTCACGTAGACCACGACCACACCGAGCAGATTCGGGACGATATGGCGGCGGATGATACGAAACGGCGGTACGCCGAGCGCCTCCGCCGCCTCGATGAATTCCTTGCGCTTCAGGCTCAGCGTCTGTCCGCGCACGATGCGGGCCATATCCAGCCAGTTGATGGCGCCGATAGCGACGAATATAAGCAGGATATTGCGACCGAAGAGCACCATCAGGAGGATGACGAAGAACATGAAGGGCATCCCGTACAGAATGTCCACGATACGCATCATGACGTGATCGATTCTGCCGCCGAAGTAGCCGGCTGTCGCGCCATAGGCGATACCGATGACGAGGCTGACTATTGTCGCCACCACGCCGACGAGCAGCGAGATGCGGCCTCCGTAAAGGGTGCGGACGAATATGTCCCGGCCGATACTGTCTGTACCGAAGACGTGGCCGCTGGCGAGGTCCGGGGAGATCAGGATCATGTCCCAGTGCGTGAAATCGTAGTCGTACGGGCTGAACCACGGGCCCACGATCACCATCAGCGTCATAAACGCCAGTGTCGCGGCCGCCGTCACGGCCGCCCTGTTGCGCCGCAGACGGATCATCGCGTCTGTCCACAGGCTGCGGCCCTTGTCGGCGGGTGCGGCGGCGACAGTCTCCGGCGTCGCAGACATCAGTACTTCACCCGTGGATCCAGCAGCGCGTAGACCAGATCCACGATGAGATTGAATACGACGATCAGGACCCCGAAGAAAACGACGACGCCCATGACCAGGGTGTAGTCCCGGTTCAAAGCACCCTGCACGAAGTAACGGCCGAGTCCGGGTACGCCGAAAATCTGCTCGATGACTACCGAGCCGGTGATCACTCCAGCCGTAGCCGGGCCCAGATAGGACACGACCGGCAACAAGGCCGGCTTGAGCGCATGACGCAGAATCACCACCCTTTCCGGTAACCCTTTGGCGCGAGCCGTCCTGATGAAGTTGCTTCTGAGTACCTCGATCATGCTGCCGCGGGTCAGGCGGGAAATATAGGCGATCTGGGGGAGAGCCAGTGATATCACCGGCAGTACCAGATTGGCTGCCGAACCGTTACCGAGCCCCCCGGCAGGGAGCCAGCCGAGATAGACCGCGAACAGCAATATCAATAACGGCGCCATCACGAAGTTGGGGATGGAGATGCCGGTCATCGAGACCGACATCACTGCATGATCGGTCCTCGAATTCTGGCGCAGAGCTGCGAGCGAGCCCGCCGACACGCCGACGACCACCGCCAGCAGCATCGCCAGACCGCCCAGGCGGAGAGAGACCGGGAACCCGGTCATGATGAGTTCGGTGACCGTGTAGTCCTTGTATTGGAAGGAGGGCCCGAAGTCGCCTTGCGTGAGTCCAACCAGGTAACGCCCGAACTGCTGGATCAATGGCTCGTCGAGATGATAGGCGGCCCGGAGATTGGCCTCGATCTCGGGCGGCAGATGGCGTTCGCTGTCGAACGGCCCGCCGGGCGCAGCTCTGATCATGAAGAACGCCAGCGCGATCAGGATCAGAAGCGTCGGCCACGCTCCGAGAAATCTCTTGAACGCGTAATTTAGCATCCAGTGCGCCTGTCGCTTGCGGCGTTCACGATCACTCCTCTGCAGAGCCTTACCGGAAGGCGGCCCCCCGGAATGTTATGCACAGGCGTGGCCGGGTAAGCCCGGGACCATAACCGATCGACCGGGGTTTGACGAGTTGTAAGCGCTCCCGGACCAGCCGCGGATAGTGGCGGTGGGACGAACCTCCCGAATGGCTCCGCTTGCCTGGATCACTGGCCGTCCATCAGGTCGACATCAATGAATATGTGCCTGCTCGGATGGTAGTCGAGCAGATTCGGCTGCCACCCCTTCACCCACGGCTTGACCATCTTCCTGCTGACATAGAAAAACAACGGAATGATGGGCTGGTCCTCCAGCATCGAGCGCTCTGCGTCAGCCAGCATGCGTAGTCGGGTCGCCGGATCTGGTTCGGTCGCGGAGGCCGCTATCAGGTCATCCACCCGCGCGCCGGCGTAACCCGTATCGTTCATGCCGTGGGTCGAGTACAGGATCTCCATGAAAGAATAAGGATCGCGGAAATCGCCGATCCATCCGGCCCGAAACGCCTCCGTGACGATCTTCTGGGTACGGTTTTCCAGGAACACCTTGAACTCCTCGTTCAAGAGCCGGGTCTGCACACCCAGCGTCTGCTTCCACATCGCCGCAATCGCCAGGCAGATACGACGATGGTTCTCGCTGGTGTTGTAGCGCAGTTCCATGACGAGAGAGTTCGCGGGACCGTATCCCGCCTCCTCGTAAAGCTGCCGCGCCTTCTCTACGCGCTCCACCATCGGCCAGCTTGCCCACTCAGGGACCTGTTGCTCGTAGTCCGGTAACTCGGGAATATAGCTATAGGCGGGCATCTCCCCGCCACCGGTGACTTTCTCCGTCAGGATCCTCCGATCGATGACCATGGAAAGTGCACGCCGCAGACCGGGCTGGTTGGCGAATGGCGGGCGCAGGACATTGAAGCCAAGAAAGTACGAACCCAGGTAGGGCGCGATGTGTAACTGCTCAGGAAGATTTTGCCTGATCCAGTTGAGCTGCTGGTGGGGCACGGTCTCAGTCCAGTCAAGCTCGCCGGCCCGATAGCGCTGCAACTCGGTCGCCGGACTCTCGATCGGGTAGAAGTAGACCGTCTCGATGCGTACCTTGTCCGCCTCCCGATAAAGTGGGTTCTTGACGAGTTTCACGTGGGACTGGACGACCCACTCATCCAGCAGATACGCGCCGTTGGATATGAGCGCTCCGGGCCGGGCAAACCGGCTGCCGTGCTCGTCGACCGATGGACGATGCACGGGATAGGTCATGGAGTGCGTCAGCAACTCCAGGAAGTAGGGTGTCGGACCCTTCAGGCGAAAGCGTAGCGTGCGCTCATCCAGCGCCTCGACGGCCAGCGATTCCGGCGGCATCTCGCCGCGGATGACAGCCTCGGCATTAAGAATCGGCGCCAGGATCTGAGAGTAGTTCGACAACGTTGCAGGGTCCGCCGCACGCCTGAAGCTGAAGACGAAGTCCTGGGCTGTGACGGGGTCGCCGTTCGACCAGCGCCCGTCAGGCTGTAGCCGGAACAGGTAGGTCATGCGATCGTCACTGACTTCCCATGATGCCGCGGCACCGGGTTCGAGACTGCCGTCCGGCGCGGTATTGACCAGGCCGTCGAAGAGGTCCCTCTGGATACTGGAAGTGGATGTCCCTTCGCTCTTGTGAGGATCGAGGCTGTCAGGTTCAGTGCCGTTGCCCCGATGCAGAACCGTCGGACTGATCGTGACTCCGGCGGTCACCTCGAGTTCGGGTGTGCGCTCACAAGCGGTGACGAGCCCTGCGAGCAGGGCCGCAAGGATAAGAGTCCTCAAGCCGAATTGGCCTCTGACACGGCGTCTGTAACACGCAGGCGATCTCGCTTCAGATGTACCAGCAACACCGAAATCGCCGCGGGTGTCACCCCGGGTATGCGGGATGCCTGGCCCAGGGTCTCAGGGTGGGTCGCCGAGAAAATCTGGCGGACCTCCTGTGACAGCCCCCGAACAGATTCGAAATCCAGGTCTTCCGGAATCCTGAGCTCCTCGTACTTTCTGCCGCGCTCGATCTCTTCCTGCTGGCGACGGATGTAGCCTGCATATTTCGCCTGGACTTCCACTTGCTCGGTCACCGCAGCTACCAGTCCAGGTGCCGCAAAAGCTGGCAGGGTGGCCATATCCTGGTAGCTGACGTCGGGACGTCGAAGCAGCTCCACAGCCGGGTATTCCCTCGACAGGGCCTCCCCGAAAACATCATTCATCTGTCGCTCGTCGAGATAGCGCGGGTGAATCACCAGCTCAGCCAATCGCCGGCTCTCGCTCTCGATGGCCTGTCGCTTCGCCTCGAAAGAGGTCCAGCGCAAATCATCCACGAGTCCCAGTCGGCGCCCGACAGGCGTCAGCCTGAGGTCCGCATTGTCTTCTCTGAGTATCAGCCGATGCTCAGCACGACTGGTGAACATGCGATAGGGCTCGAGTGTGCCGCGCGTCACCAGGTCGTCGACCAGGACGCCGATGTACGCCTCATCGCGACGCGGCCACCAGGATTCGGCATCCTTGACGCGCAAGCCCGCATTGATACCGGCCAGGATGCCTTGGGCCGCGGCCTCCTCGTAACCGGTAGTGCCATTGATCTGCCCGGCCAGGAAAAGACCCCTCACGTGACGGCTCTCCAGGCTGTGGCGGAGATCCCGGGGATCGAAGTAATCGTATTCAATAGCGTATCCGGGCCGGGTGATGTGCGCGTTACCGAAGCCCTCGATGCTCCGGACCATCTCGTACTGGACGTCGAAAGGCAGGCTCGTCGAGATGCCATTTGGATAGACTTCGTGCGTGCTCAGGCCTTCCGGCTCCACGAAGATCTGATGTGACGTCCTGTCCGCGAACCGAACGACCTTGTCCTCCACGGACGGGCAGTAGCGCGGTCCGACGCCGTCGATGACGCCGGTGAACATGGGTGAACGGTCGAGGGCGGCACGGATGATGTCGTGGGTCTGCTCGTTTGTCCGGGTGATGTGGCACGGCAGCTGGCGCGGATGGTCGCTGCGCTTGCCGAGAAAGGAAAACACCGGCCGCGGATCGTCCCCGGGCTGTACGGTCAGTATAGAGAAATCGATCGTACGGCCATCGATCCGGGGCGGTGTGCCGGTCTTGAGACGACCGACGCGTAACGGCAGGTCGCGAAGACAGCCGGCCAGCCGGCGCGCCGGAGGATCGCCGGCCCGTCCGCCCGGATGGCTGCTCTCTCCCACGTGGATGCGTCCGGCGAGGAACGTGCCCACGGTCAACACGACGCACGGGGCATGGAACCGCAGGCCCATCCGGGTCTGCACGCCGTTTACCCGGTCACCCTGGATCAGCAGCTCATCGACGGCCTGCTGAAAAAGCGTGAGTCCGTGCTGGTTCTCCAGCATCTGGCGGATCGCCTGCCGGTACAGCACACGATCGGCCTGGGCCCGGGTTGCCCTGACTGCGGGACCTTTGCGCGAGTTCAGGGTGCGGAAGTGGATACCCGCCATGTCGGCGGCCACCGCCATGGCGCCGCCCAGCGCGTCCACCTCCCTCGCCAGATGCCCCTTACCAATGCCGCCGATAGCGGGATTGCAGCTCATCTGACCGAGTGTGTCGATGCTGTGGGTCAGCAGCAGGGTACGGGCCCCCATCCGAGCGGCCGCCAGGGCGGCCTAGGTTCCGGCGTGACCGCCACCGACTACGATGACGTCGAAACTGTCCGGATGGTTCATGGATACGTGCCAGTCGAGGAGTAGCGGCCTATTCTATGGACCGGAGCAATTGGCGGCCAGTTCCCCGGGTAAACGCGTGCGCCGCCATGCCGGGATAACTTCGTGACCCGGTTCAACTTTCCATGCCCCGGCACGTCCGGCATGACCGTTAGTGAGACCCCCATCACATTAATCGGCCATAGCGTGGGTGATTCTCGGCTTCCAGACTAGGAAACACGCGCATCGCAATAATGCCGCAATGCGGCTGCGGTGCAGCAAATGGCCCACAGGGACCCGTAGTGATGCTGCCGAAACTAGATTCCAGGCAGAGACTAAGGCTCCGTCGCTTCAGGATGGCGATGGCGGCCTACATCATGTGGGTATCTCTCGGTGTCTTCGCTTTCGTCACCGACAACCTTGAAATCAGCAAGGAAGTCCTGTTCGTCGTTCTCGGCGGAATCACGCTGACGAATCTGTATTTCTACGTCATGATCCGCAGCGGCCTGAACAAGCGACTGAGTGATCCGTCGATGACAGCGCAGCAGATCACCCTGGCGTTCTGCTGGGTACTGGTGCTGATGGTCGCCAGCTCCCAGGTCAGGGGCGCGATGATGATGGTGTACGTCGTCACGCTCCTGTTCGGAATTTTCCGTCTCAATCGCCGTGGCTTCTTCGCCATGACAGCATTCGCGCTGACGGGCTACCTCGTCGTCGTCTACGCCGATTACAAGCTCTTCCCGGAACGGTTCGATGCGTCACAGGAAGCGCTCCGGACCATGGTGCTGGCTGCCAGCCTCCTGTGGTGTTCCTGGTTCGCCAGCTACGTTGCCAGGCTGAAGGAATCCTTGCGGACGCGTAATACGGAACTGCGCGAAGCGGTCACTAGCACCAGCCGAATGGCGACGCGGGACCACCTGACCCAATCGTTCAACAGGCGTTACATGATGGAATGCCTGTCCAGGGAGAAGGGTCGCGCCGAGCGTACCGGGTCTAACTTCTCCGTCTGCATCTTCGACCTCGACCACTTCAAGAGACTCAACGATAAATATGGCCACCTGGTCGGCGACCAGGTCCTGACTTCGTTTGCCTATCTGGCACGGCAAGCGCTGCGGGCTACCGACGTAATCGACCTGGATGGCGAGGGCCGCTGTTTTGGACGATTTGGCGGAGAGGAATTCATCTGCCTGTTGCCCAGCACCGAAGAAGATGGCGCCCGCCAGTGTGCCGAACGGCTGCGCAAGGAGACCGCCGAAGCCGAATTCGAACCAGGCGTCGTCGTGACGCTGTCTGCAGGCGTAGCTGAGTTCGTCCCCGGCGAATCAGTGGCGGACACCCTGCAGCGAGCTGACGAAGCACTCTATCTCGCCAAGCAGACCGGTCGGAATCGGGTTGCATGCGCCAGCGGCATGACCGCGCCCGAAGTCGAAGCAGAGGACGACAAAGACGGCGAGGACGATGTTGTCGTCCACGGCGTGTTCAATCGCAATTCGGGCGCCAGCTAGCCGCGCTCACTTGCCGACACAGAAACTGCTGAAGATCCTGCCGAGCAAGTCTTCGCTGCTGATCTCTCCGGTGATCTCTGCCAGCGACTGATGCGCCAACCTGAGTTCTTCCGCCACAATCTCGGGCGAGTGACCACCTGCGAGCCTCGACCGCGCCTCCTGCAATCTCAGCCCGGCCTGCCGCAGTGCATCGATATGACGGGTGCGCGCTGACAGGCAGGCACCGGCATGGGGCTGGTATCCCACGACGCTGGACAGATGGGCCCGGAGATCCTCCAGTCCGGCGCCGGTGAGGGCAGATATCGCCAGGACTGTCACGCCGTCCTCGTCCCGCACGATGCCCGGTGGCTCGCTGGTCAGGTCGATCTTGTTACGGATGATCGTGCAGGCGACACCGTCGGGCAGGTCCACCATGGCGTTGGCTCTTTGCGCGTCCGTCGATTCCGCGCTGGCGTCGACGACCAGCAGGACCCGGTCCGCATTGTCGATCTCTCGCCTGGCGCGGCGGATGCCCTCCGCTTCGACAAGATCGGCTTCGCCGCGGAGTCCCGCCGTGTCGACAACATGCAGCGGCATTCCGTCGATAGAGATGCGCTCGCGCAGCACATCGCGGGTCGTCCCCGGCAGGTGCGTGACGATAGCGGTCTCCTGCCCCGTCAGTCGGTTAAGCAGACTCGACTTGCCGGCATTCGGCGGTCCCGCAAGCACCACCGATATCCCGTCACGCAGCAACGCCCCCTGCCTCGCCGTCGCGGCTAACTCGTCCACACCGGCACACAAGGCATCACAGCGCCGCTGCACGGATTCGTCCGCCAGAAAATCTATCTCCTCGTCGGGAAAGTCCAGGGCGGCTTCCACGAATACCCGCAACTCCAGGAGTTTCTCTGCCAGGGCGTGCACCTGGCTGGAGAACGCCCCTCGCATGGAGCGAACAGCCGCTCTCGCAGCCTGTACCGAGCCGGCCTCTATCAGATCGGCGACCGCTTCGACCTGGGTCAGGTCCATCCTTCCATTCAGGAAGGCGCGGCGGGAAAACTCCCCGGGCTGCGCGAACCGGGCGCCTGCCTGCAGCAGTGTCTGCAGCAAGAGATCAACGACGACCGGTCCGCCATGACAGTGAAACTCGACGACATCCTCGCCGGTGAACGATGCGGGACCCGGGAAGTAGATCAGCAAGCCCTGATCGATCCGGCAACCGTCAGAGTCACAGAAGCTGCGAAGGCTGGCCTGTCGCGGCGGCGCGACCTCTCCGGCGACTTTGGCGGCGATGTCTGCCGCCGCGTTGCCCGACACCCTGACGACGGCCACCCCTCCGCTCCCGGGTGGCGTCGCCGGCGCCGCAATCGTGTCCGAGTCGGTTGGTAGCGTCATGCTGTTCGGTCCGCCGCAGCCATCGGCCGTGTGTCGTTCCCTGCTATCGGCAGCAGGTCCCGATCTGGCATCGCCGCGTGATGTTCCTCCGTTGAGGATCACGCCCCATGATCTGCCTCAGGCGTCGATAAGCTTGTTGATCCGCCACTGCTGCGCAATCGACAATAGATTGTTGACGAACCAGTACAGCACCAGCCCGGCCGGGAAGAAGGCGAAGAACACCGTGAACACGATCGGCAGCGCCATCATGACCTTGGCCTGTACCGGATCCGGCGGTGCCGGATTGAGCCGCTGCTGAATGAACATGGTGATGCCCATCAACAACGGCAGAATGAAATACGGATCCCGCGACGAAAGATCGTTGATCCACAGCATGAATGGCGCCTGTCGCATTTCGACGCTCTCAAGCAGTACCCAATACAACGCGAGGAACACCGGCATCTGGACCAGTATCGGCAGACAGCCCGAGGCCGGATTAACCTTCTCGCGCTTGTACATGTCCATCATGGCCTGGGACAGCGCCTGGCGATCATCCTGGAAACGTTCCTGCAAGGCCTTGATGCGCGGCTGCAGTTTCCGCATCTTCGCCATGGACCTGCCGCTGGTCTCGGATAACTTGTAGAAGACCAGTTTGATCAGCACGGTGAGGAGGATGATTGCCCACCCCCAGTTGCCGGTCAGTCCGTGCAATTTTCCAAGCACCCAGAAAAGCGGCTGGGAGATGATGGTCAGGAACCCGTAGTCGACGGTGAGCTGCAGTCCGGGCGCGGTTTCCTTCAGTTGTTCCTGCAGCTTCGGACCGATGAACAACGTCTCCTGGAACACTGCCGTCTCTCCGGCAGCGACCGTCCGGACCTCACTGATTGCTGTTAGCGTGTAGATACCGTCCTTGAACGTCGCGCGATAGGCGGCCGGACCATCGGCGGGCGGCACCGCGGCGGCCAGGAAATGGTGCTGGATCGACGCCAGCCATCCGCCTGTTGTGGTCGTGGAAACGGGTTCCTCAAACAGATCGTCAACATCGAGCTTCTCGTATTTCTCGCCGTCATACAGCACCGGGCCGCGGTAAGAGTAGGTATCCACATCCACCATGGAGCGCTCCAGGGGAACGTGCCGGCGCCGGAGCTGAACGTAACTCGCCCCGTTCCATGGCTGAGACCGCTCATTGGTGAACTCATAGCGGACATCGATTTCGTAACGTCCGCGCTCCAGCCGGTAGATTTTCCTGACTGTCAGGCCGTCACCGCTGCGCCAGGTCAATGGCACTTCCAGTACGTCCTGACCGTCCTCGAGTTTGAAAGCGTCTGCCTCGGCCTGGAATACCGCCTGGTGGTTCGGTTCCGCGCCGCCGGCAGCGTCGCGGAGTCCACTACGAAAAACGAAATAGTTGCCGGTCGAGGGATTGAGCAGCTGCACCGGCAGATCCGGTCGGTCCTTTTTGACCGGGTACTCGGGCAGCAATGCGGACACCAGATCAGCGCCGCGGGTATCGAGCTTGAGGGACAGTACATCCGTCACGATCGGGATGAGGCGCCCCAGATCGGGGTCCCCCTGAGGCACCGCAACCGCTTCCGCCTGATCCGGTAATCCAGGAATGTCCGCTGGCACCGGGCGCGGCGCGTCCGCCGTCTGACTGGCGGCTGCTGGCTGCTGTGTTACCGGTGGCTGGTGATAGTCCTGAACCCACGCCTGCCAAGTCAGCCAGGCAACCGCTGCGAACGCGATCCAAATGAACAGACGTTGGTTTTCCATGAGTCAGGCAGCCCTTTCCGAAGCTTGGCCGTCGACGATCTCGGGCACGGGATCGTGCCCACCCGCATGCCAGGGATGACAGCGACCCAGCCGTCGCATCGCCAACCAGCTGCCCCGGAGCGATCCGTGCGTGCGGATAGCCCCCATGGCGTACTCGGAACACGTAGGGTGGAAACGGCAACTCCGGCCCAACAACGGGCTTAGCACAATCTGGTAGATCCGGATGAGTCTCAGCAGGATTCTGCGCATCGTTTCCCGATCCTTTGCCAATGAACCTCGAGGCTCTGTGTGATCTTCCTGTTGCCTGTGGCCGCGATTCCGGGCTTGGACATGACCACCACGTCTACGTTCGGCAGCCTGGTCCTGTGTGCCCTGAAGCTCTCGCGGACCAGTCGTTTCACCCTGTTGCGGCTCGCGGCCCCGGCGGCGGACTTAACGGAGATGGCCAGACCCAGCCTGCTGTCCTTACACGGTGTTTTGCGTGCAAGTACAGTGAACAACCGGTCTGAAGAACGAACGGGTTTCCGGAACACCCGATCGAAATCCTGCTTCGTGCGCAGGCGCCTTGCCTGCCCGAAACGATAGTCTTCGATCTCAGTGATGGCTGCAGTCCCGGGGCTGCTGGGCGGCTTAGGGCGTAAGACGAGCCCTGCCCTTGGCCCGACGACGGGCCAGAATCTGCCTGCCGCTCTTGCTGGCCATTCGTGCACGGAAACCGTGAGTGCGCTTGCGGCGCAGGTTGCTTGGCTGGAAGGTGCGCTTCATCGTTCCGCTCTCGGGTAACTGGGTTCTTGGGCATCGACGGTTTTTCCCGCCGACAAAAGGGCGGAAATCGTAAGGATACGTCGGCTTTGTGTCAAGGAGGGGGGTCTCTGCTGCCTGGGAAATCAGCCTGTGGATAACCCACGGCAACAGGTATAGACTCACCGGTCCCCGTTCGACAACCATAATTACAATGGAGACCCAGAGAGGTGGCCGTATCCCTTTGGGACAGATGCGTACAGCAGCTCCAGAGTGACCTGCCGGAACAGCATTTCAACACCTGGATTCGTCCACTCCAGGCCATAGAAGAGCAACGCGGCCTCCGCTTGCTGGCACCCAATCGGTTTGTCGTCGACTGGGTCAGACAACACTTTCTCGAGCGCATCGTAGAGGTGACCTCCGACTGTTCTGAAGGTCGAGCCATGGATGTAACGCTCGAAGTGGGTACCCGGGGTCTGGCAGAGCCAGCCATCAAACAGTCGCCCACCCATCGTGCGCCAGCGCGGGCGCCGGCCACGCGTGTCGGCGGCCGCCTCAACCCGCTGTTTACATTCGAGAATTTCGTCGTAGGTAAGAGCAACCAGCTAGCAAGGGCTGCTGCCTACCAGGTCGGGGTTAACCCCGGCTCCGCTTATAACCCCTTGTTTATCTATGGCGGAGTCGGATTGGGCAAGACCCACCTGATGCAGGCTGTCGGCAATATGATCCTCGAGGGACGACCCGCTGCCCGCGTAGCGTATGTCCATTCGGAGAGATTCGTTGGCGACATGGTATCCGCGCTGCGCCACAACACCATCAGTGAGTTCAAGCGTACCTACCGATCGCTGGATGCCCTGTTGATCGACGATATTCAGTTCTTCGCCGGCAAGGATCGTTCTCAAGAAGAGTTCTTCCACACTTTTAACGCATTACTGGAAGATCAGCAGCAGATTGTTCTTACCTGTGATCGCTATCCCAAAGAAGTAAACGGCCTGGAAGAACGACTCAAATCGCGCTTTGGATGGGGGCTGACCGTAGCTATAGAGCCGCCCGAGCTAGAGACGGGCGTCGCCATACTATTGCGCAAGGCAACCGCCGAGGGCATAGACCTGCCAGAGGACATCGCTTTTTTTATCGCCAAGTGTGTCCGTTCCAATGTCCGGGAACTGGAAGGCGCTCTGAGGCGGGTCGTAGCCAACTCGCGCTTTACCGGCCGGCCGATCACTATCGACTTTGCCAGGGAAGCACTACGAGATCTTCTGGCGGTTCAGGAACGCAAGGTTACTATCGAAAATATCCAGAAAACCGTCGCCGAGTATTACAAAATCCGGGTTGCTGATCTGCTCTCAAAGCGACGCAGCCGGATGATTACCCGTCCGCGGCAGACCGCCATGTCTCTGGCCAAGGAACTCACGAGCCACAGCCTGCCGGAAATCGGTGACGCTTTCGGAGGCCGGGATCACACGACGGTGATTCACGCGTGTAAGCGAGTCAAGGAACTGCGGGATGCCGATACGCGCATTCGGGACGACTATGAAAACCTGTTGAGGACACTGACCACATGATGGGGATAATCTGTGGATAACTTTCAGAAGCCTACTTATCCACAGGTGGCACACAGCTTCCGGTCAGCGAAATCAGTGGTTTTCGATCTACTTTTAGATTTCGTAAATTACTGTTTTTATTGTAGAATTTGAAGTTATCCACAGATAACTTATTACTCTATAACAATAACAATAATTAGATATTAATTTAATTACTAACAGGAGTAGGGATGAAGCTTAGTGCAACACGAGAGGCTTTTCTCGAACCCTTGCAGGCGGTCATTGGTGTTGTTGAGAGAAGGCAGACCATGCCGATTTTGGCCAATGTTCTGATTAGCGCCCAGGATGACGGGGTATCTGTAACCGCCACCGACCTGGAAGTCGAAATGGTTGCCAGAGCCGAGATTTCAGTCGGTCAATCCGGAGAGGTGACGATACCTGGCAGGAAGCTGCTGGACATCTGTCGGGCATTGAAAGACAAAGCCAAGGTCGAGTTGACCGTATCCGGCGAGAAGGCGACGGTTAGATCAGGACGCAGCCGGTTTACCCTGGCTACCCTGCCGGCGGGAGAGTTTCCGGTTATTGAAGACATCAATGCCCAGGAACAGATCGTGCTGACGCAGGCTTCGATGCACAAGCTTCTGGAAAAGACGCACTTTTCCATGGCGCATCAGGATGTCCGTTATTACCTGAACGGACTTCTTCTGGAGATAGGCAAGGGACACCTGAGAGCCGTGGCGACCGATGGGCATCGACTGGCGCTGTGCGACGTGGAAGCGGAGGGCACGGCGACGGCAGGCCGCCAGGTCATTGTGCCGCGGAAGGGCGTACTGGAGCTACAGCGGTTGGTAGGCAACGAGGGTGACCTGAACCTGGCCATTGGTAACAATCACATACGGGCGGAGGTCGGCGACATTCGCTTCACTACGAAGCTGATCGATGGTCGTTTCCCGGATTACCAGCGCGTGATCCCGAAGCTCGGCGAGAACAATATCACCGCAGATCGGGAGGACCTTAGGCAGGCGCTGTACCGCGCGGCCATTCTCTCGAATGAGAAATATCGCGGGATCCGTATGGAGCTCAGTGGCGGTGGACTCAGAATACAGGCACACAATCCGGAACAGGAGGAGGCGGAAGAGGAAGTCGAGGTTGGATACGACGGTGAGGCAATGGAGATCGGATTCAACGTCAACTATCTGCTGGACGCATTAGGTGCTCTGGATGGAGAAACAGCGTCTTTTCAGGTGAATGACCCAAGTAGCAGCTGCCTTATGTGGGATGAGGAGACACCTGGTTGCCGCTACGTCGTTATGCCGATGAGACTGTAACGTTGGGAGACGAATGTCGGTAAAGGAATTCCGGGCTGAGAATGTCCGGTGCCTGGAACAGGTCAGACTGGAGCCGGCCAGAAATAACCTGATCTTTGGGGAAAACGCCTCGGGCAAGACCAGCCTGCTCGAGGCGTTGTTCATCCTGGGCCGGGGACGTTCTTTCAGACGAGGGGCCCGAAACACGGTCATCCGGGATCAATCGGATTCCATGACGGTGGCCGCAACCCTGCAGCAGCGGGGGATTGAGAAGAGGATTGGTATTGGGCTGTCGCGAACCGATTCACCGCAGATCAGAGTAGATGGACGTGACGAAAGTAGTGCTGCATCTCTTGCCGAATGGATGCCTGTGCAGGTCATCGATCCGGATGTCCATAACCTTATAGCGGAAGGGCCTTCCGTACGCCGCCGGTTCCTCGATTGGGGATTGTTTCACGTGGAACCCCTGTTCCTGGATACCTGGAGGCGTTACCAACGGGCGATGAAACAGCGAAACGCCGCTTTGCGGCTTCCCGGAGGCGATCTGCAATCCTGGGATGAACAACTGGTAGCAGAGGGGGAGAAGCTTGATCTAATGCGTGCCAGTTATTCGGGGACGCTGGCGGCGGTATTGCAGAAAGTCGCCGCAACGTTGTTGGATGGTTTGCCGGCCATGACGTATCGCCGTGGATGGCCGGAGGATAAGACACTGGCCACGGCATTGGCGGAGGCGGGCGAGCGGGATCGTAGACATGGATTCAGCCATGTGGGCCCGCACCGGGCGGATCTGGCCATCAGTGTTGAGGAGAGATCTGCCAAAGGACGGGTTTCGCGGGGACAACAGAAACTGCTCGCAGCCGCCCTGGTGATCGCACAGGCGGTGCACCTGAAAAACGCGGTCTCTGTCGACACAATTCTACTTTTGGATGATCTGCCGGCAGAGTTGGACGCTACCAGTCTCGACCGATTGCTGGCGGTCATCCGGCCCCTCGAGGCGCAAGTATTCATGACGTCTCTGGAGCGCCGTGATTTCAATCTCAATGGACCTACCCAGGTGTTTCACGTGGAACAAGGGAAAGTCCGATCGGTGCTATAATGCGTCGGTTTTCCAGCGGACCCATCGTATGACCGATCCGAATACCTACGAAGCAAAAAACATTAAAGTCCTCAAGGGCTTGGACGCTGTCCGAAAGCGGCCCGGGATGTATATCGGGGACACCGATGATGGAACCGGCCTGCACCATATGGTGTTCGAGGTCGTCGATAACTCTATTGACGAGGCTCTGGCCGGTCATTGCAAGGTCGTGTCGGTCACTATCCACGCCGATGAGTCAGTGACTGTCAGCGATGACGGTCGTGGAATTCCCGTTGACGCCCACGAGGAAGGCAAGTCTGCGGCTGAGGTCATCATGACCGTCCTGCACGCCGGTGGAAAGTTTGACGCGAACTCCTACAAAGTCTCCGGTGGCCTTCATGGCGTAGGTGTTTCCGTGGTCAACGCTCTTTCAGAGCATCTCGAGCTGACCATCCACAGGAACGGCGATACCCACAGGCAAGAGTACAAACTCGGCCGACCGAAATCAGATCTAAAGGTCGTTGGAAAGACGAAAAGGACCGGCACCATTATCCGGTTCCGACCGAGTCCGGAGATATTCACAAACATTCAGTTTCACTACGACATCCTGGCTAAACGCCTGCGTGAGCTCTCCTTTCTCAATTCCGGAGTCAGAATTGAGTTGAACGATGAGCGAAGCGGCGAGGAAGACGTGTTCGAGTATGAAGGCGGCATCAAGGCTTTCGTTGAACACCTCAATAGGAATAAGAACCAGATTCACGAAAATGTCTTCTATTTCGTGACAGATCGCGACGGTATCGGCGTAGAAGTCGCCATGCAGTGGAATGACTCCTACCAGGAGAATATGTTCTGCTACACGAACAATATTCCGCAGAAAGACGGTGGTACCCACCTTGCCGGATTTCGGAGTGCCTTGACTCGCACGCTGAACAGCTACATTGAAAAAGAGGGGCTGGCCAGGAAGGAGAAGGTCTCGACAACCGGTGATGATGCCCGTGAGGGGCTCACTGCCGTCCTCTCCGTGAAGGTCCCCGATCCCAAATTTTCATCACAGACCAAGGACAAGCTGGTCTCGTCCGAGGTCAAGGGCATCGTGGAAGCGGCGATGGCGGAGAAGCTGGATGAGTTTCTGCTGGAGCAACCGCAGGACGCTCGCAATGTAGTCGGTAAGATTGTGGAAGCAGCCCGGGCCCGAGAGGCGGCCCGCAAGGCCCGGGAGATGACGCGCCGCAAAGGCGCCCTGGATATCGCCGGATTGCCTGGCAAGCTGGCGGACTGCCAGGAGAAGGATCCGGCGAAATCTGAGCTGTTCCTCGTCGAGGGTGATTCGGCCGGCGGCTCCGCCAAACAAGGTCGTGACCGGCGCACGCAGGCGATACTGCCTTTGAAAGGCAAGATCCTGAATGTAGAAAAAGCCAGGTTTGACAAGATGTTATCCTCGGCCGAGGTGGGCACCCTTATTACCGCACTTGGTTGTGGCATCGGCCGTGAGGAATTCGATCCCGACAAGCTGCGATATCACCGCGTGATCATAATGACCGACGCAGATGTCGATGGCTCACATATCCGCACCCTGCTCCTCACCTTCTTCTACCGGCAGATGCCGGAGCTTATTGAGCGCGGCCACATCTATATTGCGCAGCCGCCGCTCTACAAGATCAAAAAGGGTAAGCAGGAGCAATACGTCAAGGACGACGACGAGCTGAATGCATACCTGTTGAGCCTGGCTCTGGACAAAGCGGCCCTGCATGTCACGGCTGATGCGCCACCGCTGCAAGGCCAGGGCCTGGAGGCTTTGATCGGCAGGTACACGGAGGTCAAGGGCATCACCGCGAGACTGGCGCGCCGTTACAACAAGGCGGTTCTGGAAGCGCTGCTGGACATTGAGCGCATGACGCCGGAGCAGCTCGCGGATGAGCGAACGACCGCGCAATGGGCGACCAGACTGGAGTCCCGTCTGAACGTGAACGGGGATGGCGGCAACGGTGGTTATTCCGTTGAGACCGCCATGGCTGAGGAGGCCGAGAGATGGCATCTGGTCATCACGAGGACGCATCACGGCGTACAGTCCACGATTATGATTCGTCCTGAATTCTTTGAATCGGCCGAATATCGGAGGATCGCCGATCTGGGCGCTGAGTTGAGCGACCTCGTCGGCGATGGCGCTTTTGTCGCCCGGGGCGATAAGCAACAGGATATCGGGGACTTCCCGCACGCGGTCGAGTGGCTGATGAAGGAGGCCCGACGGGGGCAGGCGATTCAGCGCTATAAGGGCCTTGGTGAAATGAATCCCGATCAGCTGTGGGATACCACGGTCAATCCCGAGACCCGCCGATTGATGCAGGTCCGTATCGAAGACGCCGTCGCATCAGATGAGATTTTCACCACCCTGATGGGCGATCATGTCGAGCCGAGGCGGGACTTTATCGAGAAGAATGCGCTGTCGGTGAGCAATCTGGACGTTTGAGCAGTATCAGACATTCGGAGCAATTAGAAGCGCTATTATGCAAGATCGCTGCTATTCGAAGGATAAACATGTCGCACACTATAACTACCATTTGGTATGGTATATCGAAGAAAAAGCGCGACATTAGGAGCGTTTAGAGGATATTTCCGTAAAATCAAAGGAAATAGACGGAGATACCGGTCTCACTGACACCATGAGTCGCGATCAGGCAGACGCGCCGAGATTCTCGTAACCCGCGCTGATCCTGCGCATGGTCTTCTCCATCCACTCCTGGACCTCGAGGTTGATGGCATCCGGCTTCTTGCCAGCCGTATCCACCGGTGGTCCGATGACTATCCGGACAGTGCCGGGTTTCTTGCGCAGACCGCGGCGCGGCCAATAGTCACCCGCATTGTGGGCGACGGGCACGATCTGCCGTCCGGCATCCCTGGCCAGTAGCGCACCGCTAATCCCGTATTTGCGAGTCGTGCCCGGGGCCATTCGCGTGCCTTCGGGGAAAATGAAGACCCAGAAACCCTCGGCCAGACGTTTTTTGCCAATCCTGACGACCTGACGGACGGCCGTACCGTGCGCTTTCCTGTTGATGGGGATCGACTCGATCACCGAAAGCGCCCATCCCAGGACCGGGATCCACATGAGTTCACGTTTCAGAACCCAGCAGATCGTCGGGAATAGCTGGAAGCCGACGATGGTCTCGAAGGTAGATTGGTGCTTTGTCAGGACGACGCAGTTCTCGGCCGGGATGTTTTCACGACCCTCGATTTCGTAGTCGAGTCCGCAGATGACTCGTAACAGCCAGAGATTGAAGGTCGACCAGCCTCTTGCAGCCTTGAACCGGGTTTCCCTGGAAAACAGACCCGAGACGACAACGACGCCTGAGAAAACCAGGATCGCCAGGATGAAGATGACGGTGAACAAGACCGAGCGCAGATAGATCATGGTCTGTACTCTTCGATCAGGAAATCCGCGACCGCCGAGAGGTCATCGAAAGTCTCCGGCTGCTGCATGCCTATGTCCACCATTTCCCTCAATGTCTCTCGCCCATTGCCAGTCATGACAAGCATAGGTCGGGCTCCGGCCGCCGCCGCCGCCTGTATGTCCCGGGTTGAGTCGCCGACGCAGGGCACGCCGCGAAGATTCACGTCCATCTGCGCCGCCAGCGAGTACAGCAGCCCCGGCTCGGGTTTCCTGCATCGGCATCGCTCATCCGGATGATGAGGGCAGATCTCGATCAGCTCAACGCCCCCCCCGGCTTGGCGAATTGTCAGCAGCATTTTCTCGTGGATCTCTTCGAGCGCGGTCTCGTCGAACAAGCCGCGGCCAAGCCCCGACTGATTGCTGGCTACAGCGATTCGATAACCAGCCTGGCTGAGTCGCGCAATGGCGTCGATGCTCCCGGGCAGCGGATGCCATTCATCCGCACACTTGACGAAATCGGGGCGGTCCGCGTTGATGACCCCGTCGCGATCCAGGATGATCACGGGCACGCCGTTATCCCTGCAGCCTCGACAGATCCGCCGTGTGCAGGAACAGCTCCCGCATCTGACTCAGCAGCGCCAGCCGATTGGCTTTCTGTGCGGGGTCCTCCGCCATGACCATGACCTCGTCGAAGAATGCATCGACCGGCTCGCGTAGCGAGGCCAGGCGTTCCATCGCGGCCCTGTAATCGCGTTGCTGCAATAACGGCTCGACGTCTGCGCGCAGAGCCTGCAGGGCAGCGTTCAGTGCCTGCTCTTCTTTCTCGGCCATCAGATCCGGGTCCGGTTGCAGTGACTCCTCCAATCCGGCCTGTCGAAGTATGTTGGCCACCCGCTTGTTGGCGGCAGCCAGACTGGCGGCCGCCGGCAACGCGGTGAATTCGAGGACGGCGCACAGGCGGCGGTGGAAGTCGAGCACGGATACAGGACTTCTGGCGTAAACGGCCTCGAAGACATCCACGGGTGCCTTGGTATCGCCGACGCCGTCCTGATAGTAGGTCCGCAGCCGGTCCATCATGTATTCGTAGACTTCCCCGGCGACCGCATCCACGTCGAATTCTCCCGGCTGCAGGGAGGCGGCGCACGAGAGCAAGGCTTGCATGTCCAGCTCGAGTTGGCCTTCAATCAGGATGCGCAGTGCGCCGAGCGCGGCACGCCGAAGACCGAATGGGTCCCTGGTGCCGCTGGGACGCTGTCCGATGGCGAAGATGCCGGTCAGCGTATCGAGCTTCTCTGCGAGCGACACGACTTTACCGGCGTCGGTAAGCGGCAATCGATCTCCTGCAAATCGCGGCAGGTATTGTTCACGGATCGCGTCCGCCACCTCGCCGGGCTCTCCGTCCCCGAGCGCATAGTAACGGCCCATAACGCCCTGCAGATCGGGAAACTCGCCGACCATGGCGGTCAGGAGGTCGCACTTTGCCAGCGCTGCCGCCCTGGCGGCATGCCGGCTGTCCACTCCCAGGTTCTCAGCGATCCGGGCGGCCAGCTGCTCAACCCGGCGACTCTTGTCTGCCAGGCTGCCTAGCTTCTTCTGGAAGACGACATCGGCCAGATCACCGATGCGCGACTCGAGAGTGCGTCGCCGGTCGCTATCCCAGAAGAAGCCCGCGTCACTGAGCCTCGGCCGCACAACCCTCTCGTTGCCCCTGCGAACCTCTTCCGGATCGCGGCTTTCGAGATTGGTGACGGCAATGAATCGCGGCAGCAAAGATCCGGACTCATCTTCCACGGGGAAGTAGCGCTGGTGGGCTTGCAGGGTCGAGACGAGCACCTCCCGCGGCAGTTCGAGGAATCTCGCATCGAACTCACCGGCCACAGGTACAGGCCATTCCACCAGGGCGGTGACCTCGTCAAGCAGTTCGTCGTCGTATACCGGTTGGCCGCCGACGTCTCCTGCCAGTTTCAGCACCTGGCCACGCACCGTGTCACGCCTCGACGCCAGGGCGGGAATCACGAATCCTTGCTCTTCCAGTGCGTCGACGTACCCGCTTGCGTGATCCAGTAACAGCGTTCCGGGTGAGTGGAATCGATGACCGCGGGTCAGCCTGTCCGCCGCCACGCCGAATAGCTCCATGGGGACGACGCGATCATCCAGCAGCGCAACCAGCCAGTGCACCGGGCGGACGAATTCGAAGTCTTCGTCGCCCCATCGCATCCGTCTTGGGATCGGCAGACCGTCGAGTGCCGCCTGTAGTACGCCAGGCAGGATTTCCTCAGCGGGTTTGCCCTGCTCGACGCCGCTATAGGCGAGATACTCGCCTTTCGGGGTCGCCAGTCTCCCCAGTTGATCGAATGCCACCCCACAGCTTTCCGCGAATTTCAATGCTGCCCTCCCCGGAGCGCCATCCTCTCCGATCGCCACGTTGACCGGGGGTCCGCGGCGTTCGATGGGCCGGTCGGCCTGGGAGGCCTCCAGATCTGCTATGGATACGGCCAGCCGTCTGGGAGTCGCAAACACGGTGATCTCGCCGTGCTCGAGCGAAAGCCCCTGCAGTCCCTCCTCCATGCCTGCTCGAAAGGCGTTTGCCAGTGAGCGCAGCGCCCTTGGCGGCAGTTCTTCGGTACCGATCTCGAACAGGAACAGTCGTCTGTCAGTCACGGTCGGCTTCTCCGTCAAGCATCGGAAAGCCGAGGGATTCCCGGCTGTCGTAATAAGCTTCAGCGATGCCTCTGGCCATGGCCCGGACCCGGAGAATGTAGCGCTGCCTCTCGGTTACCGAGATGGCATGCCTGGCGTCGAGCAGGTTGAAGGCATGAGACGCGGCCAGCACCTGCTCGTAAGCCGGCAACGGCAGCCCTTCCTCAAGCAAGCTGGCGCAGGCTTTTTCGCTGGACTCGAAGGCGTGGAACAACTCCCCTACGTCAGCGCGCTCGAAATTGTAGGATGACATCTCCACTTCGTTCTGGTGATACACGTCGCCGTATGTAACCCGCCCCAGAGGCCCATCGGCCCAGACCAGGTCGAAGATGCTCTCGACGCCCTGCAGATACATGGCGATCCGCTCCAGCCCGTAGGTGATCTCACCAGTGACCGGCCGGCAATCCAGCCCGCCTACCTGCTGGAAATAGGTGAACTGCGTGATCTCCATGCCATTCAGCCATACCTCCCAACCCAATCCCCAGGCTCCCAGGGTCGGCGACTCCCAATTATCTTCGACGAACCGGATGTCGTGAACCAGCGGATCGATGCCGAGTTCACGCAAGGAATCCAGGTACATCTCCTGGATGTCCGATGGTGAGGGTTTGATGACAACCTGATACTGGTAGTAATGCTGGAGACGGAAGGGATTTTCCCCATAGCGGCCGTCTGTCGGACGCCGGCAAGGCTGGACATAGGCGGCGCTCCAGGGTTCTGGTCCGACAGAGCGCAGAAATGTGGCCGGATGAAACGTTCCGGCTCCCATCGCCATGTCATAGGGCTGGAGGATCACGCAGCCGCGACGGGCCCAGTAGGCCTGCAATACCATGAGCAGATCCTGGAAGGTTGCAGGCGGCCTGTTAGGGTTGTTGACGTTCATAGATGCCAGGCAGCGGTCCGGAAAGATAAAAATAGCGGTTCAGTATAGCTAAAGCGCCGGCCTCGACCGAGGACTAAACTACAGTCTGTATCAGTTTGGTGCATGGTTCTGTACGGGCTGCACCGTTCGGGTGCAAAAGATCGCCGAAGACTGACGGCAAGTCTCGCGGAGCCTGCATTTCGACCAGGGTTGCGAGTGGCACAATTCCTGCTAAACATACTTCATATTCATCGACGTCCGCCATCCGGAAGACGGCGCAGCCAGGCGCCGGGGGCGGGTTTTTCGCATCTACTCCTTCGGAGGAACGTTCATGAGCGCAGGTGATGTACTAAACCTGATTAAGGATAAGGAAGTGAAGTTCGTGGATCTTCGCTTCACTGATACAAAGGGCAAAGAGCAGCATGTCACTCTGCCCACCAACCAGATCGGCGAAGACTTCTTCGAAGACGGCAAGATGTTCGATGGCTCGTCCATCGCCGGTTGGAAGAGCATCGCCGAGTCCGACATGATCCTGATGCCGGATACCGGCACGGCCGTCGTCGATCCGTTCGCGGAAGAGACCACGCTCAATATGACCTGTGACGTCATCGAACCCAACACGATGCAGGGCTACGAGCGTGACCCGAGATCGCTGGCCAAGCGCGCCGAGGCCTATATGAAGTCTACGGGCATCGCGGACTCCGCCTATTTCGGACCCGAGAACGAGTTTTTTGTATTCGATCACGTGCGCTGGGGCACCGAGATGCGGGGCGCCCACTACGAGATCGATTCGACCGAGGCCGGCTGGAACTCGGAGAAGGTCTATCCGGACGGCAACCTGGGTCACCGCCCTGGCGTGAAGGGTGGCTACTTCCCGGTACCGCCGGTGGACTCCCTGCACGACCTGCGTTCCGAGATGTGTCGTGTCATGGAAGAGATGGGCCTGGTTCCGGAGGTCCACCACCATGAGGTGGCGACAGCCGGACAGTGCGAAATCGGTGTGGCGTTCAATTCGTTGACGAAGAAGGCTGACGAGGTCCAGATCCTGAAATATGTCGTCATGAATGTGGCTCAGGCCTATGGCAAGACCGCGACCTTCATGCCGAAACCGGTCGTCGGAGACAACGGCAATGGCATGCATGTCCACCAGTCTCTCGGCAAGGACGGTAAGAACCTGTTCAGCGGCGAGGCGTATGGCGGCCTGTCGGAGACAGCCCTGTTCTATATCGGCGGGATCGTCAAGCACGCGCGGGCGATCAACGCTTTCGCCAACGCCTCGACCAATAGTTACAAGAGGCTGGTGCCGGGCTTCGAGGCGCCCGTCAAACTCGCCTATTCTGCGCGGAACCGGTCGGCATCTGTGCGTATCCCTTATATCGCGAATCCCAAGGCACGCCGTATCGAGGTCCGCTTCCCGGACTCGACCGGCAACCCCTACTTCGCTTTCGCGGCCATGATGATGGCCGGTCTGGACGGGATTCAGA
This sequence comes from uncultured Gammaproteobacteria bacterium, assembly GCA_937924335.1. Lineage (GTDB taxonomy): Bacteria > Pseudomonadota > Gammaproteobacteria > Steroidobacterales > XN24 > JAHEFR01. Next base: position 44,763 of record CALDWW010000008.1, read on the forward strand.
ACAAGACTCATCCCGGAGACCCCCTGGACAAGGACCTCTACGATCTGGCTCCCGAGGAGTCAAAGGGCATCCCCGAAGTCTGTTATTCCCTCGAGGAAGCGCTCAACGCACTCAGCGAGGACCGGGAGTTCCTGAAAGCCGGAGATGTATTTACGGATGACGTGATCGACGCCTATATCGGGCTCAAGATGGAGGACGTCACCAGGCTTCGGATGACTACGCACCCGGTTGAATTCGACCTTTATTACAGCCTCTGACCGGGGCTCTGAAGGGTGAACGACGGCGGGGCACCGTCCCCGCCGTCTTTGTTTCCGGATCGTCTATGGCTATGCTTACGGGCAGACCAGCTTGGAAGCTAGCAAATGCGGATTCTGATTGCCGTTGTGTGCCTGGTGAGTTTTGCCGCCATGGCCGAGACTTATCGATGGGTCGACGAGAATGGTGTCGTGAACTATTCGGACTCTCCACATCCGGGAGCGGAGGTCGTCAATCTACAGGCCATCGAGACCACGCGCTTTGCAAGAACCCAGCCTTCCAGTGGGGGCGCAGGGGAAGGGTCGGAAGAGAGCGGGCCGACTTACGAGAGCGTGGAGGTACAGCGCCCGCAACCCGAGGAGACTCTGTGGAACCTCGAGGGCTTTCTGGATGTCCAGATTGCTACCCAGCCTTCCATCCGTCGCGGCCATCGACTGCAACTTTTCCTGGACGGACAGCAGGTGGCCGGTGTTCCGGCGAGGTCCACGAGTTTTACCATCGACCGTGTCTATCGGGGCGCTCACACTCTGATGGCTACGATCGTCGACGGCTCCGGTCGGCAGGTGGGGCAGAGCCAGCCGGTACGGTTCTACGTACAGCAGACTTCCACGCAAAATCCGCAAGGCCCAGGCAGGCCGACGCCTACGCCGCTTCCATCCCGGCGCTGACAATAGATGTCGCCATGGTTCCGACGGACAACCGTCCGACATCCAGTCAGCTTGCGGAACACCTGGCAACCGGCATCATCCAGCTGGACAGCGAATTTCGTATCAGCTACCTCAACCCGGCAGCGGAGCAGCTCCTGGGCATCAGCAGGCACAAGCTTGTTGATCAGGTAGTCGACGAGGCGCTGCCGAGCCTGGCGACGTTGCGGCCATTCCTCGAGCGGTCCATGACTAACGGGGAGGCGTTCTCCCGTCGTGAGATGACTGTCGAGATCGCCGTGCCGTTGATCGAGACCAGCATCCTGGATTGCACCGTGACGCAATACGGGGACCGGGGAGACGGTGGCCTCATTCTCGAACTCACCGACGCCAGTCGCAGGTTGCGAATAAGTCGCGAGAACGCTCTGCTGTCGCAGTTGGATGTCAGCAGAAGCATGGTACGGCAGCTGGCTCATGAGATTCGCAATCCGCTGGGCGGCATACGCGGGGCAGCCCAACTGCTCGGCAGGCAGCTGGCGGACGAATCGCTGGACGAGTACACGACAGTCATCATCCGTGAGGCGGATCGACTGGCGGCCCTGGCCACCGATATGCTCGGCCCGGCTTCGCCGCCCGAGCTCGTGCGTGTAAACGTCCATGAACTCGTAGAGCACGTCTACCATCTCACCGTGGCGGAGAGGCCCGGCGCGGTGACGATCAGCCGCGACTATGACCCCAGCCTCCCCGCCCTGCTGTTGGACCGGGAGCAGGTCATACAGGCCATGTTGAACCTGTCTCGCAATGCATTGCAGGCCGTCGGCGAGAGTGGGCGAATCGTGTTCAGGACACGAGCCCTGACACACCACACGATAGGCGCCAGGCAACACCGCCTGATCGCCTGCGTGGAAGTCGAAGACGATGGACCGGGGGTACCGGCAGCGCTCCAGGAGACACTTTTCTATCCTTTGATTACCAGCCGTGCCGGCGGGACCGGACTCGGGCTGGCGCTGGCGCAGGATCTGGTGACAAGGCAGGGCGGACTGATCGAGTTCACCAGCACGCCAGGACAAACAATCTTCCAGATGCTGTTTCCCATAGAGGAGGAGAATGATCAACAGTCCGCTTGAAGTCTGGGTCCTGGACGACGATGAGGCCATCCGGTGGGTGCTGCAAAAGGCCCTGGAGGGATCCGGGATGCAATGCCGTGGATTCGGCGACGGCGGGGAATTTCGCGAAGCGCTGCAGGAGGCCACTCCCGACGTCCTCGTGACTGACGTGAGGATGCCCGATATCGACGGTCTCGAGTTGCTGCGCCAACTGCAGGACACTCGCCCCGACCTCCCGGTCATCGTTGTCACGGCCTACTCGGACCTGGACAGCACGGTGGCCGCGTACCGTGGGGGTGCGTTCGAGTATCTGCCGAAGCCTTTCGATGTGGACGAGGTCGTGGCGCTCGTAAGGCGAGCGGCCAGGCAACGACCGGACGCGGCCGAGCCACCCAAGGGTAACGGCTACCCGGCATTGATCGGACAGGCGCCGCGGATGCAGGAGGTTTTCCGGGCCATCGGTCGCCTGGCCAAATCCAGCATGACCGTCCTTGTCACCGGCGAGTCTGGTACTGGCAAGGAGCTGGTCGCCCGCGCGCTGCACGAAACCAGTCCGCGGTCCGGCGGTCCGTTCATCGCTCTGAACACGTCCGCGATCCCGTCCGAACTCCTTGAGACAGAGCTGTTCGGTCACGAACGCGGAGCCTTCACGGGCGCGGAGTCCCGGCGCAGCGGACGTTTCGAGCAGGCGGACGGCGGCACACTTTTTCTCGACGAGATCGGAGACATGTCACCGGCGCTGCAGACGCGCCTGCTGCGCGTCCTGGCCGAGGGTGAGTTCTATCGTGTCGGTGGGCAGACTCCGATCACCGTCGATGTCCGCGTTGTCACGGCGACTCATCATGATCTGAGGGCGCGCGTCAGTGAGGGCGCGTTCCGCGAAGACCTGTTCCACCGCCTGAACGTCATGCATATCGAGACACCGCCGCTGAGGAATCGGCGGGAGGATGTTCCCCTGTTGCTGAAACACTATCTTAGAGTGGCCGCAGGCGAACTTGAGGTGTCACCGAAGACACTGACGACAAGTGCGGAGCAGGCCCTCAGGGAGTTCGACTGGCCCGGCAACGTCCGGCAACTGGTCAATATCTGCCGACGCCTGACAGTGACCGCACCGGGGAGGGAGATCCAGATCGAGGATCTTCCCGAGGAGTTCGGCGGGTCAGCGAGCCGCCCGGATTCAGATGACTGGTCCCGGAGTCTCGGCGCGTGGGCCAGTCGGCAGCTTCAGTCCGGACGTAAAGATCTTGTCTCGGATGCGCAGCCGGAATTCGAGCGGGTTCTCATCAAGGTAGCCCTGGCCAGATCCAGGGGTCATCGGCAGAAAGCGGCGGCAATGCTGGGGTGGGGACGGAACACCCTGACACGGAAGATCCGTGACCTGGGACTGGACAGCGACGGCTGACGCGTGGACCTGTTGAGGCTCAGTCGAGAGGCCTGGGACCGGCAGGCGGCCGATGGTGGCCCCTGGAGCACGCCGGTCTCAACGGAGCAGATCGATGCGGCCCGCCATGGCCGCTGGGCCATACGGCTGACTCCGAACAAGGACGTCCCTGCGGACTGGTATCCCGCTGTGCATGGGCTGCACCTCCTGTGCCTGGCTGGAGCAGGCGGGCAGCAGGCACCGATCCTTGCAGCGGCGGGCGCGCGGGTCACGGTTCTCGACAACTCGCCGGGCCAGCTGGATGCTGACCGGACGGTGGCCCTGCGGGACGGCCTGGAGATCGATCTGCAATGCGGGGACATGGCCGATCTTGGCCGCTTCGATGACGACAGGTTTGGCCTGATCGTACATCCGGTCTCAAACTGTTTCGTGCCGAGCCTGAATCGGGTCTGGCAGGAGTGCTACCGGGTCCTCGCGCCAGGTGGCCGACTGCTGGCGGGATTCCTGAACCCCGCATTTTTCCTGTTCGATGAAGACGCGGACAGAAACCGTGGCGTGCTGAAAGTCGCAAACAGGCTTCCATACGCTGATATAGACGTCTTCGAGCCGGCGGAAGTAGAGCGCCGGGTGGCGGCCGGCGACGCGATGACCTTCAGTCATAGTCTCGAGGCACAGATCGGCGGCCAGCTGCAGGCGGGCTTTCTGCTGGCGGGCATGTACGAGGATGACTGGAGTGACGAGGCCACGACGCTGAATCGTTTCATGCCCACGGGTATCGCGACTCTGGCGATCAAGCCTGTCGCCGGATGAGCCGCAGCGCCACCTGCCAGGCGTCGAATGAGCTCAGCAGACTTCCGGAGCCCCTGTCGGGCCTGGCAATTCCAGGCTACCGATAAGCCCGGAAATGTCCTCAAGGCCGTGGCGGGCGAGATAGTCCCCGATGCCGCTGTTGATCGTCCGGCACAGCAACGGGTCGTAGAACAAGCCCGTACCGATGCCAACGGCAGACGCGCCGGCCACGATAAATTCGAGGGCGTCGTTGGTATCGCAGATGCCGCCCTGACCGATGATCGGGATCCCCAGCGGGCCTGCGACCTGGTAGACCTGATGCACTTTCAGGAGCGCTATCGGCTTGATAGCCGGGCCCGAGAGTCCGCCTTGGACGTTGCCGATGATCGGCTGGCGTTTCTCCGCGTCGATGGCCATGCCCATGATCGTGTTGATGACGGCGAGGGCATCGCTGCCGGCCTCGATACAGTACCGGGCGTTGGTCTGTATGTCCGTCTGATTGGGCGACAATTTGGTAATGATCGGCTTGCCGGTCACTTTACGGCACGCCTCCACGACCCGGGCCGACATCTCCGGTACGTTGCCGAACGCGACGCCGCCCTCCTTGATATTCGGGCAGGAGATGTTGATCTCGATTGCATCGATCGGGGAATCGTCGAAACGTCTGGTGACCTCGGCGTAATCATCTATCGTCGAACCGCAGACATTGGCGATGAAGCGGGTCTCGCCGAAATCCAGCGCCGGAAGGATACTCGATACAACGTGTTCGACCCCCGGATTCTGTAGTCCGATCGCATTGAGCATGCCCATCGGCGTCTCGTAGACCCTGTGAGGAGGATTGCCGAGCCGGGGTTCCAGGGTCGTGCCCTTGAGGACGACGCCGCCCACGTCTGTGTTGGAGAAACCCTCGATACGCGTGTACTCCTCGCCGAATCCGACGCAACCGGACAGGAGCACGATCGGTGATGCAAAATGGAGCCCGCAGAAGCTCGAGGCGATACTCGGAGGTGGTCCGTTTCTGGCAGTCGTCATAATGCCCCGCCGGGAGATGTGCCGGGTCCGTAACGAAGATGTTCCACGTCGTCCTCTATCAGCCTGAGATACCGCCCAACACGGGCAATATCATACGACTTTGCGCCAACACCGGGGCAAACCTGCACCTGGTGGAGCCACTGGGATTCGATCTCGACGAGCCACGCCTGCGCCGGGCGGGTCTCGACTATCACGAGTTTGCCCGGGTGCAGGTGCATGCGGACATCGAGGAATGCTTTCGCTCCATCGGGCATCCGCAGGTTCTGGCTTTCTCCAGCAAGGCATCTATCGTCTATACAGATGCTGTCTACCCACCGGGTGCGGCCCTGCTCTTCGGGCCCGAGACCCGCGGCCTGCCGCCCCATGTCCTCGATCGTGTGCCGCAATCACGCCGGTTGACGTTGCCGATGCAGCCGGGCAATCGCAGCCTCAACCTGTCAAACGCCGTCGCGGTGGTGGTGTACGAGGGTTGGCGGCAGAATGGATTTCGCGTCTGACTAGCCGCCGCCGGGCGCAAATTCCGACTTGAGCGCTCTCTGCATCAGCGTCGCTACGGCTTCCTCAGGCTCTGCCCCCTGATAAAGAATCCGGTATATCTGCTCGCAGATAGGCATCTCGACCCCGACCTGCCCGGCGACGGTGTGAACCGCATCCGCTGCCTTGACCCCCTCCACGACCTGGCGAATCTCGGCCTCTGCCTCGGCAACGGTCTTGCCCGCGGCGAGCGCCAGCCCCATACGACGGTTCCGGGACAGGTTGTCGGTACACGTGAGCACCAGATCGCCCATGCCGGCCAGGCCCATGAACGTCGCCGGCTGCGCCCCGAGGGCGACTCCCAGCCGCGTCATTTCGACAAGCCCCCTGTTGATCAGGGCAACACGGGTATTGGCGCCGAAACCCAGGCCGTCGCAGATGCCCGCGCCGATCGCCAGGACATTTTTGACCGCGCCGCCCACTTCCACGCCGATAATATCCGTCGAGGTATAGGCCCGGAACGTTTCTCCGGAGATGCTCTCTGCCAATTCACGCGCATAGCGCTCGTCAGATGCAGCGACGGTCATGGCGCTCGGCAAGCCCGCGCCGACTTCCTTCGCAAACGTCGGTCCAGACAACACAGCCTTGGGGATCTCGTGTCCCAGGACTTCCTCCGCCACCTGATGAGGTAGCTTGCCGGTCTTGAGTTCGAAGCCCTTGGTGGCCCAGGCCAGTCGGGCGCTATCCGGCAGGTGGGGCCTGAGCATCTCCAGGACCGCCCTGAACGCATGGCTCGGCACCGAGACCAGGATGACCTGAGACTCCTTCAGCGCCCGGGCAAGATCGGGTTGAACCTCCAGTGAGTCCGGAAATGCGGCCCCCGGCAGGAACTGCTGATTCTCACGATCCTCGTCGAGCCGGTCGAGATGGTCCTCTACGCGACCCCAAAGAATGGTCCTGTGCCCGCTGCGGGCGAACTGGATAGCGAGCGCCGTACCCCAGGAACCGGCACCGATCACGGTGATCGTATTTGCTGGCGTCATATCGTCCCCCTAACGGTCAGGCGGGAGCTGAGTCCCCGCCGTCCGGCCTTGCCTCAGCCGCGTCGCGCTCTGCTTCCGCAGCTGCCAGCATCGAGTCGAAACTGACCGGCTGCAGCTGCAATTGCGGAAATCCTCCCTTGCCGACCAGGTCTGCTACCGCTTCCCTGGCGTATGGGTAAAGCTGGGTGGGGCAGAACGTCGACAACACTCGCTGTCTGTCCTCGTCGCCGAAACCCTTCATCAGGAATATGCCGGCCTGCTGCACCTCTACCAGATAGGCGACCGAATCATTCTGTTTGGCTTCGACGGAAATCTCCAGCACGACTTCCATCCCGTCATTACCGACATCCGCGGTTCGGGTGGCCAGGTTGACGGTGACTTTCGGCTTCCACTCACCGCGGAAGATCGCCGGGCTGGCCGGAGCCTCGAAGGAAGCATCCTTCATGTATATCTTCTGCAGCCCGATCTGCGGCCCTCCGTCGGGCGCGCCGCCAGAATTCAGTATGTTGTCCGCCATGAAAGCTCCTGATCTTGTCGAATTGTATCCGGGAGGTTTCCCGGGTCAGTTTACGGTCTGTCTGCCGCGTCCCTGAACACGAGGCAGTCAAGCCTGCCCGATGTGTCCAGGGCGCGCAGCGCGTCATAGCCCCCTATGGGACGCCCGTCGATAAAAATCTGCGGCACCGTCCTGCGCCCGCTGAGGGACTCCATCTCGCGGCGTTTCTCCAGGTCCGAATCTACCGCGCGTTCCTCAAACTCGATGCCCCTGGAGACGAGTAAATCACGTGCTCGCCTGCAGTAGCCGCATAGTCTGGTGCCGTAGACGACGACGTCGGCATGCGCCTTGCCGGCGTTCATCGTTTCTTACTCTTCTTCCCTGTCTTGCCCGTGGATTGCTCCAGGGGCAGATTATCTCGCTGCCATGCCGCGATACCGCCGCGAAGTTTCGCGACGCTGGAAAAATCGGCCTTGCGCAATACGCTGGCCGCCTTGCCCGCGGACATACCCGTGTCACAACACACGAGCAGCGTGTGGTCCTTGTGCTTGGCGAGGTCAGGCGCCTGCTGCCCGAGCTGATCCATCGGCACATTGACCGCGCCGACGATGTGGCCCTTCTGGAACTGAGCGGACGGCCTGATATCGACGACTCTCGCTCCGTCGTTGATGAGTTTGACCGCCTCGGCCGGAGATACTTCTGAGCCGCCGGCCCGGACGCGAATCTCCGTTACGATAGCGAACACGAGCAAACCGAGTAGCGCACCCAACAGATAGGGGTGATTTCCTGCGAATTCTATGACCTGATCCATACCTCAATCCGTGGTCGAGCGCCTGGCCCGCGCAAGCTGATCATTATAACAGTGGGGGATTCATCGGAGCTTGTTCGGCATAGCCGATCAAATAAACTGTGGCGGCCAGCCATGTTCGAATACCTCCAAAAAATCGCGCTCCGTCGGAATGCAGCGGTCCTGATCGCGGTGTTGGCCCTGCTGTTGTCTGCTGCCGTCGAGGATCCGGAAGGGCAACTCAAGGCGCTGCGGGAGCGGATATCGAAGGTCCAGGCCGAGATCGAGGCAGAGACGGCACGTCGAGACAAGGAGACGACACAGCTCGCACGGGTGGAGCGCCAGGCTGCACTGGCGACCGGCAAGCTGGAGCAGACGCGGACATCACTGGACCACGCCCGGAGAGATGAGCAACGGCTGCGGGCGGAGGTCGCGACTCAACGCGATCGCCTGGTGACGCACCAGGGGGCGCTGGCGGCTCAGGCGAGGGCAGCATACGCGGGGGGCCAGACGGAACGCGTGCGCCTGTTGTTGAGCCAGCAGGATCCGGGCCGCTTCGGACGTATTCTTGTCTACTACCGCTACCTTTCCGAGATGCGCAGTGATCAGATAGAAGCCGTTTCCACCGACCTGGCCCGGCTCGCGCAGACGCAGACGGAGTTGTCCGAGACGAGCCGTCGCCTGTCCGAGCTGGAGACCCGTCAGAGACTCGAGGTCGAGAGCCTGGAAGCTTCGCGGGCTGAACGAGGCCGTATCGTCGCCCGATTGGATGCGGCTCTCCGGGATCGGCGGACCGAGGCTGAGAAGCTGGCGGCAGAAGCCGCCTCTCTGGAAGCGCTGATCGAGGAGTTACAGCAGGTGCTGGTCGACCTGCCAGGGGCAGACCGGGAACCGTTCGCTACCATGAAGGGGAAACTCGACTGGCCGGCGCCAGGCGTATTGCTAAGTGACTACGGTCAGCCCAGGGCCGGCGGTTCGCTCAAGTGGAACGGAGTGCTCGTGGGCGCCAGCCGGGGTACCGAAGTACGGGCCGTCTATCACGGGCGCGTCGCATACGCGGACTGGCTTCCCGGCATGGGGCTGCTCCTGGTCATCGAGCATGGCGACGGCTATATGAGTCTCTACGGTCACAATGAGGCGCTCTACAAGCAGCTTGGAGAGTGGGTGCAACCGGGCGACGTCATCGCGAGCGCGGGCGACAGTGGCGGCAGATCGCAATCGGCCCTGTACTTCGAGATCCGAAACGGGACGCGACCGGAGGATCCGCACCGCTGGTTCAGGACTCGTTTGCCTACCAGGTAACGTCGATTTATCGCTCTGTGGGCCTATGTTAAGGTGCTCGGACCGGCCGAAGTGGTCGGTTCAGGAAGATCTATGTCATTGAAAGTTCGTGGCCTTCTCGCCGTCAGCATCGGTACGGTCCTGGGTCTGTCGCTCAGTCTCGGCTCCGCTGTGCTGGCCGAGAGACAGGACCAGGTGCGTGGAGATCTGCCGTGGGAAGAGGCCAGGCTCCTCGCCGAGGTCCTGGAGCGGGTCAAGCGTGACTATGTGGACGAAGTCGATGACGAAAGTCTGATGGAGGCCGCGATTCGGGGCATGGTGGCCAACCTGGATCCTCATTCCTCCTACCTGAATGCAGAAGAGTACGACGAGATTCGCATCAACACGTCTGGCAACTATTCCGGCGTCGGACTCGAGCTTGGCATTGCCGAGAGCAGGATTGTCGTTATTGCACCGATGGAGAGCAGCCCAGCGGAGGCGGCGGGAGTGGTCAGCGGGGACGTGTTGCTGAGCATCGACGGGGTCCCGGTGGATTCGTCGGACCTGAACGATGCGGTGATGCGATTGCGGGGCGATGCCGGTACCGAGGTGCGGGTCGCGATCTTGCATGCCGGGAGCGAAGATCCCCTAAGTGTGGAGTTGGTGCGCTCCCAGATCCTCGTGTCCACGGTTCACTCCGATTACATCGAGCCCGCTATCGGTTACGTGCGGCTTTCTCATTTCAGCGAGACGTCCGCTGCGGATCTTCGCCGCGAGGTGCGGGATCTGTCCGCCAGGGCGGGTGGACGGCTGGGCGGCATGGTGCTGGATCTGCGTAGCAATCCGGGGGGCGTTCTGGATGCCGCCATCGAGATCTCTGACGCTTTCCTCGACGACGGCCTGATCGTAACCGCCGAGGGCCGTGTCCCGGACGCGAGTTTCCGACTCACCGCCGAACAGGGAGACATCCTGGACGGCGCGCCGTTGACTGTCCTGGTCAACGGGGGATCTGCGTCGGCATCCGAGATCGTCGCCGGGGCGCTGCAGGACAATCATCGCGCCACGGTCATCGGCACCGCTACCTTCGGCAAGGGCTCGGTCCAGACCGTGATGCCCCTGTCTCACGGAAGGGCGATCAAGCTGACGACATCGAGATACTACACGCCCTCGGGACGTTCGATTCATATGCGTGGGATCGTGCCCGACGTGGTATCAGATCCGGCCGTAGTGGCAGACGCCGACACCGATCCGCAGTTGTCGCGTGCGCTCGATTTTCTGAAGACCCAGCGCGTCGCCCGCAGCAACACCGAGTAGGTCTTGTCGATCTGTCGCGGGCTGCCAATCATCGTCCTGCTGCTGGCGTCGTTCACATCGCTCGCCCAGCCGCCTGACCCGGGGCAGGGTGTCTTTCTTGCCATAGTCATAGACGACCTTGGGAACTCCCGGCTCGAGGGCGAGAGAGTCGCTGCCTTGCCGGGTCCCGTGGCCTGCTCCGTCCTTCCACAGACACCGTTCTCCGTGCATCTGGCAGAGCGTTGTCAATCCGCCGGCAAGGAGATCCTGTTGCATTTGCCCATGCAGCCGGACGATCCTGCGGCGGATCCCGGTCCTGGGGCGCTAATGACCGGCCAGAGCCGCGCTACCCTGCAATCTCTGTTGCATGCCGGCATAGATCATCTGCCGGGGGTCATTGGCGTCAATAATCACATGGGCAGCTACCTGACCCGCCACGCTGCCTATATGGACTGGCTCATGGAGGACCTGTCGCAGATGCATGGCACCCTGTTCGTCGACAGCATGACCACGCCACACAGCAAGGCCCTGGGTATTGCCCGAGCTTACGGTGTGGCGACCACCAGGAGGGATCTCTTTATCGACAACGATCCGAGCCCTGAGGGTGTGCGGGCCCAATGGCGGCTTCTGCTGGAGTCGGCGCTGCGCGAGGGCAGCGCCCTCGCGATCGGTCATCCCCGGGATGCGACGCTCGACCTGCTGGAGACAGAACTCGAAGGACTGGAGGCCCGCGGTATCATCCTGACGAGCGTGACAGATCTTATTCGGTTCAGGCAAAGGGAAACGACACGATGGCAAGAGTTCTCGTCCCGCTAGCGGACGGATTCGAGGAAATCGAAGCCGTTACCACTATCGACCTCCTGCGTCGGGCCGGTATCGAAGTCATCGTGGCCGGGCTGACCCAAACCCGGGTGACCGGATCTCACGGCATAGCCATGGAAGCTGACAGCGTCCTCGATGACGCACTGGCTGAGGACTACGACATGATCGCTCTGCCAGGCGGGATGCCTGGCGCCGACAATCTCGAGAATGATCCGCGGATTATTGCCATTCTTCGAGACATGGCTGAGCGTGAGCGATTCACCGCCGCCATATGCGCAGCGCCAAAGGTGTTGGCCGCCGCGGGCTTGCTCGACGGCAAGAGGGCTACCAGCTATCCGGGGTTTCTGGACGCAGCGCGCACCCCGGGCCTGGCGGTGACCGATGCGACTGTGGAACAGCACGGCAAGGTGATCACATCCCGAGGGCCCGGGACGGCCATGGACTTCGGCCTGGCGCTGATCGAGAATCTAGTCGGGCGGGCAGGCCGAGACGCCATCGAGTCCGCACTTCAGAGACCGGGCTGAGAGCAAGACTGCGGGGTTCGTTTGGGGGAGTCCGGCATGAGAAAATTACGCTCGCACTTCGTCAGAGATATCAGCGAAGACATCGAGCAGGATGAGATCAAGGGATTCGCCCGCAGCGTGGCCGAAGTGGAGTGGCTGCTGCTCATCCTTGTAATGCTCTATCTGCTCGCGCCAGGCGTCCTCGTAGAGAACCGTGATCGGGTCATCGCCATCCTCGTTGGGTTCGCGGCTTTCATCCTGTTGTTCCGTTATCTGAACTTCTACAGGCGACAGACCCGCCTGAAGATCGCCATCGAGACGCTGGTGATGATCGGCTTTACAACGGCGGTCCTGGTGCCTACCGGCGGGCCGGCCAGCCCTCTGATGAACCTGTTCCTGCTGCCGATCATCGTGGCGGCGTTGACATTGGGCAAGTGGTTCAGCCTGTCGACAGTCGGGCTGGTTTCTTTCTGTTACGTCTACGTTGCGGCGATGACCTACGGGGACGTCTCGCTGGCGAATTTCAGCACTCTCATGGTGGCGCTGTCGCCATTCCTGCTGGTAGCGTTCATCACCACCATGCTGGCCAGCGATATCCATATAGCCCGTGGCCGTATCAAGTCGCTGTCCGAGACCGACGAACTGACCGGGCTGCTGAACATGCGTGCCTTTTCACGGATCCATCGGCGGGAACACGACAAGGCGGAGCGTTACGGCAGGTCTTACACGGTCATGTTGATCGACATGGATGACCTGAAGAAGACCAATGACAAGCATGGGCACGAAGCCGGCAACAGGGCCGTCGTACTGGTGGCAAACGTCATTGCCCGCATTATCCGCAACACGGACGTGGCGGCGCGATACGGTGGCGATGAATTCGTCGTGTTGCTGTCCGAGGCCGGCATCGGAGAGGCGGAAGACATCGCCCGACGCATACGGAACAGCGTTCAAAACACTTCTCTCGAATACAAAGGCCATATGGTCAGTACATCGGTCAGCGTTGGCCTGGCGAGTTTTCCCGAAGACGGCTCGGATGCCCGCGAAATCGTGGTGAAGGCGGACCACGAAATGTATCGGCACAAGGAGTTGCGAAAACCGTCCGTCGAGCAAGCCTGAGGTCGCAGGCCATGACGCGTCGCGCAAGCACCAATCGCTCGCTGTTCGCTTTCGTCGTACTCGCGTTGATCGTATCCGGCATCGATCCCCACGACCGAATGACATGGGTCCTCGAGGTGTTGCCCGTACTGGTTGGTCTCCCGGTCGTGCTCAGCCTGTATCAGCGCTTCCCGCTGACGCCGCTGTCCTACTGGTTGTTGACCATCCACGCGCTGATACTGATCGTCGGGGGTCACTACACGTACTCGAACGTGCCGTTGGGTTTCTGGTTACAGGATCTGTTCGACATGTCCCGTAATCACTACGACCGTCTCGGTCACTTCGCCCAGGGATTCGTGCCGGCGGTCGTGACGCGCGAAGTGCTGCTGCGCATGAGCCCGGTCACCAGAGGCGCCTGGCTCAACTTCCTCGTGGTCTGTGTGTGTCTCGCGATCAGCGCTTTCTACGAGATGATCGAGTGGTGGGTCGCCGTCGCGGCCGGCGTGGCCGCAGAGGCTTTCCTCGCGACCCAGGGAGACGTCTGGGATACCCAGTGGGACATGTTTCTCGCGCTGCTCGGTGCGATGACATCGGTGTTCCTGCTTGGTCGCGTCCAGGATCGACAGCTCGGGTCGATGGGGGTCGAACAGATCGGTGCCGGCGGATGAGTCACCAGAGTCGCTGGCGGATCCGGTCTGTAAGCCGGGCCGACTGGCCTCGGCTCGAGGGTCTGCTGTCAGACGAGGATCTCCCGGTGCAGGGTGTGCAAGCCGGAGCGAGCGGGCAGTTCCTCGTCGCCTCGGATGCTGCCGGCACGATCGCTGGCCTGGTCGGGCTGGAGATTCATGGCGGCCACGGCCTGCTCCGATCGCTGGTCGTTGCCGCGCCAGCCCGGGGCTGTGGGCTGGGCGGAACCCTGGTCCGGGCCGTCGAAGCGCTTGCCAGGGAGCGAGAGATCGATCGCCTGTTCCTGTTGACGACCACCGCAGCCGGATATTTCGAGCGTCGCGGTTATGTCCGCGTAGAGCGGCATGCGCTGCCCGGGCCGATTCGGCGATCTGAGGAATTCACGCAGCTGTGCCCGGCTTCGGCCGTCGCCATGGCGAGCCCGGTGATCGATGCCGGCACCGTCCCTAGCCGTCCCTGACCCTTGGACCCGCCGCGGTCCCGAGTCTACACTGGCCCGGAAGCGGCACGCTGCCGGCATCGATAGGTCGATTGAGAGGTAGAGCAATGGAAGTTGGGGGAATTCTGGGCCTGCTCGTGCTGATCGCCGATATCTGGGCGATATTGAATGTTGTTCAGAGCAACGCCAGCACGGGGTCGAAAGCCATCTGGATAGTGGTCATCCTGGTTCTTCCGGTCGCCGGATTCATCATCTGGTTCCTGGCGGGCCCGCGAAGCAGCTGACGACGGCGCTGCCGTCAATGAGGGCCTGGCTGAACCTGGCGCGCCGCCGAGACGTCGTGGTCAGGGCCGTGCGGGTGGCGCTGGTGGTCGGGACCCTGCTGATCATCATCAACTACGCTGATCGGGCCATTGCCAACAATCTGACCGGCGTCGATCTGATCAAGATGGCCATCACCTATCTCGTGCCCTACGCAGTCTCTACGTATTCGGCCGTGGGCGCCCTGCGGGCGCAGCAGCTGGCGCAGGCCGATAAACGCTGACCTGTGTTCTAGGCGCCCGTTGGTGTGTAGGCGCTGGCGCGGATCCAGCGGCTCAGCAGCCACTTTTCGCCATCCTCTACTGGCTTGCCGGCGTGCAAGGTACGCGGGTCCGGCACGCCCTCGGGTGTGCAATTGAAGAACAGCAGCCCCGCTCCCCGTTCCGGGGGCATGCTGATGTCGATCCGCGGGAAGGCCGTCTCGCCGCCGGCCGGCACATCATTCAGATAGACGAGAAACGTTGCGACGCGCTGACCGCCCTGGCTCAGACCGGTTGCGCTGCCCGGATGCTTCGGGTCGTAGTAGTCGGCGTGGGGCCGGTACTCGTCACCGGGCTGATACCTGAGGATGGTGATTGGCTCGCCGTTCTCCACCGGTATGAGCGAGTAGCGCGCCAGCCGATCCTCGATGTTGCAGACCACCGTGTCCCTCAGGGGTCCGTTGAGCCTCGCATTGTGACTCCGCCGGGCCGGATCGCGTACGCGCTCGCCCGTCTGCCGGTTGAGGACCACGGCAGGCCTCAATAGTGGCCTGGCGATGTGGATCAGATGGTTGATCTCCTCGTCGTCGACCATGACCTGGAAGCGGAAGATGCGCGGACTCCAGCAGACGATCTCGGTCACGGCGCCTGCGATCGCCTTGACCCGACCGATCTCTGCAGCCGGCTCCGGCTGTTGCCGGCTAAGGCGCACCGCTTCCTCTACCTGCCCGGGCTCGAGAGCCCCTTTCAGTCTCTCGCAGTCCTGTAACGCCCGACCGTAATCCCTGGCCGCCGCACGCAGATACCAGCTCAACGCGCCGACGGCGTCAGCGGGTAGTATCTCTCCGTGCTCCTGCCCGGAGCCGAGACGCCACTGGGAGCGCGGATCGCCCGCCAGGGCGGCCCGCTCGTACCAACGGGCCGCGGCTCCTGTATCGGGATCACCGCCGAGACCACGAGACAGGCAATAGGCCAGCTGGGTCATCGCGGGGGGATGACCCAACTCCGCCGCCAGCGAGAAATTTTTGCGAGCGGCCTGCAGGTCGCGAGGCGTGCCGAGGCCTGCCGAGCGCAACTCCCCGAGCCGGTAGCGGGCCTCGGAAAAGCCCGCTTCGGCTGACCGGGAGAACAGCTGCACCGCCCTCTCCGGATCGGCGGGCACACCCTGTCCGCGCAGATACATGTAGCCGAGAGCCGAGTCGGCCGGGGCAAAACCACTGTCGGCCGCCGATTCGAAGGCTTTGCGGGCAGCCTCCTGGCCGGCGGCGTCGCCACCCTCCCGCAGGTACCAGACGCCGAGGTTGTAGGCGGCCGCAGGGATGCCACGTCGGGCATCCCGTTTGAGCGTCTCCAGATCGGGGTCCTGGTGCATGTCCTCTCCACCCGCCGCCATTCGTCAACGAAGGTTACCAAAAGCCGGGTCCGGCTCGCGGCTAGAATGGAACTGCGACGGCGTCAGGGCGTCCGCGCCCTACCCCGTCGCATCCCGCAATCCGCGGGTCATCGAAGGAGGAGACACATGGAAAGATTGCGTATCCGCAGCGGCGCGCCATGGGAGTCGATCGTGGCCTACTCGAGGGCGATCAGGGTCGGGGACCATATCCACGTATCGGGGACGACCGCGTTGAAGGACGGGTCTCTGGTCGGTCAGGATGACGCCTACCAGCAGGCTCGGCAGTGCCTGTCGAACATCAGCCGCGCCCTGGAGAGCGCCGGTGCCCGAATGACCGATGTGACCCGCACCCGGATTTACGTCACCGACATCGATCTCTGGGAAGACGTGGGGCGGGCGCACCGGGAGGCCTTCGCCGACGTCATGCCGGCCACCTCCATGGTCGAGATCAGCCGCCTGATAGACCCCGCCATGCTGGTCGAGATAGAGGCGGACGCCTATGTATCGAAGTGATCAGTGGCCGCGAGCGGATAAATGGGCCCGCCCCTGCCCAATGCCCTGATCACAGGAGGACGCAGCGGGAGCGGACTGCCGCCGGCCCGCTAATTTCGTGCTGCAGGTTGTCGCCTGGTCGGCCGCGGACTCTCGGCATGTGGTGGGGAAGGCTGCCAACTGGCACACTGACGAGGGATCGTTCGAGTGGTGTAGTCGATGATTGATGCGTTTGTTGCGTACTTTCACTATCTGGGGATCATGCTCCTGCTCGCCGCGCTCGTCGGGGAGCACCTGCTATTGAGCGGTGAACTCGATGCCGGCCGTGGCCGACAGCTCGTGATCACCGACGTGATCTACGTTGTCGCGGTCGCCCTGGTGCTTGTCAGCGGTCTGTTGAGGCTGAGCTATTTCGGCAAGGGCCTCGCCTTTTACACCAGCAATCCATTGTTCCACGTGAAGATGACCTTGTTCGTGATTGCCGCCATCCTGTCCGTGTATCCCACGGTGCAGATCCGTGGTATGCGACCGGCCGTCCGCAGCGGCCAGGCTCCCGGCCTCGGAGCGGGCATGATCCGCCGTCTGAAGCTTCTGGTGAGAGTGGAGCTGATGTTGATCGCCAGCATCCCACTGCTGGCCGTGCTGATGGGCAGGGGCTTCGGATACTGAAGCAGCCGGCAAGTGTATCGCCTGCATCAACACCCGGGCTCGGGGAACTGCTACAAAATACAGCTCCTGCTGCAGTTGCTGGGGCTTCCCTACGTGACGGCCAACATCCTCGCCGGCGAGTCAGCGGCGAGCCCGGCCATGTGCCGATGGAGTACTGGCGGCTCCATGAGCGGGACGCAGGATTTGTCGCCAGAATTCAGCGCGGCATTGGCGCGGGCAGGCCAGTTTGCTGCTGCACCCGGACCTGGATGATGGGACGCGTCTTGATACTGATCGGCCTGATCCTGGTGTTCGCCGGCATGGCGGTCAGCTGGGCGCCGTGGCTGTTCAGCTGGTTCGGGCGACTGCCCGGCGACATTCGCATCGAACGCGAATCCGGCACCGTGCTCATACCGTTGGCGTCCATGGCGATTTTGAGCCTCTTGCTGACCGTCGTGTTGAACCTTCTGTTCCGAAGGTGAGCACCGGGCCCACTTGGTCGCGGATTCGTGGAAGAATAGCGGCCCGGAACACGGAGGGCATCATGGACGGGACGCCGAGGCACAACACAGGGTTCACTTCGCGCACGCTGGCGCCAGGCCGGGGAAGAACGGTATGAACCATCCGGATCAGGAGTCACAGAGCCAGGCGGGCCTCGAGATCACGATGCCGGATCAGCACGATCTGACACCGATCTATGCCGAGTTCGGGGCTGCAGTACATGACACACAGGTCCTGGAGTTCGGTCTGGTCCTGCTGATGGCGCTGGCCACGCGTTACGATGACGCGCAGTTCACCAGCGATGCAGTAAAGGCGCTGTCCTCGGCCCAGGCCGGACAGACGCTGGGTGAATTATTCCGCGCGGTGCGCAAGAAGGAATATTTCACTTCCCCGGAGAGAAAGGCCATCCACAAGGCGATCCGCTTGCGCAACGATCTCGTGCACCGATTCATGGTGGACAAGGTCGAGCAGTTCCTGTCGCCCGAGGGCCGGCAGTCCCTGCTGGATGAGACCCGCGGCATCCGTGATGCCGTACAGGCGGCGGACCGGATTATCGCGTCGCTGATCGATCGCTATCTCGAGGAATACGGTACCAGTCTCGAAGAGCTGCAGGACTACGCGTCCGAACTGTTTCCTGACGAGACGCCGGCCGAGGCCGCGGACGAGTGAGTCGTGTCCTGGCGGGGCTGTTGTTGCTGCCCGGCCTGCAGGTCGCGATGGCTGACCCCACGTCCGAGTTCTGGGACTGGTTTGCCGCTAACGAGGATCGGGTGGGCGCCGAGCCGTACGGGCCGGAGACCAGTGAGGACTTGGCTTACTGGCTCGCCCGCATCGCCCCCGGATTGAGCTACGAGATCAGACGGGGTGGCAGAAAGAGCGTGCTGACACTGAGCAGTGACGGCGAACTCCGCCTCTTTCCCATCGTAGACCGCCTGGTGGAGGCTGCGCCCAGGATACGGGGTTGGAAAGTCGTGTCGCTGCGCAGGCGCGTGAAGTCCCCGCAGGCCGAATCCACGGCCGGGGTGACCCTGAATCCGGCCGATCTGTATTTTGATCTCTACGAGGATGCCGGGCGTTTCGGCGTCGTCTTCTACCTGCCGGTATTTGACCCCGGGAGCATGAAGGACTATCGCACGGCCGCGATGCGGCTCATGAGCCAGTCGGTCGGAGAGCGTGAAGTGGGCGCCTGGATCGGGTTCGTCGACTTTGACAGCCAGAATGTGAGGGACATGGAGTTCAGCCGGCCGTTCAAGGACTTTCGCGAGGTATTCGACGGACTGAGAAAGTAGCTGCCAACGGCGCTGGCAGCCCGCCCGATGATAAACTTACGGTTTGCCCGACCCGGGTCGAATCCTGATCAAAAACGCAAGACAGGTACACCGATGAACAAGCTTGCCCAGCTTCGCGAACTCACCACGGTCGTGGCGGATACGGGAGACATTGATTCCATCCGTCAGTATGCGCCCGTGGATGCGACCACGAACCCGTCGCTACTCTACAAAGCCGCCCAGATGGCCCAGTACCGGCAACTGGTGGACGACGCGATCGACAAGGGTTCGGTGGTATCGGCTGATCAGCGTCTGCACAGGATTCTCGACCAGCTGGCGGTCAATTTCGGCGTAGAGATACTCGAGATCATCCCCGGCCGGGTATCGACCGAAGTGGACGCCCGGCTTTCATTCGATACCGATGCCACGGTACGGAAGGCCGAGGAACTGATCGAGCTGTACCAGAGCGCCGGTATTTCCCGGGATAGAGTGCTGATCAAGATCGCGTCCACCTGGGAGGGTATCCGCGCCGCGGAGATTCTCGAGAAGCGCGGCATCCACTGCAATCTGACCCTGTTGTTCTCATTTGCCCAGGCGGCCGCATGCGCGGATGCAGGCGTCACCCTGATCTCGCCGTTCGTCGGCCGTATCCTGGACTGGTACAAGAAATTCGAGGGCGTAGACGGTTACCCGGCACACAAGGATCCCGGGGTCCTCTCGGTTACCCGTATCTACAATTACTACAAGCGCAATGGATACGAGACGGTGGTCATGGGAGCGAGCTTCCGGAATACGGGCGAGATTCTCGAACTGGCCGGATGCGACCTCCTGACCATTTCTCCCGACCTGATGGCTGAACTCGGTGACGCCGAGGGTGACGTGCCCGTCAAGCTGTCAGCGGGGAATGCCGCGGACAGCGGGGAGTCCCGGGTCGAGCTGGATGAAAGCGGTTTCCGCTGGATGATCAACGAAGATCCGATGGCCACTGAGAAGCTGGCGGACGGCATCCGGAGCTTCACCCGGGACACCGAGAAGCTGGAAGACCTGATCGGTGAAATTACCCAGGCGCCGCGGGCGGCCGCAGGCTGACCCAGACGGCAGGGCGCGACCCGTGTCACCTCAATCTCAGGTCGAGGAGATCGCCCGCCTCATGAGAGACGGCGAGACCAGGCTGGCGCGCCAGCGCCTCGACAGCCTCGGGGCGGCCGACTCGCTGGATGTGTCAATCCTGGATCTGCAAGCCGAACTCTGTCTGCTGGAGCGCCAGGCCGGCGATGCACTGCGCGCGGCTGAGCGGGCGATTCGACAAGGACGGGAAGACCTGGGTCGTCTTATCCGTCGCGGCCGGGCGCTGAACAATCTGGGACGGCTGGATGAGGCGGAGAGAGACTTCAGCGCCGCTGTCGGCCTGGATCAGCAGTCGGCCGATGCCCATGCCAGTCTTGGCCATGTGCTGCGCCGTCTGCGGCGTAACGAAGATGCCGAGAGAAGTCTGCGGCGGGCGCTGGCGCTGACACCCGACCATCTCCCGGGGCTCAGGTCGCTCGGCATGCTGTGCATCGCTGACGGCCGCTCGACCGAGGCCGTGCGGTTGTTCCACAAGGCGGTCGAGCTGGCACCGGCGGATGCAGATCTGCTGGGCCATTTGGGCGTGGCCCTGCACAACAGCGGCGAGCTGTCGCAGGCCGCAGATGCCTACACAAAAGCGCTGGAGCTGGATGCGAGACAGGTACAGAGCTGGCTCAATCTCGGCATTACACTGCAGGACCTGGATCGTCTCGACGAGGCCATAAACGCCTACGAGCAGGCAAGCCGACTGGCACCATCACGCCCCGCGCCTCTGCACCGACTGGCCGAGGCGCTGCTGACCGCCGGGCGCTGCGAAGAGGCGCTGCAGGCGGCGGAAACAGCGATGGCGCAGGATCCCTGCCATCCTAGCGCCATGTCTACCCGCATCATTGCGGCACAGCGGTTGGGAAACGATGCGGAGGCACAGCGACTCCTCGGACTGGACTCGCTGGTCATCGAGCAGCCCTTGCCCACACCCGACGGGTACCCCGGCCAGGAAGAATTCCGAAAGGCGTTGGTGGATCATGTCATGACTCACCCGACACTGACTTACGAGCCCGGTGGTCATGCGACTCGCCGGGGACGGCACACGCGGGATCTCCTGCAGGGTGACAAGGGCCCGATCGAGCTGTTGGAGACAGGCATCATCCACCTCGTGAATCGTTACCTCGAAACGGTGTCACCGCCTCCGGATCATCCGTTCCCCGGGAATGTGCCCAAACCCCACCGTTTGGCGATGTGGGCCGTGGTCATGGACACGGAGGGTCATCAGCTCCCCCACATCCATCCCGCCGCCTGGCTGAGTGGGGTGTACTACGTCGAGTTGCCCAAGACCCTGGGAACCGGCGGAGACGATGTCGCAGGCTGGATAGAATTCGGTCTCCCGCCAGACGAACTGCAGGACTCCAAGACGCCACCGGTCCGTCTGTTCCGGCCGGTCGAGGGTGCCGTGTACCTGTTCCCCTCCTTCCTGTACCACCGGACGATCCCGTTTGGCGGTGACGCAAGGCGAATCAGCATCGCTTTCGACGTGCTCCGCCAACCGACCGCCTGAGATCGTGACGCAGAACATCCGCATGTTGTCGTTCCTGGAGGGCGCCCGAGCCGCGACCGGCGCTGCTGTCGTCATCGACGTCTTCCGGGCGTTCTCGCTGGTCCCGTGGGCCATGTTGAATGGCGCGCGGACGATCGTGCCGGTGCGGACGGCGGCAGAGGCGCTGGCCTGGCGTGAGCGAAAGCCCGACGTCCTGCTCGCCGGGGAAAGGGACGGGAAGCCCCTGCCCGGCTTCGACTTCGGCAACTCTCCCTCGGCGATCCGGGATGCCGCCCTCGAGGACAGGATACTGATCCACAGGACGAGCGCCGGCACCCAGGGACTGCTGGCCGCCATCGAGGCCGGCGCGTCACCGGTCCTTACCGGTAGCTTTCTCAACGCGAGCGCCACCGTGAGACATCTCCGCGCCAGCGGGGCCGACTCGATCAGCCTGGTGGCGATGGGCTGGAACGCCGAAGAAGCTGCACTGGAAGACACGCTCTGTGCTGATTATCTGCGCGCCCTGTTGCGCGGCGAAGCACCCGATTTTCAGGCCATGCGCCAGCAGATACGCGAAGACGCCACCGGCCGGAGATTCTTCGATCCCGCCCTGCCCTGGTTTCCGGAGGCGGACTTCGATGCCTGCATCGACCTGGATCGCTTCGACTCAGCTGTCGCGGCCGTGCGCGACGACGCCTGGGGCGTGCGTCTGCAGAAGGTGAGCTGAACGTTGCGGACTCAACGCGTCGGTCGCGCCTTCTCGATAGCCTCGTCGATATCCCGCTGGCTCTTACGCAACATCTCTGCGATGCGCATTCGTTCCTCGGCCGACATCTCGCCGGCATCGTCGGGCAGATCCGTCATCTCTTCCCGGAAACTACGCGTCAGCGAATAGAGGATCCCGGACGCCTTGATGATCAGGTCGTACATCTCGGCCGCGTAGTTGGTGTCATTCATCAGCGAGGACGCCATGGTGGCCGTTATCAGATCGTCGCGGATCAGCCGGTCCAGGGTCCCATTGGCCACTGCGTCGTCGGCCCGGGCCTTTTCCTTCAAAGTCTCCACCCGTTCACGGACGAGTTCCGCGTCGTCGATCTTGCGTAGTTCGATCAGCGCCCGGATCAGCTCGCCCAGATTGACGCGGATGCGATCGTACTGCTCACGCATGTGGATGTTGTCTGACGCGACGTAGGTCTCCACGTTCTTGCGCAGAAGCTTCAACAGCTTCAACGTTTCCACCCAGGAGCGGGCCGCCTCCCTGAGCTCATGGGCCATCGCCGCCTGCTCGCCGCTCATCCTCGGCTGAGCCTTCACGCTGAATTCGAGGA
Source organism: uncultured Gammaproteobacteria bacterium (assembly GCA_937924335.1). GTDB lineage: Bacteria > Pseudomonadota > Gammaproteobacteria > Steroidobacterales > XN24 > JAHEFR01. The sequence goes on from CALDWW010000008.1 coordinate 67,622, forward strand.
TCGCGCTGTAGATCGCCTTGATCCGGGCCTGATAGACCCGTCTGAGGCGTACGTGGTCGAGATGTCGCGACCGCTCGACGATGCGCTCTATCGGCTCGTCGCCGAGGATGTCGCCACGCTGGAACCCGAGGACCTGAGCGATGATATCCACAGTATTCAGCGCCAGGTGCTGGGTCTCGCGGGTCAGAGCCACCAGGGCAGCATCCGGGTAGTCGACCAGCGAGTCGACCAGGAAACGCGGTTGCTCGACGCCGTCCACCACGATCTTCTCCGGCAGCACGCGCTCGAGGAAGACCACCAGCCGGTCCACGAGAGGCAGCATGATAGCCACGCCGATGACGTTGAAGACGGTGTGAAAGACCGCCAGTTTCAGCGTGTAGTCATCGGCCGCGATGCCCAGCCACGATGCGAGATCGTCGACCAGGTCGGCCATCTGCCCGATAAACACGATGGCGATCAGGCCGGTGGTCAGATTGAAGACCAGGTGTGCGCCCGCCAGGCGCTTGCCGGCGACGTTGGCCCCCATCGCACCGAGGATGGCCGTGATCGTCGTGCCTACATTGGTGCCGATGGCCAGCGCCAGCGCGTTGTAATAGGACACCTGTCCTGACGCCAGTGCCGCGATCGTCAGCATGAGCACGGCGTGGCTGGACTGCATCACCACGGTGAGGGCGATGCCGATGGTGGCGAACACGAAGACGCCCGCGTAGCCTTCCATCGCGAACTGGGTCAGATCCATGCCCTGGCTGACCGCCTCGAAACCTTCCTTGATGAACTGGATGCCGATAAACAGGAAGGCGATGCCCAGGAGGACGTGGCCGCCGCCCTTCCAGAGCTTGCTCTTCTGGTAGATGAACAGGATGCCGAAGACCGCCATCGGCATCGCGTAGCTGGCCAGGTCGATCTTCACGCCGTAGGAAGCCATCAGCCAGGCGCCGGTCGTGGTGCCGATATTCGAGCCAAAGATGATGCCGATACCCTGCGCCAGCCCGATAAGACCGGCGGACAGGAAGGTAATCGTGATCAGGGAGACCAGCGAACTCGATTGCATAAGCGCCGTGGCGACGAGTCCGAATCCCATGCTTCGGGCGCGGGTTCCCGTACTTGCGGCGAGCACCTTCTCAAGTACGCCGCCGGTAAAGGCCTGGAAGCCCTGTTCCAGCGACAACATGCCGAACATGAACAGCGCGATACCTGCCGAGAGCTGCAGGAAATCCTCGTTCATCCAGAATCCCCACGCCAGGATCAGGATGACTGCGGGGAGCGTGAGTCTTTTGATAAGGCTCATGACACAAATGTAGTCCGAATCCAGCCTGACATTGTACGGCTACGGGTCGGTCAGATCACTCGCGGCACGGCCGTCCGGGCGCTATAGTGATCGAGGGGCAGAAGAAAGAACCGAAGAAATATGATCGACGAGAATTGGCAGCCGGGCAGTCCCGGCGAAGGCGTAGATGGCGAGTGCCCGCGATTCAAAGTACCGGAGGGTCGGGAAGACTGGTACACCAAAACAGGCACGCTCCGAGGCCGGGTCTACAACGAACACTTACGCCTCCTCCAGCAGGAACTGGTGAAATTGCAGGAGTGGGTGAAACACGAGGGCATAAAAGTCATCGTGCTCTTCGAGGGAAGGGATTCCTCAGGCAAGGGCGGCGTCATAAAACGCATCACCGAGCACCTGAATCCGCGGGTCGTCCGCATCGCGGCTTTGCCTACCCCGACCGAGCGTGAAAGGAGCCAGTGGTATTTCCAACGCTACGTCGCGCAACTGCCCTCCGGTGGCGAGATCGTCCTTTTCGATCGCAGCTGGTACAACCGGGCCGGCGTCGAGCGAGTGATGGATTTCTGCAGCCGCGAGGAATATCTCGAATTCGCGCGCTCGGTCCCGGAATTCGAGCGCATGCTGGTCCGCTCCGGCTTCGTACTGCTGAAATACTGGTTCTCCGTCAGTGACGAAGAGCAGGAGCGGCGCTTCCAGGCGCGGCTGCACAACCCGATGAAGCGGTGGAAACTCTCACCCATGGATCTGGAGTCCAGGCGCCTGTATCGCGAGTACTCGAGGGCGAAGGATGACATGTTCAAGTTCTCGGACATCAAGCAGGCGCCCTGGTATGTCGTGCCGGCCGATGACAAGCGGCGTGCGCGGCTCAACTGCATCCATCACATGTTGACTGCGGTCGATTACCAGGACGTGATGCCGGATCCGATCAAACTTCCACCGCGGGACGAGAGCAAGACCTACGTCAGAACGCCCATAGAAGATCAGAGCTTCGTGCCCCAGGTCTACTGAATGAATCCGACCGGCAGCCGAAACAGGAGAAGTCCACATGGCCAATGAGGGTTACCACGAACCCGTCGAGGAACTCAGCGATGCCACCCGCGATATGCACAGGGCGATCGTGTCTCTTATGGAGGAACTCGAGGCCGTCGACTGGTACAACCAGCGGGTCGATGCCTGCAAGGACGAGGAACTCAAGGCGATCCTGGCGCACAATCGCGATGAGGAGAAAGAGCACGCGGCGATGGTGCTGGAGTGGATTCGGCGCAGGGACCCCAGCTTCTCGAAGGAGCTCAAGGAGTCCCTGTTTACCTCCGGCGAGATCGGCCACCATCACGACTGAACTCCGCCCCTCCCTGTTGTGAATCCATCCCCTCGCAGGGTCAGGCTTCTGCGGCTGGCCACCACGTGGTCGGTCGCTACCGCGGTCGTCCTGATGCTGGTGAAATCTGTGGCCTGGGTCAGCACCGGGTCGGTCAGCCTGCTCGCATCGCTGATCGATTCGATGATGGATGCGGTCGCCTCGATCATCAATCTGCTGGCTGTCCGCTACGCGCTGCAGCCGGCGGACGAAGAGCATCGCTTCGGCCACGGCAAAGCCGAGTCACTGGCCGGCCTGGCGCAGGCCGCCTTCATCTCCGGGTCCGCGTTGCTGCTGCTTTACGAGGCCGTCAGGCGGTTGATGGCACCACAGCCGCTGGAGGCCGTGAAGCTCGGCCTGGGAGTGATGGTGTTCTCGATCATCGCGACCGTGATTTTGCTGACGGTGCAGCGCTACGTCATCCGGCACACCGATTCGGTCGCGATCAAGGCCGACTCGCTGCACTACTGGACCGATCTGCTGAGCAACCTGAGCGTCATCGTCGCCCTGCTCCTTACCATGGTCGGCTGGCTGCGGGCGGATGCGCTGTTCGGCCTGGCGATCGGTGCCTACATCCTCTACGGGGCCGTAAGGATCGCCCAGGAAGCGGTCCAGCACCTGATGGATCGGGAGCTGCCCGAGGAACAGCAGCAGCGCATCGTGCAGGTGGCCCTGGAACACCCCGACGTGACCGCCGTCCATGACCTGAGGACCCGGCAATCCGGGCACACCAAGTTCATACAGCTACACATAGAAATGGACGGGCAGATGAACCTGGCCCAGGCTCATGTGGTCGGTGACGCCGTCATGTTGCGCTTGAAAGAGGCCGTCCCCGGCGCCGACGTCATCATCCATCAGGATCCGGAAGACGACTCACACCCCGACATGCCCGGGGAGCGGATCACTTGACCGCGCTGGGGTAAACTCTCCCGTCCAGCCGCAGATCCGATCGCCGCGATCCAGTTCCGGCCCGAGGCGATAACCCGATATTTCCATGACCCAAGAATCCGTCACCCAGACCGCGCAGAAACCCGAGAATCCATGGCTGAGCCTGGGTATCAACATCGCTATCCCCGCGCTCATCCTGATGAAACTGAGCGGACCGGAGTATCTGGGGCCCGTGTACGCTCTGATCCTCGCGCTGTGCTTCCCACTGATCTACGGCATCCAGGACCTGGTTCGCCAGAAGCGCTTCAACTTCATCTCGGCGCTGGGCGTGGTGAGCATCCTGCTGACCGGCGGTATCGGCCTCCTGCAGCTCGATCCGAAATGGATCGCCGTCAAGGAGGCCAGCGTGCCGGCCGTGATCGGTCTGGCCGTGGTCCTGTCGATGAAGACCCGCTTCCCGATCGTGCGCTCGCTGCTGTATACCGACAAGATCATCGACGTGCCGGCCGTGGAGGCGGCGCTGGACCGTTACGATGGCCGCAATGCCTTTGAGCAGGCGCTGAAAGTCTCCTCCTGGCTGTTGGCGGGTTCTTTCTTCCTGTCGGCGGTGCTGAATTTCGCCCTCGCGCGCATGATCGTGAAGAGCGACGCGGGAACCGTTGCTTTCAACGAGGAACTGGGGCGCATGACCGCCCTCAGCTATCCGGTGATCGTCATTCCGTCGATGGCGGTGATGATGATCGCCCTGTGGTATCTGTTCCGCAGCATAAAGCGACTGACTCACATGGATCTTGAAGAGATCTTCCATCCACGCCACCGCTAGGGCGCATTCACCGGAGGACACGACCATGCAGGGATTCTTCATCAGGCTTCTGATAACCGCCGGCGCCATGTGGTTGGCATCGCTGATCGTCTCCGGGATGGGCTTCGCCAGCGGCTGGACGCTGCTGTGGGCGGCTCTGTGGCTGGGCATATTCAATGCGTTGGTGCGGCCGCTTGTCATTCTACTGACGCTGCCGCTGACGCTCGTGACGCTGGGGCTGTTCCTGCTGGTCGTGAATGCCGCCATGCTGGGGCTGGTCGCCGCCCTGCTGAACGGTTTTACGCTGACCGGCTTCTGGTCGGCGCTATTCGGCTCGATCCTTATCAGCGTGTTCAGCGCCCTGGCGTCCAACTTCATCGGCTCTTCAGGTCGTTACGAAGTGCTGATCGTCGAGCGACACTGACAGCATGGACCTGAACCAGGTGACGATACATGCCCCCGATGTGGCGGCATGCACGGAGTTCTATCGCACCCTCGGGCTGCGTCTGATCGTCGACTCCCGGCCGCGCTATGTCCGCTTCGAGTGTCCCGACGGCGGCAGCACCTTTTCCATCCACCACCTTGACGGGACGTCGGCGACCGGCGGCGCCGTCGTCTATTTCGAATGCGATGACCTGGACGAGCGGGTCGCTCGCCTGAAGGCATCAGGCATCGAGTTCGACAGCGATCCCGAGGATATGCGATGGCTGTGGAGGGAGGCCCGGTTGCGGGATCCCGCCGGACACCAGGTCTGCCTGTTCCGGGCTGGCGAGAATCGGCGCCATCCTCCATGGCGGGTGGGCGATTGACGCCTTGTCAGTGGGCCTTGCCATAGACGGCGACCAGCGCGACCCCGGCGATGATCACGGCCATGCCGGCGAGTTGCGGGCCCTGCAATGACTCGTCGAGGAGCCACCATCCGAGAGCGGTGGCGATGGCCGGATTGACGTAGGCGATCGTTGCCAGCCGCGCCGGCGTCGTCTGGTGTATCAGCCAGATGTAGCTGCCGTAAGCGATACAGGAGCCGAAGATCGTCAGGTACAACAGCCCGCCGACCCCGGGGACGGTCCAGGCGACCCGCTCGAGCTCGCCCGCGAGAACGCCCCAGACGGTGAGGATTACGCCGCCGATCAGCATCTGCATCGCTGCCAGCATCAGCGGGCGTACGTCGATGCCGGACCCGCGCCCATAGATCATCCCGCCCGACCACGCGATCGACGATATCAGGATCGCCGCGAGTCCGAGCCACTCATTACCTTCCATCGAGCCGTCGGGCCAGACCATCAGCATCACGCCGACGAAGCCCAGCGCGAGCCCGAATTTCGCCCCCCGGCTCAACGGCGTTCCCCGCGGCCCCATCGTGCCAAACCAGGCCGTCCATAACGCCGAGCTGGCGATCAGCAAGGCTGCGGTATTCGACGGCACCCATTGCTCAGCCCAGGTGACGAAGCCATTGCCGATGACTACCAGCGCCAGGGCCATGACGACGATGACGTACCAGGCCCGCGGCGAGCCTGGAAAGGCTTGCCCACGCCACACCGCTGCCACTCCCAGCGCGAGACCGGCCAGGACAAAGCGGATGCCGGCCAGCAATCCGGGCGGGACGTCATGGACCGCAATGCGTATCGCCAGGTATGTGGAGCCCCAGACCAGGTAGACGGCTGCGAATGCCGCCAGGACCGGGAGGGCGGGCCGCTCGCCTGGTCTGTCGGCCGTCATGTCCTTAGGTTGCCGTCAGCCGTCGGCCGATCATGTCCCGGCCCGGCTGCCGGTGCGGTACATCCAGAACGCGATCGCGGCCATGATCACCAGGCCGGGTGTGCCACCCAGCGGTTCGTGAGCGATGGCGAGCACGTCAGGCTGGCCCGTCATCACGATCGGCACCGCAAGGAAGATGCCGAGCAGCGCCTCACCGGTGATCAGCCCGGCCGCAGCAAGCACGCCCAGTCTCGAGGCCCGTTCGCGTTCCGCCGCCGGCCGTGACGCGACCTTTCGCTCGACGAAGTGCGCGACGAGCCCGCCGAGGAAGATCGGCACTGACAATTCGAGCGGCAGGTAGATCCCGACGGCGACGGCCAGCACTGGTGCGTGCCAGGCGGCGCCGGTCTTCTTCAAGTGTTCGTCCACGGCGATGATCGCGGCCCCGATCAGCGCGCCCAGACCGACCATGCCCCACGGCAGCCCGGCACCGAAGACGCCCTCCGCGACCGAAGCCATCAGCGTCGCCTGGGGCGCAAGCAGCGAGTTCGGCTTGGCCTCGGTGGGGACGCCGATGCCGTAGGCTTCGAGCAGCAGATTCAGTATCGGCGCCATCACCAGGACCGCCGATACGACGCCGACGGCCTGCATGACCTGCTGGCGCCAGGGTGTAGCGCCCAGGATATAGCCGGCCTTCAGATCCTGCAGGTTATCGCCCGCGATCGCGGCCGCGCAGCAGACCACCGCGCCGATCAGTATGGCCGCCGCCGGTCCGATGCCGCCTTCGGCACCGCTCGGGCCCATCAGCCACAGCAGCAGCAGCGATGAGAACAGGATCGTTGCGATCGTGATGCCGGAGATCGGGTTGTTCGAGGAGCCCACCAGACCGGCCATGTAGGCCGCGACGGACGAGAACAGGAATCCGGCCACAACCATGATCAGCGTCATCGGGAGGCTGATGCTCAGGCCGATGGATTCGTGGATGTTGTCGTAGAGGAAGAAGATCGGCACCACGAACAGGACTATCCCGATGAGGACGAGCTGCATGGGTGTGTCCTGCTCGGTGTGATCCAGCGGCGCCTCATCGCGCCGGGACATCTGATGCAGTCCGCTGCGGATGCCGGAGACGAGGGATCCGCGCATGGAGATCAGGGCCCATACACCTCCGGTCAGCATCGCGCCCACGCCGAGGTAGCGGATCTGCGACGTCCATATCTGGAACGCCACGTCTACGGCGCCGGCACCGGAGCCGAGTAACTCGATCAGAAGCGGGTCCGTCTCCGCATACAGCATCGCGTACAGGGGGATCGCGACAAACCAGGAGATCGCGCCACCGACGCAGACCAGCGTCGCGATGTTCAGTCCGACGATATATCCGACGCTGAGCAGAGCCGGCGACACGTTGGTGCCGATGTACGCGATGCCATTGCCGACGAAGCCCGCGGCTTGAGCGCTCTCGCTCCACAACCTCAATCCGGATGATCCGAGCTTGACCAGCGCGCCGGTGAGCGCGGCCAGCACCAGCTGGCGGATCCCGCTCTTGGGGTCTTCACCGACTTTCAGGACTTCCGCTGTCGCCCTGCCCTCCGGATAGGCCAGGCCCTCCTCCACGATCAGCGAGCGCCGCAGCGGTATCGTGAACAGCACGCCCAGCAGTCCGCCGAGGCCGGCGATCACGGAGACCCACCAGTAGTCGAACACGTCCCAGTAACCGAGTATGACCAACGCCGGGATCGTGAAGATCACACCTGCCGCCAGCGATTCGCCAGCCGAGGCAGCCGTCTGGACGATGTTGTTCTCCAGGATGTTGGAGTCGCGGAACAACCGCAGTATCGCCATGGAGATGACTGCCGCCGGGATCGATGCCGACACGGTCATCCCCGCGAACAGGCCCAGATAGGCGTTCGCTCCCGCCAGGATCATGGACAGGGCGATGCCCAGGAAGATGGCCTTGGTCGTCAGTTGGGGCGGCACAAGCCTGTCTGTCATCGCGCTATTTCCTTGCTGTTCAGTGGGCCCGGGTCAGGGCATCGCCGGACAGTGGAGGACAGGCAGGCTCGGCCGGCTGCCGCACCCGGCCCATCCCCACAGAGCAGTCCGTGCCCTACCAGCCGCACTGTCGCGACTGATTCCGGTCCTCTAGCCATTCTGCCAGCGGTTCAAAGTAGTCGAGCATTGCGGACGCGTCCATTTCACGGCTGCCGATGGCCGCTTCCATCGTATCCTGCCAGGGCTGGCTGGAGCCCGGCTCCATCAGGGACGACAGGACCTTGCCGGCCGCCTCGCTGCCGTAGATCGAACAGTCGTACAGCGGCCCGTCGTAGCCGGCCGCCGCACACATGGACCGGTGGAACTGGAACTGCAGGATACGGGCCAGGAAGTAACGCAGGTACGGTGCATTGGCCGGCACGTGGTACTTCGCGCCGGGATCGAAATCCGTCGTGCTGCGCTCCACTGGAGCCGCGATACCCTGGTACCGGAGCCGCAGATCCCACCAGCTCTCGGTGTAGCGCTCCGGGGGGATGTCACCGGAGAGAGTGCCCCAGCGCCACTTGTCCAGGATGATGCCGAAAGGCACGAAGGCGACACGGTCGAGAGCCAGCTTCATCAGCCGGTTGATGACGGCCTCGTCCGAGTCCTCCACGGCATCGATCAGCCCGATCGAGCGGTAGTAGGCCGGCGTCAGCGACAGGTTTACCGCGTCGCCGAAACCCTCATGGAAGGCGCCGTTCGCGCCCCGGCGATGGATGTTCGGGCGATGGTTATAGGCCATGTAGTAATAGATGTGGCCCAGCTCGTGGTGGATATCCACGAAGTTCTCTTCAGTCGGCGTGATGCACTGGGTCATGCGCACGTCGCCGTTCGGCGGGTCCACGTTCCAGGCTGTGGGCCGGCACACGACGTCCCGGTCCGCGGGCTTCGACAGCATGGATCGTTGCCAGAATGACTCGGGCAGGTCGGGAAGACCCATGGAGGTGAAGAAGCGCTCCCCGGTCCGCGCGATGCGGATCGGGCCGTATTCCTGAATCTGCAGGGCCTTGCTGACGTCTAGGTCGATGACGCCGGGATAGGGTTCGACCAGGTCAAAAATAGCGTCCCAGCGCTGCGCCCACATATTGCCGAGCAGATGGGCCGGGATGGGCCCATCGGGTGGCACCACGTCTGCGCCATACTGGTCCACGAGCCGGGCGCGGACGTGACAGTGGAGTGCCGTGTAGAGCGGTTTCACCTGGCCCCACAGGCGCTCGATCTCTCCCACGAGCGCGTCCGGCGCCATGTCGTACTGGTCGCGCCACATCTGGCCGAGGTCATCGAAGCCGAAGTCGCGCGCGCCCTGCCGGCTGAGTTCGGCGAAACGGATGAAGTCCGGGCGCAGCGAGGCGCTGACCTCGCGCCATCCGAGCCAGGCCTGCAGTAGCCGATCCGGTTCACGGTAGAACGCCAGCTCGTCGGACAGCTGTGACAGGGTCTTGCAGGACGCCTCACCGTCCGGACAGTAGCGGCCGGACGCGAAGCCTGACGCCATGCGTCGCTGTACCTCGGTCATCTCCCGCCGCAGGCCGGCGTCTGCCGGCAGCGCCATGCGTTCCGGCATGTACTCAGCGCGACCGATCAGGGAGAGATCGCGGCGCGTCTGCGATGACAGGCCCGGATGGTCCAGTTGCCGCGCCGCGGTCGCCATCCGCAGCCGCAGTTCCCCGTCCCTCGCGGTGGCCCTGGCGGCCAGCAGATCCGTATCCTGGGTCAGATAGGTGACGTTGACCCACACGGCGGCGCCCTGCTCCCGGTCGGACTCATCGAAGGCCGCGTTCGCCTGGGCGAGAAACTCACCGACCTCGGCCTCGGTGGCGCTCGTGGCAACGCCGTTGCCGGCATCGGCGCTGCAACCGATCAAAGAGGCGAGGACAAGAAATGCGAACAGACCTTTCATGCGGGGTGCGCTCCTAGCTGCGGACATGTGAGTCCGGTTACGCAAACCTGGCCGGCAGCCTGCGCCGCGGAGGGAGGCATTCACCAGCGCGGCAGATGGTGGCACAACCCCGCGCAAACACAACCGCCGTCCTCAGCGGATACCGCCCGTCAGTCGATGGATGGGTCGGGCGAAGACCAGCAGCAGCAGGCCGGATCCCACTGTGGTCATTACGATCTGCAGGTAGAGATCGGGCATCTGTGCCACCGAGTCCGCGTTGAAGCGTCCTGCCAGCAGGCCGGCGATCAATCCGCCCAGAGAGGCACCCAGGAACCAGATGCCCATCATCTGGCTGACGAATCGCTTCGGCGCCAGCTTCGTCACCGAGCTCAGGCCCACGGGACTGAGACAGAGTTCACCGAAGGTGTGCATCAGGTAGGTCATCACCAGCCAGGTGGGCATGACCTTGTGACCGGTCGCCACGATCTTTGCGGCGAAGAACATGACCAGGAAGCCCATCCCCAAGAGGACGAGGCCGAGCGCGAATTTTGCCGGGATGGAGGGATCCAGGTTGCGCCGTGCCAGCCCCACCCAGAAGGCACCGAAGAACGGCGCGAGGATGATGATCATGATCGGATTGACCGATTGCAGCCAGGTGGCCGGTATCTCGAAGCCGCCGGCCATCCGATCGGTATAGCGCTCGGCGAAGAGATTCAGCGATGTGCCACCCTGCTCGAAGCCGGACCAGAACAACGCGGCGCCCACAAACAGCACCAGGATCACGAACGTGCGTTTGCGCTCCTGATCGTCGAGTCCGGCGAACACGAACAGGTAGACGAAGTACAGCGCCGCTATCCCCACGATGATGCCGGTACTCCACCGCGCCAGGGCCACGGCTTCGAAGGCGATCGCGCCGCCGAGCCCCAGCCCCACGATCAGCGCGACGGCTGCGACGCCCAGCCACAGGGCGCGCCAGTGCTGGCGATTCACCTCAGGGGTGATCTCCTCGCCCTTGCTGTGCGCCGCCGGCATCCTGCCGGACTCGCCCAGGTGACGCTGTGTCAGGCGGTATTGGATGAGGCCCAGGATCATGCCCACGCCCGCGGCGCCGAATCCGTAGTGCCAGTTGACCTGCTCGCCCAGGTAGCCGCAGACCAGCGGGCCCAAGAAGGCGCCCACGTTGATGCCCATGTAGAAGATGCTGAAGCCTGCGTCCCGGCGCGCACCGCCCTCCGGGTACAGGTCGCCGACGATGGCGCTGATGTTGGGTTTCAGCAGCCCGGTGCCCAGGACGACCAGAACCATGCCGAGGTAGAAGGTCTTCTCGTGCGGAATCGCCAACACGAAGTGTCCGCAGGCGATGATGATGCCGCCGTACCAGACGGTCTTCTGGGCGCCCATGAGGCGGTCCGCGATCCAGCCGCCCGGCAGCGCGGCGAGATACACCGCGGCCGTATAGAGACCGTAGATCGCGGTGGCGGTCTGGTCGTCATAGGCCAGCCCTCCCCTGATCGTGTCGGTCATGAACAGCACCAGCAGGCCACGCATGCCGTAGTAGCTGAATCGCTCCCACATCTCGGTGAAGAACAGCGTCGCCAGGCCGCGGGGGTGGCGGCCGCTGCCATGGACGTCCGCGGTGGCTGTGGGCTCGACGACAATCCTGGTCATGCGAATATTCCGGCAATGCTGAGACAATGGCCCCGGTGACAGGGCGCTTCCGGCCGACCAGCTCTCGTCGACCGCCCTACCCGTTCTCCTGGGACTCGACTTCCCTGTGGCCCGGCACCATGACCTTGGCCATCAGGATCCCCGCTTCGTAGAGGATATAAACCGGCACGGCCAGCAGCGTCTGCGAGATCACGTCCGGCGGCGTCAGCAGCATGCCGAAGACAAACGCGCCCAGCAGGACATAGGCTCGATGTGAGGCGAGCCTGGCCGGCGTGGTGAATCCCGCCCATACCATCAGCACCGTAGCGATCGGCACCTCGAACGCCAGCCCGAACGCGAAGAACAGCGTCAGGACGAAATCCAGGTAGGCATTGATATCGGTCATCACCGAGACGCCCTCGGGCGCGACGGCGGTGAAGAACGCGAACATCAGCGGGAACACGACGTAGTAAGCGAAAGCCACGCCGCCGTAGAACAGCAAGGCGCTGGTGATCACCAGCGGCATGGCGAGCCGTTTCTCGTGCTGGTAGAGGCCCGGCGCGACGAATGCCCAGACCTGGTAGAGGATCCACGGCATCGCCACGAAGACCGCGGCCACCATTGCGGTCTTGAATGGCGTCAGGAACGGCGACGCCACCTGGGTGGCGATCATGCTGGTGCCTTCGGGCAGCCGCTCCATGAGAGGGTTCGCGATCGCCGCGAACAGCATGTCGGCAAACGGTGCCAGGGCAAGGAAGATAAGCAATATGACCGTGGCCATCCGCAGCATGCGGGACCTGAGCTCGATCAGATGAAAGATCAGTGATCCTTCAGCGTGCGGGCTGTCAGCGGATGGTTTCTTTTTCATCGGGGCTGCTGTCCGGGGCAGCATCGGAGCCTTCAGGCGCGGTCTCAGCGACGGCGCTGTCGGCGTCGGGAGCGTCTGTGTCAGGTGGCTCGTCGGCAGCGGAAGTGTCTCCGTCAGGAGGCTCGTCAGCGGGCGAGTCGCCAGGTGAGCCGGGGCCTGCTGTCGGTTTTACGATGGTCGATGCGGGTTGGTTCAGATCGCTAAATTCCCGTTCCATCTGCATCTTCAGGCCACGGGCGAGCGCGCGCGCCCGGCCCAGCATGCGGCCCACACTGGAGACCACGCCCGGCAGCTTGTCCGGACCCAGCACCAGCAGAGCCAGAGTGGCCAGGAAGGTCAGTTCCCAGAAGCCAACGTCAAACACAGGTGATGCGCGGCGCGTTACGCCTGGTTACTGGACTTTTCCGAAGGCTCCGCCTGCTCTTCGAATTTGGCGTCCGGTTCGGTGGGGCTTTCCGCGCCCAGCTTTTTGTTGTCCTGCTCTTTCTCGCCGTCGTCCATGGCCTTTCTAAAGCCCTTGACGGCGCCGCCGAGGTCTCCGCCGATCCCTTTCAGTCTCTTCGTGCCGAACACGAGCACGACGATCAGCAGGATGATAAGTAGCTGCCAGAGGCTGATGCCGCCGAATCCCATTGAGTCTCTCCTTAACGACGCCAGGGCGCCGGTTCAATCCTGTTAGAGCAGAATCATACGCCAAACGATCAGCAGTCGAGAGTTCTCACTGCCTGCCCCGGCGCCTGCCGGCGGCAGCTCGCGGCTTCGCCTGCAGCCAGAACGTTACCGGCCCGTCATTTTCGAGGCCGACTTTCATGTGCTCGCCGAATGCCCCGGTGGCGACGATCGGGTGCTGTCGTTGCGCCAGTCCCACCAGGTGATCGAAGAGGGTATGACCCTTTTCAGGTGGGGCGGCGGGCCCGAAACTGGCGCGCATGCCCTTGTGGGTGTCCGCGGCGAGCGTGAACTGGGGCACCAGCAGCAGGCCGCCACCGGTATCGGACAGGCTCAGGTTCATGCGGCCGTCGGCATCCGCAAAGACCCGGTATCCCAGCAGTCGATCGAGCAGCCGAGCGGCCTCGGCCTGCGTATCGTCCTTTTCGACGGCGATCAGGGCGAGGAGGCCGTCGGCGATCTCGCCGACGGTCCTGCCGGCCACCACCACCCTTGCTGCGGTAACCCGCTGGATAAGTCCTATCATGACTGGAAACTCACGGCTGAGGGCTCTCGGGGGCTAGTGGCCTCGCATTGAGGAAATATACCAAATACAATCCCACTTATCTGTTCCAATCTGCGAAATAATAGATTCAATATCCCACTAATGGTCAAATCATGTAATAAGTGGTTAATTGAGGCTAAGAATAATCTCGAAATTTGCATCATGTGGGAGGCGCTCCTCCTCGGGCCGGGTTCCAGCTCGTTCAACATCCCGCTTTCCTATCCGGCCCCCGGCTTGATAGCCTAGCTGAATCAACTGGCCAAGGTCAGTCATCGGATAATGACAGCCGGAGGAGAACGAGCGTGAAACGCAGAGCTTTTGTCGCAGGGCTGGCGGCGGCGGGTGTCGCCGGATGCAGCAAACCGGCGGATGAATCGGCCGCCGTCTCTTCGGATACCCGGACCTTCAACTGGAAGATGGTGACCACGTGGCCACCGGGTTTCCCGGGCCTGGGCACGGGGGCCGCCGATCTGGGTGCGATGATCGAGTCTGCCTCGGGAGGACGCATCAAGGTGCAGGTCTACGGGGCAGGGGAGCTGGTCCCGGCCTTCGAGGTCTTCGACGCCGTCTCGCGCGGGACCGCCCAGATCGGGCATGGCGCCGGCTATTACTGGAAGGGTAAGGCCGAGGCCGCACAGCTCTTTTCAGCGACCCCGTTCGGTATGAATGCCCAGGAACGCAACGCCTGGATGTTCTACGGCGGCGGTGAGGAGCTGTGGCAGGAAGTCTATGAGCCTTTCAATCTGCACCCCGTGGCGGCGGGCAATACCGGCGTCCAGATGGGCGGCTGGTTCAACAAGGAGATCAACAGCCTTGAGGACCTCCAGGGGCTGAAGATGCGCATCCCCGGCCTGGGTGGCGAGGTGCTGAAACGCGCCGGCGGCACCCCCGTGAACCTGCCCGGTGGCGAGATCTTCACTGCTCTCCAGACCGGCAGTATCGACGCCACCGAGTGGGTCGGTCCCTACAACGACCTGGCGTTCGGGCTCTATCAGGCGGCCAAATACTATTACTACCCGGGCTGGCATGAGCCGGGTACCTGCCTGGAGTTGATCTTCAACAAGGAGGCTCTTGAAGAGCTACCGGATGACCTGAAGGTCATCGCTCTGATGGCCTGTCGCGCCGCCAACGAGAACATGCTGGCCGAATTTACGGCCCGCAATCAGCGGGCACTGATGACGCTGGTCAACGAGCACGGCGTGGAACTGAGGAAGTTCCCGGACGAGGTGCTGAGACGGCTGAAAGAATTGTCTGAAGAGGTGCTGCAGGACATCGTCGACCGCGATCCGGTGGCTCGCAAGGTTTACGCGTCTCAACGGGCGTTTCAGGACCAGGTCGAACGTTGGCACGACGTATCCGAGTACGCCTACTACCAGGCTCGAAGGCTGTAACTCGTTGTATTGTATGCTGGAAACAGGGTCGCCTGTCACCGATAGTTAATCAGGAGTTGACGAGCCCTTCACGCTTCGGGGTCATGTTTGCCGCGACTCAGGTCACTGGGGCAGGGGAGTGGACACTGATCTGTTCAACTCGCATCGCGTGACCGGGCTGCCCGGCGAGAGCCCTGTCCTGATGTATACGGAACGGGTCGCGGTCGAAAAGAACATTGACGCTTTTCTTGCGCTCGATGTCCCCGGGACGAAATATGTCGTCGGCGACGGCCCGGCCATGGCCACGCTTACGCGCCGTTATCCGGACGTTGTCTTCGCTGAGGCACTTCACGGTGAGGTACTGGCGCAACGGATTGCATCGGCGGACGTGTTCGTCTTCCCGAGCAGGACCGACACCTTCGGCCTGGTACTGCTCGAGGCAATGGCCTGTGGTGTACCGGTAGCTGCATACCCGGTCAGTGCCCCGATCGATGTCGTAAATCTCGGCGTTACGGGCTGCCTCGACGAGGATCCGGGGCGCGCCGTGGAGGGCGCCATGCAACTGGATGGAGACAGGTGCCGGGAATTCGCGCTGCGTCACTCCTGGGAGGCCGCCACGGAGCAGTTCATGGCTAACGCGACCATCGGGTTCGCTGACAGACTCTGTCAGGGCCGTCTTCGGACCGGCTAGGTCAGTAGATCTGGTCAGGCAGCCAGGTCGCCAGGGCGGGCCACCAGGCGAGGATGGCCAGCGCGATGAGCTGGATCGCGACGAACGGCATCACACCGCGATAGATCTGCATGGTGGTGACCGATTCCGGTGCAACGCCTCGCAGGTAGAAGAGGGCGAAGCCGAACGGCGGCGTCAGGAATGAAGTCTGCAGGTTGATCGCGATCATGACGCCCAGCCAGACCGGGTCCAGGCCCATCGACAACAGCACCGGACCGACGATCGGCACGACCACGAAAGTGATCTCGATGAAGTCCAGGACGAAGCCCAGCAGGAACATCACCAGCATCACGGCCAACACCGCACCGAAGACGCCGCCGGGCAGGGACGACAGCAGTTCCCTGACCAGATCGTCGCCGCCGAAGCCGCGGAACACCAGCGAGAAGACGGAGGCACCTAGGAGGATCAGGAACACCATGCTGCTGACCCGGGCGGTGCGGTGTACCACGGCCGTCAGGCACTTGCGGTCGAGCTGACCCCGGCTGGCGGCCAGCAGCATGGCGCCGACGGACCCCACCGCAGCCGCCTCGGTGGGCGTGGCGATACCGGCCATGATTGATCCGAGCACCGCCAGGATCAGCAGGAGTGGCGGCAGCAGCGCCTTCATAACCCGGACGGCGAGTGGCTGCGCATCGTCCGCCGCAGACGCGACATGGGCGGGCATCTTCGACGGCCTGAGGATGGCGAGCACGGCCAGCCAGAGGAGATACAGGAAGACCAGCAACAGTCCCGGTAGCAGGGCGCCGGCGAACAGGTCCCCCACCGATACGGTCTCGGGGGAATAGATGCCCTGATTCAGCTGGGCCTGCTGGTAGGCGGACGACAGGACGTCGCCCAGCAGGACCAGGATGATCGACGGCGGGATGATCTGGCCGAGGGTGCCGGCGGCGCAGATCGTACCGGTCGCGACACCCGGATCGTATCCCCGCTTGAGCATCGTCGGCAGCGACATCAGCCCCATCGTGACGACCGTCGCCCCGACGATCCCCGTGCTGGCCGCGAGCAGCATCCCCACCAGCGTGACCGCCATGGAGAGGCCACCGCGCACCGGGCCGAACAGGGCCGACAGGGTGTCGAGCAGGTTCTCGGCCAGCCGTGACTTCTCCAGCATGACGCCCATAAAGACAAACAGCGGCACGGCGACCAGCGTCTGGTTCAACATGACGCCGAAGATGCGGTTCGGCACGGCGGCGAGGAAGGCCGCATCGAAGGCGCCGGTCATGGAACCGATCACCGCGAAGAGCAGGGCGGTGCCGGACAGGCTGAAGGCGACCGGGAAACCGGCCAGCAGCACGACGATGACGCAGCCGAAGAGGAGCAGGGCCATCCATTCCATGACCGCGACTCCTCAGGACCGGGTGGCCGGGCCGGGCGCGGCGCTCAGTATTCTCGCCCAGCGGAGTACGACCAGTGCGAGGCCCTCGATCGCCAGCAGGACCGGCGTGACGATGATCAGGCTCTTGAGCAGGAACAGGCCCGGCATACCGCCGGTCTCGAGAGAGCTTTCGCGCACCTGCCACGACGCCGCGACGTAATCCCATGCGGAGAAGACGATCCACAGGCACGTAGGCAGCAGCAGCAGGAGCACGCCGAGGCTGTCGACCAGCGCCTGCCCACGCGGGCTCATGCCGCGGTAGAAGATGTCCACCCGCACGTGCTCGTCGCGAGACAGCGTGTAGGCCGCGGCCAGCAGGAACACCGTGGCGTGCATCCAGGTAACGGTCTCCTGCAGCCAGATCCAGCCGACGCCGAAGACATAACGGAGCACGACGACGGTCGCGGTGATCAGCACCATGATCACGGTCAACCACGACACCATCCGGCCCAGCCCGCAGACCAGCCGGTCCACCCTGTGGGCGAATGTTTCGAGTGACTGGACGGAGGTGCGGAGCATGAGCTGCGAGGGTCCGGACCTACAGGTCCATCAGCACCTCGGCCTCGTGCGCGGATCCGAAGATAATCACGCGGGGTTGCAGGGTCGAGAGCAGCCCGAAGCTCTGCACGAACTCCGCCATGCTCTGGCAGATCCGCCGGGACTCCTCCGTGATCTTCTGCTTGCCGATACTGCCGCGGACTCCTTGCCGATCCTTCATCCCGAACCGTCCCTCTATGTCTTGCCGGCCGTCTTCTTGTCCAGGCGGCGCAGGAACACGCCCATCTCCCGGGCGGCCTGAAGGTCGCCCTTGCGCTCGGCCGCCGCCACGCCCTCGGTCCAGGCAGCCCTGGCCCCGTCATTATCGCGCAGCGCCGCCCGCGCCTTGCCGAGCTGCCGCCAGGCGGCAGAATAGTGTGGATCCAGCTCGACGGCGCGCTCGAGGTGTTCCGCGGCCGTGGCGCATTCGTCGGTCTTGAGGCACTCGTTGCCAAGGGTGAAGCGGAGCAGGGCGTTGTCCTGTCCGGATGCCAGCAAGGCCTCGAGATTGCTGCGCAAGCCCACCGGGGAGCCGGTCACTTGCGCCAGAATTCGCCGGTGACCAGCACCAGCAGCGTGAAGATCTCCAGTCGCCCCATGACCATGGCGAGTACGCAGACCCACTTGGCCACCGGTCCGATACTGGCATAGTTGTTCGCGACTTCGCCCAGTCCCGGGCCCAGGTTGTTGAGAGACGCCGCCACCGCCGAGAACGCCGTGACCTGGTCGAGCCCGGTAAACATCAGCGCCGTGAGCATCATGGCGAACACGACGACATAGGCTGCGAAGAAACCCCACACGGCCTCGACGACCCGTGACGGAACCGCCCGACCGCTGAGTTTCACGGGGATCTCGGCGTTGGGGTGCAACAGCCGCATCAACTCCCGGTAGCCCTGCTTGAAGATCAGTACCCAGCGGATGACTTTCATCCCGCCGCCGGTGGAGCCCGCGCAGCCGCCGATGAAGCTGGCGAAGATCAGCATGACGGGCAGGGCGCCCGGCCACGCGGACGGTGAGTCGGTGGTGAATCCCGTAGTCGTGCCTATCGACACAACGTGGAACAGGCCTTTTCTGAAGGACTCGCTCCAGTCCGGGAATGTGCCGACGAAATGCAGGTAGCCGATGGTGATCAGCGCGAGCACGGTCAGGATGCGGATGTAGGCATTGAATTCCGAGTCGGTCCGGTAGTTCGCCAGTACCGCGGTCGGAGAGAAGGGGCGCCTGCGCGTGCGGATCCGCAGGCGCCAACCGCGGATCTCCAGCGGCAGGCTGAGGCGAATCCGCTCCCAGGCGATGAAATGCAGCGAGAAATTGACCCCCGCGATGAGCATGAAGACGATCGCGACGTACTGGATAGCCGGCTGTTCGAAGAAACCAATGCTCGCGTCGTGGGTCGAGAAGCCGCCGATGGCGACGGTGCTGAAGCTGTGGGAGATCGCGTCGAATACGTCCATGCCGGCCAGCCAGTAAGACAGGGCGCAGGCGATGGTGATGATCAGATAGATGATCCACAGCGCCTTGGCCGTCTTGGCGATCCTCGGCGTCAGCTTGGAGTCCTTGACTGGACCCGGCGTCTCCGCCCGGTACAGCTGCATGCCGCCGATACCGAGCATCGGCAGGATGGCGACGGCCAGCACGATGATGCCCATGCCGCCCAGCCACTGGAGCTGCTGCCGATAGAACAGGATCGACTGCGGCAGATCGTCCAGCCCTGTGAGCACGGTGGCGCCGGTGGTCGTCAGCCCCGAGATGCTCTCGAACACCGCGTCCGTCAGCGGCATGTGCGGACTCTCGGCCACCATCAGCGGCACGGCTCCGGCCGTGCCCAGGCCGAGCCAGAACGCGGACACGACCAGGAACCCGTCACGTATCTTCAGATCCTGCTTGCCATGACGGCCGCCGGATCGGGCCGGGTACCAGAGGACGACCCCGGTCAGGAAGATGGCGGCGAAAGCGATGATGAAGGCGCGAGCCGCTCCGTCACCATGCATCAGGAATTGCAGTGACCAGGGGTCGGCCGTGGCGGCATAGCCGTAGAGATATGACACGCCCAGCGGCGGCAGCATGAAGAAGCTGAACGCCATCAGCAGGGCGCCAAGAATCCTCTGGACAGGTGTGAGATTCATTACAGCAGCGTGGGTGAGGGCTGGAACAGCTTCTCTACGGCGCGGATGTACTTCTCGTCGGTCTCCGTCAGGAACACGATGACGTGATCCTCCGGCTGAATCTCCTCGTCATGGTGAGCCATGATCACGTCGCCGCCCCGCACCAGGGCCGCGATCGTCGCGCCGGGTGGCAGCTTGATATCCTCGATGGTGCGTCCCACGACGTCCGAGGTCTCGGGCGTCCCGTGGGCGATGGTCTCGAGCGCCTCGGCCGCTCCCTGGCGCAGTGAGTGGACCTGGACCACGTCGCCCCGCCGTACCTTGGTCAGCAGGGCGCCCAGCGTAATCTGCTGGGGCGATACCGCGATATCGATGTTCTGCCGTTCCACGATATCCGTGTAGGAGGGCCGGTTGACCAGGGCGATCACCTTCTTGGCGCCCATCCGCTTCGCCAGCAGGGAAGAAAGGATATTGGCCTCCTCCGCATTGGTGACCGCACAGAAGACATCGGTGTTCTCGATATTCTCTTCCGCGAGCAACTCTTCGTCGGTGGCGTCCGCCGGCAATACGATCGTCTTGGATAACCGCTCCGCGATATAGCGGGCGCGGACCTTGTCACGCTCGAGCAGCTTGACCTGGTTGGTAGTCTCCAGCCGCTTGGCCAGCTGGTAACCGATGTTGCCGCCGCCGGCGATGATGACCCGCCGGATCGGGTGCTCCAGCTTGCGCAGCTCGCTCATCATCACGCGGATGTCCTTGCGGGCGGCTATGAAGAAGACGATATCGTTCTCTCTCAGTACCGTGTCGCCCTCGGGCAGGATGCTGTCCCGATTGCCGTCCGCACGACGCCGGTAGATCGCGGCCACGCGGGCGTCGGTGTGCGGGATATGCCGTCTGAGCTGCCTGAGTTCCTGGCCGACGAGCAGACCGCCGCGATGCGCCACGACGCCGGCGAGCCGGACTTTGCCGTTGGCGAAGTTCAACACCTGCAGGGCGCCCGGATAGTGGATCAGCTGCTCGATGTACTCGGTCACCAGCTGTTCGGGGCTGATGATCTCGTCCACCGGGATGGCTTCCGGGCTGAACAGCCTCGTCGTCGAGGTGTATTCGATTGAGCGGATGCGCGCGATCTTGGTCGGCGTCCTGAACAGGGTGTAGGCGACCTGGCAGGCCAGCATGTTGACTTCGTCGCTGTCGGTCAGGGCGATGACGATGTCCGCGTCGGCACCGCCGGCCTGCGTGAGCACCTGCGGATGGGCCGCATGGCCCTGCACCGTGCGGATGTCCAGCCGATCCTGCAGTTCCCGGAGGCGATCGCCGTCAAAGTCCACGACCGTGACCTCGTTGGCCTCGGATCGCGACAGGTCGTAGGCGGCTGACGATCCCACCTGGCCTGCACCGAGTATCAGTATGTTCATGCTTTTTCTGGCGGCGCGGGCTTCGCCCCGTGGTTATCAGGGCGCGCCCAATGTTACATCAGTTCGAGCCTTGCGTAGGCGAGCACCAGCCACTTGGCGCCGGCGCGCTCAAAGTTCACGTGGACCCGGGCGTGCTGCCCCTGGCCCTCACACTCCATGATCACGCCTTCTCCGAACTTGCCGTGGCGCACCCGCTGGCCCAGCCGGATGCCGTCCGGCGCCGGCTCCTGCGGCCGCTTCGGCCGGAAGACCGTCCGGCTCACCGGCCGGCTGACATGGATGGCCGGCCGGATCTCCTCGACGAACTCCTGCGGCACCTCGTTGAGGAACCGCGAGGGCAGGCCGAAGTTGTCGCTGCCGTGCAGCCGGCGTTGCTCTGCATAGGTGAGATACAGCTCCCGCATCGCCCGCGTCATGCCGACATAGCAGAGGCGTCGCTCCTCCTCCAGTCCGGCCGGCTCGCGGATCGAGCGCTGGTGGGGGAACAGGCCGTCCTCCATGCCGCACAGGAAGACCACGGGGAACTCGAGACCCTTGGCCGAATGCAGCGTCATGAGCTGTACGCAGTCCTCCCAGGCGTCGCCCTGGCCTTCGCCCGCCTCCAGCGCGGCATGGCTCAAGAACTCGTCCAGCGGCCGCATCTCCGAGTCCGGCGCGGGATCGAAGCCGCGCGCTGCGCTGACCAGTTCGTAGAGGTTCTCGACCCGGCCTTCGCCGCGCTCGGTCTTGTCCTTGCCGTGATGGGCGAGCAGGCCCGACGTGTTGATCACGTGGTCGACCTGTTCGTGCAGTTCCAGTTCCCGGGTGTCCCGATCCAGCACCTGAACGAGGTTCAGGAATGCCATCACCGCCGAGCCGGCGCGGCTGCTCAGCCCGTCGGACACCACGGCGCCGGCCGCCCGCCACAGGGAGGTCGCATTGGCGCGGGCATAGTCGCGGATGATCTCTACCGTGCGCGCGCCGATGCCGCGGGTCGGCAGGTTCACCACGCGTTCGAAGGAGGTGTCATCGTCCCGGTTCGCGATCAGCCGCAGGTAGGCCAGCGCGTCCTTGATCTCTGCACGCTCGAAGAACCGCAGGCCGCCGTAGACCCGGTAGGGCAGGTTGGCGTTCAGCAGGCTCTCTTCGAACACCCGTGACTGGGCGTTGGAGCGGTACAGGATCGCCATGTCGCTGCGGGCGCCGCCGCCGTCCGACAGCGCCTTGATCTTGCCAACGACGAAATTGGCCTCGTCGCGCTCGTTGAAAGCCGCATAGATACGGATCGGATCGCCGTCCGGCCCCTCCGTCCATAGCTCCTTGCCCATGCGCGAGGTGTTGTTGGTGATCAGCGCGTTGGCGGCGTTGAGGATCGTGGCGGTTGACCGGTAGTTCTGCTCCAGCCGCACGATGCGCGTGCCGGGGAAATCCTTCGGATAGCGCTGGATGTTCTCGATCCGGGCGCCGCGCCAGGCATAGATCGACTGATCGTCATCGCCGACGAAGAACGTATTGCTGGTGGTGCCGGCCAGCATCCTCAGCCAGGCATACTGGATCGTGTTGGTGTCCTGGAACTCGTCCACGAGCAGGTGCTTGAAGCGATTCCGGTAGTGGTCCAGCAGGTCTTCGTTGTTGAGCCACAGCTCGTGGGCCCGCAGCAGCAACTCGCCGAAGTCCACCAGGCCGGCGCGCTGGCAGACTTCCTCGTAGGCGGCATAGATGCGCACCATCTGCTGGCGCTGCTCATCCCGGCCGGGATCGACATGGTCGGGGCGCTGGCCCTCGTCCTTGCGGGCATTGATGAACCACTGGACCTCACGCGGCACCCAGCGGGTGTCGTCCAGGTCCAGACCGCGGATGACGCGCCGGACCACGCGCCGCTGATCCTCGGCATCCAGGATGGTGAAGGTCTGCGGCAGATCGGCTTCGCGCCAGTGGATTCGCAGCAGCCGGTGGGCGAGGCCGTGGAAGGTGCCGATCCAAAGATGCGCGGCCGGCATCTCCAGCAGCCCCTCGATGCGGTTGCGCATCTCGGCAGCGGCCTTGTTGGTGAAGGTGACCGCCAGCACGCTGCGCGGCGACAGGCCATCCACGCGCACCAGCCAGGCGACCCTATGGGCCAGCACGCGGGTCTTGCCGCTGCCGGCGCCGGCCAGCACCAGCACAGGCCCCGGCTCGGCCGTGACGGCCTCGCGCTGGGGGTCGTTGAGGGGGTCGAGGATGGCGGTGACGTCCATCGGGGGGATTCTACCTGTAGCGGTGGGGTGGTGGGGACCGGCAAATGTCGGTGGGCGGGCACGAGCCAGGCATCGACCTCCCGACGGCTCGCTACCACCGGCAGCCGCTTCGGTCGCTTCGCCCGGACGATGTTCTCCATCCACGGCAACTCGATCTCGAGGACCTGCCGGTACAGGAAGAGGATCTCCGACAGCGCCTGGTTCTGCGTCGACGAAGACACCTTCCGGTTGACCGCCAGGTGGGTCAGGTACGCTTCCACCTCCGCAGCGCCCATGTCACCGGGATAACGCTTGCCATGGAACAGGATGAACCGCCTGATCCAATGGACGTAGGTCTTCTCTGTACGGTAGCTGTAGCGCAGCCGGCGTATACGGTCGCGGACCTGGTCGAGGAGGCGCGGCTTGTGAGTTCACATATCGCGTTGGCGCCCAGGACCTGCTATCTATGTGGTCTGGCGCGCACACATAAGGGAATCAAAGAACTTCAATGAGCACCACCAGACTAAACCCCGTTTTCCTCCCAGTTAATTGCCCCATTTCGGGCATCTACTAGAAAGTTAGGTGGCGACTCGAATATGACAAATTACGAATCACTTGACGCTTTTACGTCTCACATGAATCTAGTTCATGTCTATTTCGCGTCGTTCATTTCGGTAACTTCGGCATTTCTAGTGGTCGTTCATATGGCTTCGAAGCGGTTACCGAAATTGATCGCGAATCTTGTGCTCGCACTATACGTTTTCGCCTCAATCTTCTTTCTAGTGAACTTCCAAAGGTCGTTCACAATGACCATAGGTGTCCGAGACTACATGACGTCCTCGAACATGTCTTGGTACCCTGCTGTCACTGAGCCCAAGTGGATAATGCCCAGTACAATGTGGGTCGGCGTGACTGTAATGACCGCATTAGCCGCCGGAGCCATTTGGTACTTTTTCTCCAGAAAAAAGATGCTAAGAGGTGCATAGTCGAGTACCGGCACCACTCATGCATTTGTTCGTAATACGGAACGGCGCAGTAAACACACTGCCACCTAACAAGTCGTTGGAGACGG
>CALDWW010000009.1 GCA_937924335.1 uncultured Gammaproteobacteria bacterium
CCCGTCTCGAGTGCCTTGTCGATGGTGTGTACCAATGCCGCGGTGTGCGCCCGCGTCGCCACGTCGCCACCGCGCTTCGCACTCAGCAGACGCCGCAGGTCCTGCAAGGTGTACAAGGCCATCGCCCGGCTCGGCTGGTCATAGTCACCCGCATTGTCTTCCGCGATCACCTTCACCAGGCGGCCCACATACTCCGACTGCAGGTTCTGCCGGAAACCGTTTACGTTCCCCGCCAGGTCGGCGTCGAACACAGCATCCGTCAGGTCCGTGATCATATCCGACACCCGGTACTCGTTACCGTACAGCGACGAGTCCGTCAGACGCTTCATCACCACCGGGTGCAGCAGGTGATCCAGCACCGTCTTCTGCACCGCCAGCGCCTGTGCGTGGACCTTCGGATCCTCGGTCTTGCCGTAAAAGTCGAAATCCCGCCGCTGGGTCTGCAGCCGCCGGTACAGCGATTCCGGTGCGGCGAAGGCGTCCGCCGCGAACACGTAGCGGCCCAGCGTCGCCAGCGCCCGCCGCTGCTCCGCCACCGGCACCGGCCGGTACGGCTCCGTCGCCCCCGACTGGCCCTGTACCGCACGGTCGACATACACACCGCCCACGTAGCGGGAGACCGCCTGTGCCTGGGAGCTGTACCAACCGCCCAGCATCAGATACGCGGTGACCATCTCCTGCCAGCTGGCCCCCGGCTCTGCGTACACCGCGGTCAGGTCCGCTACCGTATCGCGGATGAGGCCGAACTGATTCTCCGCATACTGAATCGCATCACTGCTGCGATCGAAGATCATCACCCGCGGGTCGATGCCGGCGCCAGGTGAACGCATGTCGTCTGCGTCATTGGCGAACCACAGTGGGCGCTCGGTCGAGCGCTTCAGGATCGCCTCCAGACGCGCCTGCTCGGCTTGCACGTCTTCCTGCGCCTGCGAGTAGCCGTACTCGATCGCCCAGCGATCGTAGGGGCCCGGCCGGACGTCATAGAACATGCCCTGCTCTCGACCCCTGGGTGCCACGTTAGCCGGCGAGTACTCCATCACGGATCCGCTGGTACCCAGCCGGCCGGTCGTCTCCTGACTATAGAGATCGTCGGTCGACAACATCTGGGAGGCGATGAAATTGTGGCTTAAGCCCAGGCTATGTCCCATCTCGTGGAGAACGAGCTCCCGGATGCCCTGGTCCAGCAGTTCCCGCTGCTCTACCTCTCCATACCCCCGGGAACGCAATACGGTCCGTCCGACAATGTTGTTCATCTGCGCGTAGTGTGCCGCCAGGCAGGATGAGCCGGCCGGGACTGGCGCCGATCCGGGGGTCTTGCCGACCGCGAACATCCTCTCGTAGCGGACTCGGCTCGTCGTAAACACGGTGTCGAGCATGATGTCGGCGCCGATGATCTGGCCGGTACGAGGATTGACCACCCGCGGACCGAAACCACCGAAGGGAGACGTGGGCGCCGAAGTCCAGCGCAGTACGTTGTAACGGATATCGCCCGCATCCCAGTCTGCGTCATCCGGCTGGATCTTCATCTGGATCGCGTTCTTGAACCCGGCCTTCTCGAAAGCCTCGTTCCAGGCCCGGCCGGCCGACAGGACGGTGTCCCGGAACTCCAGCGGGGTGGTGTTCTCGAGCCAGAACACGATCGGCTCGACCGGCTCGGACAGCTCCGCGCCGGGATTTTTTTTCTGCAGGTGCCAGCGATCGATGTGGTCCAGCCACGGCGCCGCCGAGATGCTGGTTAGGTCTGCCCGGCGGCTGACGAAGAAACCGACGCGGGGATCGTAGCTGCGGGGCTGGAAGTCACTCTCCGGCATCCGCACCAGGCCATGCTGCACGAACATGCTGACGAAGCGGGGATCGGCCAGATCCTCGTCTTCGTACTCGGCGGGCGCGGGGTTCTCGTAGACATACTCGACGAACACATCGACGTTTTCCGGGTACGCTCGCCAGTCCGTGAACCGGGTCTTGTCGTCGCTCAGGCTACCCATGTCGAAGGTCGGCGGCTCGGTGGCCTCCGGGTCCGGCGACGGTTTCAGCTGCATGAACGCCTCGCTCAGAAACACCGGCCCGGCGTCGATCAGCACAGCGCCGTCCTCGTCCTCAGCGAGGATCTCCGTTACGGCCAGCACGGCCGGGCTGATGTTGGCCTCCGACGCCCGGCTCAGGGGGGTGTCGGGATCGAAGTGGAAGGCCACGTTCTCCTGCACGAACTCGACGCGATTGAAGTGACGATCGACACGGACGACGCCGTTCTTCGCCCAGACCCCGACATTGCCGCGGAACTGGCCGGTCGCCACCGGCGCGTCCTGGATGCCGGCGAAATAGATGTACTCCTTTCCGAGCCCCTCGGCGGGGATGAGCAAGCGGACGGTACCGTCGTCCCGGTCGCGGAACAGGGTGAACATACCGTCCCTGCGTTCACTATTCCCGGTGAGCGACGCGATTGTCGCCGCCTCGTCTTCGGTCGCCGTCTGCGGACCGGCACCGCCAACCTCGCCCTGTCCACAGGCGGCCAGCAGCAAGGTGACCGCCGCCATCATCCAGCTCCGATAAGTCTGCGCCATGCTGTCTCTCTTCAGCCCGTCTCGAGTGCCTTGTCGATGGTGTGTACCAATGCCGCGGTGTGCGCCCGCGTCGCCACGTCGCCACCGCGCTTCGCACTCAGCAGACGCCGCAGGTCCTGCAAGGTGTACAAGGCCATCGCCCGGCTCGGCTGGTCA
>CALDWW010000010.1 GCA_937924335.1 uncultured Gammaproteobacteria bacterium
ATCGCCGCGGGCACCTGGGAGTTCAAGGTCGCGGATGCGGACTGGGCCGTGGTGGACTTTACGGCAGACGGGGTAGTCAACCTGGGTGAGCCCGTCACCCTCGTACCAGGTTCCGGTGCCTCCAATTCCACCATCACGATCCCCGCGGACGGCTGCTACAACTTCGCCCTGGACGTGACGGATAGCGCCGCCCCGATACTCACGGTGACCGAGGTCGACGTCATCCCGGGCACCCGGGAAGTTGACCTGTTCGACCGACTGGCCAGCCTGGCTGCCGCCCGCGGCAACTATGAGGCTCTGAGGCGCGGGACCCAGGACGTCATCTTCACGCCCTCGCAGGGCTGCTCTGTAGGCGACACGGGCAACGACCCGACGGAAGCCTTCGGTGTTGAGATGTTCGCTCGCGGGACCTTCAACGGTTGGGGCGCCCCGAGTGTAGATTCTTTCGTCAACTTGGGCGGCGGCATCTACCAGGCCAACGTACTACTGTCATCCGGAACTGAGGGCTACAAGGTGGCCGCCGGCGACTGGTCAATCGAACTGGCCGACGAGAACCGGCCAGATCCGACGCCACTGGATACGGAGGTATTGCTGGAATCTGCCGTGGGACCGGGCGAAGAAGGCAATATCGATGTCGCCGATGATGGCTGTTATTCGTTCACCATGAACGCGAATGACGCAGCAGCGCCTAAGTTGACTATCAGCTTCCTGGGCGCGTTTGATGTCATCGACGTCATGGCCATCCAGCGTGACATGGAGGGAGCGGCGTCAGTGGTCGTAGTAGTTAATAACGAGGACGAGGAAGTCGACCTGACGACGCTCGGCGGCGGGGGTATCCCGGTGCCGTTCGCCGACGGACCCGTCGTGGAGATCACGGGTGCGGACAACGACCTCGTGGTCTCCGGCGGCGTGCTGCAGGGCACGGTGCCGGCGAGGAGCAGTCTCCTGGTCAGCGACCAGTAAGACTGGATACAGTCGATGTTGGGGGAAGGCGTGTCGCTGCGGCGACACGCCTTTTCTTTGCTCCGGCGTCTCCGGCGTCCGACCAACATCGGGGGCTTGTGCACTCAGAGTTCGGCCGGGTATGGACAGGGCCGCAATCGACTTCAGCGTGTCCCCGGCGACAGGATCAACTCGTGCACAGCGGCACCAGGCAAAAACGCCGTGGGCTCACCCCTGACCCATGCATCATGGCCGGCTTTATAGAACGGTGACAGGGGATGGCCGCTCTGCCCGGTGGGCATGTGGAAATAACCCGCTTCCTCGCGCCCCGGAGAGACGGCGAATCGTTCCGAGGCGCCAAAGGCCGACTGCTGGACCCTGGGCATGTGGGTCGCTCCGTCCAGGGCTTCGGCCGGCATGTCGAGGAATTCCGCGGCGAATGGCAGCGCACCACTCAGCGGATGGCGGATGCGAGCGACGTTCCTGCGACCCCAGGGCTCGAATGTCGAGTCACCTCCGGCGGATGCCGACTCGATAGTGGCATCGACGGCCGCGACGAACAGCTCTTCCCAGCTGTTGAATGCCGCGTGCAGAAGGTGAGCGGGTCGTGCGGTGACGAGCATCCATGCGGGCCCCTCGAACTGCCGGCCGACTCCATATCGCAGCCCTTCGTCCAGGGAGAACTCCGGGTCCACGGCTCGCACCGGGTCGGTGAGCCCCTCGAACAACAGTGCGAGGACCCGCTGACGGAACTCGTAGACCAGCCGGAATCCGACAGAGTCTTTCGATGCTGCCGCGTCCCAGTCCCGCAACTGTCGCCGGAATTCCGCTCTGCGGCGATCATCGACAGCCGCCGCGTCCGTGACCGACCCCAGGGCAAGATCGCGCCAACGCTGGAAGAATGTGGCCCGGTCATCCAGCTGTATCTCCAGCATGTTCTGCACGACCAGGCCATCCTGGCCCTGTAGCCCGTCACGGATCTGCTTCGCCCGGGCGCCCAGCGCGTAGCCGCCGTCGCCGAGCCGTTCCAGGTCCGTGCCATCCACGACCCGGGCATTGGCGGTCCAGAGTCGTCCGCCCGGCGGGTCGATGATGCGCGGATAGTCCTCCGGATCGAGCCATCCGACCCAACCGACACCGGCACCCGACCAACTCGCCGGCCGTGACGGATCGTAGCCGGATCGCCGCGGAATGCGCCCCGCGATCGTCCAGGCGACGCGACCCTGGTCATCGGCGATGACCATGTTCTGCGGCGGGATGCCGATACGATTGGCGATAGCGACAGCGTCGTTGACCCCGCTTGCCGTTTCCATGGCGAGCAGGCCGATGTTGACCGCCTGCGGCTCATGGGGCAGCCACTTCAAGGCTCGTGATCTCCCCAGGTCATCGGGGGGCAGCAGCGGCCCCCAGCGCGTCTCACAGATCTTCTCCGCGACGACCCGGGCACCGTCCACCTCGATCAACTCCTCGGAACACTCCAGCGCCTGCCATCCATCCGCTGTCCGGTAGCGGCGACTATCCCCCGGATCGACTTCCAGCAGGATGACGTCGGTCCAGTCGCCATAGCTGTTGGTGAAACCCCAGGCCACTCTCCCGTTGCTGCCCGCCACGATGACGGGCGTCCCGGGCAGGCTGGCGCCGGTTACCGCAGGTCCGCCGGCCCGTTCCAGTCGCAATCGATAGAAGATGTTCGGCACCCGCAGCGGCAGGTGCATGTCATTGGCGACGATGGCGTGACCATCGGCAGTCGCGGATCCGGCGACCGCCCAGTTGTTACTTCCCGGCATCGCCTCCGACCGCAGGTGCCCCTGCACGAACGCCGTCGCGACCCGGCCTGGCTCCCGCTCGACGGAGAAGACTTCCGGGCCGGGAATCCGGGTGGCATCGTGGGCCTGCCCGCGCATGGGCGCATCCCACTCGGTACCCACCGGCGAGATGAACCTGACCATCGGGCCGGGTAGCGTGCGGTCCAGCAGATCGAACGCTGTCTCGCGGCTGCCGTTGCTGTCGTTGAGTTCCAGGAACATGGAGTACAGGACCAGCAAGCTGTCCTCCGGCCGCCACGGCTCCGGGGGATTGCCGAGGATCAGGTATTCCCAGGGACGAGCGCCGAGATCGGCCAGACCGGCGTTGACACCCTCCGCGTAGGCAGACAGCAGCTCGCGGTCCTGCTCGGCCGCCGCCGCGAGTACCTGTCCGGCACGCGTACGGAATCGGTGTAGACGAAACCCCTTGTCCGCGTCCAGCGCCACCGGGCCGAACAACGCGGAGAGCTCCCCCGCCGCCTGCCGTCGCGACAGGTCCATCTGGAAGAAACGCTCCTGGGCATGGACGTAACCCGTCGCTCTCGCCAGGTCAGCCCGCGTGCCCCCGCGGATGGTGGTGACGCCGAGCCCGTCACGCTCGACGACGACACGTTCTTCGAGGCCGGCCAGGGCAACATTGCCGTCCAGGCTCGCGAGGCTGGCGTTCAGCAGATACCACGCGACCGCGAACCCTCCGCCGGCCAGGAGAACGGTCGAAATCAGAAGTCTCTTGAGAAGACGCATGGCCGCGATGCTAACCGAGAACGCGCCGGCCGCGTAGCCCGGCAGGCCCATGGCCGGTTAGCAGCGGGGTGCTGAGCGCGGACTACCGGTGTTGGGCCGGCTTCCGCCGCCACCCGGGGGAACCCTTCAGGGCTCGATGACATGCATGATCTTCATGGTATTGGTGCCACCCGCGACGCCGGAAGCCATGCCCTCCGTAAAGATGACGATATCCCCGGGGGCGACGAGTTCACGATTCAACAGCTCCGTGCAGGCGCTGGAGAAGACGGCCTCCGGGATCGTGTGGGTGACGTCGAAAGCGATCGGATAGGCGCCACGATAGAGCGCCACGCGGCGACGCGTGCCCTCGTTGCGAGTGAACGCATAGATGGGAATGCCCGAGCGGATCCTGGACATCCACAGGGCCGTCGAGCCCGACTCGGTCAGGGCGACGATGGCCTTCACGTCCAGGTGGTTGGCGGTATACATCGTCGCCATGGCCACCGCTTCATCCACACGAGTGAAATAGTCGTCCATGCGGTGTCGCGAGTGCGTGGTGACGCGCTGCTTCTCCGCCGAGATACAGGCGTTGCTCATCGCTTCGACGACTTTGACCGGGAACTTGCCGATGGCGGTCTCGGCCGACAGCATCACCGCATCCGTGCCATCGATGACGGCGTTGGCTACGTCAGAGACCTCGGCCCGCGTCGGTATCGGCTCACGGATCATGGACTCCATCATCTGGGTGGCGGTGATCACGACGCTGTTCATGTCGCGGGCGACCCTGATGATCGTCTTCTGCACCCCCGGCACCTCTGCGTAACCCAGCTCGACGCCGAGATCGCCGCGGGCCACCATGATGATGTCGCTGGCCTCGGTGATCCTCTCGATGTTGGCGACGGCTTCGGCGCGCTCGATCTTTGCCACCAGCAAGGCATTGCCACCGGCTTCCTTGAGCAGGCGACGGGCCTCGTCCATGTCTTCGCTGTCGCGCGGGAAGGAGACGGCCAGGTAGTCCAGGTGCAGATCCGCCGCCGTGCGGATATCTGTTTTGTCCTTTTCGGTCAGGGCCCGGGCAGACAGACCACCTCCGAGTCTATTGATACCCTTGCTGTCAGACAGGCGTCCGCCCACGACGACCTTGCATTCGACCCGTGACCCTTCGACTGCGACGACACGGAGCGTGATCGCACCGTCATTCAGCAGGAGGATGTCGTCGACCGAGACATCCTCTGGTAGCGTCTTGTAAGTAACGCCTACCTTGTCCAGATCGCCGTCGGCCTCGCCCAGGGAGACGTCGAGGGTGAATAGTGCCCCCTCCTCCAGCTCGATCCCGCCATCGCGAAACTTCTCGATGCGGATCTTGGGACCCTGCAGATCGCCGAGGATACCGACGTCTTTGCCGATACGGGCAGACAGGTCCCTGATCAGCGTGACCCGTTTGCGATGATCCTCGGTGCTGCCGTGAGAGAAGTTCACCCGCACCACATCAACGCCGGCCCGGAACATGGACTCGAGCACCTTCGGATCGTCCGTCGCAGGACCGAGGGTGGCGACGATCTTGGTGCGTTTCAATGGGGTCCCCGGCATTTCGACACTGTACCTTGCTGCGAGCTCAGCCCGCCGCCCGGTCCTCCAGCATCGCGACCGCGGGCAGGGTCTTGCCTTCGAGGAATTCCAGAAAGGCTCCGCCACCCGTCGAGATGTAGGACACACGGTCGGTGATGCCGAACTGATCCAGCGCCGCCAGCGTGTCGCCACCACCGGCAATGGAGAAAGCCGGACTGTCGGCGACCGCCTCTGCCAGCGCTCTCGTGCCGCCAGCGAAGGCGTCAAACTCGAACACGCCGACCGGGCCGTTCCAGACGATGGTCCCCGCGGATCGGAGAAGGTCTCCGTAGTGAGCCGCAGTCTCCGGCCCGACGTCCAGGATGAGTTCTCCGTCCGCAACGTCCGCGGCTGACTTCACTGTCGCCGCCGCCGTCTCGGAGAACTCGGTGGCGACGCGGACATCGGTCGGAACCGGGATATCCCCGCCGCGGGAGCGTGCGGTCTTCATGAGCCTGGCGGCGTCATCCACAAGGTCTGGCTCATAGAGAGACTTGCCTACGGGATGGCCACGGGCAGCCAGGAAATTATTGGCAATCCCGCCGCCGACGATCAACTGGTCGACCTTCTCGATGAGTGCCTCAAGAACGGTGAGCTTGGTCGACACCTTGGAGCCACCGACGATAGCCACCAGCGGCCTCGCCGGTTCGTCCAGGGCGCGCGACAGCGCCTCGAGCTCTCCGACGAGCAGCGGCCCCGCGCACGCGACCGGCGCGAAACGCCCCACCCCATGAGTACTTGCCTGGGCCCGGTGCGCAGTGCCGAACGCATCCATGACATAGACGTCACAGAGCGCGGCCATCCGGCGAGAGAGGTCCTCGTCATTCTTCTTCTCGCCGGCATTGAACCGCACGTTCTCGCACAGGACGACCTCGCCGTCGGCGACTCTGACGCCATCCAGCCAGTCCCGCTCCAGCCGCACGGCCTGGCCCAGCAGACCCTCGAGATGCTCGGCCACCGGGCGCAGAGAGAACTCCTCCGAGAACTCTCCCTCGGTCGGACGGCCGAGATGCGACATCACCATGACCGCCGCACCAGCCTCCAGCGCCAGCCGGATGGTAGGTGCGCTTGCCCGGATTCGGGCATCACTGGTCACCTTGCCATCTCTTACCGGCACATTGAGGTCTTCGCGGACCAGTACTCGCTTGCCCGCGAGATCAAGATCCTGCATGCGCAAGATGTTCACCAGCTATTTCTCCGCAAGTGACGAGGCTCAGGCCGCCATCAGCGCCAGGGTCGTGTCCAGCATCCGGTTCGAGAAGCCCCACTCGTTGTCATACCAGGAACAGACCTTGACCAGGGTGCCCTCGGCGACGCGAGTCAGGTGCGATTCGTAGATGGACGAGCGCGGATCGTGATTGAAGTCGATGGAGACCAGCGGTTCCTCATTGAACCCGAGGATGCCCTTTAACGGTCCCTCCGATGCCGCCCGCAATAACTGATCGACCTCTTCCCTGCTGGTCTCACGGGCCGCATGGAAGGTCAGATCCACCATGGAGACGTTGGGCGTAGGCACGCGGATCGCGAAACCGTCCAGCTTGCCTGCCAGGTCCGGCAATACCAGGCCAACAGCCGCGGCGGCGCCGGTCTTGGTCGGGATCATGGAAAGGGCGGTGGCGCGGGCGCGTCTGAGATCGCTGTGATAGACGTCCAGCAGCTTCTGGTCATTGGTATAGGAATGGATCGTTGTCATCAGGCCGCTGACGACACCGATGGCGTCGTTCAGGGGCTTGACCATCGGCGCCAGGCAGTTGGTCGTACAGGACGCATTGGAGATGACGGTACAGTCCGAGTTGAGCACGTCATCATTGACTCCGTAGACGATCGTGGCGTCGATGTCCTTGCCGCCCGGGGCCGAAATGATCACCTTTTTGGCACCCGCGCGCAGGTGTGCCGACGCCGCCTCCTTGGTGCGGAACAGGCCGGTGCACTCCAGCACGACATCCACGCCCAGCTCCGTCCAGGGCAGCTTCGCAGGGTCGCGCTCGGCCAGGACGCGCATGCTGTCGCCGTTGACGACGATGGAATCGCCGTCGATCTCCACCGTGCCGGGGAATTTCCCATGGACCGAGTCGTATCGAGTCAGGTGTGCGTTGGTCTCCACGTCACCCAGGTCGTTGATGGCGACGATATCGATCTCGCCTGCCTTGCCCTGTTCATGCAGCGCGCGTACGACACAGCGACCGATACGGCCATAACCATTGATACCAACCTTGACTGCCATTCTTCGTCTCCCTTCTTTTCGTCAGGCGGCTGGATGGGCCCTGAAAGCCTCACCCGCCGGCGATTCTCCGTTAGTCTAGCCGAGTTTCGTTACGGTCTTCTTTACGTTCTCCACGCTAAAGCCGAATTTCCGGAACAGCTCACCCGCGGGCGCCGACGCGCCAAAGCTGCTCATCCCGATTACGGCGCCACCGTCGCCGATATAGCGATGCCAGAAATGCGGCACCCCGGCCTCTATCGCCACACGCTTGCTGACGGCGGGTGGCAAAACCGAGTCCCGATAGTCCCGGTCCTGTTGATCGAATACCGTCGTACACGGCATGGAGACCACACGTACACGGACTCCCTCACTCCTCAGCTCTTCTGCGGCTGCGACGGCCAGCCCCACCTCCGATCCCGTGGCGATCAGAATGGCCTGAGGGTCACCGTCACAATCGTTAAGGACATACCCGCCTCGGGCGATGTCAGCGACCTGTCCCGGGTCGCGCTGCTGGAATGGCAGGGTCTGGCGAGAAAAGACGAGGCTATGCGGGGTCTCTTCGCTCTCGATAGCCAGCCGCCAGGCCACTGCGGACTCCACGCTATCGCACGGTCTCCAGACGTGCATATTGGGAATAATACGTAGGCTGGCGAGGTGCTCGACCGGCTGGTGGGTCGGGCCGTCTTCTCCGAGCCCGATCGAATCATGCGTGTATACGAGTGTGACCGGTTTTCGCATCAGCGCGGCCATTCGGGCCGCGTTTCTGGCGTAGTCCGAGAACACCAGGAAGGTCGCGCCGTAGGGACGGAATCCACCGTGCAGCGACAGGCCATTGAGAATTGCGGTCATGCCGAATTCGCGGACGCCGAAGTGCAGATAGTTGCCGTCCGCGCTCGTGCCGGTGATCGTCTTGGAGCCCGACCAGAACGTATTGTTGGAACCGGTGAGGTCGGCTGAGCCACCGATCAGTTCAGGCAGGAAGGGTCCGAACGCCTCAAGTGCCAGCTGTGAAGCCTTGCGGGTGGCCATGTCCCCGCCCTTGGCAATGATGTCCGCGACAGCCGCCGCTGACCGGGTCGCCCAGTCTTCCGGTAAGCGGCCCTCCAGCCGACGGCTCAGTTCCCTGGCCAGCTCCGGATGCTCCGCCGCATAGGCCTCATACCGGTCGTTCCAGTCAGCTTCTCTCTGCTGGCCACTGTCCCTCGCGTCCCAGCCTGCCCGGATTTCGTCCGGGACCTCGAACGGGGGATGCGGCCATCCGATGTTCTCGCGTGTGCGGGCGACCTCATCCTCACCCAGAGCCGCGCCGTGAGTCGATTCGGAACCCTGCTTCGTCGGGGCGCCCCAGCCGATGATGGTCTTGCAGCAGATGATGGACGGCCTCGCTGCCTCCGCCCGTGCCGCCTCCAGTGCTGCGTGGACTGCATCCGGATCATGGCCATCGACATCGGGGACGACATGCCAGCCATAGGCGGCGAACCGCGCCGGTGTGTCCTCGGTGAACCATCCGCTGACGTCCCCGTCGATGGAGATGCCGTTGTCGTCATAGAGGAAAATCAGTTTACCGAGTCCGAGGGTGCCTGCCAGGGAGCAGGCCTCATGGGAGACGCCCTCCATCAGGCAGCCGTCGCCGAGAAACACATAGGTAAAATGGTCGATGACATCGAAGCCGGGCCGATTGTAATGGGCCGCAAGGACACGCTCGGCCAGCGCCATGCCCACGGCATTGGCCAGCCCCTGGCCCAGGGGCCCGGTCGTCGTCTCGACCCCCATGTCGGGCTCGTACTCCGGATGCCCGGCCGTGCGGTAGCCGAGCTGACGGAAATTCCGCAGCTCGTCGATGGAGACTTCGTATCCGGCCAGATGCAGCAACGAATACAGCAACATCGAGCCGTGCCCGTTGGACACGACGAAGCGGTCCCTGTTCGGCCACTCGGGATTGGCCGGGTTGTGCTGCAGAAAGTCGTTCCACAGCACCTCGGCGATATCGGCCATGCCCATCGGCATGCCGGGATGGCCAGAATTCGCCGCTTGCACGGCGTCCATGCTTAACGCGCGAATGGCGTTCGCGAGCTGTCTTCTTGCGGGCATTGGAACTCCCAGATTGGGCGGGATAAAAACGGGATTTTCGGAGATGCGGGTCACCGCGGCAAGGGCTGGTCAGTCGAAACTCGCCCTCAGCGCCATTTTATCGAACAGCCGATGCTCGCAACCTGCTCGGTCGGGCCATGACCTGTCCTCGCGATCGCGCTCATGGCCTCAAAAAGCTCACGCCGTGCATCCGGCGGAGCGGGCTCCACTCTACTCGCGTCAAGCCTGCCACGATACTGCAGATCCAGATCGGCGTTGTAACCGAAAAAGTCAGGGGTACAGACGGCCCCATAGGCCTTGGCGACCTGCTGGCTGGCGTCGATCAGGTACGGAAACGGGAAATCATGCTGCTGTGCGATACGCGCCATCTGCTCGGGTGAATCCTCCGGATACTGGGTGGCATCATTGGACATGATGGCGACACAACGCACGCCCAGATCTTCCAGTTCCCTCGCGTCCCTGACGATGCGATCCAGTACCGCCTTCACGAATGGGCAATGATTGCAGATGAACATGACCAGAGTGCCTTTCTCGCCACGACAGCTCTCCAGCGTCCAGGTCTTGCCACTGGTGTCGGGCAAGGAAAAGTCGATGGCTTTGGCACCGAAATCGCACACGGGTGTTTCTTTAGCTGCCATGGGGAGCCTCTTGTCACTGGGGAAAACTGCAACCGCGGTCACGGAATGGTCGTCACTATTATAGTAGGTATAATAAGTTCCTTTTTTGTCCTGCGTTTGGGGCGCTGATCCATGTCAGAGAACTATATTTTTACGTCGGAATCCGTCTCAGAAGGCCATCCCGACAAGATCGCGGACCAGATTTCGGATGCGGTCCTGGACGCGATCCTGGAGGACGACCCGAACGCACGCGTCGCCTGCGAGACACTGGTCAAAACCGGCATGGTCGTAGTCGCCGGCGAGATTACGACCCAGGCGTGGGTCGACCTGGAAGACCTGGCCCGGACGGCGATCCTCGACATCGGTTACAACAGTTCGGACGTGGGTTTCGACGGCGCCACATGCGCAGTGCTCAACGCGATCGGCAAGCAGTCGGGTGACATCGCCCAGGGCGTCGATCGCGAAGAGCGGAAGAAACAGGGCGCCGGAGACCAGGGCATGATGTTCGGCTACGCCAGCAACGAGACCGACGTCCTGATGCCCGCACCTATCACTTACGCTCACCGGCTGGTGCAGAGACAGGCCGAAGAGCGTCGCAGCGGCACGCTCCCGTGGCTGCGGCCGGATGCCAAGAGCCAGGTGACCCTGCGTTACGAGAACGGCCGGCCCGTGGCTGTGGACGCCGTCGTGCTGTCCACCCAGCATGATCCGGACATCCAACAGGCGGATCTGCGCGAAGCCATCATGGAAACCATCATCCTGCCGACGCTGCCGAGCGACTGGCTGCACGAGGGCACCCGTTATCACATCAATCCGACGGGTCGTTTCGTCATCGGCGGGCCGGTGGGAGACTGCGGCGTCACGGGACGCAAGATCATCGTGGATACCTATGGCGGCATGGCCCGTCATGGAGGGGGAGCGTTCTCCGGCAAGGACCCGTCCAAGGTGGACCGGTCGGCCGCCTATGCCGCCCGCTACGTCGCCAAGAACGTGGTGGCAGCAGGGCTGGCCGAGCGCTGCGAGGTGCAGCTCTCCTACGCGATCGGAATCGCCGAGCCGACCTCGGTGAACGTTGAGACCTTCGGAACCGGGCGGGTCCCGGACGAGAGACTACGCAGCCTGATCAGGCAGCACTTCGATCTGACGCCCTTTGGCATCGTCGAGATGCTGGACCTGATCCGGCCGATCTACAGAAACACCGCGGCCTACGGGCATTTCGGCCGCACGGAACCGGAATTCACGTGGGAAAGAACAGACAAGGCGGAAGTTCTGAAGACGGATGCCGCGGCCTGAGCCGCACGCCCGCCGACCATATCAGGAGTTAGGACATGACCCAGACAGCACAACTCATAGAACCCGACTACAAGGTCGCTGACATCGGCCTGGCGGAGTGGGGACGCAAGGAAATCGCCATCGCCGAGACGGAGATGCCAGGGCTGATGTCGTTGCGCCGGGAGTATGGCGAGGCCAAACCACTGGAAGGCGCGAAGATCGCGGGTTGCCTCCACATGACTATTCAGACCGCCGTGCTTATCGAAACGCTGGTCCACCTGGGCGCCGAAGTGCGCTGGTCATCCTGCAATATCTTCTCTACCCAGGATCACGCCGCCGCCGCGATAGCGGATCTTGGTATCCCCGTGTTCGCCTGGAAAGGCGAGACCGAGGACGAGTACTGGTGGTGTGTGGAGCAGACCATCGTCGGCCGCGACGGCTGGCGACCCAACATGCTGCTCGACGATGGCGGCGACCTGACCCAGTTGATGCACGATAAGTATCCGGAGATTCTGGAAGACGTGCGCGGCCTGTCGGAAGAGACGACGACCGGCGTGCAGCGCCTGTACGAGATGGAGCGGGCGGGGATGCTGAGAGTACCCGCCATCAACGTCAACGACTCGGTCACCAAGTCCAAATTCGACAATCTCTACGGCTGCCGCGAGTCGCTGGTTGACGCGATCAAGCGCGCCACCGATGTGATGATCGCCGGGAAGGTGGCGGTGGTCTGCGGTTACGGTGATGTCGGCAAGGGCTCGGCCCAGGCGTTGCGCGGGTTGGGCGCCACGGTGTGGATCACCGAGATCGATCCGATCTGCGCCCTGCAGGCCGCGATGGAAGGCTATCGGGTCGTGGCTCTGGAAGACGTGTGCGACAAGGCAGACATCTTCGTCAGCGCGACCGGTAACGCCAAGGTCATCACGATCGATCACATGCGCAAGATGCGCGACCAGGCCATCGTCTGCAACATCGGCCACTTCGACAACGAGATCGACGTCGCCGCCCTGCGTGAACTGGACTGGGACAACATCAAGCCTCAGGTGGATCACGTCGTCTTCCCGGACGGCAAACGCATCATCCTGCTCGCGGAAGGACGACTCGTGAACCTTGGCTGTGCGACCGGCCATCCGAGCTACGTGATGTCCAATTCCTTCACCAATCAGGTGTTGGCGCAGATCGACCTGTGGCAGAACCCGGGCAAGTACAGTCGTCGCGTGTACGTCCTGCCGAAGCACCTGGATGAGAAGGTCGCGAGACTGCACCTGGAGAGGATCGGCGCCAAGCTGACCCGTCTGACGCAGGAACAGGCCAAGTACATCGGCGTCAAAATGGACGGCCCGTATAAGCCGGACTACTACCGGTACTGACCCCATACCGTCCATGGATTGCGACCAGCGAGCCGCCCACAGGGCGGCTCGCTGGTTTCAGAAGCGTTTGCGTGCCAGGGTCAAGCCGTCACCGATAGGCACCATACTCAGGTCGACGCGCTCATCCGAATACAGCTTCCGGTTGAGGCTTCGCAGCGCGTTGCAGTCGGGATCCTGGTTACGCTCGTCGACAAGGGACCCCGACCACAACACGTTGTCGACCGCTATCAGACCACCGGGGCGCAGGAGCTCCAGACAGCGCTCGTAGTAGCCCTCGTAGCTGGTCTTGTCGGCATCGATAAAGGCGAAGTCGAACCGCCCGCCCTGACCATCCCGCAGGAGCTCATCGAGAGTGTCCATGGCAGGGGCCAGGCGCAGATCGATCTTCGCGGTCACGCCGGCCTTGTCCCAGAACCGTCTTGCGATCGCCGTGAACTCCTCGTTGACGTCGCAGGCGATGATCTTTCCGTCCTCTGGCAGTGCCGACGCGACGGCCAGGCTGCTGTATCCGGTGTAGACCCCGATCTCCAGACAGCGGCGCGCGCCGATGAGCCGTATCAGCAGCGCCATAAACTGCCCCTGCTCGGGAGAGATCTGCATCGCCACCATGGGATGCTCGGCGGTAACCTCTCGAAGCTCGGCGAGAACCGGTGACTCACGCAACGAGACATCCAACAGGTAGTCGTATACCTCGGCCGTCATCTGTAGCGTTCGGTTCGACATATTGCGGCGCTCCACAGTTATCGGTTCCGGTCCGCCCAAGGTTACACTACCGGCTCGTTTCGACCGCGAGTGCCCGCGATCAGCTAGAGATGAAGCCGTCCTACGAATTGTTGCAACTGTCGGACACTCACATGTTCGCCAGCCGATCAGAGGTCCGCGAGGGGGTCGCGACCTACAGTTGTTTCGTGCGCACTCTTGATGACGCGATGCGCAATACCGATCCCGACGTCATCCTGCTGACCGGCGATATCGCGGAGGACTATTCCCGTGAGGCCTATGAGGCGATTCGCGAGCTGCTGGAACCCCTGGGCCGACCGGTCTACTGCCTGCCGGGGAACCACGACCATCTGGGACGCATGGTCGAGGTGCTCTCCGACGAACCGTTTCACTTCCTCGAGTCCCTTCGTCTGGGTCCGTGGCTGCTGCCGATGTTGAGCACCTGGGATGGCGACCGTGGTGGCGGACGGCTGGGGGAGGATGAGCTGAAGCGGCTGGCCGAGGAGCTGGAAACGACCGATGCTGACCATGCGTTGGTCTGCCTGCATCACTGCCCAATCGATGTCGGCAGCCTGTGGCTGGACGCGGTGGGTCTGGACGACGGTCATGACCTGTTGATGCTGGCTCAGCGTTTCCCGAGAGTGCGGGCGATCCTGTGCGGACACATCCACCAGGAGCTGGATTCGGTCGTACATGGAGTTCGGCTGTTGGCCAGCCCCTCTACCTGTTATCAGTTCAAGCCCGGCAGCAAGAGATTCACGCTTGACGAGATGCCACCCGGCTATCGCTCGCTACACCTGTTCCCGGATGGTCACATCGAGTCTAGCGTGAGCCGGGTGAAAGATTGAGCTCGGGCTACGGGAACTCCCGCTTGCCCGCTGCCGGCCCGGCCGCCCTGATGGCCTACTATCGGCTGCTCCGCAGCCACGGCCTGAACGACTCTCACAGCGGCAACGCATCCTGCCGGGACGGGGCCCGTGTCTGGATCACGCCGACAGGGTGCTGCGCGGACACCGCAACTGCAGAGGATCTCGTACTGTGTGACCCCGCGGAGAGAGCACCCCCGGGGGCCTCGCTGGACGCAGGTCTGCATCTGGCCGTCTACCGCAGTTCGCCGGGCACCACCGCCGTCCTGCACAGCCACGGGCCGTATGCCGTGACCATGAGCAGGGAAACAGATGAGTTCCGTCCCGATGACTTCGAGGGCCGCTACTACTTCGGCCGGGTGCCAATAATCGCGGTGGCAGACCAGGACTACCTGAACGAATCCCCTGAGAGGGTGGCGGCGGCGCTGCAGGATTCCCCGGTGGCCATCATCCGGGGGCACGGCATCTATGCGCGTGGAGAGACCCTGGATGAGGCGTACAAGTGGAGCTGTTCACTGGAATCCTCGGCACGGCTGGCCTGGATGGCGAGGGTCGCGAACATCAAGCCAGGCACCCATCCATGAGCGCTCGAGGACCAGGCGGGAGAGTCGCCGCTGCCTTGCTTACGACATATCTCTGGGCCCTCGCTCCGACGGTTGCATGCGCCGAAGGCCCCACCGTCTGGGAGATGCGCGGTTCCGGTGCGACAGTCTGGCTGCTGGGATCGGTTCACCTGCTCAGGGAAAGCGACTACCCCCTGCCTGAAAACGTTGATCGGGTGATGGCTCGCGCGGAACGGCTGGTCCTGGAATTGGACCTCGATGCAGTCGACCCGATCACCAGTCAGATGATCGTCTTTAGCCTCGGAAGGCTGGAAGAAGGACAGAGCCTGGCCGACGTCATGGGCAATCGGTCATACCGGCTGGCCGCGAAGCGGGCGGAGAAACTGGGCATCGATCTCGGCATGCTTTCCGCGCTGAAGCCCTGGTTCGCCGCGCTCACCATCATGAACATCGAAATGTTGCGGCTCGGTTTCAACCCGGAACTCGGCCTCGAGCAGTACCTCGCGAATCAAGCCCGACAGAGCGGCAAGGAGATAGTTGGACTGGAGACGATGGAATACCAGCTCGGGCTATTCGACGAGCTGTCGTATGACACGCAGTCCGCGTTGCTGCTGCAGACGCTCAGTGAGGCCGAGGACCTGCAAGGAGAAATGTCATCGCTTGTGTCGGCATGGCGTCAGGGCGAGACCCAGGCATTGGCCGCTGCTCTCACGCGCAGCTTCTCGGACTACCCGGAGGTTTATCGAAGCATCGTCACAGATCGCAATGAGGCCTGGGTCAGCAAGATCCTGGATCTCGGCAGCCGCGGTGATGACAGTCTGGTGGTCGTAGGCGCACTGCATCTGGTGGGAGACGACAGCGTCATCGAGATGCTCAGAAGCAAGGGGGCAAAACTCCGTCGACTGGAATGAAGGCCTGGCGGTGAGCGGCCGGGGACCCGGACCTCAGATTTCGACCAACTCGAAGTCTTCTTTGCCGGCACCACAATCCGGGCAGCGCCAACTGAGCGGAACGTCTTCCCAACGTGTGCCGGGAGCCACACCCGATTCGGGATCGCCCTGTTCCTCTTCGTAAACGTAGCCGCAGATGACGCACATGTATGCCTTCATAGAAAATCTTCGCTCTCTTTGTTGTTCCCTACGCCCGGGCGGATGCCGTATTCTCCCATGGCCCGGCCGCCTGACGAAACCCGCCCATGGCAGAAACTGAACGACCCTGCGTACTGATCATCTCCGGTAACGACCCCTCCGGTGGTGCCGGCATGGCCGCCGATATCCAGACCGTATCCGCCCTCGGCGGACATCCCGCCCCGGTGTTGACCTCACTCACGGTCCAGGACACAGCGAATGCGTACCGCGTGTCTCCGGTCGATCCCGGGCTGGTGACCGAGCAGGCCGCCACGGTGCTGGCCGATCTCCCGGTGCGGGCGGTCAAGATAGGGTTGCTCGCCACAGCGGAGATCGGGTCAGCAGTGGCATCCCTGCTTGGTGACCATAGCAACTTGCCGGTGGTGCTGGATCCAGTCCTCGTGGCAGCCGGCGGAGCCGATCTTGCCGAACAAGCGCTGGAGGCAGTGATCGTCGAGCAGTTGTTGCCTCTGGCGACTCTGGTCACCCCCAATGCACTGGAGCTGGTCCGCCTGGCAGGAAGCCAGGCGGCGGACCGCGAATCACGCGCGCGCGTCCTGCTCTCCTCGGGCTGCGACTGGGTATTGGCGAAGGGTGCGGACGAAGATACCGTCGGCGTCGAGAACGTGCTCTATGGAAAGTCTGGTTTCGTCGAGAGTTTCCGATGGACCCGTTTGCCCGGGCACTATCACGGGTCCGGTTGTACGCTGGCGGCCGCTCTGGCGACCATGATCGCCAAGTCCGTTCCGATACCGCGCGCCGCGGCGGATGCACAGCGATACACCGACTTTGCGTTGAGAAACGCTTTCCGGCCCGGTCGCGGACAAAATATCCCGGGTCGCATGGCCGGTGCAGGCCACCGTCTCGGATGATGAGCCCAAGGCTGCCCAGAGGGCTCTACGTCATCACCGATCCGGACTGTTGTGCGGTCATGGGACTCGAAATTTCCGTGTCCGCGGCCATATCCGGCGGCGCCAGGATCGTCCAGTACCGGGCAAAGAATAGCAGCGCGGAACAGCGTCTTCGGGAAGCCAGGGCTCTGCGCCTGCTGACACTCCGCCACGACGTCACCTGCATCGTCAATGACGACCCGGAACTCGCCGCTGCCATTGACGCCGACGGCGTACACCTGGGCAGGGATGATGCCGACCCCTGTACCGCGCACACGATACTGGGCGCTGACGCAATCGTAGGGATCTCTTGCTATGACTCTCTGGAGCGCGCACGCGACGCACAGTCCGCTGGCTGCGACTACGTGGCCTTCGGCAGCGCCTTCCCATCGACGACCAAACCGGACGCGTGTCGGGCTCCACTGGACTTGTTTGCCCGCGCCAGTCGCGAACTGGAAATCCCGATCGTGGCGATCGGTGGCATAACGCCCACCAATGGGTCAGCGTTGTTGGCGGCGGGTTGTCATGCGCTGGCTGTCATCACCGGGGTGTTCGGCTCAGCAGATATTTGCGGAGCGGCGGCTGCCTACTCGCGACTGTTCGATCCGGAATCGCTGCAGGATCGGCTAGAATAGCCTGCCCCGTCAGCGATCCAGCGAGTCAGACATGTCGAGCATCGAACAGCTGTTCAACGAAGCCCAGCGATACATCCCGGGCGGAGTCAATTCCCCGGTCCGGGCGTTCGGATCTGTCGGTGGTACACCGATCTTCATCAACCGGGCGGAAGGCGCGTACCTTTACGGGGAAGACGGCCGTCGCTACACCGACTATGTGGGATCCTGGGGCCCCATGATCCTGGGCCACGCCGACCCCAGAATCATCGAAGCGGTCAAGGAGGCGGCCGACCGCGGGCTTAGTTTCGGTGCCCCAACCGTCATCGAGACCGAGTTGGCCAGG
Source organism: uncultured Gammaproteobacteria bacterium (assembly GCA_937924335.1). Classification (GTDB taxonomy): domain Bacteria; phylum Pseudomonadota; class Gammaproteobacteria; order Steroidobacterales; family XN24; genus JAHEFR01. Next base: position 17,752 of record CALDWW010000010.1, read on the forward strand.
CAAGTCTGCGACATTGTGCCCTCCATCGAGAAGGTCCGGTTCGTCAGTTCGGGAACGGAGGCGACAATGAGCGCAATCCGTCTCGCGCGTGGCTTCACCGGGCGCGACAAGATCGTGAAGTTCGAGGGCTGTTACCACGGTCACTCAGATTCACTCCTGGTAAAGGCGGGATCCGGAGCGCTGACTCTCGGCGTCCCGACGTCGCCGGGAGTGCCTGCGTCAGTTGCCGAGCACACCGTCACCCTCTCATTCAACGACCTGGACCAGGTTGAGGAAGCCTTCCGTGACATTGGCGATCAGATCAGCGGGATCATCGTCGAACCGGTCGCGGGCAATATGAATATGATCCCGCCGGTAGAGGGGTTCCTCGAGGGCCTGCGGCGCATCTGCGATGAGTACGGCAGTCTGCTGATCTTCGACGAGGTGATGACCGGCTTTCGCGTGGCGCTTGGCGGCGCCCAGGCGGTTTACGGAGTGCGACCGGATCTGACCACCCTTGGCAAGATCATCGGCGGCGGCATGCCGGTGGGGGCGTTCGGCGGCAGGGCCGAAGTCATGGATCATATCGCTCCGACGGGCCCGGTCTACCAGGCGGGCACGCTGTCGGGCAACCCGATGGCCATGACAGCCGGACTCCGCACCCTGGAGCTGATCTCTGCGGACGGCTTCTTCGACCGTCTGGGGGCGCGCACCGCCGAGCTGATCGAGGGACTGACAGCCGTCGCCGCCGAGGCGGGCGTTCCGCTGAGCACTCACCATCTCGGCGGCATGTTCGGTCTGTTCTTCAGCGCGGACGACCCGGTGCGTCACTACAGTCAGGTGATAGCCTGTCCTCAGGAAACGTTCAGGCGATTCTTCCACGGCATGCTGGCGGAAGGCGTCTACATGGCGCCCTCGGCATTCGAGGCCGGCTTCGTCTCCATCGCGCATACGCGGGACGATATCGACAACACCGTGGCGGCCGCCGGTCGGGTTATGGCGGGTCTGGATCGATAGTCGTCAGCCGCTAACGGGGATATCAAGTCTGGACAGGATCTCTCTGTAGGTAGAGAGGGCGCCGCGGCCGAAACAGCAGAACCAGACCTCACGTGGATGGGCGCTGTCATCGAAACCCGCGACCTCTGATACGGCGATCTCTGCCGCCCGCGCCAGCGGATAGCCATAGGCTCCACAACTGATCGCGGGGAACGCGATCGAGTTCACCTGCATGTCTGCCGCCATGCGCAGAGACTGCCGGTAACATGAGGCCAGCTGCCCGGCTTCGCCGTCACGACCGCCTTGCCAGACAGGTCCGACGGTATGAATGACCCAGCGCGCCGGCAGATCGAAACCCGGTGTAGACCTGGCCTCACCGACCGGGCAACCGCCGATCGACCGGCATGCCTCCAGCAAGCGGGAGCCTGCTGCGCGATGGATTGCGCCATCGACACCGCCGCCGCCCAGCAAGCTGGAGTTGGCAGCATTGACGATGGCGTCTACCTTCAGCTCGGTGATGTCGGCGTCCGTCAGGCGGATCTGGCGAAACATCCTAGCCGTCGAGTTTTTTCAGCAGCCGGCACAAGCGTGAAGCCAGCATGGGCTGGATCAGGTACCCGAACACCTTGTGCGGGTTAGGGCTGCCGTCGGGTTCTCTGTAAGGATTGAACAGTCCTCTGAAATCGCGCAACTCGCGACGCCCATGCCGCGTACCGAGATCCTTGCGCATGCCGACAAAGAATTCCTTCTCCATGTCCAGATCGTGGCAGACGTAGTCGCCGATGGCGGAATAGTTGTCCCAGCGGCGCACATTGGTCAGCCACGCGCGGCGCCGGCGGGCCACATTAGCGGCCTTTCGTTCACGCAGCCAGCGGCCGCTCAGCATGACGTCCTGGATCGTCGGATCGGCGAGCGGCGCACCCATGCTGATCAGTAGTTCCACCGTGTGTCGACGATAACGCCGGAACTCAGCTTCGCCACGGTGCGCGAAACGCCACAAGACGTCGTAGGCGACGGCGGCGCCGAGCGAATGGGCCAGCACGATCGCACTCCGGCCCGCATCCCAGCATGCCCTCAGGGCGTCTTCCAGCGGTCTGCGTATGCGATCGGCGATTCCGCTGTCGACGTGGTAGCGCTGCAGTTCCCACAGATGCTCGCTGAAGGCTTCCGCCCTTACGCTGAGCGACATAGACAGCGCCTCGATCACATCTGCGCCGAATCGTCGCACCCGTTCGCTTGTCCAGCCGTCCTCGTCGATGTGCATCGCATCACCGTACTTGCGCCTGACAGCCAGGGCTTTTTCCAGTGAGCCGCGCATGCCCTGTACAGCGCCAGGCAGGTCGGGAAGGTGATCGGGCACGGCGTCGGCCCAGTAGGCGGACTCAATGAGCGCCTCATCGTCCCGGATCCGGGCGGCAAACCGGCCGGCATCCAGTTCGAGGCTGCCGACGAGTGCTTCGCTCCAGAGATTCAGCAATCGGGACTCGTCCGGCTTGCTGGCCATGCCGTGGACCAGAATGATCCGTACCTTGTCTGATAGCAGTCTGCCGCTCATCAACCCCGGGCCCTTTCGCAACTCCAGCAGATTTCGAAACTAGGGTCGTTCGCTTCCCCGCACCGGCTGCAGCGCCAGTCCCGGTCCGCAATCGCCCGACCTCGCTCGTAGCGCCTGATGATGGCCTCCGCAGGGCCGCGATGTTGCTCCGGGACGAGGACCCTGACGTCGCACAGCTTCGGGATCCCGCTGTAGGCACCGACCAGGCTCTCTCCTGTCAGTTCTGCGGGAATGTCCTCATTCATAAGCAGCCCGCGGATGAGATTCGCCTCGATCGGGTCCTGCAGTCGGTGCACGCAGACCATCTTCGCTGTGCCGTGCAAGCGCCTACTCCTCCGACAGACGGTTGTGGGTACCGTCACACACCGGCGCGTTGGCCGACTGCTTGCAGCCGCAGAACCAGACGGTGCCGGAGCGCTCGGCCTGATAGCGCTCTGGCTCCAGACCACTGCCGCGATGGGATCCGTCACAGAACGGCTGGCGCTTGCTGCGGCCGCAGCGACACCAGAAGTACTCCTGGCCCTTCTCGACATCGACAGCATATGGACTCAGCTTGGCGATCTGCGGCTTGCTCATTCCTCACGTTCCTCGTACGGCCGGAGACGGACGGCGCGCTACTGCTTCAGATATTCCACCAATGGCGTCAGGACTTCCATCCGCTGCACGGGATCGACGAGTTCCAGACACATCTGCTTCTGCTCCAGACTCAGGGGCAGCACCTCCGCCAGCCGGCAACCTACCCAGCTGGCGTCCTCGTAACTCTTTTCGATGTAGCGGTAATGGGTCTCGAGGCCGGTGAGAATATTCTGCAGAAGGTGGATCAGTGGATGGAACTCATCCGGTACCGACATCGCTACTTCCTGTTCCAGGAAGTCGACGCGCCCGAGATTCAAGCCATCTTCCTGTTGGCGCAGGGAGCGAAGCAGGAATTTGGTCTCGCCGAGCGCCGTGATCCCGAGCAGACCGTCGTCGAATTGATACCAGTCCACGATCCGGGCGAGGGTGCCCACCTGGTGAATCTCTGCGGCATCGGAATCCTCGCCATTGCGGATCGCGACAACCCCGAATCCACGATCCTCCTTGAGGCATTTGCCGATCATGTCCGTATACCGTGTCTCGAAAATCCGCAGCGGCAAGGGGCCGCCGGGAAACAATACGGTGCGGAGCGGGAACAGCGGAATCTCTACGCTTGAATCGGTCACGGCTGATTGCGAGACGAACTAGATCTCCTCCTTGTCGCTTCCCCAGGGGGGCATGATGGACTGCGGGATGCCGAGATGGTCCAGAATTCGGGCGACCATGAAGTCGATCAGGTCCTGCACCGATCGCGGGCGATGGTAGAAGCCGGGGGCGGCGGGCATGATGACCGCTCCGGCTCTCGACAGACGCAGCATATTCTCGAGGTGAATCGCGGAGAGTGGCGTTTCCCTGACCACCAGCAGTGTCGGCTTGCCTTCTTTCAACGCCACATCCGCGGCCCGTTCTATCAGCGATCGGCTTGCGCCCGTTGCCACGGCAGACACGGTCGCGGTGGTACAGGGACAGACAACCATGGCATCCGGTGCCGCTGATCCGCTGGCCAGTGGCGCGGTCCACTGATCGCGGCCGTACACGCTGACCCGGCCGGTCGCCGTCGCGAATCTCTCGCGTAGCGCTTTCTGCAGCTCCGCTACCCGGCCGGGCAGTGCCAGGTCGGTCTCCATCCCGATCACCACCTGGGCAGGCTTGGAAACCATGAGAGAAACCTCGCAGCCCGCTTCCAGCAGGCACTCCAGCAGTCGGATGCCGTACTGGATCCCGGACGCGCCCGTCCAGGCGAGTGCGATGTTCTTCGGCTGTCGTTCCGGCTGACTCACGACTCGTCTCTTGCTTGGAGTGCATCCAGCAGTCGCTCGTGGATGCCTCCGAATCCGCCGTTGCTCATGATGACCACATGATCCCCGCAGCGGAGCTCGGAGACAAGACGCGCCAGGAGATCGTCGATGTCGTCCGTCACCGCGGCCGCCGGATCCATGTTCCCGGCCACGGCCTGCAGATCCCAGGCAAGGTCCGGTGGCCTGAACAGATAGACCCGGTCCGCGCCGGAGAACGCCGTCTGCAGTGCGCCCGTGTGAACACCCATCCGCATGGTGTTGGATCGCGGCTCGAACACGGCGATCAGGCGGCCCGTCCTCGTCACGGACGACGCCCCCTCTATCGTCGCCAAGATCTCCGTCGGATGATGGGCGAAGTCGTCGAAGACCGTCACGCCGGCCTGCTTGCCGCGCAGCTCCATGCGGCGGCGGACTCCCTTGAAACGCCCCAGCGCCTCGATACCCGACTGCAGTGGGACCCCGGCGTGGCGCGCGGCCAGGAGCGATGCCAAGGCATTGAGCTGATTGTGCCTGCCCGGCAGGCTCCAGGTGACGCTGCCGCGCTGGACATCGGCCTGCAGGATGTCGAAGTCCGTCCCGGCCCCGGAGGAAGGAATCTGCCAGTCCCCCTGCCCTCCCGACTCTGAAAACGTCTCGGTCGGCGTCCAGCATCCTCTTTGGAGGACGTCGCCGAGATTCTCGTCCGCGGCATTCAGGATCACCCGTCCCGACCCGGGTACTGTGCGCATCAGGTGATGAAACTGGACCTTGATGGACTCGAGATCCGGGAAGATGTCGGCATGATCGAACTCCAGGTTGTTCAGGATCAGGGTCCGCGGTCGGTAGTGCACGAACTTGGAGCGCTTGTCGAAGAACGCCGTGTCGTACTCGTCCGCCTCCACGACGAAAAATCGACCGCCGCCGAGCCTTGCCGAGGTACCGAAATTGGCGGGTACGCCGCCGATGAGGAACCCAGGATCGAGACCGGCATCCTCGAGGATCCATGCCAGGATGCTCGAAACCGTGGTCTTACCGTGAGTGCCGGCGACCGCCATCACCCAGCGATCCGACAGCACGTGGCGAGCCAGCCAGTCTGGCCCTGAGAAATACGGCAATCCTGCGTCCAGCATCGCCTCGACGACCGGCATGCCCCGGGTCATGACGTTGCCGACGACCACGCAATCCGGCGCGGGATCCAGCTGGGCTGCCTCATAACCCTCGACGATGTCTATCCCCAGCGACTGGAGTTGCGTGCTCATCGGCGGATAGACCCCGCGATCCGATCCCGTGACCCGATGACCGGCGGCCCGGGCCAGGGCGGCGACGCCGCCCATGAAAGTGCCACAGATGCCGAGGATATGGACGTGCACTTCAGGCCTCCGCGGGAAACAGGTAAGCGAATGTGGCGACGTTGAGGATGAAGTAGGCGGCCCCCAGTACCAGTCCACCCACGTAGGGAATCTCGAGCGCGCGATGCAGGATATGCCCGGTCACCGCAATCGACCACAGCACTACGAGATACAGACCGGCGACGGGCAGGCCGCTGCCGATATCGTTCGCGTCGTCCCATCGCAGCCACACGGACAAGGGCAGCGCGATCAACGCCAGCAGTGCCCCCGTACCCAGCAGAGCCGTCAAGGTCTGGCCCAGGCGAGCGGCCTTGCCATACAACACCAGCAGCAAGGTGATAAATGCCACGAGAAGGCCCAGGTCGGCCGCTAGCTGGAGAAACGCGTCGCTGGGATTCCGTGCATAGAGCGATACTGAAATCACGCCGGTGGCCAGGTAGGCCGCGGCGGCGAACCCGAGCAGGAAGCGCGAGGCGGGGAGATCCTCCGGCCCCAGTCTGAGAATGGCGATATCGTAGAACGCCCGGACGAGTTGCAGCATGGCCACGGATTCAGCGTGCAGGAGACTCGCATCATAACCGCAGTGAAGTCTGGCGGCATGGGCGATTGTCCGATCTGAGATAATGACCCGATGGAGCGGATAGAAGTTATTGATACACCGGCTGATCTCGAGACCCTCGCAAGGGAGCTCGACGGCACACCCGTGATCGCGGTGGATACCGAATTCATCCGCGAGCGGACCTATTATCCGCGTGGCTGCCTGCTGCAACTCGCCTGGGGAGAGCAGATCGCGTGCGTCGATCTGCTTGCGCTGGGCGGGATAGGCGCTTTGTCGCGGCTGTTCTTCGACAGCCAGTCGTTGAAAGTCTTCCACGCGGCCCGCCAGGATCTCGAGCTCTTCTACGCGATGGACGGGCGGGTGCCGTCGCCGGTCACTGACACGCAGATCGCGGGCGCGTTACTGGGCTATCCGGACCAGTCGGGTTACGCCACGCTGGTGGAGGCGACGCTGGGCGTACAGCTTGACAAGCAACATGCCAGGACGGACTGGAGTCGCCGCCCTCTTTCGGATGCGCAGCTGCAATACGCGGTAGACGACGTGCGCTACCTCCTGCAGATGCATCGATTGCTGGAACAGGACCTGATGTCGAAAGGCAGGCAGGAATGGGCGAGGGATCTCTACGAATCGCTGTGCCAGCCTGCGCTGTACGCGCCGGATCCCGGATCGGCATGGCGGCGGGTCAAGAACTGGGCGCAGCTCGGCGGCCCGCCACTCGCTCGCCTCCAGGCGCTCGCCGCGTGGCGGGAAGATCTCGCGGTCGAGCGCGATCGACCGCGTCGCTGGATACTCAGCGACGAGGCACTGATCCACCTCGCCCGCCACAACCCGGCGACAACGGACGCGGTCGGAAACTCTGGCTTGCCGGCCGCGGTGGTGCGGCGCCATGCCGCGACGATCGTCGCTCTGCTGGCCACCGTTGATGAAGATGCGGCCCCTGTGGACGTGCCGAACACCGACCGCCTGACGCGCGGCCAGACCGGCCTGGCACGCCGGCTTGCCGCGCAGCTGGATGAAGTTGCCGAAGACCAGAAGGTGGCCGCGGCAGTACTGGCAACGCGCAGCGATCTCCGCGACCTGGTTCGCGGGCGCCGGGACCTCGCCGTGCTCACCGGCTGGCGCCTGGAGCTGGTCGGCCGGCAGCTTCTCGGGATCCTCGATTCCGGCTAACCCGATCAGCTCTCCGGCAACTCCGACTCCAGCGCGGACAACAGCCGGGCGTAAACCGTGTCGATCTCGCCCTCCGCCGGTACGACTTTCAGCTTGTCACGGCTCTCGTAGAAGGCCACGAGCGGAGACGTCTGCGCTTCGTACACCTTGAGCCGCTGGGTGATGGTCTCTTCATTGTCGTCCGCACGATGGACCAGTTTGCCGGCACACTTGTCACAGACCCCATCAGTCTCCGGCGGGAAGAAATAGACATTGAAGACCCGACCACACTCGCCGCAGGTCCGTCGTCCGGTCAGGCGCTTGAGAAGCACATCGAAGTCCACGTCCATGAGCACCGCCGAATCCAGGGGTGCGTTCAGAGACAGCAGCAGGCCGTCGAGAGCCTCGGCCTGGGCGACGTTGCGTGGAAAACCGTCGAGGATGAACCCACGCTCGGCATCGGGCTGCGCCAGCCGCTCCTCGATCATGCCGAGGACGATATCGTCCGATACCAGTTCACCGGCGTCCATCGCCGCCTTGGCACGTTGCCCCAGCTCGCTACCGGCGGCCACGGCCGCGCGCAGCAGATCCCCGGTCGAGACCTGTGGGATGCGGAACTGGCTCACCAGTTTCTGTGCCTGGGTCCCTTTCCCCGAACCCGGCGCGCCAAGCAGAATTATTCTCATCTCGATCCCCTTTGCTCGTTGCAGAACGGGCCGGCGGCGACTATTAATTGTATGCCGGTCTTGCCCCGGATCGATGAAGGCTAGCCGCGGAAAGACGGCCGGTCAAACCGGGTGACCGGCCCGCTCGAGTTACGTTATTCTGTCGACCCTCCCCGACCAGCCCAACAGGGATCGTAATGCCGAAAAGAAACCTCTTCTACGCCCAGTCCGGCGGTGTGACAGCAGTGATCAACGCCACCGCGTGCGGTGTCATCGAAACCGCCAGAAAACACAGGAATCGCATCGGCAAGATCTTTGCGGGACACCAGGGCATCGTCGGCGCCCTGACCGAGGACATTATCGATACCGGCCATGAGTCCCCTTCCGCTATTGCGGCTTTGCGCCATACGCCGGGCGGCGCTTTCGGATCATCACGCTACAAGCTCAGGGGTTTGCACGAGAACGAGGCGGAGTACGAGCGCCTGATCCGGGTTTTCGAAGCCCACGACATCGGCTATTTCGTCTACAACGGCGGCAATGACTCCATGGACACGGCCTGGAAGGTGTCACAGATCGGCGAAAAAATGGGCTACCCCATAACGTGCGTCGGCGTGCCCAAGACCGTGGACAATGATCTCGTCGGCACCGATAACTGCCCCGGATTCGGCTCCGTGGCCAAGTATGTCGCCACCTCGACGCGCGAGGCCGCCATCGATGTGCTGTCCATGAAACAGACCAAGGTGTTCATCATGGAGGTCATGGGGCGCCATGCCGGCTGGATCGCCGCCTCCGGTGGCCTCGCGGGGATCAGGAAGCACGAGCCGCCGCACGCCATCCTGTTCCCCGAGATCCCTCTTGACGAGGTCGCGCTGATTGCAAGGGTCAAGGAGTGCGTCAAACGCTACGACAATTGCGTGATCGTCGCTTCGGAGGGCGTCCGTTGGCCCAGCGGCCAGTTCGTCGGCCGCGCCGGCGTCGGCCGGACAGACGCCTTCGGACATACCCAACTCGGAGGCGTTGCACCGGTACTCGCCAACATCATCGGCCACCGTACCGGCTTCAAGTACCACTACGCGGTGGTCGACTATCTGCAACGCTCGGCGCGTCACATCGCTTCCAAGACAGACGTCGATCAGGCCTATGCCGTCGGCGAGAAGGCGGTGAATCTGGCGCTTGCCGGAGAGCATGCAGTCATGGCGACGATCGTGCGCAAATCGGACAAACCCTACCGCTGGACGGTGGGCACGATAGAGCTTCGCAAGGTGGCTAACAAGGAAAAGAAATTGCCGCGCAGGTTTGTCACCAGAGACGGATTCCACATCACCGCGGCCTGCCGGCGTTACCTGTCGCCGCTGATCCAGGGCGAAGACCCGCCGCCTTTCAGGAACGGGCTGCCCGACTACGTGACCCTGAAGAATGTTCGTGTCCGCAGGCGCCTCAAGAAGAGGTTCGACGTTGCGGAGTGACGCACCCCGGCGGGTGCGTGGTAGCCTCTGGTCACCGGCAGCTGACCGCCCCATGGAGGGTCTGCTGCAAGCTAGGTAAGCCAGCCGAATCGGGGAGACAGCGATGCGCGAAGCTCTGACCGAATTCGATCGCAGTCAAGAGACGGACAGCATGACGGGGCTACCCGGACGCTCGGCTCTCATCCGGCTCGCCCAGTCAGTGCTCGCCCGCGATCAGGGTGCGACGACTATGTCCGCCTTCATGATCGTGGAATTCGCGGCTATCCGACACGTCTTCCAGAACGCGGGATTCCGCGAGGGCGAAGAGATCCTGCGCGCTGCCGGCGACCGGATACGGGGGTGCATCGGCGAGCAGGGGCGACTGGGCTGGAATTTCAATCAGTTCGTCGTCATCGCCTGGGATCTTGCCGACGAGAACACCGCTGTGAACCTTGCCGAGCGGATCGTGGCCGTCCTGCAGCAACCCTTCGAGACCGATGGACACCTCTTCTACCTCTACTCGAACGTGGGCATCAGCCTGCACCCACGACAGGACTCGGACGGCGATGATGTCGCGATAGTCGCCCGCCAGGTCAATCTTGCGACTCCGCGAGAAGCTGACGGTTGCCGCAACGAAGTCCGCGTCTTCGATGAACAGCTCGCGGCGGACATCAGCCGCCGGAGCACGATGGACCGGGAGCTGCGGACGGCGGTCTCACGCGATGAGCTATCTCTTCTCTATCAGCCGCGGGTGCAGATCGAGAGCGGCAAGATTGTCGGGGCCGAGGCGCTGCTCAGGTGGGACAACCGCGAACTCGGCCAGGTGTCACCAGAGGAGTTCGCTCCCTTGTCCGAGAGGACCGGACACATCTTCGAGCTGACCGACTGGACGCTGATCCAGGCCTGCCGGGAAGCGCTGCATTGGCAGCAGTACTCCGACAACCCGATACGGGTCGGGATCAACTTTTCGGCACTGATGTTCGACCGCCCGGCCTTGCATGAGACGGTCCGTGAAGCGATTGAGCAGACCGGACTGCCGCCCGAGTGTCTCGAGATCGAAATCACGGAGAATGCTTTCCTGGAGAGGAAAGGCGGCACCGTGAAGACGCTGGAGCAGATCAAGTCGCTGGGCGTGAAAATCTCACTGGATGACTTCGGGACCGGGTTCTCCGCCATGAGTTACCTGGGCCGGTTCCCGCTGGATTGTCTCAAGATCGACCGCGCTTTCGTCAAGGATCTGCCAGGATCTGGAATAGCCAACGGCATCGCCAAGTCGGTGGCAATGCTGGCCAGCGCCTGCGGCCTGGATTCGGTGGCCGAGGGCATGGAGACCCAGGATCAGGTGATCGCGCTGCGAGTCCTCGGATGCCAGTTTGCCCAGGGCTACTACTTCAGTCCCCCGGTTCCGGGGGAGAAGATCCGTGAACTGCTACGCGACGGCCGCGGGCTGCCTGAATCGGCCGGCTGATCTGCCGCCAGCGACGGTCACTGACGAAAGAGAAAGGGGGCGAAACGCCCCCTTTGACTCCAGGCCCTCGCGGAACTGTCGATCAGAGCAGTGGTGCAATCACCAGACTGACGATCGCCATGACATTGATCAGGATGTTCATCGACGGTCCCGAAGTGTCTTTGAAGGGGTCGCCTACAGTATCACCCACGACCGCTGCCTTGTGGGTGTCTGACCCCTTGCCTCCGAGGTTACCCTTCTCGATGTACTTCTTGGCGTTGTCCCAGGCCCCTCCGGCGTTCGCCATCGTCAGAGCCAGCAGGACGCAGCCCAGCAGCGCGCCGCCGAGCATGCCTCCCAGGGCTTCCGCGCCGAGGCCGAACCCGACGACGACCGGCGCCAGCACTGCCAGCAGACCGGGCGGCAGCATCCGCACCAGGGCGGCCCGCGTCGCGATATCCACACAGCGGACCGTGTCCGGCTCCGCCTTGCCCTCCAGCAGACCCGGGATCTCCTTAAACTGACGGCGGATCTCCTTGATCATGTCGTAGGCAGCCGTCCCCACTGCGCTCATGGTTAGCGCCGATACAAGGAACGGGAAGATGGCACCGATAAACATGCCGATCAGCACGATCGGGTTGGATATCTCGAGGCTGAAATCCGGATTGTGATGACTGATGACCTCGATAAAGGCGGTGATAATGGCGAGCGCCGCTAGCGCCGCCGCCCCGATGGCAAATCCCTTTCCGATAGCGGCGGTCGTGTTGCCGACCTCATCGAGCGAGTCGGTGATCTTGCGGGTATCCTCACCGAGCCCTGCCATCTCCGCGATGCCGCCGGCGTTGTCCGCCACCGGACCGTAGGCGTCGATGGCCATGGTCATACCGACCGTGGCCAGCATGCCGACGGCCGCTATGCCGACCCCGAAGAGACTGGCGTTGACGTCGGCCACGTAGATGATCGACACGATGGCGAGGACCGGGATAACGACCGACTGCATGCCGGTGGAAAGCCCGGCGATGATGACTGTTGCCGGCCCGGTCTCACCCTCACGTGCGATCTTCCTGACCGGCGGACCGCCAGTGTAGTACTCGGTCACGAGGCCGATGACCATCCCGCCGATGGCGCCGGCCAGCACGGAGATCCAGACGCCGCTGGAGATTCCCAGGGCTTCGATAATGAACCACGCAGCCACGATGAACAGCACAGCGGCGCCGATGGTCCCTACGCGCAGGGCCTTCTCGGCCGGCATGGTGGTCGCCATCCTCACCATCAGGACGCCCAGCAGCGAGCAGATCAGACCGGCGGATGACAGTAATAGCGGCAGCGCCATCAGGTTGGCCCGCAGCAGCTCGCCACTCAAAGTACCGCCGAGCCTCTCATCCATGAGCGCGACCGCCATGGTCGATGCAATAGCGATGGATGCGATCATCGATCCGCAATAGGACTCGAAGATGTCGGACCCCATGCCGGCCACGTCGCCCACGTTATCGCCTACATTGTCGGCGATGACGCCGGGATTGCGCGGATCGTCTTCCGGAATGCCGGCCTCGATCTTGCCGACCAGGTCGGCGCCAACATCAGCGCTCTTGGTAAATATGCCGCCACCGACCCGCGAGAACAGCGCGACGAGGGATGCACCCATGCCGAAGCCGTGAATGGTCTCGGCACTGCCGGGATCACTGCCGTACATGATGTAGAGCAGACCCAATCCCACCAGTCCCATGGCTGCGACCGTGATCCCCATGACAGAGCCACCGTAGAAAGCCACCGACAACGCGGCGCCGGCGCCTTTGTCGTGGGCCGCGACCGTGGTTCGGACATTGGCTCGCGTCGCCGTGAACATGCCGATGAAGCCGGCGAGAGACGAACAGAGCGCGCCGACGAAGAAGGCGAAGGCCGTGTCCCAGCCGAGATCCGACAGGCCGATCGCCAGCATGGTCAGAGCTGCGACCGCCCAGAGCAAGAGGTACTCGCGGCGCATGAAGGTCATGGCACCCGTCTGGATCTTGGCGGCTATGTCAGCGACTTTGCCCTCTCCCGCGGGGTAGCTGGCGACAAGACGGTAGACGACGAAGGCCGCGACCAGACCCAGACCGCCCATGGAGAGCGGAATGTAGTTCATGCTCATGATGGTCCCTTTCTCTTGAAGCCCGCCTGGCGACGGGCAAATCTTTATGTTGGTAGCATCCCGGCGCCGTTCGCGAGGAACGGCCGGAGTGAAGTTAGCCAGCGATTATAGCCGCAAACGATGGCCGACGCCGACCCGCGTCATTGAATTTTCAGGGGCTCCGGACGGCCAACCGCGTAACCCTGGGCGAAATCCACGCCCATGCGACGCACGGCCTCGAAGACCGTATCCGTCTCGACGTGTTCGGCGACGACCCGGATGTCCATTGTCCGTGCGAGACTGATCATCGCCGCCACCATAGCCTGATTGATCTCATCCTCATCCAGCCCGCGGATGATGGCCCCGTCGATCTTCAGATAGTCCATCGCCAGGCTCTTCAGGTTGGAGAATGCGCCCAGACCGCTGCCGAAGTCGTCCATGGCGAACTCGCACCCCATACCGTGCAGCACAGCGATGAATCGGCCCGCGTGGGCGAGATTTGCCACGATGGAGGACTCCCTGACCTCGAAACAGATCTGAGCGGGCGGGACCCCCGAGCGGTCCAGGCAGTCGACCACGAAGTCCAGAAACTGCGGATCCCCGATCGTCTGTCCGGAGAGATTGATATTGCAGCTGCGCTGATCGGGCAGCTTCAGAGTCCCACTGCCGATCGCGGACAAGCTTGACTGCAGCACCCAGCGATCCACATTCGGCATGAGATGGTAGCGCTCGGCGGCCTGCATGAAGTCGACCGGCGAGATGGCGGTGCCATCGTCACCGCGCATCCGCAGCAGGACTTCGTAAGCGGGCCCGGTGTCCACGCGCCCGGAAACGGACACGATGGGCTGCAGATAGAGTTCGAACCGGTCTTCCTTGAGCGCCTTCTGGATGCGCTGCAGCCACAGGATCTCGCCGCGCTGTCGGGCGACCGCCTCGTCCCTGGCTGAATACACGTGAACGCGTCCGCGACCCTTCTGCTTGGCTACGTAGCAAGCGGAATCCGCCGCGCCCATCAATTCGTCGATACTGCCGGCCTCGTGGCTGATCTCGAGAAGACCGATACTGACCCCTACCGTGAAAATCCTGTCACGCCAGACGAAGCGGTAATCCCGGATCGCGGTGCAGACGTCATCGGCGAGCTGCCGGGCCTTCTCCAGCGGACAGCCGGTCAACAGCATGCCGAACTCGTCACCGCCGATCCGTGCCACCGAGTCCGAATCACGGACCTGCTGGCGAATGAGAGCGGCAACCTCTCGCAGGAGGTTATCTCCCGCCATGTGTCCGCAGCTGTCATTGACTACCTTGAATCGATCCAGATCCAGATAGCAGAGCACGTGAGTACTCGAGCCCGACCTCGCGCTGTCGATGGAGTCCTGGAGGCGGCGCTCAAACTCCCGTCGATTCGCCAGGCCGGTCAACGGATCGTGACTTGCCTGATAGGACATCTGCCGGGCCAGGCCGCGGATCTCCGACACGTCATGCAGCAGGACGACTGTCCCGAGGAACTCCCGGTCCGCGGACCGGATCGGCGATGCGCTGAGTTCGATCGAGTGTTCATCGCCAGTGGTCAGGGCCAGCAACAGCGAGCGGCGCCCCAGGTCGATGCGTGCGCCTTCCTCCAGGCAGCGGGCCACCGGGTCCCCGAGCGGTCGACGATCCGCCTCATCCACGAGATTCACCAGCTCGTTGAGCGGCCGGCCGACTGCCATGTCACGTCGACAGCCGATCATGAGCTCCGCTGCCCCGTTGACGTAGTCGATCCGTCCATCCAGATCAGTCGTGATGATCCCCTCACCCACGGCATCAAGCGTACGGCGCGCAAGGCTGCGTCCGGCTTCGCGGGCTTCCTCGAGGGCGTGCGCCGGGCTCGGACGAACGACCGAGCCGAGCAGGCCGGAGTTGGCTCCCGACGACAATTGAAATGGCTTTATCTCCACCCAGTGGGAGCGGTCCTCTGGATCCAGTAGCCGGACCGTCAGGATCTCCTGCGAGGCGTTGCCCGCGGAACGACGATCAAGGTGCGTCTTCAGGGCGTCCCGCTGCTCCGGGTGGACATAGTCTTCCAGGCGGCTGTCTTTCAGCGCGGCCACCGGTACGGCGAACACCCGGGCAGCCGACGCGTTGGCGTAACGGATCTTCCTGTCGTGGATCAGGACCGCTGCATCCATCGAGTCGGCCAGATTGGCAAACAGGTCCTGCTCCATCATGACAGCCAGCGGATGATCCGGACCGCGGGATGCCAGTTGCTTGACCTTGGCCGGCGGCTCACGTTGTCCCGACCCCGCTGCAGTCACGTCGCTTCCGGTCGTGTCCTCAAGACCGCGCGTGGCCAGCCGCCGCTTCACGTAATAGGCGAGGAACGCGAACGCGCCCAGACCGGCAGCAATGGTGAGTGTTTCAAGGACAGGCATGGCGGCTTCTCACTATCAGGACTTCCGATAGACCTCCGCGCCGGCGTTGACGAATTCGATCGACTTCTCCTCCATGCCCTTGCGGATGGCTTCGCCGGCGTCACCGATCTCCTTCTGGCGGGCATACTCGCGGATATCCTGGGTAATCTTCATGGAGCAGAATCTGGGTCCACACATGGAACAGAAATGGGCCACCTTGTGCGCCTCTTTGGGAAGCGTCTTGTCATGGAACTCCCGCGCACGTGCGGGATCCAGGCTGAGATTGAACTGATCGTCCCAGCGGAACTCGAAGCGCGCCTTTGACAGAGCGTTATCGCGGATCTGGGCGCCGGGGTGCCCCTTGGCCAGGTCCGAGGCGTGGGCCGCGATCCGGTAGGCGATGATCCCCTCGCGGACGTCGTTCTTGTCGGGCAGACCTAGATGCTCCTTCGGGGTGACGTAACAGAGCATCGACGTGCCATACCATCCAATCTGTGCCGCCCCGATGGCGGATGTAATGTGGTCGTAGGCCGGCGCGATATCTGTTACCAGGGGGCCGAGCGTATAGAAGGGGGCTTCGAAGCAATGCTCCAGTTCCTTGTCCATGTTCTCGCGGATGAGCTGCATGGGCACATGCCCCGGACCCTCGATCATGACCTGTACGTCATGATCCCAGGCGGTCCGGGTCAATTCCCCGAGGGTCACCAGTTCACTGAACTGAGCTTCGTCGTTGGCGTCGGCGATGCTCCCCGGTCGCAGTCCGTCGCCGAGCGAGAAGGCCACATCGTAAGCCTTCATGATCTCGCATATCTCTTCGAAACGCGTGTAGAGGAAGTTTTCCTCATGATGCGCGAGACACCATTTCGCCATGATGGAGCCGCCGCGCGAGACGATCCCGGTCATCCGGCCAGCTGTCATGGGCACGAACGCCAGCCGCACGCCCGCATGGATGGTGAAGTAGTCCACGCCCTGCTCCGCCTGCTCGACCAGGGTGTCCCTGAAAAGCTCCCAGGTCAGGTCTTCGGGTCGGCCGTCGACCTTTTCGAGCGCCTGGTAGATCGGCACCGTCCCGATCGGCACCGGTGAGTTACGGATGATCCACTCGCGCGTCTCATGAATGTTTTTGCCGGTCGACAGGTCCATGATCGTGTCGGCACCCCAACGCGTCGCCCAGACCATCTTCTCGACCTCTTCAGCGATAGAAGACGAAACCGCGGAATTGCCGATGTTGGCATTGATCTTCACCCGGAAGTTGCGGCCGATAATCATCGGCTCCAGTTCGGGATGATTGATATTCGACGGGATGATGGCGCGGCCCGCCGCGACTTCGTCGCGTACGAATGCCGGGGTGACCTCGGCAGGCAGCGCGGCACCGAAACCTTTGCCCCGGTGACGGTCGAGGATGCCTGCTGCCGCGTAGCGGTCGCGCTGCTCGTTGAGCCGGGCATTCTCCCTGATCGCGATGTATTCCATCTCTGGCGTGATCTGACCCTGGCGTGCGTAATGCATCTGGGTGACGTTGGCGCCGGATCGGGCTCGTCGCGGTACAGGCAGCGCTGGGAAACGCAGTTCCTCCAGCCGCGCGTCAGCCAGTCGTTCACGGGCATAGTCCGCGCTTCGGCCGGTCAGCAACTCCGCGTCCTCCCGCTCCTCGATCCAGCGGCTGCGCAGGGCCGGCAGACCTTCGGTCAGGTCCACTCGGGCACGAGGGTCGGTGTAGGGGCCGGAAGTGTCGTAGAGCGTGATCGGCGGATTCACCAGACCGCCACCTTCTGAAGGGGTGTCCGTCTGCGCGACTTCACGCATCCCTACCCGGATATCCGGACGCTGCCCCGAGACGAAGACTTTCTCTGACTTCGGAAACGGCCGCGTAACTTCCTCGCTCAATCGGGCAGTCTGCTCGAACAGGTCGTTGGGATCAGCGCTCATGCATACCTCTTGGCGTCAGTCCGCGTGGGCGCGGACGACGAAAAGCCATCTTCAATGGGAATCGGTTACCCGCTGACCGCATCCGGCAAGCTTAGCCCAAACGACTGCGGGTCCGAAGCATCATTCACCATAACGTCGGGAGCATGCCTTGTCACTCCGGGGCTAAGCCCTTACAGTTTTCCGCCTCCGACCATCGTTGATCGGCACTCCCTCGGGGGACAAACATGGACATTGACTCCGCTCGCGAACAGATGATCACCCAGCAACTCAGAGCCTGGCACGTGCTGAGCGGACGGATCCTGGAGTCATTTTCCGAAATCCCACGGGAGCGATTCACCCCCCCAGCCTATGCGGGACTGGCCTTCGCAGATACGTCGATCCCCATCGGTCACGACCAGATAATGTGGCAACCGAAGGTTCAGGGCAGGTTGCTGCAGGCATTGCAGCCGGCAGCCCATGAGGCCATCCTCGACATCGGTACCGGCACCGGGTTCCTCGCGGCCTGCATGGCCCGACTGGGGGCACAGGTTCACACCATCGACATTCACGCCGATTTCGTCGAAGCGGCGTCGCGAAGACTCTCCGACCTCGGCATAGACAATGTCAGCCTGGAAGTCGCCGATGCCCTGTCGATGGACTCATCGCGAAGCTATGACGTGATCGCGGTGACCGGCGCGCTGCCCGAATACCTCACCCGGTTCGAGGAGATGCTGAATCCGGGTGGCCGAATGTTCGTCGTCGTCGGACTGCCGCCCGTCCGCGAGGCCTGGCTGGTGACTCGCGGCAAGGATGGATTCGCCAGGGAGAGTGTATTCGAGACCGATGTGCCCTCCCTGATCAACGCGCCGGTCCCGGCAGCCTTCGTGTTCTGATCCGAACGCTTTGCCATGATCCCGGAAATTTCACCGACATCGCTGCAACCTATGCTGGCCTGCGAAGATGCGCCACTCCTGCTGGATGTGCGGGAGCCCTGGGAACTGCGTCTGGCCGCGGTCAACGGTGTGCTCAATATCCCGATGGCGCAGATTCCGGACCGGCTGGACGAACTCGGCCAGGACCGGAAGATCGTTGTAATGTGTCATACCGGCGCGAGAAGCTATCAGGTCGCCGCATTCCTGATACAAAACGGGTTCGGTTCTGTTATGAACCTCGCTGGCGGTATCGCCGCCTGGTCGAGGGAGGTCGACCCGGCGGTGCCGGAATATTGACCGGGAACCCGGTCAGGCCATGTCTGGTCGGGTTTGCACACAAGAGATATGGTGATATAGTTAACTAATACACTATGCCTGCCTAAGTCCCGAGGGGGAATCGACGATGAAAACATTGACGGGCGCGTTGGCGCTGTCCGCCGTGCTCTGGGGGCAGACCGCCGCGGCAGTGAGCCTGGTGGAAGTCTACGAGGACGCACTGGGTGCGGATCCGACACTGCGGGAGGCGGCGGCCAACCGGATGGCGACGCTGGAATCAAAACCGCAGGCGTTTGCGGCTCTGCTACCGCAGGTGTCTGGTCAGTACACCTACGAGCGGACCTGGGATTCAGGCAGTCAGACATTTACTCAGCTCATCCCGGACCCGGATACGGGTAACTCGACCATCGGCACTGGCACGACCGGCTTCAGCCAGGACACCAAGCCACGCAAGTTCTGGCAGCTACAGCTTACGCAGACGCTGTTCCGATGGGACCAGTGGGTGGCCCTCAAGCAGGCGGACAAGACGGTTGCGCAAGCCGAAGCGGAGTACCGGGCGGCACAGCAGGGCCTGATGATCCGCGTCGCGCAAACCTACTTCGATACCCTGGCCGCCAAGGCGACCTTGGAGGCGGCCGAGTCCGCCAAGCGGTCGATTGCCCGCCAGCTGGAACAGGCTGAGAAACGTTTCGAGGTCGGTCTGATCGCGATCACCGACGTGCAGGAAGCGCAGGCCTCCTACGACTCCGCCGTCGCTGGTGTGATCGAGGCCAAGCGGACGCTGGCCACTGCCTTCGAGTTTGTGCGGGAGATTACCGGGCAGTACTACGGTGATCTGGCAGACGCGGGGCCCGATATTCCGCTCATCTCACCCAACCCGAATGATGTCGAGCTTTGGGTGCAGACGGCGCTGGAGCAAAATCTGAACGTGGAAGCGAGCCGCCTGGCGGCATCCATCGCCCGCGACGAAGTCAGTTCACGCAAGGCGGGCCACATGCCCACCGTGGACTTCTTCGCAAGGAGGTTCAACGATGACCTGGACGCCGACCGCTCCAACAAGCCGAGCGAGATCGGGGGCGAATTGACCGAGGGTTTTGACGGCCCGGCAGATTCGGATTTCTGGCGTGACGCCATCGGCCTGCAGTTGAATGTCCCGCTATATAGCGGCGGGGCAGTCCGCTCCCAGGTCAAGGAAGCGGGATACCAGCACCGGGCCGCAACCGAGCGTCTGGAGAGGTCAGCGCGAGAGACCGAGCGACAGGTGCGGGATTCCTTCCTGAGCGTCAACGCAGAGATCTCACGGGTCCAAGCCCTGGCGCGCTCAGTGGAGTCGAACCAGACGGCGCTAAGGGCCACCGAGGCCGGATTCGAGGTCGGTACCCGGACCACGGTGGATGTGCTGGATTCGCGCCGTAATCTGTTCGAGGCAGAGCGTGACTATGCGCGCAGCCGCTACACCTATGTCGTCAATGCCCTGTTGCTGAAGCAGGCGGCCGGCACACTCGGCGAAGCTGATGTGCGCGAGGTCAACGGCTGGCTATCGGAGTGAGCCGGGCAGAGGCTCCGATGGTGCGTCTTCTATCTCCGTTACGTCGACGAGGGGCATCACCAGGCTGATGAGTCGATCCAGCGCTCCGCGATTCTCGTCGAGGATGCGGCGCCCTGCCCTGCCCCTCCGGCGACACAGTTCGGGGTCGGCCAGGCACGACATCACCTCATCGGCCAGCTCTCGGGCATCACGGACGATGCTCACGGCGCCAGCCTTGTGCAGCATCTCCACGATGTCTTCGGCGTTGAAATTCTGCGGGCCGGTCACGATGGGCATGGACAGGGCCGCCGGCTCAAGCAGATTGTGGCCGCCCACGGGGACCAGGCTGCCACCGACAAAAGCCACATCGGACGCTGCGTAGAACAGATACATGTCACCCAATGTGTCGACGAGGAGAACATCCGTGCCGCGGTCACACGGATCTCCTGAGCTGCGCCTGACGACCGAGAGATTCTTCCCTTTCAGCAGCGATCGGACGGCGTCACAACGCTGCGGGTGACGCGGCACCAGGATCAGCAAGGTATCGGGGAATCTGGCACGCACTGTCTGCAATGCTTCGAGGACCGCCTCCTCTTCGCCTTCGTGGGTGCTGGCGGCGATCCATACAGGTCGACCCGCCGCCTGGGAATCCCGGAAGTCCCGTCCCTGCGCCGCGATACCCTCCGGCAGGCGGATGTCGAACTTGATGTTGCCGACGACATGGGTACGGTGGGCATCGGCGCCCAGCAGAAGGAAGCGTTCCGCGTCCCGATCGCTCTGTGCCGCCAGCACGATCCCGTGTGACAGCGTCTCGCGGAACAGGCTGACGAAGCGGCGGTACTTGTGCACCGATCGGGGCGACACGCGCGCGTTGGCCAGCACCAGCGGCACCTTGCGACGACCACACTCCTCGTAGAGATTCGGCCATAACTCGGTCTCCATGATGATGGCGAGTCGCGGCCGGAAGCGGTCGAAGAAACGTCGGACGGCCCCCCGCATGTCGTAGGGCACGTAGGTGTGGATGACATCCTCGCCCAGCAACCCCGCGACTCGCTGCGCACCAGTCGGCGTTACCGTACTCATGACGATCGGGACGTTGGGGAAACGCTCGCGCAGGATCCTTACGATCGGCGACGCGGCGACCACCTCACCGACTGACACGGCATGAATCCATATCGCCCGCCGTTCCGTGCGGGTGCGGCCGAAACCAAAACGCTCTTCCCAACGATCCAGGTAGGCCGGGTTCCTGAGCGCCTTGTAGATGAGGATCGGGACGACCAACGGCGCCAGTATGTAAGACAGTATGAGGTAGAACTGTCTCACTGTTAGTCGCCGTCGAGACTACGTACCCGGTCCACGACGGCGCTGGTTGAGTGCCCCTCCCGATAAGAGAGCACCCGGACCTCGCCTCCATTCTCCAGGACGCTGGCACCGCCAGCGATCTCAGCCACCTGATAGTCCCCGCCCTTGACCAGGACGTCGGGTCTGACTTCTCCGATCAGGCGCTCGGGCGTGTCCTCCACGAAAGGTACGACCCAGTCCACCGCGGCCAGCCCCGAGAGTACGGCCATGCGGTCGGCGACCCCACAGACAGGCCTGCCCTTGCCCTTGAGACGGCTCACGGACTCGTCCTCATTAACGGCGACGACCAGCCGGTCGCCGAGCGCTTTCGCTTCTTCCAGGAAAGCGACGTGTCCGGCGTGGAGGATGTCGAAGCAACCGTTCGTCATCACCACCCGCTGGCCCTCGCTTTGAGCCTCCCGGACGGCGGCGATCAGCGCCGCCTCGGCCATCAGGCCACGACCCCCCTTGCCGCGTCGGTGCAGGGCCAGCCTGAGTTCCGCCGTGGTCACGGACGCAACGCCGAGCTTGCGCACGACCAGGCCAGCCGCCAGATTCGCGAGTCCGGCTGCCGATTCTGCCGACAGACCCGCCGCGACGGCCGCCCCGACCACCGCGATCACCGTGTCGCCGGCACCGGTGACATCGAACACCTCACGCGCCTCGGCCGCCAGGTTGGTCACGGCGTCCCCGGGTCCGATCAGAGTCATGCCACGGCTGCTGCGAGTGACAAGCAACCACTCGATCTGCAGGTCTCTTCTCAGACGCTGACCGCGCTCCACAAACGCCGATTCGTCCGGGCAGTGTCCGACCACCGCCTCGAACTCTCCGATATTCGGGGTGACCATCGTGGCCCCCCGATAGCGCTCAAAGTCCGGCCCCTTCGGATCCACCAGCACCGGAAGCCCGGCCGCCCGACACCGCCCGATGAGAGTCCCCGCCTCGGACAATGCGCCCTTGCCATAATCGGACAGGATGACGGCATCGACGCCACCGACAACGGCATCCACGGTCGACTCCAGCACGGCCGGCGGAACTTCGTCGTCGATCTCCTCGAAGTCCAGGCGGATGAGTTGCTGATTACGGCTGAGGACCCTCAACTTGGTGGCGGTCGCCAGCCGTTCGTCTCGCGCCAGATGGGTCTCGATGCGGCTGCCTGACAGCAGCGCGACCAGCCGGTCACCCGCCTCGTCGCGTCCACAGACACCCGCCAGTCGGGTGATCACGCCCAGGCTGGCAAGATTGACGGCAACATTACCGGCTCCGCCAGGACGCTCTTCAATATCCCGGACATGAACCACGGGAACCGGTGCTTCCGGGGAGATGCGTTCGACCGGACCGAACCAGTAGCGATCGAGCATCAAGTCGCCGGCGACGAGTACTCTGGCCTTGTGGAAATCGGGGACGAGCAGGGTCATGGCCTGGCTCCGGTTTTGGCGCGGATGGTATCACAGCGGACGTTTGGCACGAGGCGGCACCCGGCCGCCTCCACGGCTCTCCATGGGCTAGAATCGGCGCACCCGGCGGACGACAGGAGTCCGCCGCAACCGGAACATCATGGCCGACCAACCTGCCCCTCTGTATCGCTTCCTCGCACCCCGCAACTGGCTCACCTGGCTGGGTCTCGGGTTGCTCCGGGTCGTGGTCATGTTGCCCCACCGCTCGCGGATGACGGTCGGGCGCACCCTCGGACGACTGGCCTTCCGGATTGCCGGCAGGCGTCGACGCATCGCGGTGAGGAACCTGCAGATATGCTTTCCGCAGCTGACCCCGGAGGAGCGACAGGCGCTCCTGCGGCGTCACTTCGAGTCGCTTGGCATGGGCCTCGTGGAGACAGGTGTCTGCTGGTGGGTGCCGGACGCCAGGATCCGTCCTCTGCTGGAGGTCGAGGGACGAGACCACCTGGATGCCGCACTGGCCCGCGGCAAAGGGGTGCTGATGCTGACCGGGCACTTCAACCCCGTGGATCTGGGTGGCAGATTCCTCACGATGCTGGCTCCGGTGACGGCTTTATATCGGCCCCATGAAAACCTGCTGCTGAATGAGATCATGCGCAGAGGCAGGGAGGCGTCCGCGAAACGTGCGGTCTCCAAGCACGACGTGCGCGGCCTGGTCGGCGCACTGCGTTCGAACCACGCGATCTGGTACGCGCCCGACCAGAACTATCGAGGCAAGTACGGCATCGTCGTACCCTTTTTCTCGACACCCGCCGCGACCAATTCGGCCACCTCCCGCATCGCCCGCATCTCGGGCGCCGCGGTCGTGCCATTCTTCCCGGAGCGGCGAGAGGACGGCAGCGGATATCGGTTGATCATCCGTCCGGCCCTGGATGATTTCCCGTCCGACGACCCGATCACCGACACGCTGCGGATCAACGCACTGCTGGAGCAACGTGTCAGGGAGACACCTGCGGACTACCTGTGGATTCACCGCCGCTTCAAACCGGCGGAAGCCGGCCAGCCGGATCCCTACGCCGACATCTGACTGTAGCCTTCCAGGAAAGACAGCCAGTTGATCTGGGCGAACTGCGTCGCGGGGTTTTGCGTTGAGATTTTGCGTAACGACCGCAGGAAACGGTCCAGGTTCGCCTGCTTCCATGAACCCGGGGCGCGCAGGCGTCCCCGATCGAAGTCCAGCAACCAGGGCGCCCCTTCTGCGTCGAGCAGTAGATTATGAGCTGTCAGGTCCGCATGCCACACACCGGCATCATGAAAACGCCTGACGCAGGCACCCAGCCCCCTCCACACGGCCTCGTCCAACGGACGCTCCTGCAGGTGCTCAGCCAGCGGCCGGGCCGTCTCTATTCTGCGGGTGATTATCGAGGCCGTATAGCTCAGGCCGGTGCGACGAAATGCTGCCGCCACAGGTCGCGGAACCGGCAGTCCGGTTTCGAACAGCCGACTGATCAGTCTCCATTCGCGGATGGAGCGGACTCTCGTGGATCCCTGCCAGACATAGCGATCACGCGAAAAGCGTCTCGCCAGCCCGCCACGGAGGTAGTGTCGGATCGCCCACTGCTCACCGTTGGCGCTGACAAATGCAACGGCACCTCTGCCACCGGCCGCCGACGTCAGGAGACGTCCCTGTCGCTGCCAGTATCCGGCGCTGAAGTGCTCGGCCGTCCAAGCCTGGTCGATGCCGGCATCGGCAAGGATCTCGACCGGACCGACGCTGATGTGGCGCTCTTGCATCGTGTTCGGGAATTGCTCACCCACCGTCCGGGACGGCGAGCCGGGAGCAGCAGTGTATCACTGGCGGCCACAGCCCCCGCGTCGATCGCGGCCCTGAACAGGCTGCCGCGGGCTCACACCGCGACGAGTGCATCAACGACTCGTTGCGGAGAGATCTCTCTCAGGCAACGGAGATGACCCAGGGGACACTCCCGCTCACGGCAGGGGCTACACTCCAGCCCCAGGTACAGCGTCTGTCCGCGATCGGTCAGTGGCGGCGCGAACACCGGGCTCGTGGACCCATAGAGGGCGACGACCCGGCAGCCGACCGCCGCAGCAACATGCATCAGTCCGGAGTCGTTGGCGACGGCCTGCTCGGCCAAGCCGAGGAGATCGACGGCGTCCAGCAGCCGGGTCTGCCCGCAGAGATTGATGGCGGCGCCGTCTGAGCCCTCTGCGATCTCGCGGCCTGCCTGGGCGTCGCGGTCTGAACCGAGAACCCAGACCTGGCAACCCCTTCCGCGCATCTCCCGGGCGACTGCTGCAAAACTCTCGGGCGGCCATTGTTTCGCGGGCCCGTACTCGGCACCCGGCATCATCGCGAGAACCGGACGGTTACGGTCCAGATCCAGCCTGGCCAGCAGACGCGCCTGATTGTCACCGTCAGTCTGCAACCTCGGGTGCGGCACCGCGGGTGGCGCGGAAGCATCAGCCGGCAATCCGAGCGCGACATAACGCTCTACGTTGCGTGTCAGCACGTTTTCGTCCAACGGCCGGATGTCGTTGAGCAGTCCGTAACGCATCTCGCCTCGATAGCCGGTGCGGATAGGGATCCTCGCATGCAGCGGCACAAGAGCGGACTTGAACGATCTCGGTAGCACGATGGCGCGGCTGTAGGCTTTCTCTCTGAGCCTGTTGCCCAGGCGCCTGCGTGCCGACCAGCCCAGCTGGCCGTGCCCGATGGGCAGTTCGATAGCGTCGGAAACCTCCGGCATCCGGCGGGTCAGTGATACAGACCATGCAGGCGCGAGAACATCGGTCTGTGTGTCAGGCAGCTTCGCCAGAGTCAGGAACAGGCTCTGAGCCATTACCATATCGCCGACCCAGGCCGGACCGACAACCAGAATCCGCTCGCTCACGGACGTCCCCCACGACCCGATAGCTGGTCACATATCATCAGAAGATGCACCGGAGGTCATTTGCTCATAAAGCGTCAGATACGACTGCGCCATCCGCTCGGGGGAAAAGGCCTTCGCTTTTTCGAGATTGGCCCGGCTGATCCTCAGGCGCAGCTGCGGATCGGCCGCCAGTCGCAGCAGGGCCGTCTTCATCCCCTCGAGATCGCCGTACTCAATCAATATGCCGTTGCCGCCGTCTTCGACGATCTCCGGTATGCCGCCGACACGGGTCGCGACGATCGGCAGACCGAACTCCAGTGCGTCAAGCAGTATGGATCCGAGACCTTCGTGCCGCGACGGCAACAGGAACACGTCGAACGCAGCCAGATAGTTACCGACGTCCTCGACCTGGCCTGTAAGGATCACGTTGGGCAGGTCCCGTGTCGCGTCTCGCAGCAGAGCTTCGTCGGGACCGCCGCCGACCAGCACAAATCGCATATCAGGGCGTGAGCCGGACAGCGCGCGGGCAACCTCAACGATCTGCATCTGCCCTTTTGCGGACGCGACCAGCGCAGCGACGTGCCCGACGACAAAGTCTCCGCCCCAACTGTCCAGCAGGGCACGCTCAACCGTTCCGTCTGACGGCAGTCGGCTCGAGGCACTGGGGATGATCACGCAGGATAATGAGGGATCCAGCTGCTGAATGCTCGCCCGGATCGCCCTGCTCAGAGCGACGATCCCGGCGGACCTGCGATACAGCATCCGGTTGAACGGGTGCCGGCGTGGCCCTGTCTGCACGCGACGGGTCATCAGGTAGGGCACACCAGTGAGCAGGCTGTTCAGCCATGCGCTTCGCAGGCTCCGTCCCTCGTGGACATGGATCAGGTCGGGCCGACCGATCGCGCGGACCGCGCCCAGCGTGCCGGAGCACTCGCGCACCTCTACCCTGGACAGTCCGCGCAGTCGGGCGGCCAATGGCTCGCCGGCGCGAGCGACCACACGCTGCGCCCAGCCCGACCCGGCCAGCGCCCGCACGAGGAGCTCGGTCTGGCGCTCCCCACCACGAAATCCCCGTGCCAGATTCACGTGGCAGAGTGTCCGGCGAGCGGGAGTCTCTGTGGAAGCGACGCTCAACTGACGCGACTCGACGGCCACGCACGCCGGGCCAGCGGCGCCGGGCGCATGCGCTCAGCTCTGATTCGCGTCTGTGAGAGTGAAGGTCGCGCCACAGTATGGGCAGGTAGCGGACCCGGTCGTCTCGATCGGAAGATAGACTCGCGGATGCGAATTCCACAGGGTCATCCCGGGCGTGGGACAACTCAGCGGCAGCTGCTCGCGCGTGACCTCGTAGTGGTCTTCGGCGTTGGCCTGGATTCTTTCCTGTTGCGAAGACATCAGCTCCGTCCTCTTCGGAATGTCGCGGGAAAGTATATCAGCGCCGCGTTGTCAGCTTCCGAATTCGCTCTCCCAGACAGCCGCTACGCGCTCGCGCTGATCCGCGAATTCGGCATCGGACACGCGAGCCGGCTGGTCCTCCAGAGCCAGCCGGTGAATGCGTGCCCGGTAGTCGAGATAGGCGGCTTTCAGCTCCGCGGCAAGGTCCGGCGCCATGATGCCCACGTCTACCAGACTCTCCAGCTGTCGGACGTTGTCCGGATAAGTCACGAGCACGGGGTGTTCCGATGCGTTCAGCAACACCAGGTACTGAACCAGAAACTCGATGTCCGCAATCCCGCCGCGGTCCTGTTTGATGTCGAATCGGGCTGGTTCGCGACTACCCAGCTCAGCGCGCATTTTCTCACGCATCTCGGCCACTTCCTGCCGCAGGGTGTCCTTGCGTACGGCAGTACACAGCAGATCGCGGCGCATCGTCTCGAATCCGGCGCGCACCGCGGGGGTGCCGGCGACTGCGCGCGCTCTGAGCAACGCCTGGTGTTCCCAGGTCCAGGCCTCACTCCGTTGATAGCGGTCAAAAGCATCCAGGCTGGTGACCAGCAAGCCACCCTTACCGCTGGGTCGCAGACGTGTGTCGACTTCATAGAGCAGTCCGGAGCTTGTCTGGGTCGTCAACAGATGCACGAGCCTGCGGGTCAGGCGTCCGTAGAACAATCCATTGTCCAGTGAAGTGGGGCCCTCCGTCACTTGTTCATCACCTTCCGAATCGTGGATGAACACCAGGTCCAGGTCCGAGCTGTAACCCAGCTCCAGCCCCCCCAGCTTGCCGTACCCGACGATAGCGAATCCGGACTCACGGCGTCCGCTGCCGCGGCCGCATTGCGGCCGCCCGTAACGAGCATGCATCTGTTGGGAAGCCAGCTGCAGGCACGAGTCGAGCACCGTCTCGGCGATCTCCGTCAGGCGATCGCTGACTTTCATCAGCGGCAGCTTGGACGAAAGGTCGGCTACCGCGACCAGGAAAACCGCGCTGCGCTGGAACTGCTTGAGTACTTCCAGCTGGGACTCCAGGTCATCCGGACCCACCGTGGACAGGCGTCGACGGAGGTCCGCCCCCAGAGTTTCCCTGACCGGCAGTCTCTCAAAGACACGGGGGTCGATGAGCTCGTCGAGCAGCAACGGATGAGTAGCGATCTGGCGTGCCAGGAATTCGCTCCGCGAACAGAGCCGTGTCAGGTGTTTCAGGACACCCGGATTCTCGTTCAACAGGGCGAAATAGGCGGAGCGCCGACCGACGGACTCGAGTATGCCGGCCAGCCGCTCCAGCGTAACCTCGGGATTCCGATGCTGACCGGATTCACGGATCAGCGCCGGTACCAGAGCATCCAGTCTTTGCCGCCCGCTCTCGTCCAGGCGGCGTGCGAATCCCGCCGACCGGAGGTGGTCGAGGGCGGCTACGGTTCTGTCCACATCGGTGTAACCGCAACTGCCGAGGACCTGCTCGCTGTTGTCGCTGGCCACGGCGCCACTCCAGAGGCCGGCGACCCGGTCCGACATCTCGCTGACGGGCGCCCCTTGCGAGCCCTCCAGTTGCACCAGGAAGTGCTCCCGGACCCTGCCGCGATGCAGGTCAATATCGGCCGAGCAGCTATGCCAGTCCCGGTAACCCAGCGAGTAGGCGAGCCGAACACGCTCCTCATCTGAAGCGGGCAATCGATGGGTCTGCCGGTCCTGCCACTGCTGCAGCCGGTTCTCGAGCCTGCGCATGAACGCATAGGCGGCCAGCAGATCGTCGACCACGGTGTCGGCCAGCAGGCGACCGCCTCGCAGTCTTGGCAGCACCCGCATCAGACTGGCCGATCTCAGTTCCTTGATCGACCCGCCTCGAAGGATCTGCAACGACTGCACGATGAACTCGATCTCGCGGATGCCGCCCGGGCCACGCTTGATATCGTCCCGCAGGTCCCCTTCCGCGCTTTCGGTCTCGATCAGGCGCTTGATCTCTCTTAGCGACTCATAGACCCCGTAGTCTAGATAGCGTCGATAGACAAAAGGCCTCAACAGCTCGCTGTAGAGGCCCATACCGGGGCGATGCCCGGTGACGGGTCGCGCCTTCACGTAGGCATAGCGTTCCCAGGCCCGCCCATGCCGCTGGAGATAGTCCTCGAGCGCTGCCGTGCTGACAGCCAGCGGGCCGCTGTCACCGAAGGGCCTCAGACGCATGTCGACACGGAACACGAAGCCGTCCTCGGTCACCTCGTCAAGCAACCGGATGACGCGCTGCCCCAGGCGTATGAAGAATTGCTCCCGGCTGATCTGTCGCGGCCCGGGCGTGGTGTCACCGTTCTCGAACAGGAACACGAGATCCACGTCCGAGGAGTAATTCAACTCCCTGCCACCGAGCTTACCCATCGCCAGGACGATCAGGCCGACTGGCCGGCCCTCGGTATCCAGTGGCTGCCCATGAGCCTCCTCCAGCTGTCTCCGGGCAATGTCGACTGCCGCTGAGATGCACACATCGGCCAGCTCGCTCAGATGCCCGAGTGTCTCGTCGAGGCTGGCCCAACCCGCCAGGTCGCGCCAGGCAATACGGATCATCTGACGCCTGCGGAAAACGCGCAGCGCCTGCATCCCCTCCGTGTCGCCAGTCTCCGGCGTTAGCTCCGACGCCAGTTGCCCCGCAAGCGTGGAAGCACTCCATGCCGACTGCAGCCCGGCCTCCCCCAGCAGGAACCCCAGGTCAGCCGGGTAGCGGAGCAATCCGTTGCGCACGAACTCGCTGCAGGTCCAGACTCTGGCGAGGGATCCGAAGACCTTTGGGTTAGCGGACAGATCGGCCACCTTGTCCGGATTCGCGTCGACGAAGCGATCCCAGTGCTCGCGAAAGACCGCCCTGAAAACGTCTGGCAGTCCGTTGTCTGCTTCCATGTCGGTCTCGGGAGAATCAGTCATCAGGGATACAACGGCCGGGTACCGTCTGGAAAAGTAGCACGCCCGCGCCGGCGATTCGCCCTGAATCCGGTTTCACGGATTGCGGGGCAAAAAAAACAAGCCCCGCCTGAAGCGGGGCTTGTCTGGTCGAGAACGACCGGAAGCGTCGTAACGCCCGGGGCGTCTTACATCATGCCGCCCATGCCGCCCATGCCGCCCATGCCGCCCATGTCGGGCATGCCAGGAGCGTCACCTTCTTCCTTCGGCAGCTCGGCCACCATCGCTTCGGTGGTCAGCAGCAGCCCGGCGACGGAGGTCGCGTTCTGCAGGGCCAGGCGGGTGACCTTGGTCGGGTCAAGGATTCCCATCTCCAGCATATCGCCAAACTCACCCGTGGCGGCGTTATAGCCGAAGGTGCCTTTGCCTTCGCGGACCTTGTTTAGGATCACGGAGGCGTCGTCACCGGCATTGCCGACGATCTGGCGCAGCGGCTCTTCGGTCGCCCGACGCAGGATGGCGATACCCATGTCCTGATCGTGGTTCGAACCCTTGAGGTCGCCGATGCCATCGAGAGCCCGCAGCAGGGCGACACCGCCCCCGGCGACCACGCCTTCCTCGACGGCCGCGCGGGTCGCGTGCAGCGCATCTTCGACGCGCGCCTTCTTCTCCTTCATCTCGATCTCGGTGGCTGCGCCAACCTTGATCACGGCCACACCGCCGGACAGCTTGGCAACGCGCTCCTGCAGCTTCTCGCGATCGTAGTCGGAAGTCGCGTCCTCGATCTGCCTGCGGATCTGCTCAACCCGCGACTTGATCTCTTCGACCTTGCCGGCACCATCGATGACGGTCGTGTTCTCCTTGGTCACCTGGATCTTCTTGGCCGATCCCAGGTCTTCCAGGCCCGCCTTCTCGAGCGACAGGCCGACTTCTTCGGAGATGACTGTGCCACCGGTCAGGACTGCGATGTCCTGCAGCATGGCCTTGCGACGATCGCCGAATCCAGGCGCCTTGACGGCGGCAACCTTGACGATACCGCGGATGGTGTTGACCACCAGAGTGGCCAGCGCCTCGCCTTCGACATCTTCGGCGATGATCAGCAGCGGCCGGCCGGACTTGGCGACGGCCTCGAGCAGCGGCAGAAGATCGCGGATGTTGGAGACCTTCTTGTCGAACAGGAGGACATAGGGGTCCTCAAGATCGGCCGACTGGCCCTCGGCATTGTTGATGAAATACGGCGACAGGTAGCCGCGGTCGAACTGCATGCCCTCGACCACGTCCAGCTCCATCTCCAGCGAGGAACCATCCTCGACCGTGATGACACCTTCCTTGCCGACCTTGCTCATTGCTTCGGCGATCTTCTCGCCGATGGAGGCATCCGCATTGGCGGAGATGGTGCCGACCTGGGCGATCGCCGTGTCGTCTTCGCACGGCTTGGACAGATCGCGGAGCCCGTCGATGATAGCCATATTGGCCTTGTCGATACCGCGCTTCAGGTCCATGGGGTTCATCCCGGCAGCCACGGCCTTGAGACCTTCTCTCAGGATAGCCTGGGCCAGCACGGTAGCGGTGGTGGTACCGTCTCCGGCTTCGTCGGAGGTGTGCGAGGCAACCTCCTTAACCATCTGCGCGCCCATGTTCTCGAATCGGTCTGAAAGCTCGATCTCCTTGGCGACTGACACGCCGTCCTTGGTGATCGTGGGGGCACCGAAACTCTTCTCGATTACGGCATTACGGCCCTTGGGACCGAGGGTTACCTTGACGGCATTCGCCAGGACGTTAACGCCCTTCATCATCTTCTGGCGAGCGTCGTCGCTGAACTTTACTTCTTTAGCAGCCATTGACTGTATTCCTCTGTAGGCAATTCTTTATGGGGTAAGTGGCACAAGAGCTATCAGCTCTCGATCACGGCCATCACGTCGTCTTCGCGCATGACCAGGAGTTCATCACCCTCGACCTTGACCTCGGTACCGCTGTACTTGCCGAACAGCACCTTGTCGCCGGCCTTCAGGTCGAGCGGTCTGATCTCGCCATTCTCCAGGAGCTTGCCCTTGCCTACGGCGACGACCTGGCCCTTGATGGGCTTTTCGGTTGCCGTATCGGGAATCACGATGCCACCGGGGGAGGTACGCTCCTCCTCCATCCGCTTGATCACGACACGATCGTGAAGAGGACGAATGTTCATTTAATCTATCTCCTTGATTTGTAGTTCTATTCGGGAAGAACCAGCCCGCAATATGGGTCGACGAGCATTAGCACTCGCCTCCAGGGACTGCTAATAATAGGGGCGGTTTCCCAAGAGTCAAGGGTCCAGGAGATGCTTTTTTGACTCCCTCGCCCACGCCGCTATCCTTGACCACCCGCGCTCTTTGGCCCCTCCGCCGACTGACTGTTAAGCCAATGAAAAATAATGTAATGCTGGCGTTCTCAACCTGCCCCGACCCGGAGGTGGGGCGCGAACTGGCCAGAGGACTGGTCGAATCCGGGCTGGCCGCGTGTGTCAACATAGTGCCGGGGGTAAGCTCCGTGTACCGCTGGAACGGCGCTGTTCATGAGGATGCCGAGTGCCTGATGATCGCCAAGACGACAGC
Organism: uncultured Gammaproteobacteria bacterium; assembly: GCA_937924335.1. Classification (GTDB taxonomy): domain Bacteria; phylum Pseudomonadota; class Gammaproteobacteria; order Steroidobacterales; family XN24; genus JAHEFR01. The sequence goes on from CALDWW010000010.1 coordinate 50,436, forward strand.
TTCAGGGTTCGGGCCGCTGCGCGACTGGCTCCGGACGCACCATCCTTACGAACTTCCCGAGGTGATCACGGTCTCTGTTAGCGACGGCCTGCCCGCCTACCTGCGCTGGGTCGAAGAGACCGTGACCGTCCGATCTCAGGAAGTATGAAATGAGAATCCTCCTCTCCCTTCTGCTGGCGCTCGTTGCGACCGGGTTTGCTTACGGCCAGGAACCGGACCTGTTGCCGCCCGAGCAGGCGTTCCGGTTCGAGGTGTCCGCCGGGCAGGATGTCATCACCGTCGAGTGGGATGCGGCCGATGGCTACTACCTGTACCGGAAGCGGTTTGGTTTCCAGAGTCAGACGCCCGGACTTCCTCTTGGCGAGCCCCGATTCCCCGAGGGCGAGACTCATGAAGACGAATTCTTCGGCCGCATGGAGATCTACCGGGGTCAATTCAGCATCGATATTCCCGTCACCCGGTCGACCACGGCGGGCGAGTCGCTACAGCTGGAGATCCGCTCCCAGGGCTGTGCCGACATCGGTCTGTGCTATCCGCCGCAGACGTGGACACGCGAAGTAATACTGCCCCCGGCGGAGCCGTCCGGGAAGCAAGACCTCCTGTCGCTGATCGCTGCGCCTGGCGGCGGAGAAGAGTTTCTGCCGCCTGATGAAGCCTTCCGATTCTCGGCCGAGGCGGTCAATCGCGGCTGGATCGAATTGAATTGGCAGATCGCGGACGGCTACTACCTGTACCGCCACAGCCTTGAGTTCCTGACCCTGGACGAGGCTCAATCGATCGGCGAACCGCTTATCCCGGAAGGGAAACGCAAGCAGGACGAGTTCTTCGGCGAGGTCGAGGTCTACTATCGCGAACTCAGCATCCGGTTGCCGGTGGCGCTGGCCGGCAAACCGTCCCTCGAGCTTCAGGTTGGCTACCAGGGCTGCGCCGAGGATGGCATCTGCTATCCACCGATCAAGCGGGACGTCAGCCTGAGGATGGACAATCTCCCGGTTGCCGACCCGGCCCCCGCCGCGTCGGCCCCGGTATCCGAACAGGACCGGCTGGCGACACTCATCCGCGATGGCGCGCTGCCCTGGGTGGTCGCTATGTTCTTCGGGTTCGGGCTGCTGCTGGCATTCACGCCGTGCGTGCTGCCGATGGTTCCGATCCTGTCCAGCATCATCGTTGGCCACGGCTCGTCCATGAGTACCCGACGTGCATTCAGCCTCTCCCTGGTGTTCGTTCTGGCAATGTCCCTGACCTACACCGTCGCGGGTGTCGCTGCAGCCCTGCTGGGCCAGAATCTGCAGGCCGCCTTTCAGCACCCGCTGATCCTGATCGGATTCAGCGCCGTGTTTGTCGTGCTGGCGCTGGCCATGTTCGACGTGTACGAGCTACAGATGCCCGCGGCGATCCAGACGCGTCTCACCGAGACCTCTCAGAAGCAGGCGGGCGGGACCCTCGTTGGCGCAGGCGTGATGGGCTTCCTGTCCGCTCTTATCGTGGGGCCGTGCGTGGCGGCACCGCTTGCCGCCGCCCTGATCGTGATCGGGCAAAGCGGTGACGCCGTGAGAGGTGGGTCGGCCCTATTTGCTCTCAGCCTCGGCATGGGGATGCCACTGCTGGCCTTCGGCGCCTCGGCCGGCAAGTTACTGCCAAAGGCGGGCGCGTGGATGGAGGCGGTCAAGAAATTCTTCGGGCTGCTATTGCTCGGAGTCGCCATATGGATGCTCGAGCGCATTATCCCGCCGGCAGCAACATTGGCCCTGTGGGGATTGCTGCTGCTCATGAGCGGCATCTTTATGGGCGCCCTGGACTCTCTGCAGCCGGGCGCTGCGACCGGCCGACGGCTGGGCAAGGGGTTGGGGCTCGTCGCACTGCTGTACGGCGTATTGCTACTCGTCGGCGCGGCCTCGGGTGGCTCTGATCCTTTCAGACCGCTGCAAGGCCTGATCGGGGAGCAATCGCAGACACAAAGCTTAAAGTTCACCTACGTAAAATCGAACTCTGACCTGGATCGGCAACTGGCGGCGGCCGCTTCGAACGGACAGCTGGCGATGCTGGACTTCTATGCGGACTGGTGTGTCGATTGCAAGAAAATGGAGCGCTACACATTCGTCGAGCCGGCGGTGATCGCGTCTCTGGAGGGCATGGTCCTGCTCAAGGCCGACGTCACGGCAAACGACGATCCGGACAAGAAGCTTCTGCAGCGATTCGGCATCTTCGGTCCGCCCACGATCGCCTTTTTCGGGCCTGACGGACGTGAAGTCCGGGCGTTCAGGCAGGTCGGATTTGCCTCGGCTGAGGAGTTCAGCGCTCACGTAGATCGATTCGTCGAGCAGGCCGGCCAATGAACGCCAGGCAGGTCCTTTTCGGCGTCGTGCTTGCATTGGCCTCGGGCGTCGGTGGCTACTTCGCCTATGACGCCGCCCGGACGAGCAACAAGGACACGTCCGTATCGGCCACAGCAGCACTCCCGGACTTCTCCTTGCCCGACATCGGCGGCCTCCTCCGTCAGTCGTCGGAGTGGGAGGGCAAGGTCCGGGTCGTCAATTTCTGGGCGACCTGGTGTCCGCCGTGCCGCCGCGAGATCCCGCTCCTGATCCAACTACAGTCGGAGTACGGTGGCGACCTCCAGATCATCGGCATCGCAATCGACGACATGCAGGCCGTCCGGGATTACGCGGCCACGACCGGATTCAACTATCCGGTCCTCGTCGGTCAGCAGGAGGCCGTGGAGCTCGGCAACCAGGTACTCCAGGATTGGATCGGGTTGCCGTTCACCGCGTTCGTGAACAGCGAAGGCAAGGTACTTCGAGTCCATGTGGGTGAGTTGCATCGCCAGCAAGCCGACAAGTTCTTGCGCGAAATCTTCTGAAACGGACGCGATTTACCGCTGAAAAGTCGCGAAAAGTAGCTAAACCTCTGGAAAAAGATTTACACTCCGTTGATATCTTTGTCGGCAACGGGGCCGGGGCGGTGTCCAATCTCCTCATCATCAACGGGCCAAATCTCAATCGCCTGGGAGAGCGGGAACCCGGCACCTACGGGACATCCACACTCGTCCAGATCGAGGCCCGCTGTCGCAGGGTTGCGGAAGAACTGGGTTGCGGCCTCGACGCTTACCAGAGCAATGCGGAACACGAGATCGTGGAACGCATCCATCAGGCTGCCCGGGATGGCGTCGCCTGCATCATCATCAATCCCGCCGCGTTCACACACACGAGCGTCGCGATCCGGGACGCGCTGCTGTCGGTCACCATCCCGTTTATCGAACTGCACTTGAGTAACACCAAAGCCCGGGAACCATTCCGGCACCACTCGTACCTGGCTGACGTAGCCCGCGGGACGATCGCGGGATTCGGACCGATTGGTTACGAACTGGCCGTCAGGGCCGCTGCGGACATCGCCGCGGACGACAGATCCTAGACAAGGGAAGATCCATGGATATTCGCAAGGTCAAGAAGCTGATCGAACTCCTGGAGGAATCTGGCATCTCTGAGATAGAGATCACAGAGGGCGAAGACGCGGTTCGAATCAGCCGTTATCCGCCACCGAGCCACTCGCAGCCGGCACCGCAGATCGTCACCCAAGTCGCCACGCCCGGGCCGGGTCAAGCATCCGCCCCGATAGCGGCCGTGGCTGACGAAAGCATCGAGACTGCCCCGCCGGACGGGCATACCGTCACCGCACCGATGGTCGGCACGTTCTACACAGCGCCGGCGCCCGGCGCCAAAGCATTCGTCCAGGTCGGCAGCGAGATAGAAGTCGGAGACACGATCTGCATCATCGAGGCGATGAAAATGATGAATCAGATCGAAGCTGACAAGACCGGCCGGGTCGTGTCGATCCTCGTTGAGAACGGCGAGCCCGTCGAGTTCGGTCAACCGCTGTTCATCATCGAGTAGGCGGCCCAAGCATGCTGGACAAGATCGTCATCGCCAACCGTGGCGAAATCGCGCTCCGGATCCTGCGCGCCTGCCGCGAACTCGGGATCAAGACGGTCGCCGCTCACTCGGAGGCGGACCGTAGCCAGAAGCACGTGCTGCTGGCCGACGAGTCGGTCTGCATTGGCCCGGCCCCGTCAGCGGAGAGCTATCTGAACATGCCGGCCATCATCAGTGCAGCGGAAGTTACCGACGCCATGGCCATCCATCCCGGCTACGGTTTTCTGTCCGAGAACGCCGACTTCGCCGAACGCGTGGAGAGGAGCGGTTTCACATTCATCGGACCGCGCTCCGAAACCATCCGCATCATGGGCGACAAAGTATCGGCCATACGCACGATGAAAGCCGCCGGGATACCGTGCGTGCCCGGATCCGACGGGCCGCTGGGAGACGATCTCGAAGAGAACGTCCGACTCGCCAGAGACTTGGGTTACCCGGTCATCATCAAGGCTTCCGGTGGTGGCGGCGGGCGCGGCATGCGTGTCGTGCACACAGAGGCGACACTGCTGAATGCCATCATGGTCACCCGATCGGAAGCGCTGGCCGCCTTCGGCAATGAAACCGTCTACATGGAGAAGTTCCTGGAGCGGCCGCGGCACGTCGAATTCCAGGTCCTGGCCGACGGAAGCGGCAACGCGATACACCTGGGTGAACGCGACTGTTCGATGCAGCGCCGCCACCAGAAGGTCATAGAGGAGGCCCCCGCTCCGGGGATCACGGCGGAACAGCGGGCAGCGCTGGGAGCGAGATGCGTACGCGCCTGCCAGGAGATCAACTATTCCGGCGCCGGAACCTTCGAATTCCTGTATCAGGATGGCGAGTTCTTCTTCATCGAAATGAACACGCGCGTGCAGGTAGAGCATCCGGTGACGGAGATGATCACCAGCGTCGACATCGTGCGCGAGCAGGTCAGGATTGCCGCCGGCGAGCCACTGGCCTGGTCGCAGGACGAAATTCAGATTCGCGGCCACGCCATGGAGTGCCGGATCAATGCGGAGGACCCCTCGAATTTCATGCCGTGTCCGGGGCCCATCAACCAGTGGCATGCGCCTGGCGGACCCGGAGTCCGGATCGACACGCACATATACAATGGTTATGTCGTGCCGCCCTTCTACGACTCGATGATCGGCAAGGTGATTACTCACGGCAACAATCGGGGCTCAGCGATCGCCAGGATGCAGCAGGCTCTGTCCGAAATGGTCGTTGAGGGCATCAAGACAAACATCCCGCTGCACCAGGAGATATTCAGTCACGGCGCCTTCAAGGCCGGGGGTACCGATATCCATTATCTTGAGAAGCGTCTCGGCCTGTAGTCGGTAACTCCCCGCCCCGATGCCCTGGATTCAGATCTCCATGCGGCTTGGCCATGCGCGTGCAGAGCAAGCGTCGCAGGACCTGTCAGAACTGGGAGCCGCCGCGGTCACGCTGGAGGACGCGGAGGACACCCCGGTGCTTGAGCCGGCCCCCGGCGCCACCCCACTGTGGCCGGACGTCATCGTCACCGCAATGTTCGAACTGGATCAGGGGCCCCTCATGGAACGGATCCGGCAGTTGCCCGCGTGGTCGGCGCGCAAGGGTTTCCAGGTCTCGGCTCTGCCGGACCGGGCCTGGGAGCGTGAATGGCTGAAAGACTTCCGGCCAATGCGTTTCGGGCGAAACCTGTGGGTGCTTCCCGGCGACTCGGCGACCCCGGACCCGGATGCCATCACCCTGCGCCTGGATCCGGGTCTGGCGTTTGGCACCGGAACCCATGCCACCACCGCTCTGTGCCTGGAATGGCTGGACGACCACCCCCCGGCCGGACTCAGAGTCGTAGACTATGGTTGTGGATCCGGCATCCTCGGAATCGCGGCAGCACTGCTGGGCGCGGCATCAGTGATAGCGGTGGATAACGACCCGCAGGCGCTGACGGCGACTGTCGCAAACGCGCTCCGTAATGGCGTCGGCGACATGATCACCGTCGGTCCGTCCACGGATACCCTGGCCCGGGCCGACCTGCTGCTTGCCAACATCCTGGCCGGGCCCCTTGCACAACTCGCGTCTGATTTCGCCCGGGCCATAGAGACCGGCGGCACAGTCGTCTTGTCGGGTATCCTTGCCGGGCAGGCGGACGAGGTCGCCACCGCCTACGAGCCCTGGTTCCTGATAGACGAGATCAGCGAACGGGATGGATGGGTGCGCATCTCGGCGCAGCGAAAGGAGACCGGCTGACTTGTATACACAGTGCCCACAATGCGATTCGGTGTATCGCGTGACCGGCGCCCATCTGAAACAGGCGGGTGGGGAGGTCGTATGCGGCGAGTGCGGCGCACGCTTCGACGCCCTGGATCGGCTGAGCGATGTCTATCCGCAACCCGGGCAGCCTGCGATCCCGCTGTCGCCTGATGAGCCACAGCCGGAGGGCCTGATCGATGATCCCACAGCGGCCGACGCCACGGCTGAGGATTCCGGCCAGGTGGTGGAACCCGCCGGGACAGCTGACCTGGCGGCTGACGACGAGGCCGTGCCCGATGAGGGCGCGGGGAGTCCGGAAGACGGGGGGATCGAAACCGCAGACACGGAGACAGCCGGGACATCGGATGATTCGGCAGATGCGGGAGCCGAAGAAGCGAAGTCGGACGAGTCAGCCGCGAGAGACGGTGTGGACGCCGATGACGAGGAATCGGAGAGCGAGGCCCCTGAGCGGGCAGAGGATGAATCCGTTGCCGAGCAGCAGGAGACGCAGCAGGCGGATGCCAGTGAAACCGACGACGAAGACCCCACCGTCAATCTGGACTCTACTGCCGAGGAGTTGTTCGCACTGGAGGAGCTGCCGCCCCAACAGATGCCGGAGATCGACAACCTGGAGTTCGCCGAGGGACTGCCCGTCGGCGAATTCTCCGCGGATGCGGTCGACAGCGAATCGCAGGACTCCGGCCCACCACCGGAATTGGCCCGTCAGGCGCAAGCCGAAGGCCGCAGTCGGCTGCGACCGTGGCTGATCGGGCTGGTCGTGGCGGTCCTGCTGGCGACGGGGGTCCACTCACAGCGCGGGGTCCTCATGCGATACCCGGCGCTCTCGCCCATCCTCGAGAACCTCTACTCTGCCCTCGGAATGTCCGCCAGTCCGGCATGGCAGATAGCCGCCTTCCGGATCGTCGACTCATCTGCATCCCTGGATGCGGCGGGAGATCTGCAGATTACGGTGCAGTTCGTCAATGAGGGGGATTTTCCACAGCCCTATCCCACTCTGCGGGTCAGCCTCGAGAACCGCTGGGGTGACGAGATCGGCAGCCGCGAACTTAGTCCGAGGTACTACGTTGAAAATCACGTCTCCGGAAGGCAATCGCTGCCGGGAGAAAGGGTCGAGGGTCGCGCCGTCATCAGCGAACCGGGCCTGGCGGCCGTCGGATTCAGACTTGACCTCTGTCTGCAGGACGAAACCGATCAGCCACGCTGCTTGTCCGAGCAGCCATGATGCTTCCCCTGGCCAGGCTCTGGCTTTAGTATCGTCGGCCCTGTCCTGAGCAGGCAGGAGACCATGTCTCTCAAAATCGGCCAATACACTTTCTCGAGCAACGTCGGCCTGGCACCGATGGCCGGCGTCACCGACCTCCCCTTCCGTCAGTTGTGCCGGCGGCTGGGAGCCGGCGTCTGCCCGTCGGAAATGCTCACCTCGGATGTCCGCCTCTGGAACACCGCCAAGAGTCGCCGGCGGCTCGACCATGCTGGAGAGCCTGCGCCCGTCATCGTTCAGATTGCGGGCGGCGAACCGGGGATGATGGCCGACGCAGCGGCCCGCGCCGTAGATGCCGGCGCGCAGATCATCGATATCAATATGGGCTGCCCGGCGAAAAAAGTCTGCCGCCGCTGGGCAGGCTCGGCTTTGCTCCGCGATGAAACTCTGGTGACAGACATCATTGCTGCTGTAGTCAGCGCGGCCCCCGTCCCGGTCACCTTGAAGATGAGGACCGGCTGGGACAGTGACAACCGCAACGGCATCAGGATCGCCAGGCTGGCCGAGGAGATCGGCGTCGCGGCTCTGTCGGTACACGGCAGGACGCGGGCGGACATGTTCCGGGGCGATGCGGAATACGAGACGATCCGCAGGATAAAGTCCAGCGTTGCGATCCCGGTCCTGGCCAACGGAGACATCGATTCGCCGCAGAAGGCCGCACAGGTTTTGGCCTCGACGGGGGCCGATGGATTACTGATCGGAAGAGCTGCCCAGGGTCGTCCGTGGGTGTTCCGGGAAGTCTCTCATTACCTTCGTCATGGAACGAATCTTGCCCCGCCGACAGTGGCCGAAGTACGTGATATCATGCTCGCCCACTTGGACAACCTCTACTCGTTTTACGGCGAGTACACCGGGGTTCGGGTGGCCCGCAAGCATCTAACGTGGTACTGCCGCGCCCGTGTGGGAGCGGACGCTTTCAGGCATCGCGCGGTGCGGGCAGAGACCGCCGCAGAACAGCTGCGGATGGTAAGGAAATTCCTCGACCAGTCTCCGCAAGAAGAGCTGGCAGCATAGAGATCGGGAAGCACACGAGTCGTGAGCAAAGACAATAGTAAATTGGAAACCGCACGGGGCAGCAAGCCCCTGCACAAAGTCACGGAAGAGGCGCTCAAGAACTACTTCGCCAATCTGAACGGGCACAAGCCCAACGAGCTGTACACGCTCGTTCTGAGTGAAGTCGAAGCGCCGCTGTTCAGGACGGTGATGAACTACACCGGCGGCAACCAGAGTCGTGCCGCGCAAATCCTGGGGATCAATCGCGGTACGCTACGCAAGAAACTCCGCACCTATGGTCTGCTAGGCTGACCCGGGGCCGCGCCCGACACCTTTGGGCGGACCGGGACACGTTGAGGGGCAAATTATGTCGACCGTCAAGCGGGCGCTGATCAGCGTTTCCGACAAGAGTGGCGTGGTCGACTTCGCCGCTGCTCTGGTGGCTCAGGGTATCGAACTCCTGTCCACCGGGGGCACCGCGAGTCTTCTGCGGGAACATGACATTCCCGTCACCGACGTATCTGCGGTGACCGAGTTCCCGGAGATCATGGCCGGACGCGTCAAGACCCTGCATCCGCGGATCCATGGCGGTCTGCTGGCCCGTCGCGGGATCGACGAGGAAGCCATGCAGGCCCACGCCATCCCCGCGATCGATCTCCTGATCGTCAACCTGTATCCGTTTCGGGAAACGATCGCCCGTCCGGACTGCCACCTCGAAGACGCGGTTGAGAATATTGACATCGGCGGCCCGGCCATGATCCGCGCGGCCGCCAAGAACCACGCCTGGGTGACGGTCGTCGTCGACCCGCAAGACTACGAGGGTATCCTCGATTCCTTACGGACCGCCGACGGTGAGATTCCGGCGGGCACAAAGAACCGCCTCGCTGCAAAAGCCTTCGCCCACACCGCCGCGTATGACGCCGCGATAGCGGATTACCTGTCCCGGCAGCCGGACTACGCGGGCGACGCACCGTTTCCACAGCACTACACGCCGTCATTCGACAAGAGAATGGACCTGCGCTACGGGGAGAATCCTCATCAGCAGGCGGCATTCTATGCCGACACGTCGGCGGGCCGCGGCATCGGCAGCGCGCGTTCCGTCCAGGGCAAGGCGCTGTCCTACAACAACATCGCTGACGCGGATGCAGCACTGGAGTGCGTGCGGCAATTCGACACGCCGGCCTGTGTCATCGTCAAACACGCGAACCCCTGCGGCGTGGCCACTGCGGCAACCATAGAGGACGCCTACCAGAAGGCCTACTCGACTGACCCGACGTCTGCTTTCGGCGGCATCATCGCCTTCAATCGCCGCCTCGATGCAGCGACGGCCGGCAAGATCCTCGAGCAGCAGTTCGTGGAAGTCATACTGGCCCCGGATCTCGGTGACGGCGCGACCGAAGCATTGGCTGCCAAGAAGAACGTCCGGGTGCTTGTGACGGGAGATCTCGAATCATCAGCGCCAGACGGCCACGACATGAAACGGGTCGGCGGTGGCATCCTGATTCAGAGCCGCGACGATCTCATCGTCGGTCGCGAGAGTCTGGCCGTAGTGACCCGCCGGAAACCGAGCGACAGCGAGGTGGATGACCTGCTGTTCGCATGGAAGATCGTCAAGTATGTCAAATCGAATGCCATCGTCTTCGCCCGTGACGGTATGACCATCGGCGTCGGCGCAGGCCAGATGAGTCGGGTGTACAGCACCCGCATCGCGGCCATAAAGGCGGCAGACGCCGGGCTCGGCGTGGCAGGATCGGTGTTGGCTTCGGACGCCTTCTTCCCGTTCCGGGACGGCGTCGATGCGGGTGCCGAGCACGGCATCCGCGCCATCATCCAGCCAGGCGGCTCGGTCCGCGACGAGGAAGTTATCGGCGCGGCGGACGAGCATGATCTGGCGATGGTGTTTACCGGGGTCCGGCACTTCCGCCACTGACCGGGTCGGGCCTGAGAGCGAGGTGGGTACTATGGAGATTCTGATCGTCGGCGGCGGTGGACGGGAGCACGCCCTTGCCTGGCAATGTGCGCGCTCCGCCGAAGTGGAGAAGGTTTATGTTGCGCCGGGGAATGCGGGGACTGCCGGCGAGACCGGCGTTCATAATGTCGCCATCGATGCGGATGACATCGATGGCCTGCTGGAATTCGCCAAAGACAGACAGGTCAGCCTGACCATCGTCGGTCCGGAGGCACCGCTGGTCGCCGGTATCACGGACCGCTTCGGCGAGGCCGGCCTCAAGTGTTTCGGCCCGGGAGCAGCCGCGGCGCAGCTGGAAGGTTCCAAGGCCTTTACGAAGGAATTCCTCGAGCGTCATCACATCCCGACTGCCGCCTATGCGAGCTTCTCGGAGATAACACCGGCCATCGAATACATCCGCCGCCAGGGCGCGCCGCTGGTCGTCAAAGCTGATGGACTGGCGGCTGGCAAGGGTGTCATCGTCGCCGCCACCGTCGAGGAGGCGGAACAGGCCGCAAGATCCATGCTGGCGGAAGGCGCGTTCGGCGCCGCGGGCGCCCGGGTAGTCGTTGAGCAGTGCCTGCGGGGTGAGGAAGCCAGTTTTATCGCTATCGTGTCCGGCACGACCATCCTGCCACTCGCAACCTCTCAGGATCACAAGGCTCGGGATGACGGCGATCTCGGCCCCAATACCGGCGGCATGGGCGCCTACTCCCCCGCGCCCGTGGTCACCCCGGACATTCATCGTCGCATCATGGACGAGGTGATGCGGCCCACCGTCGAGGGACTGGCGGCAGAAGGAATCCCTTATGTGGGATTTCTGTATGCCGGGCTGATGATCGCCGATGACGGTACGCCGAATGTGCTGGAATTCAATTGCCGCTTTGGCGATCCCGAAACCCAGCCGATCCTGATGCGGCTGGAGTCTGATCTGGCGGCTCTTTGCCTGTCTGCCCTCGATGACTCGCTCGGGCAGCAACAGGTGGACTGGAATCGAAAGCCGGCCGTCGGTGTGGTGCTCGCCGCCGGTGGATATCCCGGCAGCTACAGGAAAGGGGACCGGATCCACGGCCTCGAGGCTTTCGCGGGCCAGGACGGCGTCAAGGTCTTCCATGCAGGCACAGCGATCGACGACGCGGGTCAGATTGTCACTGCGGGCGGCCGGGTTCTCTGCGCGGTGGCTCTGGGCAGGAACGTCACGGAGGCCCAAAGACGGGCCTATGAAGTCGTCCATGGCATCCGCTGGGACGGGGTCTGCTACCGCAACGACATCGGCTACCGGGCCGTGGCGCGCGAGAACTGAGTTATCCGGCCTTTTTCAGAGGCCCGCGAATTACCCGTCTGGCCCAGCGGGCCGCTTCCGGGCCCGAGGAGAGATATCAATCACTCCGTTTCGTCGTCCTCGAAGACGCAGTGTTGCGCATACGCCTTGGCATCATTGAGCGACCACTCGCCCTTGGGCGTCTCATCCATCTTCGCGCACCAGCGGTCGCTGCCGACCTCCGGAGAACATGCGCTAAGCAGCAGGCCAAGGATAGCGATCAGCGGCATCGTCGATTTCATTCGGGTCCCCTTCAAGGTTGCTCAATGGTGCAGATGTGGATCATGCCCGGTCAGTGAGTCTGGTTCTGTCGCGCCCATGCAAACACACTCCAGGCGATCATCAACTGAGCCGTCATGTAGATTGTGACGATGATCCGGGTGGAGTGAGGAAAGGGCCAGACGAACTGGTTGACCGCGATCAGATTGTCGGCGACGAAGAACAATGCGCCGCCAATGGGCAGCAACCGCCCGATGGACGAGCGCGCAGCACCCGTGGCCATGGCCAGCAGGGCCGTCGAATACACGATCACCGGGACAGTCATACCCTCGGGGATGGCGGGGATAATCAGCAGGTAGAGTCCGAAAAGGGCGATGACCTCGACGACCATCAGCCCGCGGCCAGATGGCGGGTCACTGCGATCACGCCAGAACAGCCAGGCGTACAGAATCTGCGTCACCAGAAATGAGAACAGGGCGGGCTTGAGAAAGGCCGACCGGTCGATCCCCAACAGGCAGTCTCCGATCGCCGAGGCCAGCAAGGCGGTAGCGAACGGTGTCCGCAATGGCGGGACAAGCCGGTGCCATGCCGTAATCGACAGCAGCAACAGGGGGATCGCCTTGATGATCGGGTGACCTGGATAGGGCTCCAGCGGCACGGCTATCACGTAGCCGTAACCGACGATGCCAGCGAGCCAGATCGGCCAATTCGCGTTGTCTGTTTTCGGCACAGCCTGCCTCGACTTCGCCGGCGTCTGTGCCGGGCCCGATTCTTCCTACTCTAGCATCCCGGTTCGACTGGCGATGCCAGAAACAGGACCCGGCGGATGCCTCCACGATACTTGACCCACAGTCTTATTCGTCGTTATTATAAATCTGAATTCATATTTAGGTTCATGCATGTCACGCCCCACACAGGCACGGTCAAAAGCACGGTTGGCGGCCCTGACACAGGCGACCGAAACTTTGCTTCGCCGCACTACGCCGGAGGACCTGACCGTCAACGAACTTGCCAGGGAAGCCGGGGTTTCCGCCGCTTACCTATACACCCGTTTCGATAGCAAGCAGGCATTGCTTGACAGCCTGATCCACGAATTCGAGACCGGGCAGCGCGACAAAGCCGCGCGGCTCTTGCGGCCGCAGCTATGGGAGGGCGTCGGGCTCGAAGAGAGGATCTCGCGACTGGCCAGGCAGTTCCTGACTGCCGCGCGGAGTCATCGCGGCCTGATGCGGGCCATCTTCAGCCGGCGGGTTGTCCGCGGAGTGGCTGACCAAGGCGAAGCCGGCCCGAGTTTCGGCGCCTCCGATCAGATCCTGGAATGGCTCATGGCGTGCAGGAAGGAGATTGCACACGAAGATCCCAGGGAAGCGATACGACTCAGCCTGCTGGTGCTGTTCTCAACGCTGCAGGTGGCACTGTTCCTCGACTTGGCCGAGTCGGCCCATCGCGCCATCGCCCGCGAAGTCGTTGGCATGCTGACTACTTACCTGCTCGACGGCAGCGGCGCCCCCCTTGAACTCATCGGAGATCTGGATCGTGAACAGGGCAGCTGAAATCGTGAAGGACGCTCAATCCTCCGGACCCGCGGACGGGAATCGCAAGGCTGTCCGCGATCTGCTCGAGGCGCTGGCGGTCGTCGGGGTCGTCGCGGGCGGGATCGTGTTGTTAAGGGCGATAGGAATCTCCTATTACCGAGGCCCGATCGCGATCGTCAGCGCCCTGCTCCTGGCGACCTGGTTCATGCGCATTAGAGGAGAGTCATGGACGCAGATGGGCATGGCGTTGCCGCGTCGCTGGCGGTCCACGATCAGGCATGTGTGCCTGGCGATTGTCCTGATCTACCTGCTGGTGGGTCTGTTCCAGGGGCTGCTGTTACCGTTGCTCGACCTGCCCCCGCCGGACCTTTCGGGTGAGGCGAGCTTCAGGGGGGACCCCGTCGCCGTGATACTCAGGCTTGTCGTGGTCGCCTGGGGCACGGCGGCGTTCGCCGAGGAGATGGTGGCCCGCGGATTCGTCATGGCTCGTCTCGCGGCGGCGTTTGGCGACGACCGCAGAGGTCGGCTCATCGCCGCTGTCGCGCAATCGATCCTGTTCGGCCTTGGACACTCCAGCCAGGGGGGCACCGGTATGCTGCTCACCGGACTCATCGGCCTGATCATGGCGTATATCTTCTACCGCGCGGGACGATCCCTATGGCCATGCATCCTGGCACACGGCACAGTGGATACCTTCGGCCTGCTGCTGATCTACTTCGGTTTCCTCGGCGGGCCCTGAACAACGCGAGCAGGGACAGACAGGTCAGTGATCATTGCTACCGGACAGTGCCGCCAGCCGGGGACCGACGACGGACATCAAGGCCTCGAGACCGGATCTCGGCCTGACCATGACGGTCAACTCCCGCAGCCGACCCAGGTCGTCGAAGCGAATCAGGTCGAGACCCTGTAGCTCGCGACCTGCCACGCTCGCCTCGAAAACGAGCGCCAGCGTTCCGTCCTCACCGCGCAACTCGTCGGTGTAGCGAAAATCTTCGAACACCTCCATCAGAATCCGCAGCAGCATGCCGATGGCGGGTCGACCGCGAAACGGCTCAAACGAGACGGGGCTGTTGAGTACAGCATCCTCGCGGAACACCGCGGTCATCGCCTCAACGTCCTTGCGCTCGACGGCGAGACGAAATGCGCGCCGGTCATGCGCGCCTGACGCGCTGTCTTCCGAGGGACTATCTTCGGTGATCACGCGATGTCACTCCGATGGCGGATACTCGTCGAACTGCGGGAGATCATCGGTGATCTCATGCCACGGCGCTTTCGACGCAACGAAGATATTGGCCTGCGGCCTGATACCGGGGTCGCCATCCACGGTCCCCAGCGTGATCCAGCGCAGTTCACCGTTTTCTACCGCCCCCAGCGTCGATCCGCAATGCCGGCAGAAAGCGCGGCCACCAGCCGGGGACGAATTGTAAACACTGACGTCTTCCTCGCCGGCAAGCCAGCTGAAGCCGCCATCCGGAACGGATGCATACGTCCCGAACGCCGCGCCGTGGGATCGTCTGCACATCGAACAGTAGCAGCTACCTGCCTGGGTTAGATCGCCCTGTACCGCGTAGCGGACCTTGCCGCAAAGACATCCACCTTCGATAGTCACCGTGACATCCTCCTCGTTCTCGTCGTGTCACCCGCCATGTTATCGCTCCGCTTGCCCCCGCGCTCTGTCAACGTCACCCGTGCGTCGGCCTGTTGGACAACAGCCGCTCCATGCGCATGTCGGCGGATGACCCCAGATGTGGAAACTGAACCCGCGGCGGGCGAAGTCTTGCTCCAGGCGATCGATCGCGATTGAGTCGGGCCCGCGTGTCACGACAACACCTTGCGCAGAAAAAACAGCGTCTCTCCATCCGGATAGTCCTCGAGCTGCCCGAAGATCTCATAGCCTTGCCTGAGATAGAAGTCTGGCGCCTGGAAACTGAACGAGCTCAGGCATGCCCGCCGGCATCCCCGGGCGACGGCCTGGCGCTCCGCCTGTCGCAGCAGGTCTGACCCCAGCCCCCGGCCACGATAGTCCTCGTCGAGCCACAAGATAGAGACGTATAGCCATCCCAGAGCGGTGATGCCCTTCAAACCGCCGACCATCCGTCCTGCATGATCCCGTAACGAAATAGCGATCGACTGGCGGTCGCTCAAACCGGTGGCGTTGTCATTGAAAGCATCCAGTTCCCGGTCAAGAACCTGCAACTCATCCGCTGAAGCGGCAAAGAATCCGAATTCAGACGACATCTCGTCTCTCCACAGCGTCCCTGGCTCCGGGGCCGGCCCCCGGCAGCAGCGCAAGCTGACAGCTAGCGGCCGGTACGACCGATGGCAGTCACCAGACGATCGAGCGCGGGGGCATGTTGCAGCAGGAACAGGGAAGGTTCTATCAATTCCAACTCGGACACCAGAGGTTCACCCTGGTCGCCGTCGATCAGATCGACACGGGCATAAAGAAGGTCCGACTTCGCACAGGCCAGTGCCTTTGCGGCGATGTGCAAGTCCGGCTCGTCCGGCTTCATGGCCTCCGAGACCTGCTCGTCCTCGCCGTGATACCGCGGTCTCTTCACGACCTGGTGGGTGAATTCGCCGTCGATCCATACCAGCGCCCGTTCTCCGGTCTGAACGACCGATGGCATGTATCTCTGCACCAACATGTCCTGTTCGGACTGGCACGAACGGAGGAACTCCGCACCGTCCGTATCGATGTCCGGACCTGCAAAGCGGCGGGTCAGGTGAGAGCCGGCGCCGACGGCCGGCTTGACGACGACGTCATCCCATCCGCAGTCTGCGGCGAGCCGCCCCAGGTCGCAGTCCTGCCCGGCATCCAGCCAACGGGTCGGCACGATCGGAACGCCTGTGGCGACGAGGTCACGCAGGTATCCCTTGTGCAGATTCCAGCTGACGACCGGCGCCGGATTCAGGAGCGTCACGCGGGACGCGGCCGCCTCGATCCACGCACGGAATCGTCCCGGATACAAAGGATAATCCCAACATGACCTGAGCACGCAGAGGTCGAACTCGCCCGGATCACACTCGGGGTCGTCCCACGCCGCCAGCCGCACCTGGTGCCCGGCCGCAGCGATCGCTGCGAGCAGCAACTCCTGGTCCGGATCCGGTTCCGGGAGTTCCTGGCAGGTTACGATTCCGATGTTCATCTGTTGTGGTGTCGGCGACGCCTTAACGGCAAACGGCGCCCCGCGGCGCCATTTGTCGTCAACCCCGGGCTGCCGCCCGGATCAGCGTTTCATGGAGTCGAAGAAGCTCTCGTTTGTCTTCGTGTCCTGGAGCTTGCTCAGCAGGAACTCGATAGCCGCGAGTTCGTCCATCGGGTGGAGTAGCTTGCGGAGGATCCACATCTTCTGTAGTTCATCCGGCTTGGTCAGCAGCTCTTCACGCCGCGTTCCCGACCGATTGATATTGATCGAAGGGAAGATCCTCTTCTCGGCGATACGTCGATCCAGGTGGATCTCCGAGTTACCGGTGCCCTTGAATTCCTCGTAGATGACGTCGTCCATCCGCGACCCCGTATCGATGAGCGCCGTGGCCATGATCGTCAGGCTGCCGCCCTCCTCGATATTCCGGGCCGCACCGAAGAATCGCTTGGGTCGCTGCAGGGCGTTGGCATCGACACCACCGGTCAGCACCTTGCCGGAGGACGGCACGACCGTATTGTAGGCCCGCGCCAGACGCGTGATGGAATCCAGCAGGATTACTACGTCAAGCTTGTGCTCGACCAGCCGTTTGGCTTTCGCGATGACCATCTCGGCGACCTGCACGTGCCTGCTGGCCGGTTCATCGAAGGTTGAACTCACGACCTCGCCGCGCACCGTGCGGATCATCTCGGTGACCTCTTCGGGTCGCTCGTCGATGAGCAGGACCATGAGGTAGCACTCGGGATGATTGGCGGCGATGGAGGTCGCTATGTTCTGCAGCAACATCGTCTTGCCGGCCTTTGGCGGGGAAACGATGAGTCCGCGCTGCCCCATGCCGATCGGAGCACACATATCGATGATTCGAGCCGTCAGGTCCTCGGTGCTGCCGGTTCCCTGCTCCATCCTGAGGCGCTGCGTCGGGAAGTACGGCGTCAGATTCTCGAAAAGTACCTTGTTGCGGGCGTTCTCGGGCGCCTCAAGATTGATCTCGCCGACCTTGAGGAGGGCGAAATACCGCTCGCCGTCCTTGGGCGGCCGGATCAGGCCTGAGATGCTGTCGCCGGTGCGCAGATTGAAGCGCCGGATCTGGCTCGGGGAAACGTAAATGTCGTCCGGACCGGCCAGATACGAACTGTCGGAGGAGCGCAGAAATCCGAAACCGTCCTGCAAGATTTCCAGAACCCCGTCCCCGTAGATGTCCTCGCCATTCTTGGCGTGCGACTTGAGGACGGAGAAGATGATGTCTTGCTTGCGCGAGCGTGCCAGGTTGTCGAGCCCCATGCCCTGGGCGAGTTCAACGAGTTCGGCAGCCGTCTGTTTCTTCAGCTCGGTAAGGTTCATTGCGTCCTTGCTGCGCGCGAGATCTTCCTTCGAGATGATCTCGACATCGTTGAAATCGGGGAATTCTTCCGCCGAGTGTTGCGGCTTCTTACGCCGCTTCTTGCCGCCGTGATTGCCGGACTTCGACCGGGATGGCTTGCCGGAGCGGCCGCCTCGCGCGGTATTTCCCAGATATCCCCTCACAGGTGCGCTTCCAGGAATTCGGTCAACTGCCCTTTCGATACGGCGCCGACTTTCTGGGATTCGACATTGCCGCCCTTGAAGAGCAACAGTGTGGGAATGCCGCGAATACCGTATTTCGGCGGAGTCCTGGGGTTCTCGTCGATGTTGATCTTGGCGATCCGCACCTTGCCGACATACTCATCGGCGACTTCGTTCAGGATCGGTGCAATCATCTTGCAGGGACCGCACCACTCCGCCCAGAAATCGAGCAATACCGGGATGTCCGAGTCGAGTACATCGGACTGAAAGTTCGCATCCGTCGTATAGACGATGTGATCGCTCACTGATTTTTTCCTCCGTTCCTACGGGAATTCAATTGTGGTCATTTGAAAGCAACCGGGATCAGCAGCCGCTTCGCCACGGGTCCGAACATGTGACGCGCCACGCCGGTTAAGGCAGAATGTCGCAGCCTCTAGCCGCTTCTATCTTGAGATTTCTAGGGTTCGTTCGGTGACAGAGCGTCTCGGAGGGCGAGATCGGGCTTTGGGCCCGGCGGTTATTGTGAACCGCTTATCGCGCCAATTTCAAGTGTTTATACCAGCTTTGTCGGTGAAAATTAAGTCGTTATGCCCGAATCTCACCTGAGTAATCTCAAGTTCTCGGATCTGCCCCTGCAAGAACGCGTCGCCAACGGCGTGGAAGAGGCCGGATTCACCTATTGCACGCCGATACAGGCGAGCACCCTTCCGATCGCCCTCGACGGCAAGGACGTCGCCGGACAGGCGCAGACCGGCACCGGCAAGACGGCTGCGTTTTTGCTTGCGGCATTCGACTATCTGCTGCGCAACCCGCCATCGCCGCAGCGCCGCTCGAACGATCCCCGCATGCTGGTGCTGGCCCCGACCCGGGAGCTCGCCATCCAGATACACAAGGACGCCTTGTTGCTGGGCCAGCATACGGATTTCGACATCGGCCTCGCCTATGGCGGCACTGATTACGAGAAGCAACGCCGGATCCTCGAAGAGGGCGTCGATATCCTCATCGGCACGCCGGGCAGGCTTATCGACTACTTCAAGCAACGCGTCTTCGGTCTGAGCGCGATCCAGGTCATGGTTCTGGACGAGGCCGACCGGATGTTCGACCTGGGGTTCATAAAAGATATCCGCTACGTCATGCGCCGGCTCCCGCCACCGTCCAAACGTCTCAACATGCTGTTCTCCGCGACTCTGTCGTACCGGGTCATGGAACTCGCCTACGAACACATGAATGATCCGGAGCTCATCCGTATCGAGACCGAGACGGTAACGGCGGAGCGCGTACACCAACGGATCTACTTCCCGGCCAACAACGAGAAGATCCCCCTGCTCATCGGTCTGCTGAGGAAAATGGATGCCCGCCGGACGATGGTGTTCGTCAATACCAAGCGGGAAGCGGAGCGACTGGCGGCTTTCCTTAAAGCGAACGGCGTGAAAGCCGAGGCCATGTCGGGGGATGTCCCGCAGAACAAGCGACAGCGCATGTTGAAGGAATTCCTGAGTGGTGAACTGCCGGCCCTGATCGCAACTGACGTCGCCTCCAGGGGGCTGCACATCCCGGATGTAGCATACGTGGTCAACTACGATCTTCCGCAGGACCCTGAGGACTACGTGCATCGCATCGGGCGCACGGCCCGGGCCGGCGCCGAAGGGGATGCCATCAGCTTTGGCTGCGAACACTATGTTCAGACGCTGCCTGACATCGAAGCCTATATCGAGATGAAGATCCCGGTTGCGACGATCGAGCCGGGCGACCTGGCCGATCCGGTGAAACGACCACCGCGACGGGAACGCCCCGCCAACAGTGGGCCGGGCAAAGGCAGGCGTCCCGGGGGCCGGAAGCCGGGTGGCGACAGCCAGCAACGCCGGCGACCGCGACGGCGTCGACAACCCGCCACAGACTAGTCCGACTCGTCAGTGTCGACCGGCAATCCCAGATCCGTCAGCCGGTCGACTGCGTGAAAGTCATCGATGCTGCGTGCCGGCAGGGAGCTGTCCGGCTTGCGGATAGCCACGATCCGTCTGATCCCGTAAGCATGTGCGGAGCGCAACACGGGCAGGCTGTCGTCTACCAGCATGGTCCGCGTAGCATCGAACGGCTCGTAAGTCTGCAGGCGCTGCCAGAATTCGGGGTCCTCCTTGGGTACGCCGATCTCCTGCGATGAGAACATCGCATCGAGAAAGGAACCGAGCCCGGTCCTGCGGATCTTGACCGCCAGAGTGTCCCGATGGGCGTTCGTCACCAGCACCAGGCGCTTGCCGGAGCCCCGCATCGCGATGAGGAATTCCGGCACATCCGGCAGATAGTCTATGTATTCATCAACTTCCTCCTTGAGGCGGACGATGTTGATGCCGAGCTCCCGGCTCCAGTGATCCAGGCAGTACCACTCGAGTGTCCCCTGGCGCGCGGCGAAACGTGGAGCTAGAACGCGATGAGCTTCTTCCTTGCCCATGCCGCGCAGCTTCCCATAGCGACTGGGTACCAATTCCTGCCAGAAATAGTTGTCGAAGCGAAGATCGAGCAGCGTACCGTCCATGTCCAGCAACACTGTGTCGACAGTGGACCAGTCATAAGGCGCTGTCTCCGGCATCTGCATATCGCGGTATCATATACGGCTGTCCGTCCCGCTGGAGCGAAACATGTCATCCAACCCGAACGAACTGATCGAGCCCGTCCTGGAGATCGCCCGCGAAGCCGGCCGGCAGATTCTCGAGATCTACGGCAGAGACTTCGATGTCGAGTCCAAGGCGGATGACTCCCCGCTGACCGAAGCAGACATGGCGTCACATCGCGCCATCGTCGCCGGGCTGACCAAACTCACTCCCGAGATTCCGCTCCTGTCCGAGGAATCGGCCGAGATCCCGTTCGAGGAGCGACGCAGCTGGAACGAGTACTGGCTGATCGATCCCCTCGACGGCACCAAGGAGTTCATCAAGCGCAACGGTGAGTTCACGGTCAACATCGCCCTGATACGAGACGGGAAACCGGTGCTCGGCGTTGTCCACGTGCCAGTCAAGGATACCGATTACTACGGCGCCGAGGGCCTGGGTGCGTTCCGCAAGATCGGCGCCGCCGCGCCAGCCCCGATCAAGGCGACGTCGGAAACCGGCAGCCCCGTGCGGGTCGTAGGCAGTCGGTCCCACCGCGGCGAGTCCCTGGATGCCTATCTCGAACGCCTGGGGGCGCACGAGATGGTGCCGATGGGTAGTTCGCTCAAACTGTGCCTGGTGGCAGCGGGCGACGCCGATGTCTACCCGCGGCTGGGTCTTACCTGCGAGTGGGATACGGCGGCAGCGCAGGGCGTCGTCGAAGCCGCGGGCGGACGTGTAGTGGATCTTGACGGCAAGACGCTGCGCTACAACACGAAAGACGAATACCTGAACCCTTTCTTCATCGTATTCGGAGATGGTTCAAGGGACTGGACGGCCTATCTGAGCGACTCCGGGAGCTGAGTTTTTCGGCACCGCATTGCAGCATCCATTGGTCGACTGGCGCGGACGGCGCGAGTTGTCTAATCTTGGTGGAACGGGTTCGCCACGGATCCGTTACCGCACTGCCGGCCTCCCAACCGGCGTGGAGATTTTGGACCAATGAATAACCATGGCTGACAACGTGGATACACTGCTTTTCCAGAACGCTGATCGACTGAAAGATCTAAGAATAGAACATAGGGACCTGGACGACGTCATAGACAGATTGTCTGGAGATCCATGCGTAGACCAGCTGGAACTGCGCAGACTGAAGAAGAGGAAGCTCCTGCTAAAGGACCAGATCGCGAAGATCGAAAGCTCGATGATTCCCGATCTGAACGCCTGACCCAAGGCGAGCGGACTCGTATCCACTCTAACCGGGCCAATCCGGACCCGGTCCTCCCTTTGCAAGCATTTGACAGGTTATTTCCTGGACTGGTGATACCTGGCCGGCAGGATCCAGCTCGCCAGCGCCGGCAGCACCAGGATCGCGCCGAGCATGTTCACGATGAACATGAACGTCAGCAGGATTCCCATATCCGCCTGTAGTTGCAGCGGCGAGAAAATCCAGGTGAAGACCCCGATGCCGAGCGTGATGCCGGTGAAGATCACTGCTGAACCCGTCGTCCGCAGAGAGTGCTCGTAGGCAGACTGGATCGGCTCCCCGCGTTCCAGATATTCCTTGAACCGGCTGTAGATATAGATGCCGTAGTCGACGCCGACACCGACGCCCAGCGCCACCACCGGCAGGGTATTCACTTTCAGGCCGATCTGCAGGAATGTCATCAGCGCATAGGCCAGTACGGATACCAGACCCAGCGGCAGGACGATACAGACTACGGCCCTGAAGGACCGGAACGTCAGCCAGCACATCAGGATGACCGCACTGAACACCCCGATCAGGATGGGGAACTGGGAGGCGGAGACTTCCTCATTCTGAGCGGCCATCACGCCGACGTTGCCCGTCGCGAGTCTGAACTCTACGCCTTCTGTCGGATTGGCTTCCCGGTACCTCTTGACCTCGGCGACGACCCGATCGATGGTCTCGGCCTTGTGATCGGCGGTGAACATCATCACCGGCATGGCGCTGCAGACACGGTTCAGCAGACCGGTGCTGGTCTCGATCCTGGCGCCGGATTGAACCAGTACCTGGGGATCACGCGACAGCACCCGCCATTTCGGGAAGCCCTCGTTCCAGCCCGCATTGACGACCTTGAGTATCTGAGGCAGGGCAATGACGTCCTGGACACCCTCCACGTTGCGCATGTTCCAGGCGAACCTGTCGATCGCATCGACCTTGTCATAGTCGATGCAGCCATCGACGTCGGTCCATGCGATCACGGAGATGAGATCGACACCGATAGAGAAGTTCTCCGTGATAATCCGCGTATCGACGTTGTAGCGGGAATCCGGCCGCAGCTCTGGTACGCCGGCATGCAGGTCGCCGATCTTGACGTCAGCGCCCTTCCAGGCGCCGAACGCGTAGAGTACGACCGAGATCCCGATGATGACCGCCGCCACGCCGCGGACAGACACGCCGGACAGACCCTTCCACATGGGATCGAGCTGCTTGGCGCGGGCCAGTATTCGATCGTGGAAGCCCGCGTCCATGTGCATGTGGCACAGGAGCAGGGGCAGCAGCACCAGGTTGGTGAGGATGATCGAAGCAACACCCACGCTGGCGGCGATGGCCATCTCGCGGATGATCGGCACGTCGATCAACAGGATCGTCACGAAACCGATGGTGTCACTGGCCAGGGCGATGAAGCCGGGCACGGCCAGACGCCTGAAACTCGTGCGGGCGGCCATCTCCGTCGTCACGCCTTCCTTGAATATCTCGGCACGGAAGGAGCTGACCATCTGGACGCCATGACTGACCCCGATGGCGAACACCAGGAACGGCACCAGCAGACCCATGGGGTCTATACCGAATCTGAGGAGCGGCAGCATCCCGAGCTGCCAGATCACGGCCAGAAGTGAACAGACCAGCGGGACGATCGTCAGCTTGATGGACTGCGAATAGATGTAGACCAGGATCGCCGTGATCAGGATCGTGACGATGAAGAAGATGCCGACCCGGGTCGCACCGTCCTTGATGTCGCCGACGACTTTTGCGAATCCGATGATGTGGATGCCGATCTCGTCGGTCTGCAGGGGGTCGCGGACCTGCTCATCCAGCAGCCTGGCCACCTCGAAGTAGTTGAGCGGCTCCCCGGTCTCCGGGTTGACCTCCAGCAGCTGTGCGCTGATGATCGCACCGGAGAAATTGTTCGCGATCAGCCTGCCGACGATGTTGGCCTTGAGGATATTCTCGCGGACTTTCGCCAGCCCCTCGGGCGACGGCTCGAAATCTGCGTCGATCACGTTGCCCGCCTCGATGCCGTCTTCGACGACCTCCAGATAGCGGACGTTCGGAGTGAATATGGACTGCACCCGCGGCCGGTCGACGCCCGGGATAAAGAACACGGCATCCGTCGCCGCCTTGAGCGTCTCGAAGAACTCCGGATCGAACATATCGCCATCTTTGGCGACCAGCGCTACCAGGACCCGATTGGCCCCACCGAAATCGTCGTAGAACTCCCTGAACGTCTGCATGTACTCGTGACCGGTAGGCAGCTGTTTGCTGAATGCCGTATCGATCCGCAGCTGGGTGGCCGCCGTGTAGGCCATGAACAGCGTGATCAGGACGAACAGACCGAGGACAAGCTTGCGCTGCCCGAAGATCAGCCGCTCAAGTCCCGCGATGAATCCAGAATCACTCATTTACTTTTCCCTTCAGGTCCGTGCGGCATCTTTGATCGCCGACCTATGAAAGTTCATCCCGGCTCATCGGGTCCAGGCCAGCCTCACCGAAGACGATCAGTCCCCCGTCCTTTCGGCCGATGACGCTCGTCAACGCCTTGCGGTCCTCCCGCTGCACCAGCCGGAATGAGTCGCCGCCGTCTTCGCTGATAAGGATCGTGCCCGACATTCCGACGATCACGACGGTGCCGTCGTCCAGCTGGGTGCCTTCGGTCAGCGTAGTCTGGACCGGCGTTTCGACCTGTCTCCAGGTCTCGCCGCCGTCGGCCGAGCGGAATACGTTGCCGCGCAGGCCGAATGCCAGCAGATCTCCACCGTCAAGAGAGAGCGCAGAAAAGAAGGAACCGCCATAGGGCGTCGTCATTGAGTACCAGTTATCACCCGCGTCATCCGAACGGTAGATATTGCCGGCCTCTGCCGCGATGAACAGGCGGCCGTCCGACGCCGTGATCTTGTTGAGGTGGAAGTCGCCACCGCCTTCGAAATCCTCCTCCCAGAACTCGCCTTCTTCCTCATCCTCCTCCACGACCTCTTCCTCGGCCGGCGCGCCCTCAGCCGCGAAGGCGACCGCCTGGAGCGGACTCTCTTCCCAGGTCTCGCCACCGTCACTGGTCGCGAGTGTGAAGCCGTAGGGCCCTACGGCGATGCCCTTGTCGGCACCGGAGAACCAGACATCGAACAGGGGCAGCAGAAGATCCGGCTGGAAATTGACGATCCGCCAGTTGGCACCGCCATCCGTCGTCTTGAGTATCACGGCGTCATGTCCGACGGCCCAGCCCGTCTGGGCGTCGTGGAACCACACGCCGGTCAGCATAGACCGGGTCGGCACCCGGGACTGAACCCAGGTCTCGCCGTCGTCGGCACTGACGAGGATGATGCCGTGATCGCCGACCACGACGACCCTGCCATCTACGCGGGCCGCGTCGAGCAGCAGGGTCTCGGTGGCCAGGGGCGCGATGAATGCGAAATCTTCGCCGCCAGCCTGCGGCTCCGACTGCGCCCGGGTGTCGACTCCCGGCAATGCGCAGGCGATAGCCAGAGCCAGCGCTGCAAGGAAGGACGTCTGACGAGTCACGGGTCGGGTCATCTTATGGACTCCGGGTCGAGAAAGCCGTGGGTCCCGGTACACCTCGGGACCCACGGAGATTTATGGAAGCTAGCGAGTTCCGGAACGCCGCAGCGAGCCGGGACTGAAGTCTTTCAGTGAGAGATCGACTTCGAAGTCGTAGGTAATCGGCTCTTCGTTGTTCAAACCGATCGCCAGGTAGCGCCCGGACTGCAGATCCATGGTCGTCTCTACGGTCGTCCACATATTGGGAAGATCGTAGTAATTCAGCCCATAGCCTTCCTGCACCCGCCACAATTGATCCCGGTTGTCGTAGCAATCGACGATCAGGGTCTGCCAGGAATCCTCATCGATATAGAAGGTGCGGCGTTTGTAGACATGCCGCGTGCCTTCCTTGAGCGTGGCATCGACGACCCAGACCCGGTGCAGTTCGTAGCGGACATGCTCCTGGTTGAGGTGCAGGGGAGTCAGGATGTCGCTGTACTTCAGCGTATTGCTGTGCAGCTTGTAGGAATTGTACGCGACCAGGATTTCCTTCCGGCCTACCAGATTCCAGTTGTACCGCTCCGGGCTGCCGTTGAAGAGGTCGAACTGGTCCGAGGTGGCCAGGCCGTCGCTGGCCGTGCGTGGATTGTCGAACGACACATTCGGCGCCCGACGTACGCGGCGCTGGCCGGGGTTGTAGATCCAGGCACGCCGGTGCTCCTTATTCTGGTCCATGGTCTCGTGGACCAGCAGCACCTCGCCGGCCAGCCGGGCCGGCGCGGACACGCGCTGTTTGAAGTAGATGATGACGTTGTCGAGTTCTTCCTCTGTCATCCCGGCCATGCCGTAGACGCCCATGTAGTTGTCGATGAACTTCACCAGCGTGTAGCTGCCACCGCGCGTCAGCGGCGCCTGGCCGATGGCGCGGGTACCCTTGTCCGCCCGCCAGCGCAGGATATGATTCCAGATCGCCTCGAGACCGCTCTCGGGGATCGGGAACGGTACACCCTCGATGGCGCCGACCACGCCGTTACCGCCGTCGATAAGCCTGGCGGTACTGGCGATGCGCTTGGTCGCGTCGTAGATACGCTGCGGATAGGCGGCGGTGCGGCGGGTCTGATACACATTCATGAAGAAGGTATCGGGATAGGCCTTCAGCAGCGCCTTGCTGCCCTCGGACAGGATGTCGGCGTACTGGGCCATGTTGGCCGCATTGATCGTGTACTGCACCGGGTCATCAGGGAACGGGTCGGGATGATGGCCGCCGGACTTGAAGTCCGGGAAGCCGGCATCCGCCGTGCTCTTGATGCCACCTTCCCAGGCCGGGATGGTACCGGCCTCGTTGCCGGCCCGGATACCGCCCATAGGCGTCAGGTCAGTGTCGAGCCGCGCCACCTGGTCGGGGGACAGCTCGCCGGCGAAGGCTGCCGAGGTCCCCAGGGTGGCCAGGGCCGTGAGACCCAGCGCTCGGAGTTTTGTTGTTATGGTCATGTCTGGGAGTCTCCTCGGATCTCAGAATGAAACGCTCGCGGAGAACGCGATGAAGTCCCGGTCACGGATCAGGTTCTGCTTGTCCGCGCCGGAGAAGTTGGTGTAGGTCAGGTCGACCTGGTACTTGTTCTGCAACACGCCGCGCATGCCCAGCGTCAGGGTTGTGCGATCTTCGACGAAGTTACCGCCCGGCCCCGGCGTATTGCCGGTCACGTCGTTGGCCCAGCCGAGACGGGGTGTGACGCTCCAGGAGCCGATCAGGTTGTCGTAGGTCAACGATGCCAGCAGGCGATAGCCCCAGGAGAACTCGCTGCCGAAACTGGAGTTGCCCTCGACCTCGCCGAAGTGCCGTCCGGCAAGGTTGGCGTTGCCGCTGATGAATGTGCCGGGGGCATCGTAGCGCAGGCCGAAGCCGTTGGGCCCGCCGCTCTTGCGGTCGTCGAAACCATGCACCTTGGTGAAGGCCGCCTCCATGACAAACGCGCCCACCTCGGCGCCCAGGATCGGGTCGCTCAGGTAGGTCAGCGTGGTCTGCAGCTGGCTGACGTCCTTCTCCACCCAGCCCTGGATGTACTCATCGGTGCCCAGCGGGTTGCTCGCGCTGTAGGCCGGGCCCTGCTGGCCGTAACCGCCGAAGACGCCGACGGCGTCCGGGTTGGTGCAGTTGCCGACGACCCCGCAGAAACCCGGGATGTTCGGGCTGATGTTATCCAGCGGGGACAGCGCCTTGAACAGCAGCTCCACGTCGTCGAGCTGCAGGGGCGTGTCTTTCTTGTAGGTGTACTCGCCCTGCCAGGACAGGCCGAACAGGTCCGAGCTCCAGCTCAGGCCGTAGATCTGGATATCCTCCGGGAACTCGGTGAAATAGCCAGCGGTCTTGGCCAGCTGGTCGGCCGCCAGCTGCCCTGCCAGGTTGCCAACCGCACCGGCACCGCCGGCCAGGTAGGTGTTGCCGCTGACGGTGGACCAGGAGCGCATCTCCGCCGCGGAGATATCGCCGCCGGCTGCCGCCGCGGCGCCCAGTCCTGCGACGGTGCCCTGGGCGACCGCCGCGTCGAATCCGAGACCGGAACCCAACGCCAGGGCCGTCGCCTGCGATGCGGTCGCGACACCGGCGGCATTACCGAAACCGGCCTGGTCACTGGTCACGCCACTGATGACCGGCAGACGGCTGTGGTAGTTGGCGTAGTACAGGCCGAACTCGGTGCCACCGAGCAGATTGGGGAAGAAGTACTTCAGCGAGGCGCCATACTGGCCACCGTCGTCCGGATCTTCGCCGGCGAGCCGCGGCACGTGCTGGAAGTTGGGATCAAAGAAACCACCCAGCGGCGTCCAGTCCGTCCCCAGGTCGCCCCAGGCGCCGAATCCCAGCATGACGAAATCACCGCCCTCGACGGCGAAATCGTTGGTCGAGAACAGGGTGCCGGCCGGGTCGGGCTTGGTCTGGTTCCAGTGCCACTGGTAGAACGCTTCCAGCGACAGGTTCTCGGTGGGCGACAAACTGATGTAGGCCTGCCACTGGGGCAGCAAGCCTTCTTTCAGGTTGACCGCGGCGCCGCGCAGCTTGCTGACGTCGAAGTGGTTCAGGGAACTCATGCCGGTGACGTAGAAGGTGCTCTCGCCCCAGTTGATCACCTGCTTGCCGACCCGTACCTGACCAGGCACCGGGCCCAGGTCGAAGTTGGCGAAGGCGTAGGCGTCGAGGATCTCGGCGTGCTTCTCGACCTTGGACTTCTCGTTGCCGCCCAGCTCTGTCCGCTGGGTCTCGTCCGCCTCGGTATCCAGGAAACCGGTACCGCGGGTGAACATCCCGAAATTCTTGTAGTTGATCTGCACTTCGGTCAGGAACTTGAACAGGTTCTGCACCTGGCCGGTGTCGTAATTCAGCGTGCCGTCGTCGTAATTACAGCTGCGCGAATTACCGCCGTTGCTGGTACAGACGATCTTCCTGTCGTCACTCTCCACTCGCCAGGTGGACCCGTACGTCAGGGTCGTGTCCCAGGTGCCGTTGAGCCCGGTCGGGCTGCCGAAATCGACCGCGCCAGCCGATCCGAATACTGCGAGCCCGGCGAAGACCGCGACAGGGATCTTGAGGAAGCGCCTCGTGAGGCTGACGGGATGCGAGACAGGGTTTGTTCTCATTGTGCTCCCCAGGTATTACTTGGTTCGTTGTACCTTTGTTTTTATGGCGAATTCCGCGGAGCGAAATACACGTCGCATCCTTGCTACGTAGCGCCGTATGTAGTTGTTTCTAACTCATTCCGACCCCGGAAAACAACATCGCTCCGGAAATCTCGACGCGCCGCCGCCGGATGCGTTCCTGGCTTGGATTGACTGCATTGCCAGGAACCTGCCGACGCCGAATCCGCATACGTATTGAATGTAGACTGTGAGGCGACGCTTCGCCAATAAAATCAGTGGCATCCGATGGTACGGGGACGCCGCGCCAGGACCCGGGGACATACCCCCTTTTAGCGGCGTCATAGGGCCATAGTGCCCCCCCACGCCATACTGCCAGTCATATCGTGCAGACGGCGCAGCGCAACATAGGTTGCGCGTTGCAATGCACCATAAAAAAGCGGCATCCGCAGCGCTGATTTGGCAGCCTCGTGGACCCTGTCCGCAAGCGTTGCGTCAGAGATAAACCGCCTGCAGGATGTTGTGACGCAGGCTCTCGCCGAGCATCATGCGGGCGTCGGAATCGGCCTGGCGGAGCGCGTCGCCAAATTCGATCCGGCTGTCCTCGCCCACGGTGATGACGCCATAGTGACGAAGACGCCCGATAAAGCCGCGGAACAGACGCCGGTCGAAAAACTCCGGGGCGTTGAGCTGATAGAGCATGGAGATCCTCTGCGCCATGAGCTGACAGAGTTCTTCCAGTTTGGGCTGGGTGAGTACGCCGGGTCCGTGTTTCATCAGCAGCGCTACGGTTACGTAGTAACGCTCCAGCGCCTGCAGCGCGCTGCGCGCGATGACCGACAACTGCACGGCCTCGGCGGTATTCAGTGGCGCCGGCTTCAGGCTCCCGGAGTCCGCGTCCCTGTATATCAGCCCGCGATCGATCATCACGTCGAGCGTCTTGCGGGCCACCGGCTCCAACTCCTCGCGGTGCCATCGCAGATGGAGCTCGCCTTGGATGTAGGGGTAGACCCTCCGCAACAGATCGAGGATGCGTTCCTCCGAGATGCTGGTGCTCTCCAGGAAACAACACGCGATCAGCGACGGCAGGGCGAACAGGTGAGCGACATTGTTGCGGAAATAACTGATGAGCGCCGCGTTGCCTTCCTCCACGGACATGATGTCGCCGAGTTTGTGTGGCTGACGCTTGAGCAGCCCGAACTGTTCCGTGTAGTCCACGATCTTGCGACCGGACAGGTCGCACACCGTCACCTGGGGCGAATAGGGCGCCTCTCGGAGGATGGCCATATGCAGATCCAGCAGCCGTACCAGTTCTACCTCCAGCATGCTGCGCCGGGGCGTGGACAACAGGGCGGTGGCGACCAGATTCACCGGGTTGATCGCCGCCGCCGCGTTAATCTGGGTGAGTATCAGATCACCGAGTTCTCTGACGGCGGACTGCGCCCACGCCGGCCGCTCTCCCTCGACCAGCTCTCTGTCTCGCCAGTCCGGTATGGCGCCGTCCAACACCGTCGCGAGATCGATCGGCTCACCGAAGTTCACGTAGACCTTGCCGAACCGGCTGCGCAGCGCCTTCAGGCTGCGGACCAGGCCAATCAGCGTCTCCCGTTTCTTCGGCTTGCCGGACAGTTCGGAGATGTAGCTGTCGCCCTCGATCAGCCGCTCGTAGCCGAAGTAGACGGGCACGAACGCGAGCGGCGCGTCTGGTCGGCGCAGATAGCTGCGAACCGTCATGGCCAGCATGCCCGGTTTTGCCGACAGGAGCCGGCCAGTCCTGCTGCGACCGCCCTCGATGAAATACTCCATCGGCACCCCGCGAGCCAGGTTCAGCGACAGATACTTGTTGAACACCGCCGCATACAGGGCATTGTCGCGAAAACTGCGGCGCAGGAAGAATGCCCCGCCGCGACGCAGGAACGGTCCGATGAACGGCAGGTTCAGGTTGATACCGGCAGCGATGTGGGGACACATGATGCCGTTTCGGAATACCACGTATGACAACAGGAGATAGTCGATGTGGCTCCTGTGGCAGGGGACGTAGATGATCGAGCTGTTCTCGGAGGCAGCCCGCACACGATCCAGATGCCCGACTTCCACACCATCGTAGAGACGGTCCCACAGGCGTGCCAGCAACCGCTCCATGAAACGTACGAAGGGATAGGAGAAGTCCGCCGCTATCTCATAGGCGTACTCGCGCGCCCTGCCCCATGCCTTGGCCTCGCTGACGCCGTTGACCTGCATCTCCCGGGAGATGGCTGACTGGACGGAGCGGGAATCCAGGATCTGGTTGACCAGCATCCTCCGGTGGGACAGGTCGGGGCCGATGGTCGAGATCCGCTGGCGACGGAAATGGACGCGCAACACGCGGGCCAGCTTGCGCACCGAACGCTCCGGCGGCAGGCCGTCGTCGATGAACTCGCGGATCGAGATCGGCGCACTGAACTGGACCATCACGTCGCGCCCATGGGCGAGGATCATGAACATCTTGCGCAGGGTGCCGCCTATCGCCCAATCCTCGGAGATGAGCAGCTTGAGCGCCGAACCTTCCTTCTCAGGCGAACGCCCCCAGAAGATGGCGACCGGGACGACGGTGACGTCGGCAGGCAGGCCGTTGCCGACAGCCGCGATGATTCTCTCGAGACGTGACAGGTCGGGCGGCTTGCGCCCGGAACGGCGCAGGAAGACGGTGGCCCTGGACTCTTTCAGACCGGGCGCCTGGATACCGCGGCTCGCCGGCTTCAGGCCGGCGCGCAGACACTCCTGGTCCAGTACTGCAGACTCTGCCAGGCCGGATCGTTCCAGCACGAAACAGATCGGGCCGTCACCCAGGGACTGCAGCAACTGCTCTTCGTCCTGCAGCACCCGCGTTTTGACAAGCAGGAACAGGACGCGGCGGACCAGCCCGATCCAGAGACCGTAAATGCTCATGGCACCCCTAAAAAGGAAGGCTCCCGCTGCAGTGCTCGGGTCAGAAAGTCTACCACCTCGTGTCGATTCCGGCCTCGCTGGCTTGGCATCCGGCCCACACTTTTCTATGGTCTCTCCATGGAGTCGTCCGCAGACCTTGCGCCCCCAAGCAATCCACGGAGGCGGTTCATAGATTCCGCGAGCAGACCTGCGGTATTCGCGTTGGGTACCGCGACCAGCCAGCGGGCCGCGCGGTCAGAGGAACTGTTAAGCTGGCCCGAATCAGTCATTCCCCTCATGCCGCTAACCAACCTGGAGCTCATGCATGTCCACACTCGACCTGGGCGTCATCGGTAATTGCCAGATCTCCGCCTTGATCGATGGCCGTGGGCGTGTGGTCTGGTCGTGCCTGCCGCGACTGGATGGCGACCCCGTGTTCTGCTCCCTGCTGGACGGCAACACAGAGCCGCAGAAGGGCTTCTTCGACGTCGAGCTGGAGGACTTCTCCCACGCTGAGCAGTCGTACCTGACCAACACACCGATCCTCGAAACGATCCTGCATGATACTCATGGCGGCGCCGTGAAGATCGTGGATTTCGCCCCCAGGTTCGAACAATTTGACCGAATCTTCCGTCCCACCGCGATCGCCCGTTACGTCGAACCTCTGTCCGGAAATCCGCGGGTACGTATTAGGCTACGGCCGGCGGCAGACTACGGCGCGGGCGTTCCGGACCGGACCTTCGGCAGCAATCACATACGCTACGTGGGACCCGAGATCACGCTGCGGCTGACCACGGACGCGTCCATCAGTCACGTACTCGACGAGTACGCGTTCGTGCTCGACCGACCGCTGACCTTCCTGCTCGGGCCGGACGAGAGCCTGCGTGACTCCGTCGTCAGGACCGTCCGGCAGTTTTTCGAGAAGACCCGTGACTACTGGCAACGATGGGTGCGCACTCTGTCGATCCCCTTCGAGTGGCAGGATGCCGTTATCCGTGCCGCGATCACGCTCAAGCTTTGCACCTTCGAAGACACCGGCGCGCTGGTCGCCGCCATGACGACCTCGATACCGGAAGCTGCCAATACGGTCCGCAACTGGGACTACCGCTACTGCTGGTTGCGCGACAGCTTCTTCATGGTGCACGCGCTCAACCGGCTTGGCGCCACTATCACGATGGAGGCTTACCTGAGATATATCCTGGATGTCGCCGCCGCCACCGAGGGCGGCAGGCTGCAGCCCGTGTACGGCATCCGGGGCGAGGCCCGCCTCACCGAGCGCATGGTCGATTCATTGAGCGGCTACAGGAACATGGGCCCGGTCCGGGTAGGCAACCAGGCCTACGAGCAGGTTCAGCACGACGTCTACGGGTCGGTGATCCTGTCGGCAACGCAGATCTTCTTCGACCGACGGCTCTCTACCACCGGCGGCAGCGAGCAGTTCCAGCTCCTGGAGCTCCTGGGGGGACGCGCCCTGGAGCTCCATGACCAGGAAGACGCCGGCATCTGGGAATATCGTGGCCGGGCCCGGGTGCACACCTACTCCAGCCTGATGTGCTGGGCGGGTTGCGACCGGCTGGGAAGGATCGCCCGCCAATTGGGACAGGGTCAACGCAGCCGACACTGGTTCGACGGTGCGAAGAAGATCCGCGCGCGTATCCTCAAAGACGGCTGGAATGCCGAACTGGGATATTTCGTCGACAGCTTCGGCGGCCGGCACATCGACGCCAGCATGTTGCTGGTCAATGACCTGGGTTTCCTGCCGGCCGACGATCCGCGTTTCGTTGGTACTGTCGAGGCCGTGGAAAGGGAACTCCTGCAGGACGGCCATGTGTTCCGCTATCGCACGCTTGATGATTTCGGCGAGCCGGAGAACGCATTCAACATCTGTACGCTGTGGTATATCAATGCCCTCGCAGCCCTCGGCCGCGTGGATGAAGCCCGGGAACTGTTCGAGAACATGCTGACCAGCCGCAGCGCACTCGGCCTGCTGTCGGAAGACCTTAACACCGAGACCGGTGAGCAGTGGGGCAACTTCCCGCAGACATACAGTATGGCGGGCATCATCAACGTAGCGCTTCGCCTCAGCCAACCGTGGGAGAGAGCATTTTGAGTCGTCTGTTCGCTGTATCGAACCGGGTCGCCGACCCGGTCGGAGGCAAGACCGCGGGTGGCCTGGCCATCGGCCTGCTCGCGGCCCTGAAGCAACATGGTGGCGTGTGGTTCGGCTGGGGCGGCAAGACCCGCCAGGGAGATCCGTCCGATCCCACGATAGTCCGGCGCGGCAACATCAGCTACGCGACTATTGATCTCTTCGAGGCAGACTACGACGACTACTACAACGGATACAGCAACACTTCCCTGTGGCCACTATGCCATTACATGCTCGGTTTCTTCCGTTACGAACGGCGTTTCTCCGAAGCCTACAGGAGAGTCAATGCGCTCTTCGCGCGCAAGATGCTGCCACTGCTGGAAGACGACGACGTTATCTGGGTCCACGACTACCACCTGATACCGCTGGCGGCTGAACTGCGGCGTGCCGGCGTCTCCAACCCCATCGGCTTCTTCATGCACGTCCCGTTCCCCAACATCGACGTGCTGCGAACGCTGCCCGACCACCTGGACATCCTGCGCGCGCTAACCCGCTACGACGTGATCGGTTTCCAGACGCACAACGATGTCCGCAGTTTCACCGAGGGACTGGCGCGCGAGGGCCTGCTGCAGGCGCGACTGGACGACGGCCGTTTCCGGGCAGACGGTCGCGAGATCACCGTGAAAGCGTTCCCGATCGGTATCGACGTCGACGGTGTGATCCGCATGGCCAGCCGCTCGGTCAGCAGTGCGACGGTCAGCCGCACTGTCGAGGGACTGCACGGTCGCGGGTTCATACTTGGAGTCGACCGGCTGGATTACAGCAAGGGACTGCCGGAACGATTCCGCGCCTTCGAGCAGTTGCTGGCACGTTACCCGGAGACCCGTAATCGGCTGATCTTCATGCAGATCGCGCCGCCCACCCGCACTGGGGTGCGCGCCTACCAGGACATCCGCCGCGAGCTCGAGCAGGCGGCCGGCCACATCAACGGTCACTACGCGGAGCCCGACTGGGTGCCGATCCGCTACCTCAACCGGGGATTTTCGCGCAGCATACTGATGGGGCTACTGCGCGCCGCCAATATCGGCCTGGTGACGCCGCTGCGAGATGGGATGAACCTGGTGGCCAAGGAGTTCGTCGCAGCCCAGGATCCGGAAAACCCGGGGGCACTCGTCTTGTCCACACTGGCCGGGGCCGCCATCGAACTCGACGAGGCGGTCATCGTCAATCCCTATGACTCGGAAGGCACGGCCGAGGCTATCCAGCAGGCAGCCAACATGCCGCTGGGCGAGAGGCGAGAAAGGCATGCATCCATGATCGCCACGCTCAGGCGCAATGACATCGATGCCTGGCGGACACAGTTTGTCGACGCATTGCTGCAGTCAGGTGGCTAGGCTGCGGGCAGGCGTCCCCAGACTGCCAGATGCCGGTCGCTGACGGCGGAGACATCCAGGCTGCCGAGACCCGCTCTGTCCAGCTGAGCTTTGATCTCACACGGCTCGAAAGCCGCCAGCAACGAATTGTAGAAGTCCGTCTTGAGTACCGGCGGCTCCTCGCCCGCGTACGCTTCGACGATCTCCCTCGCCCGTTCCGGCGTCTGTGGCCGGCTCAGATCCATGACAAGGATCTCGGCACCGACCTCACCGTAACGACGGACTGTCTGCCACAAGATTTCCGGCTGGTGCAGATGGTGCAACAGGCTGTTGCTCACGATCGCGCCGTATCGGGCTTCAGGAAGAGTCACCTCGGGCAGCAGCCCGCGGATGAAACGGACCCGGCTCTCCAGGCCTGCCGCCGCCAACGCTGATTCGGCGAAGCTCAACATCGCAGCGGATCCATCCACACCGTCGACCCTTGATCGCGGGAAGTCGCTCGCCAGCCTGAGAACGATGTCTCCGGGTCCACAGCCCAGGTCCAGTATCGCGCCGCTGCCCGCATAGCCCGGGCATCGGTCCCTGAAGAGCTCGACGAACATGCGGTTCGGCTCTTCGAAGTCCGCCTCGGCATAGGCACGCGCCTGATCGGCATCATCCATCAACTCAGGTTCGAGCACCCGGTCCATCGATTCGGGATCCTTTCAGACGTCCGCTAGTTGCCGCGAGTATCGCTGCCATCCGACGCATCTACGGATTTCTTCAGCTTCTTCATGTGCTCGTCCTGGATATCCTCGACCGAACGGCCTCTGTCCAGCGCTCTCACCTGCTCGTCAAATATCGTGTCCTCCACATCCGGCGGAGGTTCGTCCTTCGACGGGTCACAAGCCGCAAGACTCAGGGCGAACGCAGACACGAGAATCAGCGCAGATCGATGCATTGTGTTTCCTCTCAAGATCGCTTCACGCTGAACTTATGCTGTGCGCGCCGCGAGCGCAATCCGGATTCCGGCAAAGTTGGTCATGGTAGGCTGGTGGTTTCGAGTCATCCGGGGTGACTGACATGCCCGCATTCACCGACAATGTCGTCGTCATAACTGGTGCATCCGAAGGCATCGGCAGGGCGCTCGCGCTGGCCCTTGCACCACAGAGACCGAAGCTCGTGGTGTCGGCCAGGTCTAGGGAACGTCTGGCGTCGCTGGCCGAGGAGTGCCGGCTGCTGGGGGCGGAAGCCATCGCCGTGGCGACTGACGTGACAGACGAACGGCAATGCCAGGAACTGATCGGCAAGACTGTCGACGCGTACGGGCGCATCGATACGCTGATCGCCAACGCCGGCGCCACCATGTGGACGAGGCTGGACGAACTCGAACAACCCGGGGTTCTCGAGCAGGTGATGGCGGTCAACTACTTCGGCGCCGCCTATTGCACCCGGGCAGCCCTGCCCTTTCTGAAACAGACTCGCGGAAGGATCGTTGCGGTAGCCAGCGTAGCCGGACTCACGGGGGTCCCGGAACGCACCGGGTACAGCGCATCGAAACACGCGATGGTCGGATTCTTCGACTCACTGCGCATCGAACTGGCGGACACTGGCGTCACCGTGACGGTCATCGCGCCGGACTTCGTGGTCTCACAGATACACAGGCGCGCCATGGGCGGAGACGGCCAGCCCCTGGGCGAGACCCCGATGCAGGAAAGCAAGATCATGACCGCGGAACAGTGTGCCCGCCTCATCGTTGACGCCATGGAGAAACGCAGACGGCTGCTGATCACCTCTCTGCGCGGCCGGCTGGGACGCTGGTTCAAATTGTTTGCGCCGGGACTCATCGACCGGATCGCCAGCAGGGCCATCCGTCAGCGGCACTGAGGCTTTCTGTCAGGCGACCGTCAGAGCGGAGAGAAAGTCCGCGAACAGTCGCAGTACGGCACCCAGTTCATCACCCAGGCGATGCCCCCCCGGGACCAGGTGCAGATCGGCGCCATGTTCACGCGCCCAGCGGATACTGTTGTCGACCGGAACGACCTCGTCGCTCCATCCATGGACGACGGTGATCCGCGGGCAAGCCGGGTGCGGGGTCAGGGGCTCGTAACCGGGCATGTAGAACGCCGGCGCGATCAGGAACAACCCGGCGGCGGATACGCTGGCCGCAGCGGCTGCCGCGACGTGCCCGCCCATGCTGGACCCCACCAGGACGGGCGGCCCTGTCAGGCCGCCGCAGTAAGCGATCAGCTTCCGGACCCTTTCGGAGGGGTCATCCATGCCACGATAGTCGAGAGATTCCGTTGCAAAGCCCATGCGCTCTGCGACCTCGGCCATGGCGCAGATCTTCGTCCCCTGCGGACCACTCTCCTTTCCGTGCGAGAAACAAACAAGCCGGCGTTCCATTGATTGACTCCGTCGCTGACCGCGGAGGCGGTCATGGTTCTCCGGCAGCGGACCGGGCCGCCGCCTTGTCGCGGATCTGTCGCGCGGATGCCTGTCCCGGACCACCTGCTGCTCTCAGGCCAGTCATTCTCCCGGCGGCCCCCAGAGCAGTTCATCGAGAGACGGGCGCCACCGGAAGCGGTCCAGATCGATCCTGCCGCCGATGAATTCGACACCCTCATCCTCGAGGCGACTGCGTTGTTCCCTGGCAGAATCGCTACCCGCCGGCAACGATATCTCGCCGCGCGCGTTGACCACCCGGTGCCAGGGGACGTCACTGCCGTTCGGCAGCGTCCGCAGGGCCCGGCCGACCATGCGTGCCCTGCGTCCCAGTCGCGCCTCCTTGGCGACCTGACCATAGGTTGCGACGGCACCGGCCGGGATCCGGCTCACAGTACGCCATATCCTGTCACGCGCATCGTTTGCCATGCCGGGTCAGCCTCGTGCACCGGTGAGATGCCCTTTCAGGTCATCGCGAGCCTGGCGGAGGATGGAGTCCCGGTCGATGGACTCCAGTATCTCTGCCATCACGGCCCGGGGACCGGCGTCGCCCCAGGACTTGCCGGCAGCGAAATAGCGCTCCGCCGCCTGTCCGACAATGTAGGTACTGTAATAGGCGACCGCCCCCTGCGCCCCCGCGGTGAGCACGACCGACATGCCCCCCGTGCCGAGCTTCAACGCCGACGACACCAGGTGCACGGCCCACACCGTGCCCATCAGGGCAGCCATCTGCGTCACGATGACCGTCACCAGGGACCCTGCCTCACGACGCGTCATCGGCAAACCATAGACCCTGGACAGATGTACGACCATGCCGGCATCGACCAGGGCGGCCGCGGCCAGGTCGGCCACCGGAACCGGATTGACCGCGACGGCGACGCCCTTGGCTATGCAATAGGTACGGACTATTCGCTGGGCCAATCTGCGTTTCTCTTTGACGATCCGGCGTCCGAGCGTCTCGCTGAGCCGGCCGGCGAACAGGCTCGCATTCAGCGCGGCCAGCGTCTTGCCCTCCGTCTCCAGGATGTTCCAGAGCCGGGTACGGAGTCTCTCGACGTCAGCCGCAACAGGGCTCGGCGGTTGCCCACGAGTAGCTCGACCGCCGACCGCTGTCCTGGGATCCGCCGACACCGTGATGATGTTATTCGCGGCGATCAGCCCGTCAGTGCGCTCTGCCAGACGATCGAGCAGCTCCCGGCATTCCTCTTCCGAATACCGATCGACCTTGTTGAGCACCAGTAACAGCGGTCGCCGCGCATCGGCCAGGTCCCGGAGCGCTCCGATCTCCACGGCGGTGAGGTCCGCTTCCACCACGAACATCAACAGGTCCGCTCGGGCTGCCGCCTCCCTGGCTGCCGCCTCGCGCTCCTCGCCACCGACCTCATCGATGCCCGGTGTGTCGATAAGGAAGACGCCGCCGCTGCGCTCCTCTACCCAATGGGTCAGCGTCGCGGTGCGGGTCTCCCCGTGGAGCGGGCTGGTCGAGAATCGACGCTCGCCGAGCAAAGCGTTGAGAAGCGACGACTTGCCGACGCCCACGCGTCCGAACACCGCGAGGTGGACATGGCCGTGCTCCAGCTTGTCCAGCATCTGGCGGACGCCGTCATAGTCGTGCTGAAGCTGGCCGCGGACCTGGTCCGGCACGCGCGGATCGTCCAGGAGATCCCTCAGGCTCTCTCTGGCCATGGCGAGATGATCGTCACCGGCGGAGCCGATGATCACGTCGTCAGGAGGGGCGGTCGCCCTTGTCCCCCTGCTCTCCTTCGAGCGCCATCTGCGCAATGCGGAGCGTACGTCCCTTAAGATCTTCACCCAGCGATTCCCTGAACAGTCGCGCTGCGGCTGCGGGCCGCAGATCGCCGCCTTCGGCCAGTGACATGGACAGTCCGCGCCCCAGGGCGTCGAATATCAGTCCGTAGGCCACCGCATGTGTCACACCTCCCGCAATGGTACCGACTCCCGGGAAGGCCTTCAGTGCATTGCCCGCGACAGCCAGGAGTATCGGCAGGGTCAGCCCCACGTGACTCTGGCTCAAGTCCAGCAACCGGCTGATCTCTACGTCCCGCGCCGGAGCGTCATAGAGTTTGCAAAGCTCCCTGACCATTGCGGTCCCCAGGTAGCCCTGGATCAACACATCGGTACCCGGGCTGACGGCAGCCAGGGCGCCGATGATCGCCTTGCGCGTATAGCCGCGGACAATGTCTTCCGCCGCCGCCGAGCGGCGCTGCTGCTCGGCGAGTCCGAGACGCTCATCGACGACATGGAACACGGCCCGGTCTCGCAGCGTATCCAGTGCATCCGGACTGGAGTCGATGAGGCGCTGCAACGCCTGACGCAACTCCGCTGTCCCTGAATCGCCCTGCCCGATGGCAGCGGCCGACACGACCAGTGCATCACCGTCTGCACCCGCCTCCCGCAAGCGATCTCCCAGCCTGCTTACGATCATGCCGGCTTCCTGGTCCGAGTAGCGATCGGTCTTGTTGAGCACCAGTATCATGGGTTTGCCGATCGCCGCCAGGGCCGCCAGATCATCGAACTGACGTCGCGTCAGATCCGCCTCACTGACGTACACGACCACATGCGCGCGAACGGCTTCCGCCAGACCCGCCTCATCGTCACCCGGCTCGAGGCCGCTGCCCGGCACATCTGCCAGGATCACGTCGTCACCACCGTCGGTCCGCCAGCGGTAATGGGTCACGCCCCTCGTGGTGCCGCCGGTAACGCCCGCGCGGGCGTCTGCATCGGGCACGAGAGCGCGGATCAGAGAAGACTTTCCGGCGCCGATCTCGCCGAAGAAACACAGATAGAGCGCACCGGCTTCGCGGCGGCGTGCCAGCTCACGAAGCTCTCTCTCCGCGACGGAGATATCGAGGCCCTGCTCGCGCGCCTCCTCGAGGCGCAGGGCCAGCGTGGCCTCGTCCACCGGTGGCGTCGCGGGTCTTCGCCGGCGGCGCTGCGGGAATAGCAGTCTCCAGACCAGCCATCCGGCTAGCAGCGCCACGCCGATGACAAATGCCACCAGGCCCAGGAAGACAGGCAGAGGACCGTCCCTCAATCTGTCCCAGACGTCCGCGAGCGAGCCGGCGACACTGATGGCACTCCCGGCAATGGCGATCGTCGCGAGCACGATCGCGAACACCAGCAACAATCTGGCCGTCATCGAGAGTTTCATGCCGGCGCCTCCCGGACCCGCATAGCCCATGCGATAGAGCCGGACACCGCCAGCGGCAGGAGCCGCTCCAGCGCATCGCCGGGATCGGGGATATTCGGCAACCAATGCAGGATCACCGTCAGCGAGAAACCGGCGAGCATCGCCCGGAACATTCCGGGACCGGTCAGCCGGACCCCCAGCAAGACCAGGATAAGCGGCGGTCCAAAGGCGGAGCCGATGGCGTGCCAGGCGAACAGCACGCGGCTGAAGATCGCATCGGGTATGCCGACTGCCAGCGCGACGGCGAGGACCGACAGCATCAGTACTACCCAGCGTGAGCGCCGCAGCGTCTGCCGGCCCCGGACTCCCGGCAGATCATGGGCGACAGACGACGCGGCCACGAGTAACTGACTGTCGGCGGTGGACATTATGGCCGACAGGACGGCCGCGATCATGACGCCCGCTACGACCGGCGACATCAGGCGATTCGCCACCTCGAAGAGGACCTGTTCGGGTTCGGCTAGTCCGTGGAACAGCACTCGGCCGCACAAGCCAAGGACCAGCATGCCAGCATAGATCACGACCGCCCACGCGATCGCGATGACCCGGGCATGGACGAGGGCGCGATGATCCCTGAGGGCCATGAAACGATTCACGACATGGGGTTGCCCGGGGTACCCGAGCCCGATACCGAGCGTGCCGGCGACAAAACCTATGCCCGCTATCCCGGCCATGCGCGGGCCGGGACCCTCGTCGCCAACTGCAGCCAGCCCCGCTGCCAGCTGATCCAGTCCGCCGACCGCCTGCAACGCGATCATCGGCAGGAACACGGCGGTTGCCGCCATCAGGAGACCCTGCAGGGTGTCGGTCACGCTGACCGCCCAGAAGCCTCCCAGCAAGGTATACAAGACGATGATCGCAGCGCCGATGAGGATCGCGGTCAGATTGTCGAGATCGAAAGTGCTGGCGAATGCCGCGCCGGCCGCCTGGAATTGAGCCGCAATGTAGAACATGAAGGAGAACAATACGATCCCCGTGGCGAGCTGCAAAATCCTCGCCCGCGCCGGTGCCTCGACCGAACGAGCCAGGAATTCGGTAAGAGTCAGGGATCCGTCCGCGGCGCTGCGCCGCTGAAGCCTCTGCGCAACGAACAACCAGTTGATGAGGAAACCGGAGATCGTTGCGGGGAACAGCCACAGGGCGGGCAATCCCCACAGGTAGGCCATCCCGCTGACGCTGAGCAGCGTCCAGGCGGAAGACGAACTGGCGGAAGCGCTGATGGCGGCGACCAGCGGGCCCAGGCGGCGTCCGCCGAGGAAAAAGTCACCATGGCTGGCAGTCCTGCGACTCGCCCATAGCCCGATCAGCACAAGCAATACCTTGTAGGCCACCAGCGTCAGCAGGATAGACTGGGTCTTGGTCATCGAGGCTCCGGCCTCGCGCAGGGTCGCCGGAGTTTATCATCGGCGGCCCATGGCCTGTTTACCCACGGTTGGGACCCCAGCACTGTG
Organism: uncultured Gammaproteobacteria bacterium; assembly: GCA_937924335.1. Classification (GTDB taxonomy): domain Bacteria; phylum Pseudomonadota; class Gammaproteobacteria; order Steroidobacterales; family XN24; genus JAHEFR01. The sequence continues at coordinate 92,970 of CALDWW010000010.1, forward strand.
GGGGCGGAGGCGGAGAGCTTGAAAGCTGGACACTGGCAGTTCTGGATCGACCGGGGCGGCACCTTCACGGACGTCATCGGCCAGCGCCCGGACGGATCTCTGATCGCCCGCAAGCTCTTGTCGGACAACCCAAGGCATTATTCGGACGCCGCACTTGCCGGCATCGAGGCGGTATTGCGGGACGCGGACGGACCCGCGGCCCCTCCCGAGCGGATCGAAGCGGTCAAGATGGGGACTACCGTCGCCACCAACGCGCTGCTGGAGCGTCATGGCGAGCCTACGGTCCTGGTCATCACCCAGGGATTCCGCGACGCACTGCGCATCGGCTATCAGCAGCGGCCGCGGCTGTTCGATCGCCACATCCGCCTGCCTGAGATCCTCTACTGTCGGGTCATCGAGGCACGCGAGCGGATCGATCGCGACGGAAAAATCCTTGAGTCGCTGGACGTCGATCGGCTCGAAAAAGATCTGCAAGCCGCCTGGAGCGACGGACTCCGCTCAGTGGCGATCGCCTTCATGCACGGCTATCGCCATCACGACCACGAGCAGACGGCGGCGGACGTTGCACGCCGCCTCGGCTTCCCCCAGGTGTCCGCCTCCCATCAGGTGGGAGCGCTGGCCAAACTCGTCGCGCGAGGCGACACGACCGTCGTGGATGCCTACCTGTCGCCCATCCTGAATCAGTACATCGACCGCCTTACGACTCGCCTGGGCGACACACGCCTGCTGTTCATGCAGAGCAACGGCGGCCTGGTAGAAGCAGGATTCTTCCGCGGCAAGGACAGCGTGCTGTCCGGGCCGGCCGGCGGCGTCGTGGGCATGGTGGAGACCGCGTCTCGGTGCGGTCACCGTCGCCTCATCGGTTTCGACATGGGCGGCACGTCAACTGACGTGTCGCTGTATGACGGGGCGTACGAGCGGACCCTCGACAGCGTTGTGGCAGGCGCGCGGATCCAGGCGCCAATGATGAAGATTCATACGGTGGCGGCAGGTGGCGGATCGATCATCGGATTCGTCGACGGTCGCCTGCAGGTCGGCCCGGACTCGGCCGGGTCGGATCCCGGCCCGATGTGCTACCGCAACGTTGGCCCGCTGACGATCACAGACGCCAACCTGCGCCTGGGCCTCATCCAGCCGGACTATTTCCCGCGCGTCTTCGGTGCGGCGGCAGATCTGCCCCTGGATCGTGAGGCCGTGGCAGCGGGGTTCGACGAACTGACTTCTCGGATCGCGGCGGAAACCGGCCGGGCGCTGGCGCCGGAAGCGGTGGCGGCAGGAGCCCGGCGCATCGCGGTTGAGCGGATGGCACAGGCTGTCAAGCAGATCTCCATACAACGCGGTTATGACGTCGCGGAATTCACATTGTGCTGTTTCGGCGGCGCCGGTGGTCAACACGCCTGCGAGGTGGCCGATGCACTCGGGATGCGGACGGTGTTGATCCATCCCATGGCGGGTGTGCTATCGGCCTTCGGCATGGGACTCGCTGACCTGCGTCATCTGGGTCACGAGACGCTCGAACAGCCGTTGTCGGAAGAAGCCATTGCGTCCGCCAGGGAGCGCCTGGAGGTCATGCAGCAGGTGTCGTCACAGGCGCTGGTCCGGCAGGGCGCCGACGCTGCCTCGGTACTGCACGAATGCCGACTGATGGTCCGTTACGCGGGCGCGGATACGGCGCTCGACGTGCCGCTGGCCGATCTGCATACGGTCAGTGCCGCTTTCGACAAGCGACACCGCCAACGATTCGGTTTCGCCGAGGATCGGCAGCGGATCATCGAGACCATCAGCCTGGAGTCGACCGCCCCGGGGGGCGCCGCCGCACCGCGGACGTCGGATGGTCCGCCCGGAGGCTCACCGACGGTCATCGATCGGAGGAAAGTATTCTTCGGCGATGCCTGGTGCGAAACGCCGGTCTATCGGAGATCGGCTTTGCCAATCGGAGCGGAGATCTCAGGGCCCGCGCTGATCGTGGAGGACAACGCCACCACGATTCTTCAACCCGGCTGGCAGCTTGTGAAGGATGCTCAGGCTAACCTGCTCCTGCAACGGATAACCGCGCCAGACCGGCGTGAACAGGCGGGTACCGAGGCCGACCCGATCCTGCTCGAAGTCTTCAACAACCTGTTCATGCACATCGCCGAACAGATGGGGGTCGTGCTCGAGAAGACGGCACACTCGGTCAACATCAAGGAGCGACTGGACTTCTCCTGCGCGCTTTTCGGCAGCGCTGGCGACCTGGTGGCGAACGCACCGCACATGCCCGTGCACCTGGGATCAATGGGAGAGAGCGTGCGCGCCGTCATCGACGCGTTCGCAGACGACATGGCACGGGGCGACAGCTTCGTCCTCAACGCCCCCTACGGTGGCGGCACCCACCTCCCGGACGTGACCGTAGTGACGCCCTGCTTTGCGGCCGCGACAGACACGGAGCCCATGTTCTACGTCGCATCCCGGGCGCACCATGCCGACATCGGTGGGGTGACTCCCGGATCCATGCCACCCCATAGCGTGACTATCGAAGAAGAAGGCGTACTCATCGAGTCCATGCCGCTGGTCCGCGCCGGTCGCCTGCTGGAGCGAGAGATGCGGACGGCCCTCGCGTCCGGCCGCTACCCGGCCCGCGACCCGGACCGCAACCTTGCGGATCTCAGGGCCCAGCTCGCCGCGAACGCACGCGGCCTGGAGGAGGTGCAGCGGATGCTCGGACAATTCGGGATCAGGACCGTCTGCGCCTACATGAAACATGTGCAGGACAACGCTGCCGAGGCAGTACGCCGCGCCATCGGCAACCTCAGCAGCGGCAGTTATCGTTACGAGATGGACAATGGCGAGCACATCGCAGTAGAGGTCACAGTCGACCGCCACGCCCGCTCCGCGACCGTCGACTTCTCCTCCTCGTCGCCGCAGAGCGGAACCAACTTCAATGCTCCCCTGGCCGTCTGCCGGGCTGCCGTGCTCTATGTTTTCCGGACGCTCGTGGAGCACGACATTCCGATGAACGAAGGCTGCCTGCGACCGCTGGACGTGATCGTGCCGGAGGGGTCGATGCTCAACCCGAGGCCACCGGCCGCGGTGGTCGCCGGCAATGTCGAGACTTCGCAGTGCATTGTGGACGCCCTCTACGGGGCGCTGGGCGTCCTGGCGGCTTCCCAGGGGACGATGAATAATCTGACTTTTGGCAACGACCGATATCAGTACTACGAGACGCTCTGCGGGGGCGCGGGCGCGGGACCGGGTTTTCCGGGCGCATCGGCCGTGCACACGCACATGACCAATTCGCGTCTGACCGACCCCGAAGTGCTGGAGTGGCGTTATCCGATCCTGCTGCGCCGGTTCGAGATCCGTCGTGGTTCCGGTGGCGACGGCGCATCCCGCGGCGGTGACGGGGTGATCAGGGAGATCGAGTTCCGGGAGTCCATGTCCGCGGCTATTTTGTCCAACCATCGACGGGTGCCGCCGTTCGGCCTCGCGGGTGGTGGTTCGGGACAGGTGGGCCGCAACTCGGTGCGACGCGCATCCGGTGCGACCGAGAACCTGGGCCCGACCGGCGCATTCGACGCCGGTCCCGGTGACACGCTGATCGTCGAGACCCCGGGTGGCGGCGGCTACGGGCGCAAGACCGATGACAATGAAGGAAAGTGAAGCAATGACCGAACAGAGAATCCGCAGCCCCTACGCGATATACCGGCGGCTGGAGGGTCTGCCACTCGGACGCTGGCTGTTTACCCGGCTCATCTGTCTCAGGGCGCCCTACTTCTCTTCAATCAGGCCGGTGTTCCGCGACCTGGGACCCGGCAGCGCGACCGTATTCATACGCAAGCGGCGGCGAGTGCAGAATCACATCGGCACCATCCATGCCCTCGCTATGGGGAATCTGTGCGAACTGGGCGCCGGACTCGTCATGGAATCGACGCTACCGCCCGAACTGCGGTGGATCCCGAAGGGCATGTCTATCTCCTACCTGGCCAAGGCGGAGACGGATATAACCGCAGTCGCCACCCTGCAGGAGCGCCCCTGGGGTACTGCGGCGGATGTTCCGGTCGAGGTTTCCGTGCGCGACGCAGGCGGTACTGAAGTCGTTCACGCGACGATTACCATGTACGTGTCCGCCGGGAAGCCAACACCCACTGACGACGCCTGACCCAGACCCACAGCGCGGCGCGCCGGAACGGCAGGTCGCGCCCAGCGGGGTGCTGCTGCCTCTAGCCGAGACATCAGTTCATGCGTCAGTTGCGGAGCCGGGATCCCCCTGCAACCAGCGGCGTCTCGTCCACACCAGAGTGGCGAAAAGTCATCGCAATCGCTCCAGGCTGAGCACCGCGGACGCGAGCGAGCCCACCGCGCCGGCCGATGAAACGACGGCGGTCAGTTTTCCGCCCTCGACACCTGCCACGGGGGCCTGGATGACAGGGTGCCCGGTACCGAGGAAGCCCCAACCGTCATTTTTGCCAAAGCCCGGGGGGACGCGGTCGGTCAATAAGGAAGATTCCGCTGAACGCGGCGCCGTCCAATCGGGGAAAATTCGCACATGTAGACCTGTGAATTGTGTCAAGGATTCGCCATTGAGTCGGGAGTATTATGATCCGTGCCGAGGACTCAGATGACCACTAAGTCGATATCGAAAGCACGCGCTGACTGGGACCGCTACGAGGTCTGCCGCCGGTTAGTGCGCTCTCACCCGATCAGCATTTCAAACCCGGCAGTCAGCACCGGCTGCATGGACCCCTGCAATGCCAAGGCATTCTGGACAAGCGTCGCCGAATATCCGGATCCTCTTCAGGATGTCCTCTTCGTGATCGCCCATGCACAAGGCTTCGAAGCTTCGCTTGCGGCGCTCGATCGGGCTATACGGGAGGACTTCGTGGCGCGCCACCGGCCCGCCACGATCATCCGCCATCCGGCGGTGTCGCGGATCGAGGCAAGGGCGCCGGCACCGGACCCGCGGATCACCCGCGCGGCCTCCTGAAGAAGGGACGGATCTTGCCCGTGCCTCTGGCGATCTCAAAGTGGTGCGCCGCCCGCTCCCTATCAGGATCGGAGACGCTGGGGATCGACCTCAAGCGGGCCTGGTACTCCATGGGCAGACCGTGGATTCGTGCGCCGCTGCTTACGATCGCGACGTACCAGTCGTAGGGCGACAGCGATTCGTCAATCCAGTCTGTGTCGGCGACGAACGTATAGGCTTCCCGGGCCTCACCGGCGAGTGTCACGCTCAGATCCACTCCGTGATATCCGCCGCCCGCACCCTCGGCTTCATCGAGGTGTCTGCGTTCGCGGACGTGCACCTCATAGAGGACTCCATAGATGACATCGCCGGCACGTCCTGTGTAGAACGCATCGCACTTTCCGGACACGTGGCCATGGGTGTCCGAACGCTTGTGGAACCGCAGGCTGTGTCTCGCGATTGACGCGGTGCCAAGCGCACGACAGGTGGGTGTCCTGAGGCCCAGACGCAATGGATGCATGTTGGAGCCGTAAGCGAAATAGCGGAAAAAACGCCCCATTCTGGCGAAACGGTCTCAGACTGCGAAACGGAACCGATCGATGTTGACTGGCACGACCTTGGCCGACTCGACTGTCTGGCTTACCCGGTAGACGATGTACTTGCCGGCATCGCCCACGGCAAAGCCGACGATGAAGTGCAGGGAGCCCCGCACATCAACTCCCTGGGGATTGGTCTCTGCATCACACTTTACGAAGTACGGTGGATACCCGCCGCCTGTCGGAAATGCGCCTTTCGCCTCGAGACCCCCGAGGAATGCCTCCACCTGATCCCGGACTCGTGCTCTCAGGGATTCTCCCGGGACCTCGAACACGACCCAGCGCGTGCCATGCCTCAATGCCTCCTCGATCATCAGCGCGAGTCGCCGGACCCGCACGGAGCGGAATGTCGGGACGGCCACATCTACGCCCGCCAGCGTCTTCTCTCCGGTCAGCGCATAGCGACCTCCCACTGCCCGCCGGAACACATTGACACCCAACGAGATCAGGCGCTCCGCATCCTGGTCGCCGATGTTATCGACAGGCCGGGTCGCACCGCGCAACAGTCGGGGCGCTTTCGCCCACGGTGTCCAGGCATCGGCACCGCGATCCGCTCTGGCCAACAGGCCGGCCATTGCGCCGCAGGCGGCGCGAGGCTGGTCGGAAGAACGATCCGCACCACCGACCAGCCGCGGGAAGGCAACGATGGCATTCTCGCTGTTGAGGTTGAGGTACTGAAGATGGCCCACCATGTCGTCGGCCGAACGGCAGTCGGACGGCGGATCCATCAACAACAGCGCCCTGCGTTTGCGGCACAACCTCACCGCAGCCAGCAGAGCCGCCGGCCCTATATCGGTCGTCGGTGACGGTGGTGGCAGACACAACATGTGGAACGCAGGGACTTTCTGCAGCGAGAACATCCCTCGCATCTCGGTCGCCGAACCGATGATGTCATAGTCGGTCAGCGGTTGACCGTCCTCGCCGCGAAGACCCGTGGTCACCCAGGCCACCGGCGAGCCCACCCCCGGGCCGACCGTCCTGTCAGGTCGCTGATCCGGTATCGCTCCGCGTACCCGCATGAGCCTGGACTCAAGTACTGCGTCGCCCACATAACGACTCGATGAAGGGTCCACCGAGACGCGCGCATAGATTTCCTGATCCGAAACACGCTCGGACTCTGGACCGGGGACGCGCTGGATGACGAGATTGAAGCTCAGGTCCTCGCGCGGATCGATGTTGTCGTAATCGACCGATGCCCGCAGCCACTCCTGGCCGCCGGGGTTGACGGCTTCGAGCACCAGGCTCGAGTCGCCGGCCGCCAGCCGGAGTTCCGCACGGCGGCCGCCGTTCATGACCCGGACGACGATGGCCCGCTGTCCGCCATTCTCGAAATAGTCATGCAGGCACGGCCCCATGGTCGCGCCGTCCCAGGGCCCGCCGAATATCCGGTGGAATTCGTCGATGCTTTCGATGAGGACTGGTTCGTCGACCGGGCCGCGGACCGTGCGGCCGACAAAAGCAGCCACGGTGACCATCTGCGAAGCGATGGACTGTTCGCCGCGGGGAGCTTCTTCGACGAATATGCCGGGAGTCAGCCTTTCGGGCACCGGGGGCTCCATCCTGTGGTTCGCGAGAAATTAACATAAACCGGCCGGATTCGTGCAATGGTAGTTTTCATGGCTCGCCTGGACCGACAGGTGGGCGGATAATCGGGCGCAAAAGGGATGGAGAAATACGATGTCTTCTGCCGGCACCGGCCGTGGCAAGTTGATCCCCGCCGGCGAAGGGTTCCGGCGCGCTTTGCGCTGGCTGTCGGATGAGCGCCGGCATGACCCCACTGCCGTCGAGGAGGCTTCGGTGCGATTCAATCTCTCGCCGATGGAGGAAGAGTTCTTGTTGGCCGAGGCCAGACGCCTGCGCGGGGAGAAGCGGTGACGGACGAAAAGCTCAGGCCGCGCGAGGCCTCGCGAAATCTTGTCCAGCGCGGTAGCCATGGCGAGACGATCTGTCGGCCGATGGCAGAGGACGAGTTCCTCAGCTCGGAAGGTGTCCACATCCTCGAATCGTGGAACGTCAGCGAAGATCCGCAGCTATCCATCGCCCGGGCAAGACTCGGTCCGGGACAGGCCAGCCGGCCGCATCGGCTGAGGAATACCGCCGAACGCTATGTCATCGTCAGCGGGGCCGGCGAACTACAGGTCGGGTCCCTGCCAACCACACCGGCGCATCCCGGTGACGTCGTCTATATACCGCCAGGTGTCCGGCAATCGATCGTCAACACGGGCCCGGTCGATCTGGTGTTTTACTGCATTTGCTCTCCGCGTTTCGACGCGGCCGACTATGAAGCGCTACCGGGCACGTCATCCGATCCGGGAGTGTGAGCGTCATGCAGGGGACTCCCAACTGGCGGCTCGGACTGCTGTTTGCCTCGACCACGGCCGCCGCCTGGGGGTGCCTGCCGATCGCCCTCAAGACCATGCTCATGTACATGGATCCATACACCATCACCTGGTACCGCTTCCTGGTGTCCGCGATCGTTGCGGCACTCGTGCTCCGGGCCACAGGCGGGCTGCCGCGGCTCGGGCGCTTGAGACCGCGTTCCCGTGGCGTCCTGCTGGTCGCGGTGCTGGGCCTGATCGGCAACTATCTTCTCTACCTCATCGGCCTCTCTTTCGCCTCACCCGGCTCCACCCAGGTCCTGATCCAGCTGGCGCCCATGTTTCTGCTGGTCGGCGGCCTGGTCATCTTCAGGGAGTCTTTCAGCACCGTTCAGTGGCTCGGCCTGGCCACACTGCTGGGCGGCCTGGGCCTGTTCTTCCATGACCGTTTCCCGGCGATGATCGACCTGGATGCCGATCTGGGCAAAGGTGTGTTTCTGATCGTCCTGGCCTCACTGGTATGGGCGATCTATGCCATCGCCCAGAAGATCCTCCAGCTCGAGATGTCACCGCAGGGCATTCTGCTGGTGATCTACGTTTCGGCCAGCATCGCGCTGCTGCCCACCGCCGATCCGGCCGCTCTGGTTTCGCTGACACCATGGACCCTCGGGCTTCTCGCTTTCTGCAGCCTCAACACCCTGGTGGCCTACGGTGCGTTTGCCGAGGCACTCAGGCACTGGGAGGCATCCCGGGTCAGCGCGGTCCTCGCCGTGACCCCGCTTCTGACGCTCGGTTTCGGGGTGTTGCTGGCGTCGCTGCCGACCGGATACGTCAATGAGGACCCCTCAGATCCGACCAGCCTTGCCGGCGCGGCACTGGTCGTCGTCGGCTCCGCCGTCACCGCGCTGGGTGGCATGCGTCGGCGACCCGCGACCGACTAGAATGCATGGCAGACTGCCCGCTGGCTGGAACCGACCTCCCGCATGAGCGAAACACAGACTCTGCCATTGTTTGAACGCTTCCCGGAACTGCGGGATCGCACGGGGCACATCTCATTCGCTCTGCTGCCGACGCCACTCGAGTGTCACCGTGGAGATGAGCTCGGACTGCGCTGCCGTCACCTGATGATCAAACGTGACGACCTCAGCGGGGCACCCTATGGAGGCAACAAGGTCCGCAAGCTCGAGTTCCTGCTGGGAGATGCCAGGAAGAACGGGGCCACCGGCGTGCTGACATTCGGGGTGGCCGGCTCGAACCATGCGCTTGCAACCAGCATCTATGCGCGTGCAGCCGGCCTGCAGTGCCACTCGATGCTGACCCGGCAATCGAATGCCGCCTACGTGCGCAGAAACCTGCTGGCCGGACTGCACTCGGGCGCCCATCTGCATGCCTGCGATTCCGAGGAATCGGCAAGACGCCTTGCCGCGCGCATCGCGGAGTCCGCAGCACGCGATGGCGAGATGTTGACCGCCATCCCCGGTGGCGGATCATCCGCGCTGGGCTGCCTGGGTTTCGTGAATGCCGGACTCGAGCTGGCCGAGCAGGTCAGGACCGGAACCATGCCTGTCCCGGACACGATCTACATCGCGCTTGGCACGGTCGGCACGGCAGCGGGCCTGATGGTGGGTCTGCGCCTGGCGGGGTTGGATACCCGCATCGTGGCGGTCCGTGTCGTCCGCGAGGACATCGCCACCCCAGCGCGTTTCCGCAGGCTTGCCAGCGGCGTGCGTGAATTTGTCGGTGGACCGGCTGACGCCGGCGTCGAGTTGCCTGAGATCCGCCATGAATTCTTGGGAGCCGGGTATGCGCGCTTCACGCCAGCCGGTGTTGCGGCCATGGAATCAGCCAGGCAGCTCGCCGGCCTGAAACTGGAGGGCACCTACACGGGCAAGAGCTTCGCTGCGATGTTGTCCGATTTGGGCAGCGGACGCCTCGAAGATCAGAACGTGCTCTTCTGGAATACCTACAACTCGCGGCCGCTGGCGTGCGAGGCGACGGCACTCGACTACCACCAGCTGCCCGATCCATTTCACTACTACTTCGAAAGCCCGCTTCAGGAGCTGGATCCGGAGGCCTGAGGCCTGGCTAGAGGACCTGGAAAGTATCCAGGCCACGGACGAACAACTCGTATCTCGTCTCGATCGCTTCCCTGACAGCGAATGCGGGGGCGCCCGTCAGGACGGCATCCGATCGACCGACCCAGCCGATGCCGTCGAGCATCCCCATGCTGAGGAAGAAGCCGAGCTCGCGGGCGCGATATCCCTTCAGCCGCCTGCCCCGCGCGAGTCTCGCTATGTTCTCGGCGACGTGCCGTCCCTTTCTGACTGCGGCCTGGGCGCTCGGGGAATTCAGACCTGGCCCGGCGTAGACGCTGCAGTCACCGGCAGCGAACACCGTGTCGAGCAGCTCACCATCGATGACCACCTGGCCGCTGTCGGCGGCCTCGTGCCGTGCCGGATTGCCGACCTGGCCTGTCAGGACCAGCGTGATCCGCGACGCAAGCTCGCGGGACTTGCCGCTGCCGGACTCCAGCTGCAGTCGGTGCCCGCGGGCGGACACGAGCCTGTACCCGCGCAGATACCCGATCCCCGCCTCCTTCATCCTCGCGGACACATAGTCGTGGAATTGTCCTGGCTGCCGGGGTAGCAATCGGGATCCGGGATCTACCAGAGACAGGCGCGTAGGCGCGCCTTGCCGGCGCAGCGCGTCGCTGAGCTCGAACAGATATTGCAGACCGGTCGCGCCGCCGCCGACTACAGTGATCCGGTCCTTGCTCCCGCCGGCCTCGCGCTCAATCCGTCCTGTCAGCCCGCTGCCGGCAGTGCGCCGCAGATCGGACAAGCCGACACAACCGGGCTGACGAGGCCTCGGCCTCGGCTTCAAGCCGACGGCGACGACGAGTACATCGAATCCCTCGTCGAGGCCCCCGGCAGAGAGGCGGCCGGTAGCGGCAGCCTGGCGCAGTGCGGTCGCGCCCAGGGAAGGCCTGGCGCTGACGTGTCGGAACCCATAGCGGGCCGCCAGCTTTTCGAAAGGTACCCGCAAGTCTCCGGCGGGGCGACGCAGGCCTTCCTGCAGGCGGGTCAGCTTGATGTGATACCTGGCGGGATCGACGAGCACCCGTTGTGTATCCGGCAACCGGTCCGCGAGCGCCATCAGGCAGCTCAGCCCGGCATAGCCACCACCGACGACGACGATCTTCACGGCCTCGTCCTGAGGATGGCCGGACGGTGAGAAATAACGATGGCGACGAGGATAATCGCCAGCGCAACGAGGGAGTGCATTGCCAGGCGCTCTCCCAGGAATGCGGCACCGGCGATGACTGCGTACACGGGTATGAGGTAGTTGATCAGCGACAAGAACGTGGGTCCCGCACTCGCGACGACCCCATAGTAGACCACTGTCGCTAGACCGGTGGAAAACAGGCCGAGGCTTGCCAATGCGATAGCCGGCCCGGCCGGAACTCCTCTGGGTGCCGGCTCTCCGTACAGGAGCGTGATCGTGGTCGCGAGTGCTGCCGACACAAGCAAGACGCAGGCGGCCGTGAGCTGCGGCGGCATGGCGGGCCCGCGCCGGGCTACGATCAGGTTGAGACCGTAGCAGATGGCGCCGGCCAGGACTGAGAGCTGGGCGAGGAGTTGCGCCGCGTTTCCTCCGGCACTGCCGATGGCAGCGGGCCCGGTGAGTACGACGATACCGGCGAAACCGAGGATGAACCCCAGCACCTTGGGAGCGTTCATCCGCTCGCCGGGAATCAGGAAATGCGCCAAAACCAGTACCACCAGGGGCATCACCGCCATCAGGATCCCGGTCAGGCCCGACGGGATCGTCTGCTGTCCCCATGAGATCAGGAAGAAGGGCAGCACGTTGCCCAGCACCGCCATGGTGGCGATATAAGTCCAGGCGGTAACGCCGCGCGGCATCTGCTGGCGACTGACCAGGATCATCACGATCAGCACGGACGCCCCGATCCACAGACGGCCCACGACCACCTGCAGCGGCGTGAAAGCCTGCAGCGCTACATCCGTCAGCGCGAATGCGGAACCCCACAGCAGGACCAGAAGCATCAGCAGGAACCAGTCTCGCAACCCGGGCCGATCCCCGTGTCTGGACCGGGCTCTGCTCACGTTCCCCGCCGCCGTCCCTTGGTGCCTGCGGTTGCCGCCGACTCCGAATTGCCGGCCCGCTCGACGCGCGACCGGTGCTCTGCCGCTGCCTCGTCATCTTCCTGACGTTTTCGCTGGATCTCTTCGAGCATCAGCTTCAGCCACGCGTTCATGGCGCTGGTTCCTGCCGCTGCGTGATCAGATCCCAGAGTCCCTGGTTGCGTGCCATAACACGGTCCCGGTCCTCGGGCAGCAGGAATCCATCGCTGACAAGCTGATCGGCGGCATCCCTCACCGCTTCGGTAAAGACACCACGATCCGCATACAATTCTTCGACGGAGGGTCTCGGATCGTGTCTTTGCGCTGCCTCCGCAGAGGTCCCCGGGAGCGGCAATAGCTGACCGGTGAAATCCCTCATCTCCCCGGCCACCGGTAAACCCTCGCGCAGGGACCACGGTGTGTATGTCGCTAACGGCACGCGAATCTCCACGTTGCGGACACCACCGGTCTCGTTGCCCAGGCCATCGACCTGGGGCACGAGCGTCTGGAAAGGCGGTCCCAGCCACGGCGGCTGTTTGCTCACGATGCCTCTGCCCCAATCCGGCCCGTAATCGGCACGGTAGGCGAGATGCGGGCTCGCCGGCAGCGTGATGCCGGGTATGTCGGGAAATGCCAGCCGGTCGGATCGCACCAGCGAATCGGTCTCGATTGTCGGGTAGCGACTTGCGGGGGGCGCCACATCATCACGGACCCATTCGACCAGCCTGCTGAGCAACGCCCGCAGGTTGACCAGAAAGTCGAGTGGATTGCCGCGCCACCCATCCGCTGTGAGGAGTCTGTGATCCGGATCGGGCGGCCGGCGACTGACGTAGTGTTGCCCGCTGGCCAGATGATAGATGCGTTCATCAGGAGCCGGGGCCACGTCACGGTCGCCGGAAGGCGTGATATGGATCAGTGACGCCGCCCTGCCCCAGTACTCATAGCCGGTATTGGTGACCATGACCTTTGGCCGGTAGGCGGAGGCCAGTCGATCCAGCAGCCCCTCATCGCGGCCGGTCACGGCATCGCGCGACGGCTGGCTGGTGAACGGGTAGAGATCCGTGGGATAGAAAAAGGCCGAGAAACGATGAGCGTCGCGCGACGGCTGGCCAAAGCGATGATTGAAACTGCCCCGGCCGGCACCGGCGGTGTGGATCAGCATGCCGTCGAAAACCTTGCGGTCACTCTCGTCCCGATTGAAACCCTGGTAGAGAAACTGACGCAGGAACCGGCCTGTCTGGGAGACACCGAAAGCGATGCCATGTGAGACCGCGAACGGCGACGACTCGTCATGCAGGGCGTAGGACATCATGTCGCGGACCGCCGCCAGTCCGAGACCGACGAGGGCCGGGTTAGTCGAGACATACACGAGCTCGTAGATCCGGCCGGCCCGGAAGCCGTCCTCCATCGCAATGTTCGTCAGGCCCGACCCGGCTGCGGCATCCTCGCCGGCCGTGAACCGCCAGAGATTTCTTGGGACGACCTGGCGTGTCGCGTCCCGGCCCGAGCGCTCGTAGAGGACATTGCGTTCGTCATCAGGGTCCGCCACCGGATAGGGCGTGTGCCCCTTGTGCCCGAGGTGGAGATGCGTAGCCGGCCCGTCCACGACCCAGTCGCTGCGGACAAGACCGGTGATCGCCTGGTCACCGTCCGTCGCCACGGGCACCTGCAGGCGCAGGCGATCAGCTGCCCCGGGAACGTCGAATTGCCAACCCACCCAGATAACGGTCAGACCCATCCGCATCAGCAGGCCGTCTCCGAAGTCCTCAGTGGCCATCGGTTCGGTGGAAAACGGTGCGGCATTGAAATACCCGAGCGCCGCCTTTCCGCCGCGGTTGCTGACCTCGAAAAACCCCACGCCCGAAGCGCGCTCGGCATCTGTGGGCTTGAGCACCATGAAAGTGGCCTGAGCCTCGACCCCGCCGGACTCCCCCCGCGGCGCGAGCGTGATATCGGTAATCGCGGCATTGGCGGAATTGGCGGGATCGACTGAAAACGTGACCGTGCCCCGCAGACGCTCATAGGCGCCGCGGTCGCCGAACGGGGCTCCGCCGGCCACCACCTGGCGCTCGTCGATGTGCAGGTCCAGGACCCGCGCCTGCACGCTGATGGCAAGGCATGTCAGCAATCCGCCCGCGACCAGGGACAGGAGTGTTGTTCTTCTCACGAGCACGACGGCATTCCCCCGACATCATCCACGGATCCCGGGATGCACCCGGCCGCCGGTTGATTGTAACGGCCGCGACGGACGTTCACCCCCGGGCGATCCGGGACGAGAACAATGACGAAAGCAGCAGCCCGGTGACAAAGCCGCCGAGATGCGCCCGGAATGCGACCCCGCCTTGCCCGGACGTTGCCAGTAGCGAACTGGCAAGCTGTAGCAGGAACCATAACCCGAGGACGGTGATGGCCCTCATCCGCAGCATGCGTAACGGCGGCCCGAGGGGCAACGCGACCACCACCCGGGTATGAGGGAACAGGATCAGGTACGCCCCCAGGACCCCTGAGATAGCCCCGCTCGCGCCGACCATCGGAATCCGCGATGCAGGGTCGGGCAGGATCTGGGCTGCAGCTGCGCCGATGCCGCACAGCAGATAGAAAAGGATGAATGAACCGCGGCCCAGCCTGTCTTCGACGTTATCCGAGAAGACCCACAGATAGAGCATGTTTCCCGCCAGGTGCAGGAATCCCCCATGCAGGAACATCGACGTCACCACTGTCAGATAGGCGGGCAGGACCGACAACTCGGCGGGCAGGACCGCCTGGTTCGTCAACACTGCCGGGATCAGGCCGAAGCTGTAGAAGACCGACTGGAAACCGCCCTCCCCGGACCCTAACTGGATCGCGAATACCAGTCCGCACAGCGCCATGATCGAATAGGTAATGACCGGAGTCCGACTGACCGGGTTGACGTCCCGTAGCGGGATCACCTGCCTTCCCGCCAGGGCGGACTCGGGCTGGCGGCCTCAGGTATGGCGTCACGCACCCGGTCTGCCAGCGCGCGCAGGCAAGCCTCGTCCCGGGACAAGGGGCCTGCGCCGAACACGCCGCTGTCCATGCCCGCCTGGACCCGTTCGATGAGATCCCGATCCTCGGCGTTGACGATACGGTTGATGCGCCAGTTCAGATAACGGGCCAGGCGCATCTCCCGGCGATCGTCCGCATGGCCGTAGGGGATTTCGCGGATGAGTGTCTGACCCGGACCGACCGGGATCATCTGCATGAAGTCGATCTGGTCGGGATAGATGTCGAAAGCCAGGTTGGGCCACAGGAGAAAGTAGTTCCAGCGCCGACTCAGCTCGCCGGGCAGGTAGTCACTCTGCGGCAACACGCGGCAGTAAGCCCGGCAGGACCAGGGCCCGGCGCCTCGCTCGTCCACTGCTGCAGTCATATGCATGACGTCCCGGTGCGCCTCCAGCCGATAACTGTCTCCGGTCAGGGCGGTCAGACCACGGTGAGCTACCCGGATGTGCAGCCCATCGGAGTAGTTGTCCACGACGGTCTTCCAGTTGACCGGACGGGGCCTCACGGTCACCCGTCCCAGCGCTCTCATCTGCGGAAAACGATAGGCCTCCAGGAGTTCTTGCCAGGGCGCCATCATCTCCGCGACGCTCGGCCCCCCACCCTGGCAGCGGACGAAAATGAAGCCCTCCCAGATCTCGAGCTCGGGAGACCGCAGTGACCAATCCGCCAGGTCCAGATCACCGTAGCTGTCCCTGGAAGGCACTCCGCAGAGCCGGCCCTCCAGGTCGTAACTCCAGCCGTGGTAAGGACAGACGACCCGACCCCTCTCGCATCGCCCTCGTCCATGAACGTCCCCGTCGAGCAGCCTTGCGGCCCGGTGACGGCAAACATTGTAGAAACACCGCAGTCGTCCGTCGCCGCCACGGATGACGAAGATCGGGCGGCCGACGAAGTCCAGACGCTGGAAGTCCCCTTTGTCGGGCAGGTCGCTTTCATGGCAGACCACCTGCCACGATGGCAACAGGATCTCGTCGACCTCCCGTTGATAGAACCGGCTGTCCCGATAGACCCAGTCGGGCAGTCCAAGCCGGACATCGCCAGCGATACTCATGGCGCGCTGCCGGTCATGCCGAGGGACATCGCCGCGTATCGGGGACGGCGGGTGGATTCGGATAGCGGTGAGCAGATATCAATGTCGTTTACCGTAGACCTTCTTGGCGAGCGTCATGGCCTTTTCCTTCTCCGCGCGGATACCGTTATCTATGCGATCCGCCAGGTCAGCACTAAGTTCGTCCAGGGCCTCTGCCACCTGGCCCAGCACGACCAGGTCCTGCTGCAAGCCGAGATGCTCCGTGAGCCGGTGAACCGTCTCCATGCGCTTGTCCGGCGCTGCCCCCCGCAGGAGATATCTTCCCTGGTAGAGTTCGCGTTTCGCGGCTTTCCTGAGGTCATGGAATCGTTCCGGAGATGGAGAATCGCCCAGCTTGCTGTACCGTTTCCTGCCGATGGCCCGGGTCTTCTCGAGCGCCTTTTTGATCGGCTTGTCCCTTGCCTTTTTCCGGTGGACCCCCAGCAAGATTCGTTCAAGCCCCTCCAGGTCCATGGCGATCGCCTGGCGCGCGTCGGAGCCGGGCGTGTCCGTCTCATGCAGTTCGGCGCGCCGTGTCTTGAGCTTCGTCACCAGGCCGTCAGGCGCTTCCTCGGGTGCCGGGTAGAGTCTGGCAAGAGTCTGCAGACAGACATCGGTATCTCGTAGTTCGGAGAGCACCCGTCCCACGTCCCGGCACAGCGCCGTCGAACCTGCCGGCACCTCCGCGCCGGCATCTTCCAGCAGCCGCAAACCGGCCCGGATCTTCTTCAGGGTTTTCCTGGCCGTGTGTACGGCCGCTTCCTCCAGGTGTGGGTGTCCACAGAGCGCATCGCGGGCGGTCCGCAGATGGCAGGCGATCTCGTCCGAAATCGAGGCGGACAGCCGGCGGGCGTGTGGTCCGGATTGCGACGCGTCAGGGCACATGGTCGGCCTATCCTCGGCAGGGGCGGTCGAGTTTGCAATACCGGAGCCTAGCGAACGATGGGATATCGCCACAGTTGAGAGCGGCCTGCGTCCATCAGACAGACGGTGTCAGGTGCACAGTCGACCAGCGTGAGATCTGCCATCGGAAGGTCCAGGACCCGGGTCCAACTCAGGCCGTCGTCCTCCGTGTGCAGGACCGAGGTCGTCGCCGCACTGATCGCCAGCCACCACTCGGAAACTATCAGTGGTTCACGGCGAAGCGTCACAATGCGGGCGAACTTCAGGTTCGGCCCGACGATCGGCTGCCAGCTGATTCCCTCGTCGTGGCTGGCCTGCAGGACAGGCCATGCGGCGTCACCACCGACTCGCAGTCGGGTCGCCCCGTCATGCCGAGCGGATTGCAGGCAGAGAACCTGGGCCGCATATGGCGGCAAAGCCGCCAGATCGCCGCCCGGACACGAGGACATCTGAATGCCCTCGCCGTCTGTCCACGTAGTGCCTCCGTCGACACTCGTCAGCAGGCGCCCGTCCGCCGCCAGCACTCGCATCGAGCCTGGCCGCAGCGGGTCTGTTGTAAAGCTGCGGACACCGGAGGCCAGCGTGACCGGCGCGGAAGCGGCCCGCCGACTGATACGCTGAAGTGTCCCGGCGGAATCTCCCCAAAGGATCAGGAGCGAATCCGGCACGAGCGGGTCCCGCTGCAGGTCGACCAGGGCCGCCGATGAGCTTTTCGCGGTGGCTTCGCTGTCTACCCGGATCGTCACCACCCCGGTGTTCGACTCCAGGCGGCCATCACTGGCGCGGAACGAGAAACTGTCGGTGCCCGCGTCCCGCGGGACGTAGGTGAACTGGCCGCTGCTGAAGTCCACATTCTGCAGGCTGCCCAGTTGCGGCACGGCGGTGATCCGATAGGTCAGATCGTCTCCGTCGGGGTCCGTCGCCTGCATGAATCCGACCACCGAGTTGCTCACGCTGGTCGTGTAAAACCCATCAGACGCGATCGGCCTGCTATTCGAAGAACCCAGGTTGCCGGGATCGCTGCTGCAACTGATGAAGGCATCGCCGCTGAGCAGCACCCAGCCCAGGATGATGAACCCAATGCGATGTATCTTGCGAGTCACGATTCCGGTTCAGGTCAATACTTCGGCGGCGACTCTAGCATGAGGATCAGCCCGCATGTGGATCGGACCGCCCGCCAATGGCCTGGTGGCGCCTGCGATGTGGGCACGCGTGTGCTCGAACAGATAGGACAGCTCCGGGCGGCAAAGGTGTCGCCCGCCCTGACGGCAGAGGGCATCATCCAGGGAACGCAGCAGAGGAGACTGTTACCGCGGTGGACGCATCGCCGGTCAGGGTGCTAGTGGACCGGCCCCCACTGGAGCACTTCAACGTCATCCGTTTCCACGTCCAGATTCTTGGCCAGCAGGACAGCAAGCTCGCGAGGACCGATCTCTTTGTTGTTGCGTCGTCGCATCTCGATAACGCCGCAATACTGGGTCACCGCCTCCTGGTGGGCGTCGTGAACGAAGAAGCTGGCGTAGTACGGCTTGCTCATGGTTCCCGAGATTGCGTCATACTCTGCGCTTCGGCTGCGAACCACATCACAGTTCGAGGTCAGGGTTATGGCCCTTGGATACGGGGCACGCGCCGCCTAGAATTCATTGTTGCCGCATGGCCACCCATGGAAGAAACGATGCTCAAACAGTCCCGTATCGCTCGTTGTTTCGCAGCGCTGATCGCCCTGCTGGGTTGCGTTCCGGCCCTCGCAGACGGTGTATTGCAGTTCGGTGAGATCCGGCTTGCGGTAGACGAAGGGGATACGGGCTATGTGACGGTGATCCGCAGCGGAAGCGCGAATGAGGCTGTCTCCGCCATCCTTGGTGTCGGCGTTGGCGGCACCGCCATCCTGGGTACCGACTTCGAGATCGACCTGCCGTTGGGAGTAGTGCAGATTGAAGCCGGCGACCTGTTTGCCAACGTGGCCGTCACTGCCTTCGACGACGGCGAAAGAGAAGGCACCGAGTTCGCTACCTTGTCCCTGAGCTCGCCATCCGGCGCCACGCTTGGAGAAGCCACAGCACTGACGCTGGACGTTATCGATGCGCAACAGGCGCCTGTGGTTCTGAAATACAGTGGCGACGAGATACGTCGCGTGTCGGAAGGCAACGATCTGCCTGTCGACGTCGTGCGCGATGGTGAAGGCGGAGAAGCCTCGATCGTGGTGTCCGGACAGCCCGGCTCAGCCACGCTCGGAGTGGACTACAGCGACGTGACCCAGACGCTGGAGTTCAGCGAAACAGAAGGCAGCAAGAACTTCTCGCTCATGACCATCGAGGACAACGAACTCGAGGGCAATGAGACACTGACTCTTGTCATCGGCGAGGGGGAACCGACCGACCGGGTCGTCGCCGGCGATCGGACCCGACTGGTCATCATCGAGGACAACGAGCCGGCGCAACCGGGAGAGTTCACCCTCGAGTTACTCGGCGACAGCAATGTCCCCGAGTCATCCGATCCGCTGACCTTCCGGGTGACCCGCCGCGACGGTAGCAGCGGTCTGGTGACCGTGGACTATGCCACCGCCGACGGTACAACCAGCGATGCAGCGATCGCCGGAGAACATTACGTGGCCATCACCGACCGGCTGCGATTCGAGGACGGAGACACGGTAGCCGAATTCCAGGTCGAACTGATCGACGATGATGACAAAGGCCCGGCTACCCGGTTCTTCTTCGTCTATATCGTCAATCCCACACTGCTGTCTTCGGTCGATCCGGAAAATTCTGTCGTGAGGATAGGCAGACAGGAAGACGACGGCGTCAGTGACGACGACGATGACTGCCCCTTCCTGTGCAATGATCTGTGCTTCATCGCCACGGCCGCTTTCGGCAGCAGCATGGATCCCCACGTCGCCAGCCTGCGTCGTTTCCGCGACGACATCTTGCTGCGGACGACGCCGGGCAGGGCTTTCGTGGCGGCATACTATCGGTTCAGCCCGCCGGTCGCCGACGTGATCGCGCGTGACGGGTCGTTGCGTGCCCTGACCCGCGGCGCACTCTGGCCACTCGTGTTCACGGTGGAAAACCCTGTGACCGTCCTGACAGGCCTGAGCCTGCTGTTGTTCGGTATGAATCTACGCCGCCGATCATCCCGAAGGCGTTAGTTCCCCAAAGTCATACAGAGTCAACAAATGAACTCGGTCCTGGTTACAGGCTCTTCTTCCGGCATCGGCCGCGCCACCGCATTGTTGCTCTCGGAAGCAGGGATGATCGTCTACGCGGGAGTGCGCAAGACATCCGATGCCGAGTCTCTCGAGAGCAGCGCCAGCGGAGATCTTCGCCCTCTGATTCTCGACGTGACTTCCCCGGCGGAGGTCGAGGCGGCGGTCGCTCGCATCCATGAGGACGGCGGCCTCTCCGGCCTCGTTAACAATGCCGGGCTATATATGGGCGGCCCGCTCGAACTGATGACGGACGAAGAGATAGAGTCCACCTATGCGGTCAACGTGACCGGACTCCTGAGAATCACGCGGGCTTGCCTGCCCCTGCTGCGCGACAGCGGCGGCAGGATCGTCAACATCAGCTCGATCTCCGGCCTGGTGGCCTTACCCGGTGTCTCCGTCTACGCCGGCTCCAAGCATGCGGTAGAGGCCATCACCGACTCGCTTAGGGTCGAGCTCGGGGTCCTCGGCCTGCGCGTCATCGCCGTCGAGCCCGGCAGCATCGAGACCGAGATCTGGCGCAAGGGCGCGGAGAGGGACGAGGAACGCGGTCATAACGATCAGCAGCTGCGGCGGATATACGAACCTGTTCTGACGCTGCTCGAGAAGCTCAATCGCAATCCGCGCGGGATTCCGGCCGAGCGTGTTGCCCAAGTGGTGAAGCTGGCGCTGACGTCGGACGATCCGAAGAATCGCTACACGGTGGGAGCCGACGCCAGGTCTCTGTCGATACTCCGATGGCTGCCGGATCCGATCCGCGACGGGATGATCCGTCGCAAAGTGTGGCGCGACTGATTACTTCAATCTACTCGGACAGTCCGCGGTCTGCGACGATCCGGTCGAATTTTTCGACTACTTCAGATACGCGGATTGCGCTCATCAGGTCCGCCCCCCTGGCGCGGGTGCCCCAGGGCAGCTCCCGCCAGGACCGCCCGGTCTGTTGCTGAACCGACCGGTCATAGTGGTTCACCACGTAGTCCAGTCCGCCATAAGGGCCTGTGCGCCTGGGGTTCGAGTGACAATACAGCCCGATCACCGGGACTCCCTGGGAGACCGCAAGATGCACCGGACCCGTGTCCGGCGCAAGCAGCAGACGGGTTTCCGCCAGCAGCGCCAGTAGCTGGCCCAGGGTCGTCCTGCCGACGCAATCGGTGATCTGGACCTTCGCCCGGCTGCGGACGGCATCGGCCAACTGGCGTTCGGCCGCTGCAGGGCCGCCAAAGAGGGCCACCGAGAAACCTCGCGCGCCAGCATGATCAGCGAGTGCCGCGTAGCCCTCAGGCGTCCAGTTCCTGGCCGTTTCACTGGCGGCCGGAACGATGGCAAAGACGCGGCCGCCCTCCGGCAGCAGGGCGCGCGCCGTCTCGCGGTCCGCCTGATCTACCGGGATATCCCACGACGGCGAGTAATCGGGCACTCCCACGGCAGCGGCGAATGCCGTGAAGCCGTCGACCACGTGGGCGTGTTGCTGCGCCTGGATGGCCGCATTGGAAAACAACCACTGCCCCTCCACGGCTCGAGCGCGGTCGAATCCGATGCGTCGCGGTGAGCGCACCAGCAGGCTGACCAGACTGGCGCGGATGGACACCTGCATGTGCAGGAGGGCGTCAAACCGCCGGCCCCGTAGTTGGCGACGGACTGCGGCATAGCCCGCCAGTCCACGCTGCTTGTCGTAGACGATCGATTCGACGCCGGGCAAACCTGCTACCAGTTCCGCCTCACGCCGGCCGACGATCCAGGTCAGCCGGGCGTCGGGGCACTCACGCTGAATGGCCTGCACCGCCGGGATGGCATTACAGACGTCACCGATCGAGGACAGGCGCAACACGCAGATGTCGCGGGGTTTTGCTGAAGTATCAGGCACCGTCGGATCGCGGACAGGCGGCTAGAGACGATCGACGATCGCCATCACGATCACCGCTTCGCACCTTCTCCCGGGCCGGGCTCGGCGGGCCCCGAAGCGGCGTCGGGTTGCGGGCGATAATTGGCGACCGGCTCTGTCCGGATCAGGGGCGCCGCGGTCAGCCATTGGCGAACGTCCGGCGCATCGATCTGCACCGGGAACGCGATGCCCATGCCGTCGCGGGTGATCCGCGCGACTCTTCCCCAGTCAATAGCGGCCGTCGAAGACGATTCCGGCGCATCCTTCATCCTGCGATCGAGCAATTCAAGGGCCGCCAGCCAGTCGCCACCCTGTTCCTCGAGAGGGACGTGGGCAGCGAACATCAGCCTGCCGTTGTGCCAGCCGGCAAGATACGGCTGATCGACGATATGCACCGGGGTGCCCTTAGGCACCATGGAGAACAGCGCTTCAATATCCTCCGGGTAGAGCCGAATACAACCATGACTGACGCGCATGCCGACACCCCATGGCTTGTTGGTGCCATGGATCAGGTAGCTGGGCAAAGCCAGACGCAGGACATGCTGACCGAGAGGATTGTCCGGCCCGGGAGGTACGATCGCCGGCAGGGGATCGCCCTCCTCCGCGTGCTCCTTGCGAATGGATTCTGGCACATACCAGCTCGGGTTCTTTGCCTTCGCCGTGACGCGGGTCGTGCCGAGCGGCGTGGACCAGCCCACCCGGCCGATCCCGATCGGGTGAGTATAGATATCGCTGACGCCGTCCTTGCCTGGCTTCCTGAAGTAGTACAGCCGCATCCCGGCCATGTTGAGCACCAATCCGTCGCGCGGCGCCTCAGGCAATACGAACAGGGTGGGCAAGACCAGTTCGGTTCCGTCACCTGGCAACCAGGGATCGATGCCGGGGTTGGCACGGGTGATCTCCTCATAGCCGAGATCGAACAGTCGGGCGACGTCCGGCAATGTATCTTCGTGGCGGACCCTGACGCGCTGCAGCTCACCCAGGACCTCCTGGGCGGGGCCGGCCTGGAATCTGTGCGATGTCCTGGGATCCTCAGCCGACTCTGCAGCGGCCGACGTCACGCTGAATAGCAGCAGCACGACTCCGGCAGATGCTCGCAGCCTGCGCGTACCGCGCCACCCGCTGTTGTCGATCGCCCGACTTCGTATCACAAGCATTCTTTCCTGATCTCTCCGATGTCGCAGTACCTGCGTCATCTGCCGTCGTTACCGTTGTGTTCCGGTCCTGCGGCAGATTCCACTCGTCGCGAAGTGCCGGTGGATCTGACACGTGGAGGACCACGCTGACGGATCCAGTTCCTGAATAAACCTCAGGCCTGACACTTTACCAGCACGCCGCCCGCCGGACCCGGTATCGGGGTGCCGGTCAATCGGCCACGGCGATCCCAACGGTCAACGGCGGCAAGCCCCAGACCGCTTGTTCCCTCGCAACCGTCTCGGGGATGGTGCCCCCCGCGAGCGCGCGGAATGTGCGCCCCGCCGAAAGCTGGGCAGGCACCACGAACTCGCGCTCGCCCGATCCCATGTTGACCGCGACCAGCGCCAGCGTGCCGCCGTGCAGCCTGGCCATCAGTAGCCCGGTGTCATCGACCATCACCGGAAATCTGGCACCGTGGGTCAGTACCGGGTACGCCCTCTTGGCCCTGAAGACTTCGCTGATAGCCGTGATCAGGGATTCATCCAGCCCATCCCAGGGCATCGGCACCCTGTTGGTATCGTTGAAGCCCTTCCTGGGGGTGCTGCCGGAGAGTGCCGTTTCGGTGCCGTAGTAGATGCTCATCGGGCCTGGCAGGCTGGCCATGAACGTGATCGCCGCCAATACCCGCTTGCCGGCTTCGCCGCTGGCCATGTCCGAGAACCGTGCGATGTCGTGATTGTCCAGGAAGTAGATGGGCGCTCCGTGATCGCCATACGCGGCGGTGGTCGCCTGCAGCCACTCCTCCAGCAGCGCGACGGAGGCACCCGTGGCGAAGACGTCGGTCATCACCATCTGCATCGGATACTCGATCAGGGAATCGAACTGGTAGCCAATCCCGGGCGAGGCTTCGTAATAGGTGGCGATGTCGTTCATGTTGCGGGTCGGACCGTCGGCGTCGATCCATGCTTCCCCGAAAACGAACGCCCCGGGATCCTGCGCCTTGATATCAGCGTAGACCTCGGCCCAGAACTCGTGGTCCACGCCACGCACGTAATCCATCCGGAACCCGGCTACGCCCTGCTGCAGCCAGTACAGCGGCACGTCGCGCAGAAACTTCCGCGTATCCTCATCGCCGAAGTTCCAGTAGCGGAATCCCGTGCCCCAGCTCTCCCAGACCTTCTCGGCTTCCTGCTTGGCCTTGGTACTCTTCGGCTTGCGGCGTTGGGGATCTCCCGCGCGGCGATCGTAGGGACCCGCGCCATAGTCCAGCGGCAGGTCGAGGACCACGCCGATATCGCGTTCGCCAAGCTCGGTCACGAGCTGGCGGAACAGGGCAAGAGACGCGTCCGCATCGCCCGGAACCGCCACCGCATCTCCGATGCGGTAGTAGTTCAGCACGTCATAGCCGTGGGACGTTTCGCTCTGGAATACCGGACTCAGCCAGACGGCGTTGATCCCGAGGTCGGCCAGGTAATCCGATCGTCGCAACACACCCTGCAAGTCGCCGCCCGCATAATTCCGGTGTACCCAGCGACGCATGCCGCTGCGATCGTTGGCGCGCGCGCCGTTATCGAAATAGGCCAGCATGATGTGGTAAACGATCCAGTCATTGAACGGCGCCAGTTCGCGAGGCGTCTCAGCAAGCGTGATCGTTGCCTTGTCCGCCAGAGCCAGTCTCCGGCCGCTGACCTCAGGCCCCTCGAGCATGAGCCGATAGCGGGCGCCGTCGATGCTCTCCGCCCGGGCCCCAACCGGCACGCCATCCAGCGTAATCTCGGAGCTATCGCCGGCCGTGAACTCGATCTGCCAGCCGCCGCTTTCAGGATCCGGCAGGGCCGACACGAATCGGTCTGCCGCATGCGACGGATTGATAGCCAGAACGGCGAGAACTACCGGCACGGCCACGAAGAACCGTCTTCTCTCCCCCATCACCCTGCTCCGGTTCAGCCCGATCCGAACCGACTGCGGTCGGCCGCGCTCTGCAATCCGCGGACCGCTGCATCCGCGCTGCCTTCAACGGCAGCAACGACCTTCTCGCTTAACGTCTTCCGGCCCTTCCACTGCACGCCGAACAGATCGGACTGGTCGAGGACGCCGAGCAGGTAGTCATCGCTGGTCTGCAACCCGTCCACAAGCCCCAGCGCAAGCGCCCGCCGGCCGTACCAGTGTTCTCCGGTAGCCACCGCATCCAGGTCCAGCTCCGGCCGAAATTCGGCGATCAACTCGCGGAACAGCACGTGGACGTCCTCGAGTTCCTCGGTCAGCTTCGCCCGGTCCTCTTCCGTGTTCCTGCCGAACATGGTGACCGTCCGCTTGTAACGTCCGGCCTTGATCTGCTCGACCTCGATACCGTGCTGGTCCAGCAGGCGGTAGAAATTGGGTATCTGCGCGAGGACTCCGATCGAGCCGATGACGGCGAATGGTGAACTGATCACGCGATCCCCGACGCAGGCCATCATGTAGCCACCGCTGGCGGCCACCTTGTCCACCGCTACCGTCAGCCGGATACCGCCTGCCCTGAGCCTGGCAAGCTGGGCCGCCGCGAGTCCATGCTCATGCACCAGGCCGCCGTAGTTCTCCAGGCGCAGCAGGACCTCGTCCTCCGGTCTGGCCACGGCAAGCACGGCGCTTATCTCGTGGCGCAGGCTGGCCACGGCCGTGGCCTTGATGTCGCCATGAAAGTCAAGCACAAACAAACGCTTACGATCGCCGTCCTTTTTCTGGCGAGCCTTTATCTCGGCCTTACGGGCCTTCGCCTCGGCGCGGAATTCGCGTTTCGGCAGCACGCTCTTACGCAGCGCGTCGGTGATCTGACGATAGCGATCGTTCAGATTGCGGACGGTAAGCCCACCGCCGTCCTTTTGTTTTCGGGACGCCGCAGCCGCCGCACTGATGATAAAAACGGCCGCCGCGACGACCGTAAGAGTCTTGGCCAGGAACAGGCCGTATTCGACAAGGAACTCACTCACAGCTCGTCTTTGCCCCGGGGGTTGCCACAAGACGGGCTATGGTACCGACAACGGCGGCGCTCTACACCGTCAGGCGGCGCGCCGCCGTCGCGTCAGCTCTGATAGCGGTCGGGATGACGCTCCAGACGCTCCACGATCCGGCGGATCACGTTGGGCCGGCTCCGCGGCACGTTGCGCTTGACCAGCCGCCTCGCGGCAGGCGAACCATTCGAGCAAGCCAGCTTCCAGCTGTATTTCTGTAGTCGGTTCATCATCGGTTACCTCCTGGGGCTTACGTAGAATTAGACGCGCCCCAGGGCTCTTTGGTTGCAAGCCCCTGCGATCAGGTGACAGCAGCGTCGGACAAGCCGACGTTGTTCTTCTCGAACACCCGGTCGGCGCGATAGCTGGAACGCACCAGCGGCCCGGACACAATCTCCATGAAACCCAGCTCCAGCCCACGTTGGCGATAGGTGGCGAACTCGTCAGGGGTCACGAATCGCTCCACCGGCAGGTGATTGGCGGTTGGGCGCAGATACTGCCCCAGCGTGACTATGTCCACGTCAACGGACCGCAGGTCGCGCAAAGCCTGCAGAATCTCCTCTTCGGTTTCGCCCAGTCCCAGCATGAGGCTGGTCTTGGTCAAGACGTCGGGCCGGAATTTTTTAGCGTGGGCGAGTACGGCGAGAGTCTGATCGTAGCCTGCGCGCGGATCCCTGACCGGATGAGTGAGCCGGCGTACTGTCTCGACGTTCTGCGCGAAAACATCCACTCCTGAACCGAGAACCGTCTCGACGTCCGGCAGGCGCCCCTGGAAATCCGGCGTCAGCGCCTCGACAGCGGTCGTCGGATTGAGCTGCTTTATCGCCTGTACACAGGCCGCATAATGTCCGGCCCCGCCGTCTTCCAGGTCATCCCGGTCGACGGAAGTGATGACCACGTAGCGCAGCCCCATCAACTCGACCGAGCGCGCCGAGTTCTGCGGCTCCGCCGGATCCAGCCAGCCGCGAGGGTTGCCGGTATCCACCGCGCAGAACTGGCACGCCCGGGTGCAGACGGAACCCATGATCATCAGGGTCGCGGTACCGTGATTCCAGCACTCGCCGATGTTGGGGCACATGGACTCTTCACAGACCGTGGCCAGGCGGTGCTCACGGACGTTGTCTTTCACCCGATGGAACCCGGGACCGGAAGGCATACGGGCCTTGATCCATGCAGGTTTGCGCTCGATCGGCTGGCTGCCTGCGCGCGGATTCGCCTTCACACCGTTCTTGATCGCGGTGAACCCCTCCTCCGTGCGGAACTTCTTACCGCTTCGGCGGATAGGTATGCCCTTGAAATTGCTCATGGGAAATCAGCGATTCCGATCTGACTGGGACTGGATATTTTCGCACGCGCCAATAGACAATGAAACGGCAGGGAGTCCTGCGCCATGGCGCCTGGCGCCGTCGAGGAGTTCGGATAGTGGCGACCGACAAATGGACTCTTGAGGGCAGGACGGCACTGATCACCGGCGCGACCCGTGGCATCGGCCGTGCGGTGGTGGAGGAATTCCTGTCCCTGGAAGCGAAGGTGTTTTTCGTAGCTCGCAGCGTGGAAGACGTCCGTGACCGCGAGTCCGAGTGGCGCGCTGCCGGTGGCGACGTCACAGGCATCGCGGCTGACCTCGCGGACGCGGATGACCGCAGTAAGTTGGTGGCAACCGTCAGCGGACACACCGGATCTCTGCACTGCCTGGTAAACAACGTCGGCAGCAATCTGCGCAAGCCGGCGGCGGAGTACAGCCTGGAAGAGTTCCAGTCATTGCTGACGGGCAATCTGGAGTCGGCCTTCCATATTAGTCAGCTGTGTCTCGGCGCGATGAAAGAGTGTGGCGCGAGCATCGTGAACGTGGCCTCGGTAGCCGGCCTGACCCACCTGTGCACAGGCGCGCCCTATGCAATGACGAAAGCGGCGATGATCCAGATGACCCGCAACCTCGCCGTAGAATGGGCGCCTTTCGGCATCCGCGCCAACGCGGTAGCGCCCTGGTACATAGACACGCCCCTTGCGCGACAGGTATTGGCAGACCCCGGCTATCAGGCTGCGGTGATCGAACGGACACCGATGGCCCGCGTCGGCCTCGCGGAGGAGGTTGCTTCGGTCGTGGCCTTCCTCTGCATGCCGGCAGCGAGCTATGTCACCGGTCAGTGCCTGGCAGTGGACGGCGGATTCTCCATCAATGGCCTGCAGGTTGGGGGACGACCCTGAACCGCGGCTGCCGATATACTGGATCACCCATCTTTGACTCGCCAGGCAGACCGATGATCACCGGCCCATTGAGGAAAATGCGTACCGAGCCAGAGACTCCGGTGGCCTACCGCCTCCCGATCGGCGACGCGCTCGTGCCTCTCAATGACAGGGTCGGCGAAACTCTGGTTCTGAAGTTCGAAGGCGAAATCCTGTGCTCCAACTGCGGCCGCAAGACGCGCAAGAGTTACAGCCAGGGGCATTGTTTCCCGTGCAGCCAGAGGCTGGCGGCCTGCGATCTGTGCATCCTGCAACCGAGTCGCTGCCACTACCACCTGGGTACATGCCGGGAGCCTGGCTGGGGCGACGAGCACTGCATGCAGACTCATATCGTTTACCTGGCCAACACGTCCGGGCTGAAGGTGGGGATCACCCGGGCGCATCAGGTCATGACCCGCTGGATGGATCAGGGAGCCGGCCAGGCCCTGCCGGTATTCGAGGTTTCCAGCCGTCGGATTTCGGGGCTGATCGAGGCGGCCATGGCCCGTCACGTGTCCGACCGTACCGACTGGAGGGCGTTGCTTCGCGGGACCGCGGAATCACTGGACCTGCCGGCCGCCCGCGACCGGCTGATCTCTGAGTGCCGCGCCGACATCGATGAGATCATCCATGAGTTTGGCGACGACGCTGTCCGTGAGCTGCCGCAGGCAGAGACTGTGCAGATCGAGTTTCCGGTCCTCGAGTATCCCGAGAAGATCCGCTCGCTGAGCTTCGATCGCTCACCCGAGATCGAGGGTCGCCTGCGCGGGATCAAGGGACAGTATCTGATCCTCGATTCAGGCGTCCTGAATGTCCGCAAGTTCGGCTCCTATGTCGTTTCCATCGACGGCTGAAGCGTCTGCTGTGCCCCGCTACCGGCCTCCAAGCCCCCCCTCGTCGCCGTACATCACTCCGGACGGAGATCGTCGATTGCGGGCCGAACTCGACGACCTTTGGCGATACCGCCGACCGGAGGTCACCAAGGCGCTGTCGGCTGCGGCTGCCGAAGGCGATCGCTCCGAGAATGCCGAGTACATCTACCGCAAGAAGCAACTCGGCGAGATCGACCGGCGGGTCCGTTACCTGCGGAAACGACTGTCGGAACTAAAGGTCGTGGGGTCCGCCCCGGCCGACAAGACGCGGATATTCTTCGGCGCCTGGGTTCGGCTGAAGGACAGTCACGGGGACAAAACCACGTTCCGCATCGTCGGCTCGGATGAATTCGATGCACACAGGGACTACATCAGCCTGGATTCCCCGATGGCCAGGGCGTTGATGCAGAAATCCGTGGGAGACGAGGTGCAGGTCGACCTGCCCGAAGGCCGGACACAGCTGCTCATCGTCGAGCTCAGTTACGAGGGATTCGAGTCATCCTGATTTCTTACACGGGTTCCTGGCGTTAACATGGGCGGCTAGCACCCGGCGATCAGAAGCCGGCCTTTGCATGGAGACACTGAATGGATTTTTCACTCACCGAAGAGCAGGAGATGATCCGGGACGCCGCCCGGGAATTCGCCCAGAAGGAGATCGCCCCGGTCGCCGCTCATTTTGACGAGACGGGCGAGTTTCCCGTGGAGACAGTCCGCAAGGCTGGGGAGCTCGGCTTTATGGGCATCGAAGTCCCGGAAGAGTACGGTGGCGCGGGACTCGATGCGGTGGGATACGCCCTGCTGATGGAAGAGATCGCGGCCGCTGATGCCGCGCACTCCACCATCATCTCGGTGAACAACTCCCTGTACTGCAACGGCATCCTCGAGTTCGGCAGCGACGAGCAGAAACAGAAGTTCGTGACGCCGATCGCCTCGGGAGATCTCATAGGGGCGTATGCATTGACCGAACCCCAGTCAGGTTCGGACGCCGCCAATATGCGCACTCGGGCGGTACGATCTGAAGACGGCAGCCACTATGTCATCAACGGCAAGAAATCGTGGATCACATCCGGTCCGGTCGCGCGATACATCGTGGTCTTCGCCGTGACCGATCCGGAGGCCGGGGCCAAGGGCATCTCCGCTTTCGTGATCGACACAGAGGAACCCGGCTTCGAGCGCGGCAAGACGGAACCGAAGCTCGGCATCCGGGCCTCGGCGACCTGCGAGATCGAACTTAACGACTATCGCTGTCCGGCTGAGAACCGCCTGAACGAAGAAGGCGCAGGCTTTCGCATCGCCATGACGATCCTTGACGCGGGCCGCGTCGGCATCGCGGCGCAGGCGGTCGGAATCGCACGGGCCGCCTACGAGGCCAGTGTCCGGTATTCACGGGAACGAGAGGCGTTCGGAGCGCCCATCGGCAGTTTCCAGATGATCCAGGCGAAAATCGCCGACATGAAGATGCGGCTGGAGGCGGCCCGGCTCCTGACCCTGCGGGCCGCGTGGAACAAGAGCCGCGCCCACGCGGCGGGACTCCGGAATACCACGGAAGCCGCGTGCGCCAAGCTATTCGCGTCAGAGACCGCCATGTTCGTGACGCATCAGGCAGTGCAACTGCACGGCGGGATGGGCTACAGCCGCGAACTCCCGCTGGAGCGGTACTTCCGGGATGCCAAGATCACGGAGATCTATGAAGGCACGAGCGAGATACAGCGCATGGTGATCGCCCGGCAAGAGATCGGGCTCCGCTGAAGGGCCCGTCGAATCCCGTGCGCAGCAGGTCCGTTGGAATCTTGGTCGCCGCTTGTGTCGCCTGTCTGTTGTCCGGGCAGCTGACGTGGGCCAGTGAAGACCTGATTGCGACCGCCGTGTCGGCGAGGGAATCTGCCACCGAGGCACGAGCGCCGCTGCTGGCTCCTGAGAGCTTCGAGAACGGCGATCGAGCGCTGGCCAGGGCCAGGGCCGACTCGAAAAGCGGCCGCACGACGAGATTGGCCCGCGCTGCGAAAGAGGCGACGGCATTCTTCGCTGATGCCACCGCGGCCGCGCGTCGCGCGGTACCCATTGTGGAGGCCGCGCTGCGGGCCCGTAGCGCGGCCTCGGAGGCAGGCGCCCCGGGACTGGAGCTTGAGGACTGGACCCGTGGGGAAGAGACCCTGCGGCGGGCCGTCGTCCTGCTCGAACGCGGCGACGATAGCGGCGGTGCGGCCCGTTCAGAGGACGCCGCCGACCGCTACCGGCAGTCGGAATTGCTGGCTATCAAGCTGCGACTCCTGTCCGACACGAAGGCGCTGATAGCCGATGGCCGCGATAAAAAGGTCCATCGCTATGCGCCGGAGACGCTCGCCCGGGCGGAGTCCCTGGTCGCCGAAGCCGAGGCCGCCCTCGAGTCCGATCGTTACGACACCGACAAGCCCAGGGCACTCGCCCTGGAAGCCAGGTACGAAGTCCGTCACGCGTTCGACCTGGCCCGCCGGATAGAGACCTGGCGCCGCGAGGACGGTTCGCCGGAAGACCTCATTCTGGAGATGGAGGAGCCATTACGGAGGGTCGCGGCCAACGCCGACATCGCCGCCCGATTCGATCAGGGTCCGGACAAACCTGCGGAACAACTGATCGAGAAGTTCGGACAACTCGAAGACCGCAACCAGCGTCTGACGGAAGACATCGAGGAGCGCACGCAGCAGGTATTCGCCCTCGAACAGGAAGTGAGCGAGGCCTACGAGCGACTCGGAGGGGTATCGGAGCAACGCCAGGCGCTTGAGCAGCAGATACGGCGTCAGGAGATGGACAGGCAGCGCCTGGGCCAGGTGGAACGTCTCTTCAGCCGGGACGAGGCACGCGTCCTTCGCCAGGGCGACGATGTCATGCTGCGGCTGTACGGGCTGGGTTTCTCTTCGGGCAGCGCACAGATCCCTACGGCCAGCCAGGACCTGATGAACCGCCTGGAAACGGCGATCCGGCTATATCCCGAGGCGACGCTGATCCTCTCAGGACATACCGATTCCTTCGGCGGCGACAAAGCCAATTTTGAACTGTCCCGCAAGAGAGCCGAGTCCGTCCGCTCCCATCTGCTGCGGACGATGCGGATCCCGGCATCGCGGGTATCCGCGGTGGGCTACGGCGAGACCCGCCCCGTGGCCAACAACCAGACCGCGGAAGGACGTGCGCGCAACCGTCGGATTGACGTCCTGATCCAGCCTTCGGACTAGGCGTGCCCGGCTCCGGGCTGCCCGGCCGTCGCCGCTCAGTCGTCGTCGTCGATCAGCACCCGGCTGCGGGTGACGCTCCCCAGCACAGCCCCGCCACCGGGCCGACCAAGCTCCAGGTAGAGGCCCTCCTGGCGCTCGCGGATGCCGTCATCGACCAGTGGCACATAGACCCGGGCGCTTGTCTGGCCATCGGCGAATCTGACCACATCCCAATCGCTGTTTATGAAGTCTGCGTCGGCCGCGGCCGTGTCCGACACCGTCCGCCAGAACACGCTGACCGGCCCCTGCTGGCCACCGCGTCTAACGATCGTGGCAATGACTACCGCGTTGCCCTCGGCCACCCTGTATTCGGCCGTCGATAACGACAGCGTCCCGGGGCCGGCGGGCGCCGGCGGCGGTTCGGGTGGCTGCGCTTCAGGCTGAGTCTCCGGCTGGGCTTCGGGTTCCTCCATCATCGGCTGCTCGGGCAGATCGTCCACCACGGTCGTTGAGAAGCGCCCACCGGCATCCACCGGCGCGTTTGCGTCCGGCTCGGCCTCTGCAGAGCCCGGCACGGGTGCCACCGCGACCGGTTCCCCGACTACCGGCGGGCCGCCGATCGGTCCTTCAGACTCATCCGCCGCCGGGGGTGGTGTCGCTGGCGCCCCGCCACCGAGGGCTTGCGGATCGGGTCGTGCGGTGATGGTCTCAGCGCCCGGGCCGGCCTCAGGGACCGGTTGTCGCCCCAACAGACTCCCGACCGGCCCGCCGGGGTGGATGATCGCAAGGGCGGTCAGGACGCCTATCGCGAGGCCAGCAAGCATTCCTACAGCGAATAATGGTCGACTTCTCTGCCTCACCAGGCCGGCCTGCCGTAAAAAGGTATCAGCGTCGGCGGGCCGTCTCTTGCGATCGAAGCTCAGACAAGCAGCGATAGCCTGACGCAGGTTCGCCGGCAGGCCCCCCGGCATGGCGGGCCGCAGCTTGCGCTCGCGGGCCTGGTCGGCCTGGACCCTTCTGAAGGGATGACGGGAGGAGAACATTTCGGCGGCGAGGCAGCCGAGGGCAAAGACGTCGTCGCGATAGTCGGGCGGTTGCCCTTCCAGCAGCTCCGCGCTGGCGTAGGCGGGTGTCCTGGCAGAGGCACCGCCGCCTTCGAGAACCGGCTCCCTGTTCCTGTGGCGTTGAATGGTGGTGCCGAAATCGGTCAGTTTCGGTTTGCCCTGACGATCCAGGAAGATGTTGCCGGGCTTGAGATCACCGTGCACGAGGCCGTGGGAGTGAAGACAGGCCAGCCCTCGGGCGATACCGCCCAGGATCCGACTCCCCTCGTCGGTCGGGAATCCCTCCGGACTGCGCCTTACGATGGCCGCCCGCAGCGTGTCGCCTTCCAGGAGTTCCATAGTGACGAAGCACAGCTCACCCTCTGCGCCGACGTCATAGACCCGGACGAGGTTCTCGTGTCGCAGCTCCATGCCCCGCAGGCCTTCCCGGAACAACCGACCCCATGCCTCTGGCCTGGCGGCCATTTCCGGCTTGAGGATCTTCACCGCAACCCGCGTCTCCTCCACGCCAGCCGCCTGGCGGCAACGGTCCAGCGCCCGGTACACCAGCCCCATCCCACCCCGACCCACCAGGCCCTCGAGCTCATAGCGGCCAGCTACGACATCGCCGGGCTGCGGTTCCGCCAGCGGGTCACGGGGCGGCTTTTCGTCCAGGGTGACGTCCGGCTCCTCCTTGTCTTGGGCGAATATTGGCGGGAGGTCTTCTTCCGTATCGTCGGCCGGCTGACTGTCGAGCACGGCCTCGCGAGCCCTCGTGGGCCGGATGTCGGGGATCTCGGCAGTGTTGTCGGAGAGGAAGCAGCGGTCGACCGCCCTGCGCAACAGGTTCCTTACCGCCGGGGACGTCTCTTCGGATTCGCAGAACAGTTCCAGGATGGCCACGGCGGATTCCGGCGACTCCGATCCGGGCACCTCTTCCGAGAGTTTGCGTTGCAGCCCGGCATAGTCGAGGTCGCCCACGACGAAGGCATGCATGATTTCTCTGAGTCCGGACATCCGTAGCGACCTAGATCCTGTTCAGGCGTCGTTGGTGCCCCGGTGGAGCCACCCGCATTCCAGCCGGTGTCTCGCGCGGAGCGTCCCAGAAACGTTGTCAATCCAACATTATCTCGCGCCCGGCGGCCAGACGCACCTGTCAGGCACTTCAGACCAATCGGGCCTCACCGCAACGCCCGGCGATGGGAGCCAGGGCGGTAGCGCCGTCGT
Source organism: uncultured Gammaproteobacteria bacterium (assembly GCA_937924335.1). GTDB lineage: Bacteria > Pseudomonadota > Gammaproteobacteria > Steroidobacterales > XN24 > JAHEFR01. The sequence continues at coordinate 127,734 of CALDWW010000010.1, forward strand.
TACCGGTTCCGTGGCCTTGCAGACTCGATATGGCGCAGCTTGCCGCGCTGGCTGAGCCGGTAGAAACGCCGGATCTCCGGGAACATGGAGTCACCGCCAGAACGCAGGTACCGACTCGCGAGCTGCTGGCAGAAACGGCCGGCGTAGCGATTGGCCCGGGCATAACGGTCGGCCTCCTCCTGCGCCAGCGACTCGTCCAGACGACACAGGTCGAACAGCCAGGAATGCAGTTCCGTCGGTACTCTGCCGCCTTGCTGGGCCGCTACCAGGAGCGCGGTCGTCACGAACTTGTCGACTTCCGCCTGCAGCTCCAGCTCCAGCTGTGTCACCTGGCGGCGGCGGCTCACATTCCAGACCAGGTAGACGAAGTGACTGACGCCTTCCAGCGCGGTCCAGAACGCTTCGAGGTTGCCGTCGTGCAGCAAGGCCATCGGGTCATGATCCCGCAGCTGCGTGAGCACCTGCTGGTCCAGACACACTGCCAGATCGACGGCCGCGGAGTCCCCGCGAACCAGCACCTGCTCCCGCAGCGCGGTCGCATCCGGACGCAGCCCGAACGCACGCGCAAACTCCGGGCAGGTCACGACGAAGTCACTCACCCGGTGTTCCGACTCGAGGTCGTAGGTACGCTCTATGACCCCCTGAATTTTTTCGAGGATCTGCATGGACCGCGGGTCAGTGCCGGACGTCCGTCGCCGATTCGCACAGCGGCACGCCCAACGCATTCAGCCGGGATCGGGCCCGACGGCTGCCCGTGGCCTGCCACACCTCGTAGAGGCGCAGGATGTCCACGGAGGAGTAGCGGCGGCCGAGGTCGGCGATCTCACCGATGGCGTCCACGAAGGCCGTGAATTTTTCGGCCAGTTCACCGAAGACCTCGCCGATCCCCGCCCCCCGGGCTCCATGGCGGGTCTGGTCGGCGAGTGTTCCGTAGGCGGCACCGCCCATACGGATGTAGTAGTCCACATCGACCGGCTTGCGGGCGAGGGAGTCGGGGAAGAATCCCGCCATGAAGAGCGCCACGTCTCCCAGGCGCTGCAAGGATCGGTGCCGGTCCCGGTCGCAGCCCGCGTCGGCCGCCTCTGCAAGCATGGTCGCCAGCGGCGGCAGGCGCCGGCCTTCCGGCGCATCAGCGTAAAGCTCATCGGCTCTGGTAAACAGTGTCAGGAGATTGACGACGTAATGGACCGTATGGTCTTCAGCCTCGAGTTGTTGACGAGCGATCGCCTCACCGAGGGAGTCCCGGAAGAACTCCCGGACGTTCGGACTCGCAACTACCCTTCTCGACCGGTCTTTTCGGCTCATACCGGCACAACCTCCGTCAGAACCATGCCTGCATTCCATCTGAGCGGATCCCGCGAGGGGAACCGACGATGTCACAGTTTCCTAACGTGTCAGACCGGGGCCGGTCAAGTCTCTGAAATAGATAGGGATTTCCTACTATAGCGGGTTATACCGAGTCTGTGAAGGTGCAACTTTCGCAGCGGTCGCGGCTGTCTTTCCCGCGCCCTGGGGCACGCCGGCCGAACCATTCACGGCCCTTCGGTTCATAATCGGGTAACGACATGATCCCGACGCGAATCACATTTCTGTGCTTATTGTTGATATCGGCGTCCGCTTTTGCGGGTCGGACAAACTTCCTCGTGCGCAATGATTTCATCTGCGAGCCAGAGGAGACGATGTGCATCCGCGGCACCCTCTACTATCTGCCGGACTCGAGGGTCTTGCGGCTGCGTGGACGCGTCTCTCGCGCGCCCGGACCGGGTTGGGTCCGCATACTTTTCCGCGGCAGCCGGGACGGCCAACTGGCATCCAGCGTGATGGAATTCCCGATCCGCGGTGACCACAGCGAGATCATCGATTTTCGCTACATCCCGGATAACCCGGCGATCGGCAACTGGCGCGTCCTTGCCATAAGCTTCGATCAGGATCCCGACGCGGCGCGCGAATCACGAAGGCGTTGACCACGGACACGACAGCTACACCGGAATGGCTACCCGCGCTGATGCGGGGGCTGAAGTCATCCAGCACGGACGTTATGCCGAAGCCATGTATTCATCACCCTGAGGAGGCCGGCATGACTGGTAGGAGAACGGGTCGCCCGGGAAACGTCATCCTCGCTGCCCTCATCGTCACACTTGGCGGCTTGTGCGCGGCAACAGATGCAGCGGAGCTGATAAGAATTGACGTCGCCGGGCAGGAACGCGAGGCGCGAGTCTACCCAGGCTCGGTCGCAGACGGTGATTCGGCACCGCTGGTGATCGTCTTCCACGGCCTCGCGGACAGTGCCTGGAACTTCTCCAACGTCGTCGCCTTCCATGACGACTGGCCGGAGGCGACCGTCGTCTATCCGCACGGCCTGCCACGTGCGGATCGCAACGGCACCCGTGGCTGGCACGGATTCAGAGACAACGATGCCAACAACGATCTGGCCTTCGTGGATGCCCTTATGGCGCTGCTGTCGCAGCGTTATGCCCTGGATCCGGAGCGGATCTACGCCACCGGTTTCTCGAACGGTGGTCACCTGACTTTCAACCTGCTGCTCCACCGGCCCTGTACGTTCGCGGCTTTCGCCCCGGTAGGAGCACTGGCGGAGTACATCTCGGAGGCCACGACGCCACGACCCGTCATCTATCTTTTTGGCCGCCAGGAGCCCAGGGAATACTCGGACGCCTGGCAACAGACCGTCGTCGCCCTCGCGAAACTGAATCGCGCAACGGGGGAGAAACGCCAGTGGTCAGTCGGGACCACCGAATTCGTAGCGGCGCCCGATGGGCGACCCACCGTCTACGGGCTCTACGACGCAGGTCATGTCTGGCCTGATCGGGGTAACGAGCTGATCATCAGATTCTTCAAGGAACACCGGCTCGAAGGTTCCTGCAAACCCTACGCTTCCCGTTGAATCCCGCAGGGAAGTCCTGTGACCCGGTGTCACGACCGCGTAACAGGTCACCACTAGCACCTGCCCGAATCAGTAGCGGGATGACTTCGATGAACTATCTGCAACGTTTCAGCAAGGCGATCCGGGGATCCGCCGGCGACCCGCCGAACGTCCAGGATGTGCGGCAGGTACGCCAGTGCGGCTCCCGACGAGTGGCTGGGCAGGATCCACGACATCGCCCGGTCGCTGCCGCCAAGACGCGTGGGTGATCCTGCCGACGGGACCTAGAGTCTGATCTCACCCCCATCGGCCGACACCCGCGAGAGATCCTCCCTGGCCGCTTCAGCTTCGTCCTTCAGACCCAGCGACTCGAATATCTCGACGGCTCGCTCGTACTGGCCGCGAGCCACCGAGGCGGCGCCGTCACCACGTTCTGATACTTCTGCGAGGCCCCACAGGGCATAGGCGCGACCACGCTGGTTGGTGGCCGACGTGTACCGCTCCAGCGCTGCGCCGTAAGCCTCGCGGGCCGCGGCGAAGTCCTCTTCTGCCAGATACAGATCTCCACGTCCGCGCATGACATTGGCCTCGCCGAGCGAAACGCCCATGTCTTCGTAGAGATTGTAGGCGCGCTCATATGACTGTAGCGCTTCCGCGGACTCGCCTTGCGCACGCCGGACGTGACCAAGGCCGGTCAGCACGTTGGCCTCGCCGAGACGATCGAACTCCTGTCTGTAGAGTTGCAGGGCCTGGGAGTAGGCGGCGACAGCTGCATCGAATCTGGCCTGAAGCCGCTCGACTTCGCCGATGCTGCGCAGGACGTGGGCCTGCCCGGCTCGCTGGCCGAGATCCCGGTAAAGGCCAAGGGATCGTTTGTAGCTCTGCATGGCCTGCGGAAAATCGTGCAGATTGAGGTCGATGTCACCCAGCCCTCGCAACACCGCCGCCTCACCCAATCGGTCTCCCACCCTGCGAAAACGCTCCAGAGCCGCAGCATAGGCGATCTGTGCCGCCTCTGGCCGGCTGGCAAGGCGTTCGAGCTCGGCCAGCCCGCTCAGCGCATTGGCCTGCTGATGCACGAGCCCCATCGAAGCAAACGCATCACCCGCGTGCCGGAAAGCCTCGCGGGCGGGGTCGTAACGCCCCTGCACGGTCTCCAGCGAAGCGACGCTCAGCAACACCTCCGCCTCGATCCTCTTATCGCTACCCTCGCGTGCCAGCGCGAGCGCCTGCTCAAACGCATCCCGGGCGGCCGCGTTGTCGCCGATCTGCGCCTCCAGGTCGCCCTGACCCTTGAGCGCCCTTGCAACCCCCTGCCTGGATTCTGCCGTTTCGTAGTAGGCGCGAGCGTCACCGAACAGGGCCCGGGCGTCGGGCTCGCTGCCAGTCAGTCTCGCGATCTCCGCCAGTCCGAGCAGACAATCCGCCTCTCCGGCAGGGTCACCGAGCGCCTGGTAACGGCGACGAGCCTCACCATAGACACGCGCCGCTTCGTCGTATCGCCCAGTAATCCTCGCCATATCCGCGACCGCGCGCACAGCCGCCACCGAATCCTGCTGGAGTCCGGCCGCATCCAGCGTCTGAGCCGCCTTGATGTAGAGTTGGCCGGCACGCTTATAACGGCCCATGGCCCGCTGCGTATCCGCCAGATCGACGAACGACCTTGCCGTCGCCGCGGCGTCGCTCTCGATCACGTACAGGGAGCGTGCACTTTCGAACTCGCTCTGTGCCCGTTCCAGGTCACCGCCGCGCAACGCGATGCGGCCGATACCGCTGCGGGCACGGGCCTCGCCTGTCTTGTTACCGACCGAGATATAGAGATCCCGCGCCCGGCCGAGCGCTTCGAGAGCCTGAGAATATTCGCCGGCATCCGATAGCGTGCCTGCCCGCTCGAGTTCACGGTCCGCCTCCAGGTTGGGGATGTCCACAGCGGTGACGCAAGCCGGCAGCCATGGGAGCAGTGGGCAGGCAGTCCGACCCGCGAACAAACTGACGACGATCGCCGCCAGTACTACTGCGACGACTGCGACGACTGCGATGATCCATCTGTTGCTGGCAGTACTCATGTGTCCGTTCTTGTTGTGCTGATACTCTGACCCTCATACAGCGAATTCGTGCCCGTCAAATGTAGTCCGGCCCGGGGTTAAACCCATACACAATCCGGTCCCGGCTCGAATCGGCGACCTGCGGATGGCCGAGCGGCCTTGGATGCTTGCCTGGCTGCACCGGCCCGGACTTTAGCGGCGCGGTTGGGCCATGGCGGGAAATGCTAAGCCTCGCGGCCGAAACGGGCTACAATTCGGGTCTGAATTCTTAGTTTTCGCTCACCAAAGGAGCTTGCGATGAGAAGTTATCTCACCAGCGCCATGATTGCGCTGGCTTTGACGTTTACCGCACCGATAGTCTCGGCCGACGACGAATTCTCGGTGCCATCAGCTGGCAAGCGGCCGCTCACGCTAGGTGCCGGCGCCATCTACCGGGACAAAGTCTATCGAGGGTACGACGACGACGAAAAGATCAGCCCCTTCCCCCTCGTCCTGTTTGAGGGCGAAAGGTTCTTTGTGCGCGGCAGTAACCTTGGATGGAAATTCGTCAATACGAATCCCTGGGAAGTCGCTATTAAAGGAGAATTCTGGGGCGACGGCTATGACTCGGACGATGCCAATATCCTGGAAGGCATGGATGACCGGGATCCGTCATTCGCCCTCGGCGGGCACGTGACCTGGCAGCCACAGAAGTTCGGAATCACAGTCGACGCCGCCACTGATGTGTCCAGCGCCAGCGATGGCACCCAGGTCAAGGGTACGGCCTTCTACGGCAACCGGGTTGGAAACTGGTTCTATCGCGGCTCGGCCGGCCTCGTCTGGAACAACGAGGACTATATCGACTACTACTTCGGTGTGGAAAACGACGAGGTGGATCTGACGCTGGGCCGCACCGCCTACGAGGGTGATGACGAGACCTGGGTGCGCGCCGGGCTCTTCCTCGGTTATCAGCGTCCGGGGTCGAAATGGATGTTCATCGGCGGTGGCCGCTATGACTTTATGGGCGACGAAGTCGATGACAGCCCGATCACCAGCGACGACCGGATGTTTACCGGATTTCTCGGCTTCGGTTACAGCTTCGGCAAGTAAGCCGCAGCATCGTTGCACTTGATGTCAGGGGCCGCCGCGGGGCGGCCCCGTTTCATTCCAGGATTGCGATACACCGTGGCGAAACCGCACTCATACATCGCCGGCGGCTCTCAAGGCTGCCCCGATGATGCCGGCGTCGTTACGCAGAGACGCTGGCACCACCGGCGTGCGGATGTCGATATGCGGCAGGAAATGATCGTGCCGTTTACTCACGCCGCCGCCGATCACGAACAGATCCGGCCAGAAGAGGTCCTCCATGGTGCGCAGATACTCCTCTACCCGAGCCGCCCACTTCGGCCAGTCCAGCTCTGCGTCCTTGCGGACGCGATCTGACGCGCGGCGCTCGGCGGCCTTGCCGCGGATCTCCAGATGACCAAACTCGGTATTCGGTAACAGGCGGCCATCGAGGAAAATGGCACTGCCGATGCCGGTCCCCAGGGTCAGGACGATGACGACCCCGCGCGTGTTCCTGGCCGCTCCGTAACGCACCTCTGCGATGCCCGCGGCATCGGCATCGTTGATCAGATGCAGGTCACGGCCGCTGATACTCGAGAGCATCTCGTCGGCTCGACAATCGATCCAGGCTTCGTCCACGTTGGCCGCCGTGTGAGTCACGCCGTCCTTGACGACGGCGGGGAACGTGCAGCCGGCTGGCCCATCCCAGCCGAAGTGGTCTAGCAACTCTCGCACGACGGCGCCCACGGCCCGGGGAGTGGACGGCACCGGCGTCGGTATGCGGTGCCGTTCGGCGGCCAGCCGACCTTCGTCCAGGTCCACTGGCGCGCCCTTGATGCCCGACCCACCGATGTCGATCCCGAATGCGCTGGCCATCTCAGCAACGATCCGTCGGCCGAATGAGGAATCTCACGCTACCACATCTCGCGCAGCCGGGCGCCCACGTCGATTTTGTTGGCTGGCGGCCTGCCGGCCTTGGCGGCACCGCCGGATTCGCCGCCATGGAACACTTTCTCGAGTCGACTCATCACGACCTCGGTGAGGAACCGGCTGCGGGCTCCGTAGACGTGCCGGTCTCCGTGTCGGCGCTGCTGCGGTACGTAGTAGCGCAACGGCGCGATGAGATGAAGATCGTCGCGGGCCCGGGTCATGGCTACATATAGCAGGCGTCTCTCCTCCTCGATCAGATCTTCCCGACCGGTGGCGAACTCCGAGGGAAAGTTTCCGTCCGCGACATTGAGGATGTAGACGGAGTCCCACTCCTGGCCCTTGGCGGAATGGATTGTGGAAAGTATGAGGAAATCCTCATCCAGCAGGGGCGTGCCGGCGAGATCGCCGGTCGCCTGGGGCGGGTCCAGGCTCAACTCCGTGAGGAAGCGCTCACGCGACGGATAACTCGAAGCGATCTGCTCGAGGGCGTCCAGATCCCCCTCGCGCACCTGCCAGTCGTCGAACTTTCTCTCCAGCAGTGGTTGGTACCAGCGGCGGACCTCGGCCACCTCCGGACACCAGTCGCCAACCCCAGGCCCCAGGCCCGCGAGCAACGCCGCCAGCGCAGGCCACTCGGCCCGGGCCGCCGGCGGCGGTCGATACTCGCGCAAGCTCGAGAATCGATATTCGGCCATTGTCAGATGCTCGAAACAGCGCTGCGCGGCAACCGGGCCGGCGCCAGGCAGCAGTTGCGTCACCCGGTAGGCAGCGATCTGATCCCGGGGGTTCTCCGCCCAGCGCAGAATCGCGAGCAGGTCTTTAACGTGGGCGGCCTCGAGGAATTTGAGGCCACCGTACTTGACGTAAGGGATGTTCCTCCGCGTCAGGTCGATCTCCAGCCTGTCGCTGTGATGAGAATTGCGGAACAGGACAGCCTGGTCCATCAGGCGCTGACCCGCTTCTCGCGCCGCCAGCACGCCATCGATGACATAGTCTGACTGCGACTCGTCGTCCTCTACCGTGACATAGCGCGGCATCTGGTCCGAGACACGATCAGAGACCAGTCGCTTTCGATACTGGCGCCGCCCCCCTGCGATGATCTCGTTGGCCGCGTCCAGAACTGGCTGGATCGACCGGTAGTTGTGATCAAGCGTAACGGTCCGCGCGCGCGGGCTGAATCGGTCAGGGAATCCCAGGATGTTGCCGACTTCCGCCGCCCGGAAAGAATAGATCGACTGGGCGTCATCACCCACCACGGTCACGCCCGAGCCATCCGGCTTCATTCCGGCAAGGATCTCAGCCTGGAGAATATTCGTGTCCTGATATTCGTCCACAAGGACGTGGTCGAATCGTCCGGCGACTGATGCCGCCAGATCCGGATCAGAGATCAGATGGCACCAGTAGAGCAACAGGTCATCGTAATCCAGCACCGCGCTCTGCTGCTTGGCTTCCACGTAACCGCGGAACAGGCTGCGCAGCTCATCGTGCCAATCCAGGCACCATGGCCAGGCCAGCTCCAGCCCGGCCTGCAAATCCAGGCGGGCGTTAACACAGCGCGAGTAGATCGCGAGACAGGTGTCTTTCCTGGGAAATCGCCGGGCTTTTCCGGACAGACCCAATCGGTGCCGGACGACGTCCATGAGATCGGCCGCGTCACCCCGATCCAGGACCGAGAAAGCCGGATCCAGGCCCAGGTTGGCAGCATACTGGCGCAACAGACGATTGCTGATGGCATGAAAAGTGCCAGACCAGGGAAGTCGGATATCGGCCCGCTTACCGGTCTTTTCCGCCATCGAACCGGTGACGATGCGTCGCGCCCGCCGGGTCATCTCAAGCGCCGCACGGCGCGTGAAGGTCAGCAGCAGGATGCGGTCCGGGCTCACCCCCTCGAGCACCAGGTGGGCGACCCGGTGGGCAAGCGTCATGGTCTTGCCAGTGCCGGCGCCCGCGATCACCAGTAACGGGTCGGCGACGAACCCCTGCGGCGTCCGGCGACCGTGAGTCGCCGCGTCGCGTTGAGCGGGATTCAGACGTTCGAGATAAGCTGGAACGGCCGCCGGATCGGACATGCGGCCGACTATATCACTACCTGTATAAATTTACAGTAGTTAGTGTAACCTCATGTTTAGAAACGATTTATTGACCGGATCAGGAATGACGGCGATCTCAGCCTTCGTTGCGGTACTCCGGCAGACTCACCGCGCCCGCCACATTCCGGTGCCGGATACCGCCACTCGTATCGTTCTCCACCACGAAACTCCCGCCCACGTCGCGAACGTCGATGCCGCCGGACGAATCATTGCCGATCAGCACATCGCCACGGATGTTCCGCAGTCGGATCTCGCCCGACGTGTCGTTCGCAATCGTGACCGAGGCGGCGTCCTCGATCATGATCTCGCCGGAGCTGTCCACCTGGATCGTGACCGACCCGACGCGCTCCAACTGGATATCACCCGAGCTGTCCTGCGGAATCAGGATGTCCCCGGGAACATCGACCACCTCGATCATGCCGGAGCTATCCGTGATCTCTGCGGACGCGAGCCGGCTGATGCGCAGATCACCACTGCTGTCATGCACGATCACGGCCATGCCGGTCGGCAAATCGATCTCCATGTCCATGACGGCAAACTGGTCCTCCCACTCGGAGTCGTCGTCACCCGAGATGTCCGGCATCTCCGCGAATATCTGAACCCGATCGTCCGAGCGACGCATCGTGATGTCCATTACCTCGAGCATGCCTTCCTTCGACACGCACCCCTCGCCCTCTGCCCGGATGGTGTCCGCCCCCTCGACGCCGGAGACACTCAGGTCCCCGGCCAGGACGAAGATCTCTACGGACACGACGCCTTCACCGGAAAGCTCGGCGGATCGGTCGGCCTTGAACTTACAGCGGGCGGCAGATGCAGGCGCCGTCAGGAAGCCGAGAATCAGGCAGGTCGTTACAACGATAGTCGTGCGCATGGTGATCCCTTCATGTTCCGTCATCGGCCTCACGGCCGTTACTCGATGATGCTTAGACGCCCGGCGACCCGTCGGGGTTTGAATCATCTTACTGTGGCCTGAATACCCGAGCGCGACTCAAACCCAATTCGCTGCGCAGATGCTGGCCAAGCGCGCGGCGCAGGCTGAGACTTGTGTCCGGCTCCTGGCCTTCCGAGAGCTTCACAATCTGCCTGTAGAACCACGCAACCTCACCCTGGACGTTGAAGAACTTGATCAGATAGACGGGACTCGTGGGGCCCAGTAGCCGGCCAGGCCCAAGATGCAGCTGTTTCTCCCAGGAGTCAGCCGACTGGACCGACCCTTCGGCCAGCCCTTCGGGCAACTCGGGCGTCACGCACAGCGGTCGACCCAGGCCGATCACATCGGCTTCCCCGGATGAGACGGCCTCCTCCATGGCAATGCGCGTCCTGAAACCGCCGGTCACCATCAGGGGCACCTTCGCAGAAGCCTGGATTGCGCCGGCGTACTCGAGAAAATAGGCCTCCCGCCGCCGGGTACTCTCTCTCTGCGGCTCGGCAAAGGTATCGTCCTGGCCCTGGTGATCCAGCAGACGGGGTTGCTCATAGGTCCCACCGGAAATCTCCAGCAGATCGATACCCGCCTCACCGAGCCAGCCGGCGACCTGGACGCACTCCTCGAGGGTGAAGCCACCTTTCTGAAAGTCCGCCGAGTTCAGCTTGACCGCAACCGGGAAGTCGGAACCGACCCGGCCACGCACTGCCTTCACGGCCTCGAGCAGGAACCGGGCCCTGTTGTCCAGCGCGCCACCCCATTCGTCGGTTCGCCTGTTGGTGACCGGTGACAGGAACTGGCTGATCAGATACCCGTGCGCGCCATGTACCTGGACGCCGGTAAAACCGGTGTCCCGCGCCACCTCCGCCACGCGGGCGTAACGCTGAATGGCGTCCTCGATGTCTTCCGGGGTCATGGCCCGGGGGCGCGCGAACATGCCGGCCAGCTTCAGCTGGACGTCGGACGGCGACATCGGCTGCCGGGTGGAGGTCCGGGTCGCCTGGCGACCGGGATGGCTGATCTGCATCCACAGGTGATTGCCCGCCTCGGTGCCCGCCCGCGCCCACTCGCGCAGTTGTTCATGCCCGCCATTCCCGTCGATGACCACGTTGCCGGGCCTCTCCAGGTAGCGGCGATCGACCATCACGTTACCGGTGATCAGCAGGCCTGCGCCCCCTCTGGACCAGCGCCGGTAGAGCGTGGCGTGCCTGTCCGTGGCCCTGTCCTCGGCGTCCGCCAGCCCCTCCGTCATGGCCGCCTTGGCGATCCGGTTCGGCAGCACGGCTCCGCATGCGAGCTGCAAGGTGGTTGCCAGTATGTTCGTCATGTCCCCCTCCGTCGGGGAGTGATCATAGGACAGCGAGGCGCATCTCGCGAGGACATGGCCAGACGGAAGTACAATCGCGGCAGTCAACCGACGCTGGGAGCGACGATGGAGCACGCGACACCTCTGGTCACCAACGATGCTGTGACGCTCGGTCTCCTGGCAGTCATCCTGGGCGCGATCTTCTACACGGAAAACAGTGACCACCCGTTCTGGCGGGGTTTCTATCGTTATGTGCCCGCGCTGCTGCTCTGCTACTTCCTGCCGTCCCTGCTGAACAGCTTCGGCGTGGTCGATGGAGAGGCATCCGGACTGTACTTCGTGGCCTCCCGCTATCTCCTGCCGACCTGCCTGGTGCTGCTCACCCTGTCGGTGGACTTCGCCGCGATAGCCCGCCTGGGCTACAAGGCCATCGTCATGTTCCTGACCGGCACTGTCGGCATCGTCCTGGGCGGCCCGCTGTCCATCCTGATCGTCGGGGCGGTCAGTCCCGACGTGGTGTCCGGACAAGGTCCTGAGGCAGTCTGGCGCGGCATGACGACGGTTGCCGGTAGCTGGATCGGGGGTGGCGCCAATCAGACAGCGATGAAGGAGATCTTCCAGGTCGAGGATGCGGTCTTCTCTCAGATGGTCGCCGTCGACGTGTTGTGCGCGAGCGTCTGGATGGCGGTGCTATTGTTCCTGGCCGGCCGGTCCGCGGCCATAGACCGGCACACCGGCGCCGATACCGGCGCCATCGAGACGCTCAAGGAGCGCGTCAAGCAGTTTCACGCCCGCCATGGCCGGATCGCCACCCTCCCCGACCTCATTTTTATCGTCTCGATCGGATTCGGAGTCACGGGGCTGGCGCATGCCTGTGCCGGAGTCATCGCGCCGTGGATCGAAAATCATGCGCCCGCCTTGGCGAGACTCAGCCTGACCAGCACGTTCTTCTGGATCATCGTCATCGCAACGACCGTCGGGCTGGGGCTGTCATTCACGCGAGCAAGGCATCTGGAGGGTGCCGGCGCATCGAAAGTGGCCTCCGCCATGCTCTATGTGCTCGTTGCCACGATCGGTATGCGCATGGACGTGGGGGCCGTGTTCGACAATCCCGGCCTGTTCGCACTCGGGTTCGTGTGGATCGGTTTTCACGCGCTGCTGCTTGTCATAGTCGCACGACTGATCCGGGCGCCGCTCTTCTACCTGGCGGTGGGCAGTCAGGCCAACGTCGGCGGAGCGGCTTCCGCGCCCGTCGTCGCGTCCGCCTTCCATCCCAGCCTGGCTCCGGTCGGCGTGTTGCTGGCGGTACTTGGCTATGCTCTGGGCACGTACGCGGCCTGGATATGCGGCCTGCTGATGTCGGCCATCAACGGCGGGTGAGGCGTCCCGATGAACCTTGTGCAGGAGATCCTCTTCGAACTGCTGCAGGCAGCCGAGCCTCGATCGCTGCTGTGCGTCGCGGACACGCCCCTGTCCAGCGTCCACCAGTACAAGGCGCACGTGGACGAATGTGACGTCGTGTCGATCCCGCCGGAGAGTGCGCTGGAGGCCCTGACGCAGATGGGGCGGTTCGACTACGCGTTGCTCTGCGGCGCCCTCGAGATGCTGGACCCTCAGGCAAACTCCGCGCTGGTCGCCAGGATCCGCGACATGCATTGTCACCGTTTCGCGGTCACCTGCCGTCACCAGGACGCGCACCACCGCAAGGACGACTGGTCCGAGCCGCAGATACTGTCGCTGGCCCTCAGGCTCCACAGGAGGATCGACCTCGACGGCGTGTGGCACTCGATCTACACCTATGACATCGACAGCTACAACCCGGAGCGCGAGTGGAACAACCCGGACAGCTGGGCCAATCCCGGCAACTTCCGCCGTTACCGCTGGTAGCCTCCGCCTGGCCGGCTATTCCGGCGCCAGCTGCAACGCCTGCAGAGTCTATGCACGGCCATCGTGATTGCGTAATTCGAGCCTGCCTCCCAAAGCTGCCGGGATCGCCACGCCGACCAGCGCCCTGTGCCGCACACGCCCTTGATCGCCCGCCGCCAGGGTGGGCCTCATGCTTCTGTCCACTGACGCTCGCCGAGACCCCGGTGTCCTCCTGTATCGGGGATCAGTCCGATGACAGGAGGCTGGTTTGCAGCGCTTCGGTCAGGAAATCGATGAGGCCGGGATGAGTCACGCCGGTGACGTGCGCCCCGGGATACCAATGCGTCTTGGGCTGCCCCCAGTGCTCGTACAGTCGTTCGACCACTACCGGCGGGACGAAACGATCGGCCAAGCCGGCGTAGATGTAGCGATGAGCTCCGGGGACCAGCGGATCCATAGCCAGCGGCGAGATCACCCGGAGGACCTCGGTCATGTTCTCCAGCGTCAAACCCTCGACCTCACATGCCTGGCGCGCATCGGCAGATGAGTGCCAGGACAACAGCCATGCCGGATCGACGGCCGGGATGCCGGCCACGGCACAACGCAGACCCTCCTCCAGCGCGGCGACCAGGGAAACGGTATAACCACCTAGCGACACCCCGTGCAACCCAATGCGGTCCACGCCCTGCCCCCATAACCAGCTGATGACTCGGCGGATGTCCCAGATCGCCTGTGACTCCGCGTGGATCGTATCCATGAGCTCGCCGGTGAGGTAACCGCGTCCGCTGACCGCTGACAGGGCTCTGGGTCCGTGCAGCGGCAGGACGGGGAAGACGAGGTTCAGCCCGAGACCGCGCAGCAGATCGGCCTGCAGGAGTTTGAAGTCCAGCCACGGCACACCCATCCCGAGTCCATGGACATTAATTAGCCACGGTGCGTTCTCGTCCCCACGGAGCACCCAGGCGTATGCCCGGCGGCAGGGCGCGTATCCGGCATAACGCTGACTGCCCGGCACCTCTTGCCGCGGCGTGAAACCGCTGTCGAAACTCATGACTTCGTAGGGTCTGCGGGAGACGCTGGCGTCCCTGAAATCGACTTCCCCGGTCTCGAGACCGGGGGGCGCCTCTTGAAAGCTGGCCGGGTTCTTGAGCCAGCCCTGATCCTCGAAACATTCCAGCGCCCGCTCGACTTCCGAGGCGATGCGGGTCTGCTCGCCCTTCGCGAACGTCCCCATCGTGATACTGGCGACGGCGAGTATGGCCTCGTCTGCACCGACCTCGGCACCGAGCCGGGCGGTCCGCGGCGGGCTCTCCAGGCCCGGGGGCACCGGAACGACCTCCGCACCGATCAGCCCGCAGGCGACAAATCCGGCAGCAGAGACCGCCAGCAATCCCAGGCCGACGGCTGGTTCGGCGAGTAACAGAGGGACAGCGAACAGCATGCCGATCAGGGCACCGAGAGCCCCGGTCCTTGCGACCCCGTGAACACCGGGAAACATGGCGAAGCCGATCGCCGCAGTCAGCATCGCGGCGCCGGGCAGAGCGGCCAGCAGCAACGACACCAGGCCGTTGCCTGCGCCCGCATCCATCCAGGCGAGTCCGCCGATCAGCAGCAGCCAGAACTCGATTCTGCGGAGATTTGCGTAGCTCATCTGGGAACACGTTCTGCAGTGGTTGAAGCTATCACTATAGCGAGGATTGAATGCCACTGCCCACAGCCGACAACTGGCGATGACGCCTTCTATGGGCTAGGGTTTGCGCCCCACCCGTATTCCGAGACAGGCAGCCCCATCATGAGATTCCTGTTGCCATTTGCGGCGATGGCTGTCGCATCGACGTCATTGCCTAGCGCGCTGGCCGAAGCGGCCGGTCAATCTCCCGGCTTCGATGCGGAAGCCCTGCTTGGCCACGTTGAGTTCCTCTCCGACGACCTGCTGGAAGGTCGCGCGGCAGGCACCCGGGGCTATGAACTCGCCGCTCGCTACGTGGCCACCAGCTTTCGCCGCTACGGCCTCGAGCCGGCCGGCACGGAAGACAGTTTCTACCAGTCCTTCGACCTGGTCGAAGGTCGTCTTGTGCCCGAGTCCGCGGAACTGAGCATCGACTCGGGCGCCGGTCCGACACGGCTCGAGGTGGTCGATGACTTCCTGGTTGGCGGCAGTTATATCGACGAAACCACGGAAGTAACCGCGCCGCTGGCGTTTGTGGGGCACGGAATTACCGCCCCGGAGCTTGGTCACGACGACTACGCCGGAATCGACGTGGAAGGCCGGGTGCTGGTGATGTTCGCGGGCGCCCCCAGCACGTTCTCCCATGATCAGCGTGCATACTATTCGACCCGTGACGCCAAGTTCCCGAACGCAGTGAAGCGCGGCGCCATCGGTCTGCTGGTCGTGCAGACACCGGAGTGGTACCGCAAATATGAATGGGACAGTCTGGTCCGGTCGTATGCGTTCCCGGGCATGCGCTGGTCCGGCAAGGATGGCCGCGTGAAGGGTGTCTACCCGCAGCTGAAATTCGGCGCCGCCCTGAGTCGCGACGGATTGCGGAAGCTTCTCGAAGGTTCCGAAGTGGCACCGCAAGACCTCTACGACCAGGCAGACAAGGGCATCGCCGGCGGGCGCCTGCTGGAGGGAACACTGACGTTCCGCCGCCGCTCCGGGCAATCCGGATCCCGGGGCATCAACGTAGCGGCCGTATTGCCGGGCGCCGACCCGGAACTGCGTGACGAGTACGTCGTGATCACCGCTCACCTCGACCATATTGGCATCGGCCCCGAACGTGAAGGGGACGCGATTTATAACGGTGCCTATGACAATGCCATGGGGATCGCGATCATGCTGGAGGTAGCGCGGGCCATGTCTGAGCCGGGAGCCCGGCCGGCGCGCTCGGTCCTCTTCCTGGCCCTGGATGCAGAAGAGAAAGGCCTCCTGGGATCTGACTATTTCGCCGAGTACCCGCTGGTGCCGATGGATCGGATCGTGGCCAACGTCAATCTCGATATGCCGTTATTCATCTATCCCCTCGCTGATGTCGTTGCGTTCGGCGCGGAGCACTCCAGCCTGGGCACGCATGTCGAGAACGCGGCAGCAGCAGCCGGTTTCAAGCTCAGCCCCGACCCGATGCCCGAGGAAGTGCTGTTTATCCGCAGCGACCAGTATCCGTTCGTGAAACAGGGTGTACCCGCCGTGTTCTTCGTCACCGGTTTCACTTCCAGCGACCCGTCGATCAAGGGCGGCGAAATCTGGCGAGACTTCCTGCGCAATCACTATCACCAGCCCTCGGACCAGATCGATCTGCCATTCCACGATGAGTCAGTCGTCGCCTTCACGTTGGCGAACTATCTTCTGATCCGGTCCATTGCCGACGACCCCGTGCGGCCAACCTGGAATCGCGGAGACTTCTTTGGCGATCTCTTCGGAGGGTCACGAGAAGGCCACGGAACCCGCCAGAACTAGCCGGGTCGAACAACGCAAGTGATAACTACCCAGCAGACAGAACGATGACAAAAACGATACTCGCCGCCCTTTCAGTTGCCATCCTCATCACCGGGCCGGCGGCCGCCGACGATGCCCCGGCAGCGATCCGCGCTGCCGTTGATAGCCCCCAGCGGTCCGCAGAGAACCGCGCCCGGGACAAATACCGTCACCCCGTAGAGGCGCTGGAATTCTTTGGGCTGCGGCCGGATATGAGCGTGGTGGAGATATGGCCGGGACGCGCCGGCTGGTGGACCGAGATCCTGGCGCCCCTGCTCAGGGATGAGGGCGCGTTGACGGCGGTCATTTTCGGGGACCAGACCGATAAGTTCCGCGACTTCATGCTCAGCGCAAATGAGGATTTCCGCGCTCGGGTAGCGGCCGACGCCGACATGTACGGGGACGTCACTGTGACATCAATGTGGGCGCCCGGTCAGCTGGTTATCGCAGCGGACGGGTCCGCCGACATGGTTCTGGCGATGCGTAACCTGCACAACTGGCTGGCATGGGGGCAGACCGATGACGTGCTCGCCACGCTCTACCGGGTCCTGAAACCGGGCGGCATCCTCGCCGTCGTCGATCACCGCCTGCCTGGCGACCAGGCCGGAGACCCCGGGTTTCGCTCGGGCTATGTGAATGAAGAGCTTGCCGTCCGGACGATCGAGGCCGCCGGCTTTGAACTGGTCGGCCGTTCCGAGATCAATGCCAACCCGAAGGACTCGGCGGATCATCCCGCCGGCGTCTGGACACTCCCTCCGACCCTGACCCTCGGCGAAAAGGATCGCGACAAGTGGCTGGCCATCGGGGAGAGCGACCGATTCACGCTCAAGTTCCGCAAACCCGCTGACTAGACGGCCGCGAACGCCGCGGCTGTGTCATCCCGGACGCGGCCGCGGCGGAAACCGGAATGCCCCGCGGATCGGATCCGCCGAATCGATGATTGGCATGTGGCTCCAGCCTGTCGCTGGACAGCCATGCTGCGCTTGACCAAACTGGACGCCATCGGGGAATTCGGGGGACCGCAATGCATGGATTGATGATGGCTGACCAACTGCTTGTCACCAACATCATGCGGTTCGCGGAGCGTAACTTTCCGGACACGGAGATCGTGTCGGTCATCGGCGGGCACGGTGTCCATCGTTGCAGCTACGCTGAGGCATTCAGGAGGACGAGGAGACTGGCGAACGCCCTCCGCGCTCTGGGTGTGCAGGAAGGTGACCGTGTCGGCACACTCGCCTGGAACGACTTCCGTCACTTCGAAATCTATTACGCGACTTCCTGCTCGGGAGCCGTCTGTCATACCGTCAACCCAAGGTTGTTCTCGGAGCAGATCGCCTACATCGTGGATCACGCTCAGGACCAGTGGATCTTCGCAGACCCGATGTTCGCCGGCCTGCTGGACGCTCTCTGGCCGACGCTGAAGTCGCCGCAGGGTGTCGTATTCCTGACCGACGCCGCTCACGTTCCGCAGACGGGCATCCCCCGTGTGCATGACTACGAAAGCCTGATCGCCGAACAGGAAGACTCATTCGATTGGCCGGATCTGGACGAACGTTCCGCCAGCGCCCTGTGTTACACCTCGGGCACCACCGGTCATCCCAAAGGCGTTCTCTACGACCACCGATCCACGATCATCCATTCGTATGCCGCCTGTATGCCGGATGTCATGGGGCTGGCCAACAGGGACTCCGTCCTGGCGGTAGTACCGATGTTCCACGCCAACGCATGGTCGTTGCCCTATGCTTGCCCGATGGTCGGCGCCAGGCTGGTGCTCCCGGGCCCGGCGATGGGTGATCCCGCCGCGCTCGCGGATCTCCTCGACACCGAATCAGTCACGGTCACCATGGGCGTCCCCACCGTCTGGCTCGGTCTGCTGGACTATCTGCGTGAAACCGACCGGCGACCGGGCGCCCTCGAGCGGATGGTAGTCGGCGGAGCCGCCTGCCCCAGATCGCTGATGGATGCATTCCGCGATGAGTATGGGGTGAGCGTGCACCATAGCTGGGGCATGACAGAGATGAGTCCGCTCGGCGTATTCAACAGCCCCACCCGGAGCGTGCTCTCCCTGCCACCCGAAGAACAGCCGGATGTCCGTATCAAGCAGGGCCGGGGTGTCTTCGGAGTCGAGATGCGCATCGTCGACGAGTCTTCCCATGAGCTTCCCTGGGATGGAGCAAGTTCCGGCGCCCTGCAGGTCCGCGGACCGTGGGTGTGCGGGCAGTATTTTCAACCGGACGAACCGGACCCTGCCCACCTGCAGGACGGCTGGTTCGATACGGGCGACATAGCAACCATCGACCCGTTCGGATTCATGCAGATTACCGACCGGGCGAAAGACGTAATCAAATCGGGCGGTGAATGGATCAGTTCCATCGAACTGGAGAATGCGACGATGGGGCACGCGGAGGTTACCGAGGCAGCAGTGATCGCCGTCCCGCACCCGAAGTGGAGTGAGAGACCGCTGCTGCTCGTTGTCCGGCGAGACGGGTCCGAGCTGACCAGGGACACGCTTCTGCTGTGGCTGGAGAAAAGAGTCGCACGCTGGTGGCTGCCTGAAGAAGTGTTGTTCATCGATGAGATCCCGCACACCGCGACCGGCAAGATCGCCAAGACGAAGCTGCGAGAGGCTTACAGCCGCCATCCGCTACCAGGAGTAAGCGCCCCATGAAATTGTTGCGTACGCCCGAAGAGAGGTTCAGCGCCGTACCGGACTTCCCCTACGCGCCGGCCTACACTCAACTCGGCAAGATCCGCATGGCACACGTCGAGGCGGGTGAGGGTCCGGTGATCCTGATGCTGCATGGAGAACCGACCTGGTCTTTCCTGTACCGGAAGATGATCCCGATCTTCGCGGACGCCGGATTCCGCGCCATTGCACCCGACCTTGTCGGCTTCGGCCGCTCCGATAAACCGACCAGGCCCAGCGACTACAGCTACGCCGGCCATGTCGCCTGGATGCTGCAATGGCTGGAGGCAAATGATCTCCAGGACATAACGCTGGTCTGCCAGGATTGGGGCTCACTGATCGGCCTGCGCCTGGCGGCCGAGCATCCGCAACATTTCTCCCGGATCGCCGTGGCCAACGGTTTCCTTCCGATCGCAGATCGACCGGCTCCGATCGCTTTCAAGGCCTGGCGGGCGTTCGCTCGCTACACACCGGTCTTTCCGACCGGGCAGATCGTTCAGGCAGGCACGACCAGCAGACTGTCTGCAGAAACGGTTGCCGCCTATGACGCGCCCTTCCCATCGGAGAAATACAAGGCCGCGGCCCGTGCGTTTCCGCGGCTGGTTCCCACCTCACCCGATGATCCGGCCGTGCCAGCCAATCGAGCCGCCTGGGATGCCTTGGGGAAGTGGGATCGGCCCTTCCTGACGGCGTTCGGCAAGAAAGACCCGATCCTCGGCTGGGCTGACAAGCTGCTGCGGAACCACGTACCTGGCACCGAGGGACAGCCTCATCGTGATCTGGGCGAAGCCGGCCACTTCGTACAGGAGGATGCCGGCGAACAACTGGCGCAGCTTGTTGCGGATTGGTGTCACGCCACGACTGCCTGAGAGCGCAGGACCTTCCACCCAACCCAGTGGTCCGATCGGCAAGGAGAAAGAGAGTAGCGATGTCAGCCAGTCCTCACATATTTGATGTCGGCGCCGCGGATTTCGCGGAGAAGGTACTGCGCAAATCTGGCGAGGTGCCGATACTGGTCGATTTCTGGGCGTCCTGGTGCGGTCCGTGCCAGGCTCTCGAGCCAATCCTGGAACAGGTCGCGGAGCACTTCGCCGGGCGCCTGCTGATCGCCAGGGTCGATACGGACGCAGAACAGGGTCTGGCCGCGCAATTCGGGGTGCGCAGCCTTCCTACGCTCTTGGTCTTCAGTGACGGGCAAGTGCGAACACAGGCCACGGGGGTGCAGCCCGAGTCCGCCATCAAGGCACTGGTGGCGCCATTTGCCAGAACCCCTGCGGACGAGCTTGCGGAGAAAGGCATCGAGGCCATGACGCGCGGGGACATGGAAGACGCGCAGGCCTTACTCGAAGAGGCCGTCATATCCGAGCCGGACCGGCCGGGCCCGCGGTTCGCGCTGGCGGAAGTCTACCTGTCTCTCTCCAGGCCGGATGACGCCGAGGGCGCGATCGACCCGCTCCCCGCCCCGCAGAAAGAGTCAGACATCGGCCACGTCCTGCGCGACCGGATACGGTTCTGCAGGGACACCCTGAGCGCGCCTCCCGAGGAAGAATTGCGTGACCGGATTGCATCAGAAGGCGATGATCTCGAGTCCCGCTATTTCCTCGCAGCCCGGCTGGTATTGAGCGAATCCCTGGAAGAAGCGCTACACCAGTTCTTCGAGATCATGAGCCGGGATCGCGGCTTCCGCGACGACGCCGGCAGGGCCGGCATGGTGTCTGTGTTCAATATGCTCGACCCGGACAGTGAAGTCGTCGCCGACTATCGCCGCCGGATGGCAGGCCTGCTGCACTGACCGGCCACCGGCGGACGCTCAGAGCTTCTTGATGCTCACCCGTCCGGAGCTGCTCATTTCCAGGCGGGGTCCGCCACCATTCAGGCTACCGGAGAGTCGATCAGGATCAACCTTGGCGTTGTCGAGCTGAAACTTCGACTTCACCCGCGTCCCGGATCGGGCGCGTATGTCGAATCCCAGGCCATCGGCCAATATGGCCGTGACGTTGCCGCCGGAAGTGCTCAGGTCGCTGTCCCCGCTGGGCTGTCCGACGAAGGTCACCGTCACGCTGCCGCCTGCGGTGGAAGCGTCAACGGCTTCACGGGCACCGCGGATCGTGATGCTGCCTCCGGCGGTGCCGGCACGAACCGGCCCTGCCGAGCTATCGATACGTATGGACCCGCCGGAGGTGTCGGCGCGCACACGGCCCTGCATCGCCCCGAGTCGGATGCTGCCACCCGAGGTATCAGCATCGACGTCCCCTGCGCTCGCCTCGACCTCGATGCTCCCGCCGGCTGTGTCGGCCCGGACAGGACCCGTCACCTTGCCGACGAGAATGCTGCCGCCGGAGGTGTCTGCCCGGACCCGTCCATCGACATCACCCACCTCTATATTGCCTCCGGAGGTATCAGCCCTGACGTTGTAGGTCGTAGGTACGGTGGCGCGGAATTTCGCCTTCAGCTTGTATTTGTGCTGGTCGCTGAATGGTGCTTTCTTCAGGCGCGCCTTGACTCTGACGCCCTCGTCACGCTGGTCGAAGCTCAATTCGAGCCGATCCGCGTCCACGCCTTCTGTTTCCACTTCAATGATGACCTGGCTGCCGTCGGTCGGAGTCACCTCGATCGAGCCCACGTCGGTGTCGATGTCCAGTGTCCCACCGGGGGCGACATCGAAGGTCCTGGTGACGTCCTCCGCGACGGCCGTGACCGCCAGCAGGAACATCGAAAACCCCGAGACTAGCGAAATCCGATTCATCATCTTTGCTCCACAAGGAAATGGCATGGCTTACTCTAGGACGCCCGACCGACGGCAGAAGTTTAAACCCGGGCACTTTTTGCCGGTAGCGTAGTCCAGTATGTTGGCACGCTCCAGGCTCATGGAGACTCCATGACACTTATCGAACTGGTGGCCGTTCTCATCGCCGTCTGCGTGGCCGTACCCGTATCTCGCCGACTGGGCTTCGGTTCCGTGCTCGGCTATCTCACCGCAGGAATCGTTATCGGTCCCTTCGGCCTGTCGCTCGTCGATGACGGCGACCACATCCTCCACATCGCCGAGTTCGGGGTCGTCCTGCTGTTGTTCATCATCGGACTCGAGCTACAGCCATCCCGACTCCGGGCGTTGCGCCGCTCGGTCTTCGGTCTTGGCGCCGCCCAGGTCCTGGTGACGAGCACATTGATCTACGCAGCAGCGCTGGCCGCCGGACAGCGTCAGGCCGTGGCGATCGTGGTCGGACTCGCTCTTGCCCTGTCATCCACCGCTTTCGTGCTGCAGATCCTGGCCGAGAAAAAGGAGCTGGTCACGCGACATGGCCGCAGCTCATTCGCGATATTGCTGTTCCAGGACCTCGCGGTCATACCGATACTCGCGCTGATCCCTGTGCTCAGCTCTGCGAAACATGGGGATGGCCACCCCCTGGTAGATGGCCTGGTGGCGATCGTCGCGATCGCAGCGTTGATCGCTGGCGGTCGTTACCTGCTGCGGCCGGCGTTCCGACTGGTCGCGGCACGGGGAGGTACGGAGATTTTTACCGCCGCGGCACTGCTGGTCGTCATCGGCGCCGCACTCTTGATGGAGGCCGCCGGTGTCTCCATGGCACTTGGCGCCTTCCTCGCCGGGGTCCTGCTGGCCGAATCGGAATTCCGCCATCAGCTCGAGGCTGAGATCGAGCCCTTCAAGGGACTGCTGCTGGGACTATTCTTCGTCGCCGTCGGGATGACGGCGAATCTCGAGCTGCTCCTGCAGCGACCCGGCGAACTCCTGGGTATAACTATCGGCCTGCTGACTCTGAAGGGCCTGACGCTCTACGGCCTCGGCCGGTCCTTCGGGTTGCCCGGCAGCACTTCGGTCAGGATCGCGTTCCTGCTGCCCCAGGGCGGCGAGTTCGCATTCGTGATCCTCGGCATCGCCGTGGGCGCCGGGGTGATGGACCGACCTCTGGCCGACTTCCTGATCATGGTCGTGACCCTGAGCATGCTTGCCACACCGTTCCTGGTCACCGCCGGAGAACGGCTCGGTCGCCGGCCGGTGTCGGATGAAGGAGGCCGGCCCTACGACAGCGTAGAGACCGACGACCACAAGGTGGTGATCGCCGGCATGGGGCGCTTTGGCCAGGTCGTCGCGAGATTGCTTCACGTCAGGAGGATCCCATTCACCGCCATCGAGGCGGATGCCACGCATGTCGACTTCATCCGCCGATTCAACGCGTCGATCTATTACGGCAACATCGCTGATCCGGACATGCTTCGTGCGGCCCGGGTCGACAAGGCGGATGCATTCGTCGTCGCCGTCAACGACATGAACGCCGCGGTACGGGTCATTGAGACCCTGAAAAGCCATTATCCCCGGCTGAAGATTTTCGCCCGGGCAAGAGATCGGCATTCGGCTCACCGCTTCGCCGATCTCGGGGTCGATTACATCATCCGCGAGAATTTCGTCTCCAGTCTCGAACTGGGACGCGCGGTCCTCGAGGAGATCGGCGACAGCGCGGAGGTCGCCAGCCGTACGATGCGGCGATTCCGGGAGGCTGACGAGCGGCTGCTGCGCACCGAACACGCTGTATTTCATGAAAAAAGGGGGTTCGAACAGAGCGTCGAGGCCGCCTGGCAGGAACTCGAAGGTCTGTTCGAAGCCGACGAGCAGGAGACGGCTCAGCCGCCGGATGCGGAGAAACGAGGCCCGTGAGGTTTACATACGGCACCCCCTGCCGTATACGTGATGCCCCCCTTGATGAGTGATTGAATCGGTTCCCATGGTTCCAGAATTCAGCGAAGAGTATTTCCGGGATCTGCCGCCCCGGGATCGCCGCTATGACTCGCCGGTAGCAGATCAGCTGGTCTTCAGTGTGTTCCCCAATGGCGTAAAAGCGTGGGTCCATGTCTATCCGTGCGAGGACTACGTCAGGCGCAGAACGATGGGGCTGTTTCCGGAGATGAGTTACGCGGACGCCGTCAGCGCCCTGGATATCA
Source organism: uncultured Gammaproteobacteria bacterium (assembly GCA_937924335.1). Taxonomy (GTDB): domain Bacteria; phylum Pseudomonadota; class Gammaproteobacteria; order Steroidobacterales; family XN24; genus JAHEFR01. The sequence goes on from CALDWW010000010.1 coordinate 151,941, forward strand.
GCCGCAGGATAGCGGAGGTCGACTCGCGCCAGGTCCGCCGTCCGCGCAGGAAACCGAGCGTTGCGCTCAGAACCCTGGCGACAGCTCTGGCCGCTGCCGTGCTGGCCTCATTGCTTACCTATGCGTTGTTGAAGAAAGACACGCCATCCCATCCCGTCACCGGCAGCGTCCGGCCTGCGGGCGGGACCGAGCCGGCGGCAACGGCATCGGTCGATGAGCCCGGCGACGATCCGATCTTCGTGGATGAGGTCGCGCCCGTAATTATCACTCTTCCGGATACCGACACAGAGACCGGTGTTCCGCCTGAATCGGAGGCACAGTCGGAGCTTGAGCAATCCGCGCCGACTGAGGCAGAGGCTACGAACAAGGCCGCCGGGCAAGTCGCCTCCGAGACAATCCCCGAGACGGTCGCTGAAGCGGTCCCTGAGACGGCCGGCGAAGCTGACACTGGGGCAGGCGATGATCAGGAGGCCTCGCCCGAGGCCGAAACCAGCGGCCTGACCGGATCGGCCGCGGAGGCCGTCGGCCAACAGACAGATTCAGATTCTGCGCAGGAACCCGAAAGCGAACCGCCGCCGTCTGTGCTGCCTGAGACCGAGCCGGAGTCGTCTGTACCTGCTGAGACCGAGCCGATGCCGTCTGTACTTCCCGACAGCGGGCCGGCGCGGGTCGAGATCCGTGGCGTCGCCCGGGGTCAGTTGACGAATGCGGTGCAGGACAGGGAACCGGTGGATCTCGTGGAGGGGCGCCTGATCCTGCCCGCGGAGCGGTCAGCGAACCTGTTCTACTTCACCGAGATCCGCGGAATGAACGGCGAGTCAGTGATACACCGCTGGACGCGGGACGGAGAGATCGTCTCCGAGAAGACGTTCGCGATCGGGGGAGATCGTTGGCGGGTCTTCTCTAGCAAGTCACTGGACGCAGGTGACGCGGGTTCCTGGCGGGCAAGCACCATGGATGCCACCGGTGCGGAACTGCATGCCACCGACCTGCGGGTCGAGTAACGCCCTGCAGGGCATGACGATAAGGCTCGATGAGCGGCTCGTCTTCCATTGCGGCCCGCCGGCGACAGGCGGGGACTCCCACGGGAAAACCGCAGCCGGGACTCACCCTCCGGAGAGATGGGACTATGATTACGCCTATTCCAGACGCGGTACTGGATGAGCAAGACCGGGGGTGCAAGTGACGGAACGACTGTTTCAGCGTGACGCGTATCTGAAAGTCTGCGCCGCGACCGTCATCGCCTCCCACGCGGACGGGATCATCCTCGACCGGACCGTCTTCTACCCGCTCGGCGGCGGGCAACCCGGAGACACGGGCCTGTTGCGGCTCGATCGCGGCGAGATCCAGATCGTCGACAGCCGTCATGGCCGCGAGGGCCAGCTTGTCCACGTCCCTGTGCCGGACAGCCCATTACCGAACGTCGGCGATGAGGTGGAGGCGGTAATCGACTGGGACCGGCGGTACGCTCACATGCGCATGCATACCGGTCTGCACCTGCTGGGCGTGGCACTGCCCTACGGCGTCACCGGAGGCAACATCACGGCCGCACGCAGCCGGCTGGATTTCGACATGCCCGAATCCGTCGACAAGGCGGAAACCCAGGCACAACTCAACCGCCTCATCCGCGAGAACCATCCGGTGGATTCCTTCTGGATTGACGAGGATGAGCTGGAAGCACGCCCGGAGTTGATACGTACCATGTCGGTCCGGCCCCCCCGGGGCGTCGGCAAGATCCGTCTATTGCGGATCACCGATATCGATCTGCAGCCCTGTGGCGGGACCCACGTGCGGACGACCGGCGAGATCGGCCCCCTGAAGATCACCAGGATCGAGAAGAAGGGTCGCAGAAACCGGCGCGTCTACGTGGAGTTCGACAGCGGACAGGACGCCTAACGGTAGCGTTTCAGGATTCCCGGTAGCGCCGACGAGCCGGGACACAGCTCGTCCCAGCCGATATCGACCAGCGGGCGAACCGCCGTATTGCTCAGCGCATGCATGTCGCGGCTGGTCTCCTCGACGTACAGCAGTCCGGTCAGGAATTCGCTGTCGCGGAGCTTGTCCTTGATGTAGGCGAACGCGTTGCCGCGATTCTGCGGATCGTAGTCTGGCGCCGCCTTACGCAACACGATCCTGCTGCCGTCGTGGAGCTCGATAGACATGGCGGCCCCGGCATCGTAGTCGGCCATGATCTCCTCGGCGGGACGCACGAAGTCCGTTTCGAGCGCGGGCGAATAATGCTGCCGCGTATACGCGTAGCTCTTGGTGGAATCCTCGTGATCATTGAAGGTCACGCAGGGTGACAACACGTCGATCAGCGCGAACCCCTTGTGTCTCAGGCCCGCCTTGATCAGCGGCACCAGCTGCTCCTTGTCGCCGGAGAAGCTGCGCGCAACGAACGTGCCACCCATGGCCAACGCAGTCAGGACCGGATCGATAGGAGGCTGCTCGTTGACCTCGCCCTTCTTGGCCTTGCTGCCGACATCCGCCGAGGCGGAGAACTGCCCTTTCGTCAGCCCGTACACGCCATTGTTCTCGATCAGGTAGAGCATATCGAGATTGCGACGCATGGCATGACAGAACTGCCCCAGTCCGATGGACAGCGAGTCGCCGTCGCCGGATACGCCGATATAGGACAGATCGCGGTTGGCTGCGTTGGCGCCTGTCGCCACCGCCGGCATCCGTCCGTGGACGGAATTGAATCCGTGGGAAGCACTCAGAAAATACGCGGGAGTTTTCGACGAGCAGCCGATACCACTGACCTTCGCCACACGATGGGGCTCGACAGCCAGTTCGAAGCAGGCCTGAATGATGGCCGCGGTAATGGAATCATGCCCGCAACCGGCACACAGGGTGGACATCCCACCCTCGTAATCGCGACGCGTGAGCCCCAGCGCGTTCTTCTTGAGCCCGGGATGAGCGATTCTCGGCTTGGGCCTGTAACTCATGCGGCAGCTCCCTTTTCCAGGCCCTCGCGGATCGCCTCGAGAATGCAGTCCGAACCGATGGGCAAGCCGTCGTAGTGCAATACCGGAACCAGCTTTGCCGGGTCGGTGCGCGTCTCGTTGATCAGCAGCTTGCGGAGTTGACCGTCACGATTCTGCTCCACCACGAAGACTCGCTCGTGTCGATCAAGGAACGCCTGCACCTGGTCGCTGAACGGAAACGCCTTGATCCGCATGTAATTGAGCTTGACGCCTTTTTCGCCGAGCAACAGCAGGGCTTCGCGGACTGCCCCGTCACAGCTGCCGACGGAGAGCACGGCGACGTCGCCACGGGCGCTGTTAACGACAACGGGCGCAGGCACGAGTCCGGCGGCCGTCTCGAATTTCCGGTTCAAGCGATCGACGACCTCCCGGTATTCATCCGCGTCCTCGGTGTAACGCCCTTCCGCATTGTGTCCGGAGCCGCGAGTGAAGTAGGCGCCCTTGGGGTGCACCCCGGGAAGACTGCGATAGGGTATCCCGTCACCGTCGTGATCGTAGTAGCGCCAGAAGTGCTCCGCCTCCTCCAGATCCGCCTTGCTCAATACCTTGCCGCGGTCCCAGCGATAGTCGTCATCCCACTGCAGCAGCGGACACATCCAGTCGTTCATGCCGATGTCCAGATCAGACAGCACGAAGATAGGGGTCTGCAGACGCTCGGCCAGGTCGAACGCTGCTACCGCCATCTCGAAGCATTCGCTCGGGTCGGCCGGAAACAGGATCGGATGACGGGTATCCCCGTGGGAGCAATAGGCGGCGCTGAGGATGTCGCACTGCTGCGTGCGGGTCGGCATGCCGGTGGATGGTCCCACTCGTTGGACATCGAAAATCACGGCCGGAATCTCGGCGAAGTAGCCGAAGCCGATGAACTCGCTCATCAGCGAGATCCCGGGCCCGCTCGTGGGCGTAAACGCTCTCGCCCCCATCCAGCCCGCGCCGAGAACCATGCCGATGGCGGCGAGCTCGTCTTCCGCCTGGACCACGCAATAGCGATTCTCGCCCGTCTCCGCGTCGCTCCGATAGCGGATGCACAGGCTGCGGAACGCGTCCATCAACGACGTGGACGGCGTGATCGGATACCACGCGCCCACGGTCACACCGGCGTAGAGGCATCCCAGGGCGGCTGCCGAATTGCCGTCGATCATGATGTGATCGCGAGTGAGGTCCATGGTCTCGACCCGCATCGACAGCGGACACTCGAAGTGCTCGCGGGCGTACTCGTAGCCGAGACTGATAGCCTCCATGTTCGCGGCGGCGAGCTCCGGCTTGTTCGCGAACGTCTCGGTCAACAGTGCCTTGATGACCTCCAGATCGAGTTCCAGTAAAGCGGCCAGAGCGCCCACATAGGTGACGTTCTTCATCAGTATCCGGGCGCGGATGCCGTCGAAATGCTCGTTGCACATCTTGGCCAACGGTATGCCGAGGATCGTGACATCCTCGCGCACCAGTTCGTGGCTGCGCGGCCAGGTCGAGTCATAGATCAGCACACCGCCGGGGGATACGTCAGACAGGTCCTGCCGGTAGGTCTCCGCGTTCATCGCCACCATGATGTCGACGCGGCCGGAACGTGCAATGTGCCCATCGCGACTCACACGGATCTCGTACCAGGTCGGCAGTCCCTGGATGTTCGATGGGAAAAAATTCTTGCCGACGACCGGCACGCCCATCCTGAAGATGGATTTCATCAACAGGCTGTTGGCGCTCGCCGAGCCCGTCCCGTTGACGTTCGCGAGCTTGATGACGAAGTCGTTTATGCGCTCCGCAGGTTGCGACGCCGGCATGCCTCGTCCTCATCGGTTGCGTAAGGAAAACTGAATCGGGATTTCTGCATGTCCCAGGCGGCCGTCGGGCAGCGTTCGGCGCACAGCCCGCAGTGGACACAGAGATTCTCGTCCTTAACCATCACCCGCGCCGTGTGTTTGAGCGGGCCTGACACGAACAGCGACTGATCCGTGTTGTCCGCCGGCGCCTTGAGTCGCTGGCGCAGATCCTCCTCTGGACCGTTGCCTGTGATCGTCAGGCAATCGGTGGGACAGATGTCGATACAAGCGTCGCACTCGATGCACAGTTGATCCGTGAACGCAGTCTGGATGTCGCAGTTGAGGCAACGCTGCACTTCTGTCTCGGTCTGTTCGATAGAGAAACCGAGTTCCACCTCGATGTTCAGCTTCCTGAATCGCTCCGTCAGGCCGACGTGTGGCATCAGTCTGCGTTCCAGCGGGTTGTAATCGTTCTTATAGGACCACTCGTGGATGCCCATTTTCCGACTGGAAAGGTTCATGGTCACTGGCAATCGCCCGAAGACGTCTTCGCCCTGGCAGTATTTGTGTATTGAAACCGCCGCCTGGTGGCCATGTTCGACCGCCCAGATAATATTCTTCGGACCAAACGCCGAGTCGCCGCCGAAGAAGACGCCCGGGCGGGTCGCCTGAAAAGTCGTCTCGTCCACCAGCGGCACGTCCCACTTGTCGAACTCGATGCCCAGGCCCCTCTCGATCCAGGGGAAGGCGTTGTCCTGCCCGATCGCGAGGACCACATCGTCTGCCGGTATGAATCGTTCGCCGATCACACGCTGGTCTGTTATCCGGCCGTCGTCATCGACCTGGTACTCCATCTGATCAAAGTTCATGCCGACCAGACGGCCGTCTTCGAGAACGAACTCCTTCGGTGAATGATTGACGACGATCTCGACATTCTCTTCTTCCGCGTCCTCCAGTTCCCAATCGGAGGCCTTGAAGAAATCCCGTGGCTTGCGCGCCATGACCTTGACGTCACTGGAACCCAGGCGCAACGAACTCCGGCAGCAATCCATGGCGGTATTGCCGACCCCGATGATGAGGACCTTCTCACCGATCTCTTTCACGTGTTCGAAGGCGACCGACTCCAGCCAGTCGATGCCGATGTGGATGTTGGCGGACGCTTCCTCACGACCCGGCAGTTGGAGATCCTTGCCGCGGGGCGCGCCACTGCCGACGAATACCGCGTCCCAGTCCTCGCCGAGCAGGGCCGCCATGCTGTCGATCCGATGCCCCAGCTTGAGTTCGACACCCATATCCAGGATGACGTCGATCTCGGAGTCGAGGATGTCGCCGGGCAGGCGGAAAGCGGGGATGTTCGTGCGCATCAGGCCGCCGGGCGTGGACAGCGCTTCGAAGATCGTTACCTGGTAGCCGAGCGGCGCCAGATCGTTGGCGACCGTCAGTGACGCCGGACCTGCACCGATACAGGCGACCCGCTTGCCATTGGAGATATCCGGTATGACCGGCAGGCGATCCCTGAACTCCCCTTTGAGGTCGGCGGCAACCCTCTTGAGGCGGCAGATCGCCACCGGCTTGTCCTCCACGCGGCCTCGCCGGCAGGCGGGTTCACAGGGGCGGTCACAGACACGGCCCAGAATGCCCGGGAACACATTGGACTCCCGGTTGACCATGTAGGCGTCGGTGAATTCTCCCTGGGCGATGAGCCGGATGTATTCGGGGACATCCGTATGAGCGGGGCAGGCCCACTGGCAGTCGACGACCCGGTGAAAATATTCCGGGTCCGAGGTATCGGTCGGCTTCATTCGCCTCCGGGCGTGCGTTCCCGCAGCGCCGTGCTCCTCCAGTGCGGCCGTTGTGACCGGCCGTCGCGGCATACTTTAATGATTCAGGGAGGAAAAACAACGCCGATGAAATCGCCGCAGGTGCAGCATTTTTTGGTGCTTCCCCGGCGACGACCCGGGCCACCCTTCGTCGCCACTCAACAGAGCCGGGCGGACGATAAGCTCCGCGACTGCCTTTGTGCTCCATGCCGGCATCAACCGGGCCAGCGGTGAGCGGACAGCCGGGGACGTCATGCAGGAGTCAGCAGAGAACTCCACGGCCGCCGGGTCGGGAACGGATCAAGCGGCCCCGCTGCGACTGATGTCGAGGAACTCGACGCCCCGGAGCAGCTTGCGGAAGCCGGTGCGGTCCACGTGTATGAGGTCCTCGTGGTCACCGGCTTCGAAGTAGATGTCTTCCTTCTTCATCAGTGCTCGATCGACGACCGTCGGCACACGATAATCAGGCCCCAGCGGTGGGACCGCCCCCTGCTCGCAGTCGAAGAAGACTTTGCCGAGTTCATCCTCGGTCATCAACACGAGACCGGGCCGGTGCAGCAGAGCCTGCAGGCGCTCCAGGTCCAGTGTCCGATTCGCCGGCATCACGGCGAGCAGCGGACCGAGATCGTCCTTCAGCGCAACCGCCTTGGCCAGCTCGCCTTCGGCGATGTGGGCCTTGCGCGCGGTCTCGGCGCTGGATGCCGAGTGATGATGGCGCAGGATCTGGAAATCGACGTTGGTCAGTGTCAACGCGAAATCTACTGTGTCGGCAATACCCATGGCTCGTCTCCGAGTGCTCTTGTTCTCTGGTTGGGGTCAACAAAAGTATAGCGCCACATGGCACGGCAGACCCATCGGAGAGCATCCGGGCCCGGTGCCGTCGCCCGTCAGGCATCCCTCCGGGAGGCTCTGCCGCATCCGCGGGGCATCGGCCGATCCTCCGCGCAGGTTTCACCACGGTATCCGGGAGCCGTCCCAGGCGAAGAACCCGCCACTGTCGTCCGGCCTCAGTGAGTCGATGACGGACAGCAGCCTTCGGGCGGCGTGATCCGTCGAAAAAAGCTGATCCTCCGCGACGCCTGACTGGAACGGTTTCGATAGTGACGTATCGACCGTTCCGGGGTGCAGCGCGGCGACGACCGCGCCCGGCGCGCGCCGCCTCAGCTCGATGGCGGTACAGCGCAACAGCTGATTCAGCGCGGCCTTGGATGCGCGATAGGCGTACCAACCCCCCAGTCGGTTGTCGCCGATGCTGCCCACCCGCGCCGAAAGCGCGGCGAACACGGACCGGTCGCGCCGCGGCAGCAGCGGAGCCAGATGGCGGGCCACCAGAGCCGGCCCGACTGCGTTGACTGCAAATAGCCGCGCCAGGCTATCGGATGAAAGGTCTTCCAGACGGCGCTCGGGAGACGGCCCATCAGGCTGATGCAGGATTCCGAACGCACAGATGACCATCCGGATCCGGGCTCGCGCCGCGGCCAGGCCCGCGGCCAATTCGGCGATCGACGCTTCTCGCAGCACGTCCACTGCGACGGCATCGACCACGCCCCCTGATCCCTCCACCAGGGCCTCGACGGCGTCTGAGTCCGGTGACCGGCTGGCGACGATGATTGAGTCGAAGCGGCCGCTGGTCCCGATCTGCCGCACCAGTTCGGCACCGATACCGCCGGCGCCCAGCACCACAGCCACCCCGCCGGAAGGGAATGATTGAAGTCGGTTATCGGTCTCCACGCCAGTCGCGCTCCCGTCGCTCGCCAGACAACCGTATTCGCAGAATCGGCCATGGCCGATTCCGCTCTCCCATCGATGGCCCCGGCTATGCTAGCCTTCCGGGAGCGCGATGAAACAGATCCTCAACAGATTCAGGGATGGACTGCACGGCTTCACGGAGCGCTCCCGTCAGAAGCAGTTCGTCGACGTGGTCATGGCCGCATCAGCGATGGTCGCTCTGGCGGACCGTGATCACAGGCTTTCAGAGCTGGTAACGCGCGACCGGGTGCTATCGCGACTGGGTGAGCTGCAACCCGTGAGCATCCGCGATGCGGTGGAAACCTATGACCGCCACGCACGCGCACTGATCGATGATCCCGACCGAAGCCGGCAGGAGATATTCAAGCTGCTGGGGGAATTTTCGGGGGATGGGGAAGAGATGACCACCCTGGTCCGGGCTTGCCTCGCTATCGGCCACGCGGACACGGACTTCAGCCCCCGGGAACGTAGCGTGGTCGAGCAGATCTGTGGCGCCGTCGGTGTCGATCCCGGCGATCTCGGCGTCTACGACATCTGATTCGACCCGCGCGGATCAACCGCCTTCAGGGGCCAGCCAGGTAACCGATGACACGAGTCATTCCCGCATTGCTGATGGTGCTCGCCCTGCAGATCCAGGCCGCGCAGCCGCCGGAGGCCTGTGGTGACATGGAAGCGGCCCACGCGCTGGACTTCTGGCTGGGCAACTGGGAGGTCCTCGATCGCGAGGGCGACCTGCTCGGACACAACCGGATCCGGTCCGTCGTCGGGGGCTGTGCCATCGTCGAGGAATGGACCGGGGCCCACGGGTTCGAGGGGCGCAGCCTGTTCTACTTCCATAGCTGGCTCGGACAGTGGCGCCAGATCTGGATAACGGCGGCGCCGCAGCGGCCGGGCAGCGTCAAGGAAAAGAGACTGGTGGAGACATTCAGCGACGGCGGCGTACGCTTCCGGGGAGAGATCATGATTTCGCCCGAGCACTACGTACAGGACCGCACGACCCTGCGGCCCCTCGCCGATGGGCGGGTACACCAGCTGATCGAATGGTCCAACGATGATGGCAAAACCTGGAACCGCAGCTTCGAAGGCTGGTACGTCGCTTCGGAGCCGTAAGAGAGAGCCCGGGATAGAGATTCGGGCTGTCCACCGGGACGCGAAGCGCTGGTTTCGGTGAAACTGCTGACACCCGGAGGTGGATCGTTGAACCCCGGGCCGAGACCCGAGGGAACTCCGGCGATCGTCTTTTTTCCAGGCGCTAAACACCGTCCCTGTGACGCCGGGCGTAAAGGCCACCCTGAGCGATCGGCGACAATGGCAATCGTCCGTAGTGAGACTTCAGCGGGACCCTGAGCGCGAGGCTTGCCCGGCCGGGCTATCCTCTCTAGGCTTGCCATGGAACAGGTGGGAGATTCGGCCAGATGACACTTATTTCAGACGGATCGCGTTCGAGGCGCGGTGGATGGCTGGCTGTGTTGTTGGCGGGCCTGTCGGTATTCGCCTCGGCGTCGGCGCAGGAAACACCGCCCCCACAACCGGCGAAACCGGCTGCGGAGTCACCGCCAGAGCCGACGGCCATCGCCGCGGCAGACATCCCGACGCGCGCCGAGGCCGAGAAGACCTGGCTGCGCGGCGTCGCCGCACTCACTGCGCCTCAGCAGAGAACAACCGAGATCGAGGAACAGCTCACGTCGATGCGGGCGGAGATCGAGCGGCTGCAGTCCGTTGACCTGAACTCGGACGCAATCGGTCAGCGGACGCTGCGCGATCAGCGCGGGCGCTGGTCCCTGGTCGACTCTCGGTTAACGGGCTGGCAGGACACGATCGCCCGGCGTGCCCAGGAGATCGATACGCAGACGAGCACGCTGGCAATACGCCGGCTGGACTGGGAACTCACCCTAGAGTCAGCGAAAACAGCGGATCTGCCCGATGCTCTGGTAGAGCAGGTTCAGGGCATGCTCTCCGCGTTCGATGAACTCGGCAAGATACTGCGCGAGCGCCGGGCCCCGCTTCTGACGCTGGGCAGCGTCATCTCGGTGCTGAATGTCCAGGCAGACGACGCCCTGGATGCGATCAAGAACGCGGAGGCTCAGCAGCGGGGACGCTTGCTGGTCCGCGATGCCGAGCCGCTCTGGTCACTGCTGAGTCCCGGTAGACAGACGGAAGAGGATGCGGAGCAGGCACCGCTCGAAACGGACACGATCGAGGCGGCCCAGGATTTGATCGGCGGCGAGATATCGAGCGCCTGGAACCAGAATCTGGCATCGATCTCGCACTACGTCGAAGACAACACGGATCGCGTGCTCTCACACATCATCCTGTTCATGGTGCTGGCCTTCATGTTATGGCTGCTGCAGAAACGCCGTGAGGTCTGGGCGCCGGACGCGGCTACCCCCCGGGAGGGTGTCGTCGACATCTTCGCCCACCCGATCGCATCCGCTGCCCTGCTGGCCCTGGTTGCCCCGCGGCTGGTGTATCCGGGAGGCCCGCTGGCCCTTTTTGATCTGATCAGGATGATGGCGGTGTTGCCGATCATCGTTCTACTGGGCAAAGCGCTTGCACGGCGTCAACATCCCGCCATGTACGCGCTGCTGGGCCTGTTCGTGCTGGATATGGCACGCGGACTGGTCGACACACAACCTTTCTCGAGCCGCATATCCTTACTCGTGATCACCCTGCTGGGCCTGGTGGTAATCATCTGGACCCTTGCCACGCGCCGGGATATTGCGGGCAGACTGGAAGGCGCATGGGCGCGTGTCGCCCACTTCGTCGCGCGCATTTCAGTGGTCACACTGACCGCCAGCATCATCGCCAACATCGCCGGTATTGTCAGTTTCGCCGAGCTCCTCGGTGAAGGCACGATCACCACGATCTTCGCCGGCTTTGGGCTGCATGCGCTGCTGCTCGTGCTACTGGGGCTGCTCGACGTCATCATGCAGTCACCGGCCGGACTCGGCATCCGTGCTTTCAAGCGCAACGCGGGCATCGTGAGAGAACGCGTCAGCTCCGGTCTGTACATGATCGCGCTGGCGGCGTGGATCTTCGCGATGCTGAGTCTCTTCAGGCTCTGGCCATTCGTCCGTGATCACACGGCCGGACTGTTCTCGTCGAGCCTGTCCGTGGGCACGTTCCAGATCAGCCTCGGAGATGTCGTCGCTTTCATCGTCGCCCTCTGGATAGGCACCCTGCTGTCCCGCTTCATTCGGTTCATCCTCGCCGAGGACGTGTTCACGCGGGTCCGGCTCCCGCGCGGCGTGCCAGCCACGATCAGCATGATGGTCAACTACGGGATCATCACCATCGCCTTCTTCGTCGCCCTGGCCGTGGCGGGATTCGATCTGTCCCGATTCGCACTGATCGCGGGCGCGTTATCGGTCGGCATCGGATTTGGTCTGCAGAATGTCGTCAACAACTTCGTGTCGGGACTGATCCTGGCATTCGAGCGGCCGATCTCTGTGGGCGACTCCGTGGAGGTCGGACCGATGATGGGCAGGGTCAATCGGATTGGCATCCGATCCAGCGTCGTGCGCACTTTCGACGGCTCCGAGGTGATCGTGCCGAATGCGGATTTCATCTCCAAGGAGGTGATTAACTGGACGCTGTCCGACGTCAATCGACGCCTGATCGTTCCCGCCGGCGTCGCTTACGGCAGCAACCCGCACCAGGTATTGGAGCTACTGGTAAAGGTCGCACGGGCCCATCCGGATGTGTTGCCGGAGCCTGAACCGTACGCGCTTTTCATAGGCTTCGGCGCAAGCTCTCTGGACTTTGAACTGCGCGCCTGGTGCGACTTCAGTGAGGGGTTGCGGATAAAGACCGAGCTCAACCTCGGCATCCACGACGCGATCAAGGAAGCCGGGATCGAGATTCCTTTCCCGCAGCGGGATCTCCATCTCAGGTCTGTCGACGCGGACGCGGGACGGGCAATCACAGGGCGCTCGCTGTTGCGCTACCCCAGCCATGAGGCCCCGGCCGGCGAAGACGAAATCGTCCAGGCAGACACATCTGTCATCCCGGAAGCGGAAGAGTAACGGCCAGCGCCGTGTCGCCCACCCGTCAAGTCCGTCTCTCGAAGACCGGGTACCGTGGCCTCGGCGCCAGCTCCGGGCTCGAACGGGAACCAGGCGATTGTCCCGGCCAGGCTGACGGGCGTGGGCCGGCCCTGGACGCTCCGTCGTCGGACATCAGAGTGCTTCAGAAACGGGGCCGGTTCTTATCGGCGATCGTGTTCCGGTCATGAAACTGACGGGATTCGACATCATCATCGTCGGGCCGCGGCGAGCGGGTGTCATCCCTGCCGGCGCGGCGCCTTCTGTCGCGATCCAGAGCCTGTTCGTCAGTCTCCGTGACGACGTAGGCACGATCGGTTGGGGGGAAACCTGTCTCTATCCCGGACCCGGCGGCATCACGACGAATTCGGCCCGCGACGCGCTGCGGCAGACGATTCTCCCGGCACTTCTGACGCTGGAGTTCGACGGGCTGGAGGATGCCTACAGGTCGGCGCAAGAGCTGTTGCGTGAGCTGCCGCGCGACATGCTGCCGGCCTTCTGTGCTGCCGAGCTTGCGCTTCTTGATGTCGCCGGCCGGCGCTTCCGTCGCAGCGCCGGCCGCATCCTCGGCCCGCCACTGCGCGCCGCAATCCACTACAGCGGCCTGGTCTCGACGACCGACGAGGCCGAACTCGTGAGAGATGCCGGCAACCTGCGTCGGGCCGGCATCAACCACGTCAAGGTTGCCGTCACAGACGACATCCAGACGAATCTGCGGATGATGGACATTGTGCGTAACCGCCTCGGCGCCGAGGCCGAGATCCGGGTGCGGGCAGCCGCTGGCTGGACGGCGGATGAAGCCATGGTTCAACTCGAAGCGCTGGCGCCCTATCGTCTGGCGGGTATCGAGCAACCCGTGTCACCCGAAGATATCGAGGGTCTGCGGCAAGTGACGCGCGCGGGCCTGGCCCCGGTGATCGCCGACGATTCCCTGGTCACCGTCGATGACGCAGCCCGCCTGATCGAGTCGCAGGCATGCGATGTCTTCAGTATCCGCCCGGCGAAGTGCGGCGGACTGATCAACACGGCACGGATCCACAGCATGGCAAGGACAGCCGGCCTCGGTTGCCAGCTGGGCGCGCTGCCCGGTGAAGGCGCCCTGCTGACGGCCGCAGGACTACAGTTCGCCTGCCGGGCCGAAGGCATCCGCTGGGTGGAAAACGGCATCGATCCGCTGCGTGGCGGGAACGCGATCTCGGAACCGGACCTGACCCCGGGCCCGGGCGGCCTGGCGCAGCCGCTGAAAGGACCGGGTCTCGGTGTGCGAATTCGTGCCGAGAGGCTGATGGAAACCGCCGCCCAGAAAATTTCGGTCGGATAGCAACCGGCGGCAACCACCGGACCGGCCGCTGCATGTGGCTACACGCCGCCGCTGAGCACGCCATGAGAGGGCGGCTAGCCAGCGGAATCTCGATCAACCGGGTACGCCCTGCCGGCTCGTCGCAAAATCGCCGCCGCCGATCACGAGCGTTGCCAGGCGGGTCGTGTATTCGAGCCCCTTATTCTTTCGCACTGCAAAATCCACCGCTCGGCAGCGTTCATCCTGGCCTGCGAATATCCCGGATGTAAGTAAAAAACAACATTCAAACACAATGTCTTAAGTAGCTTCGTACGTAGTATTCACAAAATTGACACAGATCAATGCAGCGCAATAGTCACCTCCCTACCATAGTCAAGCAATATCTAATTTAGAGACTCTTAATTGAGTTTCCGGATGCCTGCAACGGGCATCGCAAGGGGAGAAGAAGAGATGTTTTTGCGCCGGCAGCCACGGGCCCGGACCGCGATGCGGTCAGGGCCCGTTTGCGTTGCGACGCCGCTCGACAGGCTCCCCGATTACCTTAAACGAGCAAGGAGGTAGGGAAATGAAGACGCCACTTGGAATCATGACCGCAACCCTGGTCGGATTCATCGCTCTGGGTCTGACCAGCGTCCCGACGACGACGGTACAGGGTGCAGACGGCAAAGAGCTGTTTCGCGAGTACTGCAAGACCTGTCACGCAGCCGATTCGCCACACGGTGAATACACGCCGATGTCGCTGATCCAGGATCAGTGGACGCGTTTCTTCGACAAGAAATACGTCCGCACCCACAAGGACGTCATCGACGAGAAGCACGGCGGCAAACCGGTGACGGAGACGATCTCCCCGGAGGATCTAGAGCTGATCAAAGCATTCTCGATCAAAGGGGCCGCCGATTCGGAACACCCGATGACCTGCGGCTGACAGGGAGGACAAAGAAATGTTACGCAAATTCCTTATAACAACCGCGGCGGCGGCGGTGCTTCCACTGTCCGCCCCGACGACCGCGTGGGCCGACAGCCAGACGCTGACGGCCGACGAACTGATGCAGCAGGTGGAATGGCTGCAGGTTCAGATGAGCACGCTCCTGCAACAGATCGAACAGATCAAGACGCAATCCGGCGAGGCCTCCAGCACGGCTAACACTGCCGCGAAGAAGGCCGATGATCTCGAGGAGAGAACCGCCTATCTGGAAGATGACGTCGAGGATCTGGACGATCGCCTGATGGGACCGGAGCGCCACACGGCACTGGACAGCATCCGCTTCAGCGGCGACTTCCGCACCCAGGCGCACAGTATCTCCGTCGACATGGCCGACCGGATCGACGGCATCAACGTGCAGAAAGACCTGGTAAATACGCTGTTCTACTTCGGCGCCACGGGCCAGCCGCCCATGACTCCGGACCTGAGCGACGTGGACCAGTTCATCGCACAGAACTACGACAACTATCTGTACTACCTGGATAACGTCGTGTCATTCGACTTTATCAAGCAGCAGGTCGAAGGACTGATGCAGCAGGACCCGGCTCTGGCCGAGCAGCTGCTCGGACTGCTGGCCTCCCAGGAAGACAGCTACATCCCCGGGTACAACCACGACAACGACATCGTCTATACCACCAGGCTGCGCATGAATATGGCGGCTGACGTGGCCGAAGACGTCGTCTTCGAAGGCCGTCTCGGTATGTACAAGACCTGGGGCGACTCCACCAACGTACAGGTGTTCAACGGCCAGCCGACCTCCATCGGCTGGGATGGCACCACCGTGGGCGTACCCCCGAGCTCGGACCTCATCCGGCTCGAACGCGGTTACTTCACCTGGCGTGACATCGCCGACCTGCCCATGTACCTCTCGGTAGGTCGCCGGCCCTCGACGGGTGGCGCACCGCTCAACTTCCGCGAAGACGAGCCCCGCGGCGGCACGCCCATCGGTGCGCTGTTCAACTACCAGTTCGACGGTATCACCTGGGGTTACCACTTCAGCGAGCAGTCGACCTTCCGTATCTGCTACGGCCTCGGTTACGAGTCCGAGTGGGGCAACGGCAGCGAGTACAAGCCGCCTTCAGACCGCCTGGACGACACCTGGTTCGTCGGCGCCGTCTGGGACGTGTGGAACACCGACGACATGCTGGTGCAGCTCAATGTCGCCACCGCCCAGGATATCGGCGACGGCTTCAACGGCCTGACGGTCATGCCCTTCGATCCGGTCACGGGCCAGGACGCGCCACCGGCGGTGATCCGCTACACCCCGACCGACAACATCGGCAACATGAACCTGGCCGGCCTCGTCCTCGTGCGGCATGACGGACCGTTCGACTGGTTCGCCAGCGTCAACTACTCGGAATCGGACCCCAACGACGTCACCACCCCGTTCGGTGGCATGTTCGCCGACCCGTTCGAGACTCCGGATGACGAAGACGGTCACATGTACTACCTGGGGGCGCGCTACAACTTCCCGAACGACAAGACCAAGCTCGGCCTCGAGTTCAACCACGGGTCAGAGTACTGGTTCAACTTCGCGCTGGCGGAAGACGACTTCCTCGGCCCGAAGACCAGCGTCCGTGGCGATGTCTGGGAGGTCTACCTGACCCATCGGATCCGCGACAAGTTCATATTCAAGTTCGACTATATCGATTACTCGTACGACTACTCCGGTTCCGGCTGGATCCTGGGAGCACCCAAGGATCTCGGTGACTCCGGCAACATCCTGGCAACGCCGACCTACGACGACGCCAGTAAGTTCATGGCCAGCTTTACCGCTCGCTTCTGACGAGGACAACGCCATGCGCAAAATTACGCTGGCGATTCTCGTGACCCTCGGTCTCGCCGCCTCCGCAACGGGGGCGGCAGCCGAGTACTCCCACGAGGAACACGTCAAGGAATACAAAGGCACGCGTACCTGTATCAAGTGCCACAGGGACGAAGCCGAGAACTTCTTCCACTCGCAGCACTACCAGTGGCAGGGCGCGACACCCGACCTGGTCAACACTGACGGCGAGCGGTTCGGCAAACTGTCGATGGTGAACGACTTCTGCACCAACCCGTCCGGTCCGCAATGGATCGGAGAGGTGAAGAACGCAGATGGCAAGGTTCTCGCCAAGGGTTGCTCCAAGTGTCACGCCGGTCTCGGCAAGGTGCCGGGCAAGGAAGTGACCAAGAAGGAACTCGAGAACATCGACTGCCTCATGTGCCACGCCTCCGGCTATCGACGCGACCTGTATGCCACCGAAGACGGCGGATGGGAGTGGAAGCCGATCCTGTGGAAGAACCAGGAAGGCATGAACTCGGTGGCGCGACGGATCTCGCAGCCGACACGGACGATGTGTCTGCGTTGCCATGCGGCCTCTGGCGGCGGCCCGAATTTCAAGCGGGGCGACATCGAATACACCCTCACGGATCCGCCGCGGGACTTCGACGTGCACATGTCGGCCGACGGTCACGACATGGACTGCGTCGCCTGCCATGCCGGAGACAAGCACCGGGTACGCGGGAGAGGATCGGACCTGGCCGCGACGGACTCGCCGGACAATCCTCTTAGTTGCTCGGGTGAATGTCACAGCGAGACGCCCCACAAAGTGGCCGCGATCGACTCGCATACGGACCGCGTGTACTGCACGACGTGTCATGTCCCGACCTTCGCCAAGGACGAGCCGACGGACATGCGACGCGACTGGTCGGACATCCGTTTCTCCGAGGAGAAGGGCAAGTACACCTATGCCGTCGATCTGCGGCAGAACGTGGTTCCGGTGTACGCCTGGTTCAACGGCGCGAGTTTCTCGCAAGTGCCAGGCAAGCCGGTGACGCATGACGATGACGGCAACGTGATCATCTCGCTACCGGACGGGTCGCGTACCGATCCGGACGCTCGCATTCACGCATTCAAGGTCCATGCGGGCCGACTGCCTATCCTTGATGACAAACAATGGCTGGTCCCGATCGCCACCGAGGAGTTCTACGCCCACGGTGACATCGACAGGGCGGTCAGGGAAGCAGCACACCTTTTCTACGGACTGGATGACATCCGGTACAGCTGGAACGACACCATCCGCTATATGGGCATCTTCCACGAGGTCACGCCGAAGGAGGATGCGCTTGAGTGTCTCGACTGCCACCGTCCTGGCGGCAGGATGGACTGGCAGGCACTGGGATACGAGGGCGATCCTCTCGAGGAGCGTCTGCAAGCATCCCGGTAATGCCTCCTTGCTCGGGGCGGACCGGCGGGTCATTGCGACCCGCCGGTTTTTTTTGCGCGGTAGTCAACCGTCCATTCTCCAGACGCCCGACACGCGACCGGCTCCGCAATCCGAATCGCCGCTTCCTTGCTTGACTTGGCCGCTTCCTTAACGATAATAGGAATCATTCGTATTTATATGAGCCACAACCATGTTCGAATCACTCTTTGTCCTGGCCGGCCACGCGCACCGCCTGGGATCACGCCAAGCTGCGCATTTCGAGAAGTTACGGACCCGCAGGGGCAGCTATTTCGTGACCTGGGATCCGGAACCGGTCAACGCCCTGCTCACGTCGGAAGGCTTGAGTCCGCGGGAACTGGAATTCGACACCCCGAGGGAACGTCATCGCCTGATCCGTGAATTGTTCCTGCTCGGCGTCCGCGACGAGATCCGCTCGGACAGAGAATCGACCATTACTAAGTTCGCCCGGCAACTATTGGCGAACGGGGAATAGTCGCCTCGCTCCCGGACCGCACGCCGCTCGCGTGCCTGGCTCAATCCGATGGAGTCTCGCGGGTAAGCCCGCCGAAATCGAACAGATCGGCGTCCATCAGGTGTGAAGGCACCACGTTCTTGAGGCCGGCGAGGATCGAGTCCACCCGGTTGGGATTCTCGGCCTCCCAGCGACGCAACATCTTCTTGACCTCCTTGCGCTGCAGGTTCTCCTGCGAACCGCACAGGTTGCACGGGATGATCGGGAACTCGCGTGCGTGCGCGTAGCGACCGACGTCGCGCTCGCGGCAATAGGCCAGCGGCCGGATGACGATGTGCCGGCCGTCGTCGGACCTGAGTTTCGGCGGCATGGCCTTGAGCTTGCCACCAAAGAACATGTTCAGAAAAAGCGTTTCCATAATGTCATCGGCATGATGGCCGAGCGCGATCTTGGTAAAGCCTTCCTGCGCCGCAAATGTGTAGAGCGCTCCGCGCCGCAGGCGGGAACACAGACCGCACAGGGTCTTACCCTCCGGGATGACCCGGGAGACGACACTGTAAGTGTCGTGTTCCAGGACGTGGAACGGCACGTCGAGAGAACGCAGATAGTCCGGCAATACGTGTTCCGGAAAGCCCGGCTGCTTCTGGTCCAGGTTGACCGCCACCAGTTCGAAATCCACCGGCGCGCTGCGCCGCAGGGTCAACAGCAGGTCCAGCAACGTGTAGCTGTCCTTGCCGCCCGACAGGCAGACCATGACCCGGTCGCCCGCCTCGATCATGCGGAAGTCCTCGATGGCCTTCCCCGTCAGTCCGCGGAGGCGCGCCTGCAGTCGGCGCGCGTTGTTGGATATTCTTGCGGAGGCGGTACTCATGTCCCGGGCCTGGCAGTTCGAGCGGACATAAATTCTAACCGGCCGGGCCTCACCCGGCGCAAGATCGGGCACCTGCCTTCCTGGAATCGCTGCTGCCAGTCAGCCCACAGAGTACGTCCTGGTTCGTTGACCTGGACCGGGTCCGGGTTGAACGGATCCTGGTTGCCTCGATTCAGATGTTCGGGACGCTCACCTATACTCGCGAACAGAGCAGAGGAATCTGACCATGAGGCGCTTTATGGGTGCGCTCGCGACCTACCCGGCGCGGGCGCTTGCGGGTTGGTACGGCATCCTTGTCGTTGCCGGCACGCTGTTGCTCCTGTTACCGGCGTGTCGGGCCATCGGCAGCTCCCCGATGACCTTCTCCGACGCCCTGTTTACCGCGACCAGCGCGGCCTGCGTGACCGGCCTGGTGGTCAGGGACGTGGCGGAGTTCTCGGCGCTCGGCCAGGGGATCATCCTCGCCCTCATCCAGCTCGGCGGTATCGGCATCATGACCGTCGCAACGCTGGTCGTGGTCCAGCTGACCGGCAGGCAGACCCTGCGGCAGCTGGTACTGGCGCGGGAAAGCCTCGGCGTGGGCCTGCATGAAGACCTCGGCCGTGTGCTCGTTCGGGTCGTCTCGATAACGATCGTCTTCGAACTCATCGGCGCGGCCGTGCTGGCTGCTTATCGTCTTTCCGACCTGAGTCTGTCGGAAGCCGTCTGGTGGGGCCTGTTTCACGCCGTGTCCGCGTTCTGCAACGCGGGCTTCGCCCTGTCGCCGCAGAACCTGGCACCGTGGGCAGATAGCGCGCTGGTCAACCTGACGATCACCGTGCTGGTAGTGCTCGGCGGACTGGGTTTCCCGGTTCTGGTCGACCTTTTCACGCACCGCCGTCGGCGGCCGCTGCGCTGGCGAGAACTCCATTTCCACAGCCAGCTTGTTATCACGGCCTCCGCGGCACTGCTGCTGATCGGCACGCTGGCTATCCTTGCGCTGGAATATTCCAACGCGTTCGCGGGACAAGGACTGGCACAGTCCACGATGACCGCGTTTTTTCACAGCGCTTCGGCGCGCACCGCCGGATTCTCGACGCTGGATATTGCCGGGTTCAGTAACGCGACCCTTTTCGTACTGATCCTGCTGATGTGGGTCGGCGGAGGTCCCGGCTCGGCCGCCGGCGGAATAAAGGTGACGACGATTGCCGTCCTGGTCCTCTATGGCTACGGGAGAATGCGCGGCCGCCAGGAGATCGGCCTGTTCCACCACCGGATCAGCACCCACTCTGTAGCGACGGCCGCGGTCGTCGTCATCGCCGGCATCACGCTGATCGTCACCAGTCTCGTGTTCATGCTGATGGCAGAGCAATCAGGAATTCCACACAATGGGGGCGCCGATTTTCTGGATATCACGTTCGAGACCTTCTCGGCATTCTCGACTGTAGGACTGTCCATGGGCATCACCCCGGAGCTGGGTGAGCTCGGCCGATTTATCACAGTGCTTACCATGTACGTCGGCCGCATCGGACCTCTGATAGTGTTTACTCTTCTGTCACGACGGCCCCATGGCCCCGCCATCAGACATCCGGAAGCGGAGATTCAAATTGGCTGACAAATCACGATTCATCGTTCTCGGACTGGGCAGGTTCGGAGCCACGCTCGCCCGGCGGCTGGCCGCCGATGGTCACCGGGTTACGGGTATAGACATCTCCGAGGCTGCGGTGCGACCCCTGGAAGAGGAGTTGGACGAGGCACTGGTGGGTGATGCGACCGACAAGGAAATCCTCGAAGCAACAGATCTCGGGAACGCGGATGCGGTGGTCATCGCCTTGGGTGACGAGCCATTACGCAACATCATCGCCGCCATGCATGTGGTCGAACTCGGGGCGACCCGCATCCTGGCCCGGGGGACCGACGCGGTACACGCGCGGATCCTGAGAAAGCTCGGGGATATCGACGTCATCCTTCCGGAGCAGGATATGGGCGCCTATGTGGCTGAGGCCCTCAGCAGCCCGCTGCCGCTCAGTCGCCAGAACGAGCCGTCTGTCGATGAGTCACGCGACAAATGACAAACCACGGCAGTCAGCTATCATAAGAGGTTCGCGCCGCAAGACTGCGAAATCCTCATTCTTCGCAAAAGATAGGGAATACCGACTCATGATCATCAGACGCACATCCGCATTCCTCCTTGGACTATGTCTCGTCGCCGGGGCCGCCCTGGCGCAGGAGGTCATCGTCTATCCCGCCAAGGGCCAGAGCGCGGATCAGACGGAGAAAGACAAGTTCGAGTGTTACCAGTGGGCCAAGGGGCAGACCGGCTTCGACCCGATGGCGCCGCCGACGGCATCGACGCCACCGCCAACCTCGGAGGCGCCGACAGCGAGCGCGGGCAAGGGCGCACTCGGAGGAGCCGCCGCCGGCGCAGCAGTCGGTGGGCTCGCCAGTGGCGACTGGGGCAAGGGTGCAGTAGTCGGCGCCGTGGCCGGAGGGCTCTTCGGTAACCATCGCAAGCACAAACAGGAAGACGCGAACCGCTCCCGCCAGGACCAGTGGTCGCAACAGCAGGCGCAGCAGTACCAGCAGCAGCGCCACAACTACAACCGAGCCTACGCCGCCTGCCTGGAAGGTCGCGGTTACACGGTCAACTAGGAGAGCAGCAATGGATTATCTGAAAGCACTAATATTCGCCATTGCCGCCAGCGTACTGGGCGCCTCCGCCGCTATCGCGGCGGACGAGACCAAGCTCAAGGAATTGATCGTCTGCGCCGTCACTGAGATCCATGCCTGCGAGCTGTACCAGGGCTGTCGCGAACTCAAGCCCAGCGAAACGAACGCGCCGGACTTCATGAAGATCAATCTGAAGGACATGGAACTCACCGGGCGTCGATATGACGGTACCTACGCCACGCTGAAGATCGCCACCAAGACCCGCCTTCCCAAGCTGCTGCTGCTACAGGGCATCAATGCGGAGCCGGACGAGCTGAAGGACGGACTGGCTTACAACATGGCCATCCAGGTGGATACCGGTCGCATGGCGGCATCGGTCACGTCCACCGAGACCGTCTATTCGCTACTCGGCACCTGCCACGCGCTTTAGCCGTCCGACAGCGAGCAGCGACCAGACAGAAAGGGGGCAGTGCCCCCTTTCTTTTGTGTGTTCGGAATAACTTCCCGCTGCTGCGTCGCCAGATGACCCGGCTGGTGTCGACGACCTATCCTGACGGCGCGCCGAAGTACGGGACAGGGGGGTGCCGGAGATGCTCTTCACACGACCAGCAGCCACGGACACCGGCTGGCGGATCATGCTCTGGCTGGCGTGCGCCACACTGTCCGCCTGCGCCTCCCATCGGACCGTGGAAGGCAAGTACGAGAAGATCGCGGCGGAGATTGAGCCAGGCGACCGGGTCGAGATCGTGACCAGCGACGGCGAGGAGATCAGCTTCCGGGTGACAGAGGTCCGTGAGACCGAACTGGTGGGCGACACCAGCACCGACATTACTACCGGCAAGATCGTCAGCGTGTCCTATGAGGACATGAAACGACTCGAACGGGTGGATCAGCGGCCGCTGGTTGTCATCGGCAGTCTCGTCGCTGTTCCCGCA
>CALDWW010000011.1 GCA_937924335.1 uncultured Gammaproteobacteria bacterium
GCGCGAGGTCGTCCGGCCCACGAGCGGGTCATCCGCACGTTGCTCAAGTGGGGCGTGGTCGTCGACGAAGCGTTCTTCCTCGGTGGCGTGCCCAAGACCGAGTTCCTCGCCGCCTTCCGACCCAACATCTTCTTCGACGACCAGGCGGTGCACTGCGAGCGTGCTGCCGCGGCTGTGCCCACGGGGCGTGTGCCGTTCCCGACGCCGGTAGCCGCCGGCGACAAGTAGTTTTCGATCGGGTGCCGCATCGCGCCCGGGAGCCTGCCATGAGCGATTCTCCCTATCTCATCCGCCGCGATAAGGTCAGCAAGGCGCGTCGTCGCTTCCGCCACCCGTGGAACCCGGAGTCGGAGGTCGTGTTCAGCCAGCTTGCCCCGCTCACGGGCCTGAAGCGGACCGGCGTCACGCTGGTTAGCCTCCCGCCCGGCAAGGAGTCGTTCGTCGCCCACATGCATCACCGGGAGGAGGAGTGGGTCTACATCCTCTCGGGAAACGCTACGGCCGAGATCGGTGACGTTCACTACCCGGTCGGCGCCGGCGACTTCATGGGCTTCCCGCCCGGCACCGTGGCGCACAACCTGAAGAACACCGGTGACGAGACGCTGGTGTACCTGATGGGCGGCGAGACCATGGAGCACGAGATCGCCGACTTCCCGGGACTCGGGCGGCGCATGGTCAGGCACGGCGAGACCATGGAGATATACGACCTGGCAGACGGCCGGCCGATGGATTCGTTTGCCCTGGAGGAGGTCGGGGGAGAAGAGGCCCCGGATTGATCCGACCCGGCAACGGATCGCGAGTCCGTGGTCGAGCGCATTCGGTGTTATGGTCCAAACCATTTGGGGTCCACCGACGAACGGGTTAAAAGGGCCGTGCCGCTACGGCATCATGTCCGACTCATGCCAGTTGGGGGCGGATCGTCCTCGCGCTGCCAGATCTGCCAATTCGGAGAAGACGTGAACAACATCCGAAACATCCACCAGCTGCTGGTCACCACGGTAGCTGCTCTCACCAGTCTTGGGATCGCCACTATGTCTATTGCTGCCGACCGACTCACCGACAAGGCCTTCACGACCCGCTCGGAGGTGATCGCGCCCCACGGCATGGCCGCGACCAGCCAGCCGCTGGCCACCCAGATCGCGCTGGACATCCTCAAGGCCGGCGGCAGCGCCGCGGATGCCGCCATCGCTGCCAACGCGGCGCTGGGCCTGATGGAGCCGGTGGGCAGCGGCATCGGCGGCGACCTGTTCGCCATCGTCTGGGATGCGGACAAGAAGGAACTCGCCGGCCTCAACGCCAGCGGCCGTTCGCCGAAGTCGTTGACTCTCGAGCATCTGAAGTCGCTGGGCCTGGAGAAGATCCCCGCCCTTGGCCCGCTGCCGGTCAGCGTTCCCGGCGCGGTGGACGGCTGGTTCGAACTGCACCAGCGCTACGGCAAGCTGCCCATGTCCGAAGTGCTGGCGCCTGCCATCCGCTATGCGCGCGAGGGCTTCCCGCTGTCGGAGGTCATCGCCTTCTACTGGGGCCGCAACGCACAGAATCTCAAGGACTACGCGGGATTCGCCGAAGTGTACATGCCCGGCGGCAAGGCGCCGGTGAAGGGCGAGATGTTCCGCAACCCGCGCCTGGCCGATACCTACGAGCGGCTCGGCAAGGAAGGCCGCGACGTCTTCTACTCCGGCGACATGGCGCGGGCCATCGCAGACTACATGGCCGAGAACGAGGGCTTCCTGTCATACGAGGACATGGCGTCTCACACCTCCGAGTGGATCGATCCCGTCTCGACCAACTACCGCGGCTATGACGTCTGGGAACTGCCGCCCAACGGCCAGGGCATCGCCGCGCTGCAGATCCTCAACGTGCTGGAGGGTTACGACATCGCCGCCATGGGCTTCGGCAGTCCCGAGTACGTGCATGCCTTCGTCGAGGCCAAGAAGCTGGCCTTCGAGGACCGCGCCCGCTTCTACGCCGACATGGACTTTTACGACGTCCCGGTCGCGAAGCTGATCTCGAAGGAATACGCGGAGGAGCGCCGCAAGCTGATCGACCCCGACCGTGCGGCGCGATCCTATCCCGCCGGTGATGCGGCGATCGAGCACGGCGACACGATCTACCTGACCACCGCGGACGCCGACGGCAACATGGTGTCGCTGATCCAGAGCAACTTCCGCGGCATGGGTTCGGGCATGACGCCGGGCGGGCTCGGCTTCATCCTGCAGGACCGCGGCGAGTTGTTCTCGCTGACCGAGGGCCATCCGAACGTCTACGAGCCGGGCAAACGCCCGTTCCACACCATCATCCCCGCGTTCGTCACCAGGGACGGCAAGCCGCACATGAGCTTCGGCGTCATGGGCGGTGCCATGCAGCCCCAGGGCCATGCCCAGATCATCGTCAACATGATCGACTTCGGCATGAACCTGCAGGAGGCCGGCGACGCGCCGCGGATCCGCCACACCGGCTCCAGCCAGCCCACCGACCAGGTCATGAAGGACGGGGGCACCGTCTATCTCGAACGCGGCTATTCCCTGGAGACGGTCAACGCCCTGAAGCAAAAACGCCACCGGATCGGCGTGGACATGGGCGGTTACGGCGGCTACCAGGCGATCATGCGCGACCACGAGCAGGGCGTGTATTACGGCGCGTCCGAATCCCGCAAGGACGGGCACGCAGCCGGTTACTAGGGCCAGGGCGCGCGCCGCGCGCGGCGGCTGGCCGGATTTCCGGATACACTCAGGCTCACTCCCGCCGGGCCGTGACCCGGCGCGTCACACCAATCAGGGGGTGGGTCAATGAAGAAGCTGATTGCGGGCAGCCTGCTGGCTGCCGTCGCCATGTTCATCTTTGGTGCGGTCTACTGGAGCAGTCCCGTCCTGCAAGCGGGCGCCAGGGATATCGGTGACGACGCCGCCGTTCAGGCAGTCCTGCGGCAGACGTTCCCGGAGACCGGACTCTACTGGGTCCCCGGCAACGACCTCTATGCCGAGGACGCCGAGCTCTATACGCGCCTGCACGAGGCGGGCCCGGTCGCGATGATCAACATCACCCAGAGCCCGGGGGCACCCATGGGCGCCAAAACCTTCATCTTCGGGTTCCTGCACGAGTGGGTCGTGTGTTTCCTTATCGGTCTGTTGCTGGTGATGGTCTCGCCAGCACTGGCCAGCTACGGGGCGCGCGTCGGCTTCGTCACGTTCACGGGTCTGACGATGGCGGTGTTCGTCGATCTCGGTGCGGTCATCTGGTGGCGGATGCCGCTGGCCTTCCAGCTGGTCGACGGCTTGTACAACGTCGTGGCCTGGATGCTGGCCGGCCTGGTACTGGCGCGCTTCGTGCCGGGCAAGGACGCGACCGCGGTGACCTGATCCCGGTGCTGCAGCCGTATCCTGGCCACAACGCCGCGGTCAGGGCTGTTTCGACGAAGACAACCGCCCGGAAGCAGACCGATGCGCGGGGTGGCCCGGCCATTGCCAGTGGCCGGCCGGGTGCTGCCCGTCATGGCAGGGGCTACGAGCGGTCCCTGAAGGTCAGGCGCGACGGCGTTCGGAGTCCTGCTTGGGCCCATCCCGCTCCAGCAGCCTCGCAAGGAACTGTCCGGTATAGGACTCGGCCCGGGAGGCCACGTGTTCCGGCGTGCCCTCTGCCACGACACGGCCGCCCCCGTCGCCGCCTTCCGGACCCAGATCGATGATCCAGTCTGCCGTCTTGATGACGTCGAGGTTGTGTTCGATGACGACGATGGTATTGCCGTGATCACGCAGGCGATGAAGCACGTGCAGCAGCTGGGCGATATCGTGGAAGTGTAGTCCGGTCGTCGGCTCATCGAGAATGTAGAGGGTCTTGCCGGTATCCCGCTTGGAGAGTTCCTTCGCCAGCTTGACGCGCTGCGCCTCACCGCCGGACAGGGTCGTTGCATTCTGACCCAGACGGACATAGGCGAGACCGACGTCCATGAGTGTCTGTAGCTTGCGCTTGATGACCGGCACATTGGCGAAGAACTCCAACGCGTATTCCACCGTCATGTCGAGGACTTCGTGGATGTTGCTTCCCTTGTAGCGGATCTCCAGGGTCTCGCGGTTGTAGCGCTTGCCCTTGCAGACATCGCAGGCGACATAGACGTCTGGCAGAAAGTGCATTTCGACCTTGATGACGCCATCACCTTGACACGCCTCGCAGCGACCGCCCTTGACGTTGAAGCTGAATCGCCCTGGCTTGTAGCCACGGCTGCGCGCCTCGGCGGTACCCGAGAACAACTCGCGGATCGGCGTGAAGAGACCACTATAGGTGGCGGGATTCGACCGCGGAGTCCTGCCGATCGGGCTCTGGCTGATATCGATGACCTTGTCTACCAGGTTCAGGCCGTCTATGCCCTCGTGGTGTGCCGGCGACGTAGCCGCGCCGTTCAGCTCGGCGGCGGCCGCCATGTAGAGCGTGTCATTGATCAGGGTCGATTTGCCGGAACCCGAGACACCGGTGACACATGTCATGAGCCCGAGGGGGACCTCGACATCGAGACTGCAAAGATTATTGCCGCGGGCGCCGCGGATCACGATACGGCGATCGTCGTCCCTCGGTGTCCGTTCAGACGGCAGCTCGATACGCCGGCGTCCCGAGAGGTACTGGCCGGTCAGCGAAGAGGCGTCCGCCTTGACTTCGGATGGTGTGCCCTGGGCGACGATCCGGCCGCCATGTACGCCTGCACCGGGTCCGATATCGATCACGTGATCGGCCGTATCGATGGCCTCCTCGTCGTGTTCCACGACGATCACCGTGTTACCGAGATCGCGCAGGTGAAGCAGCGTGCTCAGCAGTCTGCGATTGTCTCTTTGATGCAGTCCGATCGACGGTTCGTCGAGGATATACATGACGCCCACCAGGCCGGAGCCGATCTGGCTGGCCAGGCGGATTCGCTGGGCCTCGCCGCCTGACAGGGTCTCGGCACTGCGATCCAGCGACAGGTAGTCGAGCCCGACGTCTACCAGGAATTTCAGGCGATCGCCGATCTCCTTGACGATCTTGTTCGCGATCTCGCCACGCCAGCCGGGCAGAGCGAGTTCCTCGAAAAATGTCCGCGCCCGGCCGACGGACATCGAGGTGATCTCAGGCACGCTGAGTTCGTTGACGAATACGTTCCGCGCACCCTCGTTCAGTCGCGTGCCGTCGCATTTGGGGCAGGGCTGCATACTCAGATACTTGGCGAGTTCCTCACGGACCGTATTCGATTCCGTCTCCCGGTAGCGCCGCTCCATGTTGGGGATGATCCCCTCGAAGCGGTGCTTGCGTTTCATGGTCCCGCCGCGACCGTCCAGGTAGGCGAACTCGATGATCTCGTCGCCGCTCCCGTAGAGGATCTTCTTGCGCAGGGACCTGGACAGATCCTGGAAGGGCTGCTCGATGTCGAAACCATAATGATCAGCGAGGCACTGGATCAGCTGGAAATAGTAGGTATTTCGCCGGTCCCAGCCGCGGATGGCCCCTCCGGCCAGGCTCAGGTGCTGCTGTGACGCGACACGCCCG
Source organism: uncultured Gammaproteobacteria bacterium (assembly GCA_937924335.1). Lineage (GTDB taxonomy): Bacteria > Pseudomonadota > Gammaproteobacteria > Steroidobacterales > XN24 > JAHEFR01. The sequence continues at coordinate 5,512 of CALDWW010000011.1, forward strand.
GGATCGAAGAACTGCTGAACGCCCAGGCCGTCGCAGGTATGACAGGCGCCGGCCGGGTTATTGAACGAAAACATCCGCGGCTCGAGTTCCGGAATGCTGTAGCCACAGACCGGACAGGCGAACTGATCGGAGAACAGTAGTTCTTCTTTCTCGGGCTCGTCCATGAAGGCAATCGTGGCGATGCCTTCGGCAAGGCGCAGCGCCGTCTCGAAGGACTCGGCCAGCCGCAGTGCCATATCGTCGCGTACCCGGAATCGGTCCACGACGGCTTCGATCGTGTGCTTGCGGTGCAGATCGAGGTCCGGTGGATCGTCGAGTTCGTAGACCTCACCGTCGATCCGCGCCCGGATGAAGCCCTGGGTGCGTAGCTCGGTGATCAGGTTGTGGTGCTCGCCCTTGCGGTTGCGGATGATCGGCGCGAGCAGCATCAGGCGGGTGCCCTCCGGCAGTGCCAGCGCCTGGTCGACCATCTGGCTGACGGTCTGCGCCTCGAGTTCCTCGTGATGCGTCGGGCAGCGTGGCGTGCCGGCGCGAGCGAAGAGCAGACGAAGATAGTCATAGATCTCCGTGACCGTGCCCACGGTGGACCGCGGATTGTGCGACGTCGATTTCTGCTCGATCGAGATGGCCGGTGACAGACCCTCGATCGCGTCTACATCGGGCTTCTCCATCATCGACAGGAACTGTCGCGCATAGGCAGACAGGGACTCGACGTAGCGGCGCTGGCCTTCCGCGTAGACCGTGTCGAATGCCAGTGAGGATTTCCCCGAGCCGGATAACCCTGTAATGACGATGAGCTTGTCCCTGGGAAGATCCAGGTCGACATTCTGCAGATTATGGGTGCGGGCGCCCCGAATGCGGATCGAATCCATGCTTATCGCCGTCTCGAGCGTAATCGCTAACTATACCCCCAATGATTCGGCCTAGCCAAAGGCATGGATGCGAGCGGATACAAGACCCAGATTCAAGCGTTCCGGGGTGAGTTTTGGGGGTGGTCGGGGTACAATGGAGCGCTTAACTTCAGGCAACTCAAAGTGCAGGAGCTACCATGGCTCGCGGTATCAACAAAGTCATCCTCGTCGGAAATCTGGGTGCGGATCCGGAGACCCGTTACACGCCCAGCGGCAGTGCGGTCACGAAAATTCGTATCGCCACATCCGAGTCCTGGAAGGATAAGCAGAGCGGCGAGCGGCAGGAACGGACCGAATGGCACAAGGTGGTCTTCTTCGGTCGCCTGGCGGAGATATCCGGGGAGTATCTGAAGAAAGGCTCCCAGGTGTACATCGAGGGCAGCCTGCGGACCGACAAATGGCAGGACCAGTCCGGCCAGGATCGCTACACGACCGAGATCGTCGCCAACGAGATGCAGATGCTCGGTGGACGGCCGGGCGCCGGCGCGCCGGCGATGGGCGGCGGACAGCGCGCCTCCAGTGCGCCGCAGCCGCAAGCGGCAGCGGAGCCGGTGCTGGACGACGACATCCCCTTCTAGCGTCCTTACGAGAGAATTCATAAACACTTGCCGTGACTCGGGAACGCCGGGCCACGGCGTTTGATATTTGGAGTTTGTCATGCCGACCAGAGAGATTACGCAGGAACTGATCAGGCCCCACGGCGGCCTGCTTGTGGACCTGTACCTGCCGCCGGACGAGACCGAACTGGAGCGCGCCAAGGCCCGCGATCTTCAATCCTGGGACCTGACGCCGCGGCAGCTTTGTGACATCGAGCTGTTGTTGAATGGCGCGTTCTCGCCGCTCACCGGATTCCTTACGCAGGCCGACTACGACCGGGTCGTCGAGTCGATGCGTCTGGGGGACGGTACTTTGTGGCCGATGCCCGTCACGCTCGACGTCTCGGAGGCTTTTGCCGAGACATTGTCGGCAGGGCAGGAGATCGCGTTGCGCGACCAGGAGGGCGTGTTGATCGCCACCCTGTCGGTCGAGGACGTGTGGACGCCGGACAAGGCGCTCGAGGCCCGCGGCGTGTTCGGCACCGAGGATGCGACCCACCCTGGTGTCCATTACCTGATGCATCAGGCCCATCCGGTCTACGTCGGCGGCAGCCTGCGCGGGGTCGAGTCACCGATCCACTACGATTTTCGTCATCTCCGCGACACTCCGGCAGAATTGCGGACACGCTTCGCGAAACTGGGCTGGCGCAAGATCGTCGCCTTCCAGACGCGCAATCCGATGCATCGGGCCCACCAGGAGCTGACCTTCCGGGCCGCTCGCGAAGTCGAGGCCAACCTGCTGATCCAGCCGGTCGTCGGGATGACCAAACCCGGTGACGTGGATCATTTCACTCGCGTGCGCTGCTACGAGCATCTGCTCGGACACTATCCGGAACAGACTACGGCCCTGAGCCTGCTGCCGCTGGCCATGCGCATGGCCGGTCCACGCGAGGCCCTGTGGCATGCGCTGATTCGCAAGAATCACGGTTGCACCCATTTCATCGTCGGCCGCGACCACGCCGGCCCCGGCAAGGACAGTCAGGGCAACGACTTCTATGGGCCCTACGACGCCCAGGAGATGATGAAGGAGTACAAGGACGAGATCGGCATCGAGATGGTGCCTTTCCAGATGGTGGTCTACGTCGAGGATCGCGCTCAGTACGTGCCCGTGGACGAGACGCGCGAGGGCGAGAGCGTGCTCAACATCTCCGGCACCGAGTTCCGACGACGGCTCCAGGAAGGTCTGGAGATCCCGCACTGGTTCTCCTATCCGAATGTCATCCAGGAGCTGCGCAAGACGCATCCGCCACGACACAGGCAGGGCTTCACGATCTTCTTCACTGGCCTGTCCGGATCCGGCAAGTCGACAATCGCCAACGCCCTCATGGTCAAGCTGATGGAGCTGGGCGGACGGCGTGTCACGCTCCTCGATGGAGATGTGGTCCGCCAGAATCTGTCCAGTGAGCTAGGGTTCTCGCGGGAGCACAGGGACCTCAATATCCTGCGTATCGGTTATGTCGCTAGCGAGATCTCGAAGAACGGCGGCATCGCGATCTGTGCGCCTATCGCCCCGTATACGGCAACCCGGCGGACCGTGCGGGACAGTATCGAAACCGTTGGCGGCTTCGTCGAGATCCACGTGGCCACACCGATCGAGACCTGCGAAGAACGGGACCGGAAGGGTCTCTACGCGAAGGCACGGGCCGGGATCATCAAGGAGTTCACCGGCATCAGTGATCCCTATGAGGCGCCTGAGTCGCCCGAGATGGTGATCGACACGCGTGAGGTTACGCCCGATCAGGCGGCTCACAGGATCATCGTCAAGCTGGAAAGCCTGGGATATATCCGCTAGGGATTGTGGCGAGAGACGATCGCGACGAGTAACGTGTCCGTCTACAAAGAAAAGAGATCTATGCCCGGAAAACTGTTCATCAAGACCTTCGGCTGTCAGATGAATGAGTACGATTCCGCCAAGATGGCGGACGTGCTGCGGGATTCGCACGGCATGGATGTGGCCTCCTCCCCGGAGGAGGCTGACGTCCTTCTGCTCAACACCTGCTCGATCCGGGAGAAGGCCCAGGAGAAGGTATTCTCTCTGCTGGGGCGCTGGAAACAGCTGAAAGCAGCACGACCCGATATCGTTATCGGCGTGGGAGGTTGCGTGGCAAGCCAGGAGGGCGATGCGGTTATCCGTCGGGCCCCCCAGGTCGACATGGTTTTCGGGCCCCAGACGCTGCATCGACTTCCCGGGATGATCGACGAGATCCGGGGGCGAGGCGTGCCGGTTGTCGACGTGTCATTCCCGGAGATCGAGAAATTCGATCGACTCCCCGCACCGCGGGCCGATGGTCCCAGCGCCTTCGTCTCCATCATGGAAGGCTGCAGCAAGTATTGCAGTTTCTGTGTCGTCCCTTATACGCGCGGCGAGGAGATCAGCCGGCCATTCGACGATGTGGTCGCCGAGGTCGTCAGGCTCGCGGAACAGGGCGTGAGCGAGATCACGCTCCTCGGACAGAACGTTAATGCCTACCGCGGGCCCATGCACGATGGGACGCAATGCGATCTCGGACACCTCATCAGATTCGTGGCTGCGGTTGAAGGCGTCGAGCGCATCCGTTTTACGACATCACACCCCGTGGAGTTCTCCGACAGCCTGGTGGCAGCCTATGCGGACGTCCGCGAGCTGGCCGGTTTCCTGCACCTGCCTGTGCAAAGCGGTTCCGATCGGATTCTCTCCCTGATGAAGCGCGGGCATACGACGCTAGAGTACAAGCAGAAGATCCGCAAGCTGCGCGAGGCCCGCCCGGATATCAGCCTCTCATCGGACTTCATCGTCGGCTTTCCAGGGGAGACCGACCGCGACTTCGAGGACACGATGAACCTGATCGCCGAGATCGGCTTCGATCAATCCTTCAGTTTTGTCTACAGCCGCCGGCCCGGTACGCCAGCGGCCTCCCTGCCGGACGATGTTCCCATGGAGAAGAAGCAGGAGCGTCTCTACTTGCTGCAGGCCAGAATCGGCCAGCAGGCGATGTCGATAAGCGAGGGCATGGTGGGGTCGGTTCAGCGTGTGCTTGTCGAGCGGCCCAGCAAGAAAGATGCCCGTCAGCTGGCCGGGCGAACGGAGAACATGCGCTGGGTCAATTTCGACGGCCCCGATTCCCTGATCGGACAGTTCGTGGATGTACGCATTACCGAGGCCCTGCCGAATTCTCTGCGCGGTCGCATAGCAGATGCCAGTCGTGCCGCCTGACCGGGACCCCCTGGACGACCGCGCTCAGGCCAGCCTGGACATCCACCTGGAGCCGGCGGACAACGAGCGGCTGGCCAACCTGTGCGGGCAGTTCGACGAGAACCTGCGACATCTGGAAGAGCGCCTGAGCGTGAGGATCGGCAATCGCGGCAACCACTTTCACCTCAGCGGACCGTCGCAGGGTGTCGAGGGCGCCGCGGCGATCATCAACAGCCTGTATGAACTGGCTGCCGAAGAATTCATCAGCCCCGACCGGGTACACATCGCGATCCAGGAGAGCGGCATGGAGCCGGTCGTTGAGAGCGACGCCGCCGCCTCGATCGCATACGTGGATACGCCGCGCCGTCGGGTCCATCCGCGGGGCCGCAATCAATCCGAATACCTGCGTCGCATCCGGGAACTGGACCTCAATTTCGGGGTTGGGCCAGCTGGTACCGGCAAGACCTACCTGGCGGTCGGCGCCGCGGTCGAGGCGCTGGAGACCGAACACGTCCGGAGGATAGTCCTCGTTAGACCGGCGGTGGAGGCCGGAGAGCGTCTCGGCTTTCTTCCCGGCGACATGACCCAGAAGGTCGACCCCTATCTGCGCCCCATGTATGACGCGCTGTACGAGATGCTCGGGTTCGAGAAAGTCGGGCGTCTCATCGAGCGCAGCATCATAGAGGTGGCGCCGCTGGCTTTCATGCGCGGCAGGACGCTGAATCAGGCTTTCGTGATCCTGGACGAAGCCCAGAACACGACCAGCGAGCAGATGAAGATGTTCCTGACCCGGATCGGATTCGGGTCACGCGCGGTGGTGACCGGAGACGTGACCCAGACCGATCTGCCGGACAATCGGCGCTCGGGGTTGAGTCATGCGGCCGATATCCTGCGCCAGGTGCACGGCGTCGGCTTCACGTTTTTCACGTCGCGCGACGTGGTGCGTCACCCCCTGGTCCAGCGGATCGTGGAGGCCTATGACGAGCCGGAGATCAGGGGCGACGAGGGCAGCGGGTCATGACAGTCACCGTCGACGTGCAGGTGGCGGACCCGGGAGAGTCGGTGCCCACGAAGCAACAATTGATCGCCTGGGCGCGGGCTGCCCTCAGCCACCGTCAGGAAGATGCCGAATTGTCCATCAGGGTGGTCGGAGAGACCGAGAGTACCGATCTGAATCACCGATACCGGGCCCGGCAGTACCCGACGAATGTGCTGTCCTTCCCCGCCGACATCCCGGCCGGAATACCTGTCGCGCTGATCGGAGACATCGTCATCTGTCGCAGTGTCGTCGAACGTGAGGCCGCGGAGCAGGACAAGCCGGTGGAGTCCCATTGGGCGCACATGGTCATCCATGGTGCGCTGCATCTTCTGGGATACGACCATCAGAATGACGAGCAGGCAGCAGCCATGGAAAATCTGGAGGTGCAGATTCTCCGGCGTCTCGGGTATGCTGATCCGTACGTGACAGGGGATCGAGGCAGCCCGTCGGCACAGGCCCCGGTCCGTTAGAGAGGCGCGATGTCCGACGACCAACCTCCGAGTAGAACCTCAAATGGCCGAACCGGCTGGCTGGGCCGCCTTGTCCGGCGATTCAGCCCGCATCCGAAAGATCGTGCAGAACTGATCGACCTGTTACGCGAGGCGCGCAGAGACCATCTCTTCGACGACGAGGAGGAGTCTATGCTCGAGGGCGTGCTGGACGTCTCGGAATTGCAGGTACGGGATGTGATGATCCCGCGGTCGCAGATGGTTGTGCTGGATCGCGATGCCGAACCCACCGAATTGCTCGAAGTCATCATCGAGTCGGGCCACTCCCGATTCCCGGTGATCGGTGATGATCGTGACGAAGTCGTCGGTATTCTGCTGGCCAAGGACCTGCTCCGGTTTTATGCGGAGAATTCCAGCGGGCGGTTCAGTATCCGCGAGGTGTTGAGACCACCGATTTTCATACCGGAGAGCAAGCGGCTCAACGTCCTCCTGCGCGAGTTTCGCGTAAGCCACAATCATATGGCTATCGTCGTGGATGAGTATGGAGGGGTCTCCGGTCTTCTCACGATCGAGGACGTACTCGAGCAGATCGTGGGTGACATCGGCGATGAGCACGATCCCGATGAGATCGCCTATTTCACCAAGGAGTCGGACGGCGTCTACACGGTCACGGCCCTGGCCAGGATCGAGGACTTCAACGAAGAGTTCGGCACAGGGCTCAGTGACGACGAATATGACACCATCGGCGGGCTGGTGATCGGCGATTTGGGTCGGCTCCCCAGGCGCGGTGAGGCAGTATCGCTCGACGGCATCCAGTTCACGGTGATCAAGTCTGATCGCCGCCGCGTTTATACCCTGCGCGCACGCCTGCCGGGCGCGCCCCGGGCCAGCTCGGACTGATAGGCGACCATGATTGACCCCATCCGCCGTTTGTCCGACGGTTGGGCAACCGGGGTCGCCGTCCTGTCCGGTGTTCTGCTGCCGCTGGGATTTGCTCCTTTTGGCCTGTATCCGCTGATACCGGTGTCACTCGCGGCGCTCTGGCTGCTATGGGACGATCGCAGGCCGGCTGTGGCCGCCCGGATCGGTTTTGCCTGGGGCGTCGGCGCCTTTCTTGCCGGGACCTATTGGCTGTATATCAGCATCCACATATTCGGCAAGGCTCCGGCGCCGCTGGCAGTGTTCCTGATGCTCGCGCTGGTCGCGATCATGGCCGCGTACACGGGCCTGGCGGGATACCTCGTCAGGCGTATCGATGCGGCGGGAGCGTTCGGCGTGCTGCTGGTCATGCCGGGGATCTGGGTGGTCTCGGAGTGGCTGCGCGGATGGCTCTTCTCCGGGTTTCCCTGGCTGAGCCTCGGCTATGGGTTGATCGACAGCCCGCTGAGCGGGTTCGCGCCCGTTCTCGGCGTGCATGGCGTCAGTCTGGCCGCTGTGCTGCTCGCCGGTGGCTTGGTACTGCTGCTAGCCGGGCGTTCATATCAAAGACTGATAGCGGCCACACTCATCGCCGCGATCCTGTTCGGCGGCCAACGCCTGGCCGCGGTCCAATGGACGAGCGCCGAAGATCGCCAGCTTCGGGTAGCTCTCGTCCAGGGGGCAGTGCCCCAGGACAGGAAGTGGTTGCCCAGCCAGCTCGAGCCCACGAAGCAACTGTACCTCGAGTTGACGCGCAGCCACTGGGACCGGGACCTGATCGTGTGGCCCGAGGCGGCCATACCGGCAATCCTGCACGAGGAGTTCGATTTCCTCGAAACGGTACAGGAGGAGGCCCGATCGACCGAAACGTCTCTGGTTCTCGGGATGCTGGAGCGCGACCCGCTGGACGGCAGCTATTTCAATACACTGATCGCGCTGGGCGACCGACAGGCCATCTACCGCAAGAGGCACCTGGTCCCGTTCGGGGAGTATTTCCCCGTTCCGGAATTTGTGCGCGAGTGGATGCGTCTCCTGAGTCTGCCTTATTCGGACATCACCCCGGGTCCCCGGGCTCAGTCACCGCTGCCGCTCGCGGGCGAGATGGCTGCGCCCACCATCTGCTATGAGGATGCCTTCGGAGCCGAACAGCTCGATTTCCTGCCCGAAGCCGGCCTCCTGCTCAACGTCAGCAACGATGCCTGGTTCGGCAATTCCCTTGCGCCCCATCAACATCTGCAGATCGCCAGGATGAGGGCGCTCGAGAGTGGTCGTTTCCTGCTGCGTGCTACCAACACAGGCATCTCTGCCGTGATCGGCCCGCAGGGCACCGTGCTGGCACGTTCGCCCCAATTCGAGACTCACGTCCTTACCGCAGAGATCCATCCCCGTGCCGGCAGCACGCCCTACGTGCGGATAGGCAATGCAGCCGTCGTAGTGCTGGCGGTTCTGCTTCTCATTGCCGGGTCGTTTTCTGCGCGTAGACAGACCTGACGCCCGGTTGTCTGGTGCGTGTGCGGACCGCGGGGTATGCTCTGCGGCTTGCTTTGCTGAGGACGATTCTTGATGGATGAAATCTACAAACCGGAGCAGATAGAGCCTGCGGTGCAGGCCCGCTGGGAGGAGTCCGGTTGTTTCGAGGTCACGGAAGATCGCGCTCGCGAGAAGTTCTACTGCCTCAGCATGTTTCCCTATCCCAGCGGCCGTCTCCACGTGGGACACGTCCGAAACTACACGATCGGTGACGTTATCAGTCGCTACCAGCGCATGCGGGGCAAGAATGTCCTGCAGCCCATGGGCTGGGACGCTTTCGGCATGCCCGCCGAGAATGCCGCCATCCAGAGCAAGGTGCCACCGGCTCGCTGGACGTACGAGAACATCGAGCACATGCGGAAGCAACTGCAGTTGTTCGGATTCGGGTACGACTGGTCTCGAGAGGTCACCACCTGCCGCCCGGAGTACTATCGGTGGGAGCAATGGCTGTTCACGCGGCTATTCCGTAAAGGCTTGGTTTATAAAAAGAATTCTGTTGTTAATTGGGATCCTGTAGACAAGACTGTGCTGGCTAACGAGCAGGTCATCAATGGCTGTGGCTGGAGATCAGGCGCCCTCGTCGAGCGTCGCGAGATTCCGCAGTGGTTCATGAAAATCACCCACTACGCGGATGAGCTGCTGCAGGAACTCGACCAGCTCGATGGCTGGCCGGAGTCAGTCAGGGTGATGCAGAGGAACTGGATCGGCCGGTCTGAAGGCGTCGAGTTGCAGTTCCCGGTAGAGGACGAGGACGAGCCCCTGACCGTCTTCACAACACGCCCCGATACGTTGATGGGCGTGACCTATATGGCCGTAGCTGCAGAACATCCGCTCGCTCGCAAGGCCGCCGTGGAGAAGCCCGATCTGACCGAGTTCCTCGAGGAGTGCAGGCGCGTACACGCTTCCGAAGCTGCCATGGAGACGGTGGAAAAGAAGGGCATGCCGCTGGGTATCAATGCGATCCACCCACTGACCGGCAAGCCCGTACCGTTGTGGGTCGCTAATTTCGTCCTGATGGGTTATGGCACCGGCGCCGTCATGGCGGTGCCCGGCCATGACCAGCGGGACTGGGAGTTCGCATCCCGCTATGACTTGCCGATCGTCAAAGTGATCGATCCGGTCGAGGGCGATTCGGCGGACGTGACCGAGGGCGCTTTCCTGGAATACGGGCAGTTGGTCAACTCTGGCGTATTTGACGGTCTGACATCGCAACAGGCGTTCAATGCGATCGCCGAGCATTTCCAGACACGCGGCATCGGCAGCCGCAAAGTGAACTACCGACTGCGCGACTGGGGCGTATCCCGTCAGCGTTACTGGGGCGCGCCGATTCCGATCATCAATTGTCGGGAATGCGGTTCAGTGCCTGTGCCGGACGAGGATCTGCCGGTCGTGTTGCCGGAGGACGTCGAGTTTGACGGGACCGGTTCGCCGCTCAAGAAGATGCGTGAGTTCATCGATTGCCCATGCCCGCAGTGTGGCGGCAAGGCACAGCGCGAGACCGACACTTTCGACACCTTCATGGAGTCGTCCTGGTATTTCGCTCGTTATGCCTGTCCGGACAACGATCGAGAGATGCTCGATTCGCGAGTCAACTACTGGCTGCCAGTGGATCAGTACGTCGGGGGCGTGGAGCACGCCATTTTGCATCTGCTCTATGCGCGTTTCTTTCAGAAACTCCTCAGAGATCTGGGGCTGGCCCGCGATGGCGAACCATTTACCAACCTGTTGACCCAGGGCATGGTCTTGCGAGACGGGGCCAAGATGTCCAAATCGAAGGGCAACACGGTGGACCCGGAGCCGCTGGTCCAGCGTTACGGGGCCGACACGGTAAGACTCTTCATGATGTTCGCCTCACCGCCGGATCAGTCGCTGGAATGGTCGGACGAGGGTGTCGAGGGCGCTCTCAGGTTTCTGAAGAGACTCTGGCGAACCGTGCACGCGCATGTCACGGGAGGGCCGACCGAAGCACCGGACGCAGATTCCCTGAACGATATGCAGAAGGGCATACGTCGCAGCTTGCACAAGACGATCGAGAAAGTCGGGGACGACATTGGCAGACGCTACACATTCAATACCGCGATCGCGGCCAGTATGGAATTGTTGAACGAGTTGACTCGCTTCGATGATCACAGCGAGCAGGGTCGATCCGTAAGGCACGAAACCCTGGTCTGTCTGGTATTGATGTTATCGCCCATCGTGCCGCACATCGGGCAGAGTCTGTGGGAATCCCTGGGCGGTGAAGGCCTGGTCATCGACCAGCCGTGGCCGGATGCGGACCCTGACGCCATGACCCAGGATTTCGTGGAGATGGTGGTCCAGGTGAAGGGGCGTGTGCGAGGCCGCGTCAATGTCGCCGTCGACGCCGACGAGGAAGCGATCATCGGCGCCGCGCTGGCAGAGCCCAACGTCATGCGGTTTGTCGGAGAGGCACCGATTCGCAAGGTGATAGTCGTGCCCGCCAAGCTCGTCAACATCGTGGTCTGACCGGTGAACGGCTCGAGGAGTATTCTCGTCATCGCTGTTGCCTTGTTGTCTCTGCAGGCTTGCGGATTCCACTTGCAGGGGCGTGCGGAATACAGTCCTGAGCTCGAGGCCGTCTATCTTCAGGCTCCGGACGACACGACGCCACTGGCACGCGAGCTGCGTCGCTCCCTGGAAGTGGCGCGTGTCAACGTCGCGGACAACACGGAAGCGGCCACCGCCGTCCTGCAGATCCTGAGCGATCAGACCGGCAGGGACGTGGAATCTGTCGACGCCCAGAACCGGCCACGTGAGTATCGCGTCTACTATCGCGCCACCTATCGCGTCGTGTCTGACGGCAAGGTGCTGCTGGACAATCAGCGTGTCATCCGGACCCGTGTGTATTCCTACGACGAGTTGGAGGTGCTGGCCAAGGCGCACGAGGAAGAGCTGTTGAGAACGGCGCTCGCGCGCGAGATTGCCGGTGTCATAACACGGCGGCTCGCGAAGATAGATGTGCCGGTTTCGTGAGCGTTCTGACTTGCCGGGACATACCGGGTGGCGCGCTTGACGGCGTGCTGGGCCGCTATCGTTTGTCCTTGACCGAGGTGGCAGATGGTCAGGCGATCCCCGGGTCATACTGGGGAGACTCCGAGGCCGGCCTGGTCGGCGACTGCCTGTTTGTGAGAGCGGACACGCCGGTGCATTCGGCACTGCACGAGGCGGGGCATCTGGTCTGCATGACGCCGGATCGCCGATCGGCCCTCGACCGGGATGCGGGAGGCGATTACGACGAGGAGAATGGCGTGTGCTATCTCCAGATTCTCCTGGCGGATCACGTGAGGGGTATGGGCCGCGCCAGAATGATGAAGGACATGGACGAGTGGGGGTACACCTTCAGGTCCGGCAGCGCTGCTGGCTGGTTCCACGGTGATGCGGAGGACGCACGCGAGTGGTTACAGCGCCGGGGGTTGATCGATGAGTACGATCAGCCGAGCTGGAAGTTGCGTGGTGACAGTGTCGGCACGGTCGCGCTCCGGGCGATCGCAGGGGTGGGTGCATGATTGACCTGATCCTGGAAGTCTTCGGCCAGATGGTGGCGGACCAGGCCCGCGGAAACCAACCCCGTGCCGAGAAGGGCCCGCTGCCCATCAAGGAAATGCCACGGGTCAATTCACTGGAACGCGACCACGAACGCCTGAAGCTGATCACGATGGCGCTGTGGGACATTCTGACCGAGCGCCTGAACGTCAGCGAGGACGAACTCCGCCAGCGTATCCTGGAGATGGATCGTCTCGATGGGCGCGAGGATGGCCGGCTGAAGCTGCGGGAACCTCCAAGGAACTGTGAAGACTGTGGCAGGCCGATGCTGCGGTCAGCGGCGACTTGTCCCTACTGCGGGGCACAGAGTTCTGATCTGCCGCTGTTCCGCTGACACTCGACAGTTGCTTCAGAGTTCGCGAGAGCCGATCTCCCCCGACCTTTCGAATGGCAGGGATCCCCCGAGTCCGGAGCCGAGGTGGATCTTACCCACCAGGTTGTAGCTCAGGGTCTCTTGCTGGCCCAGAGCCATGAACTGGCGCGCCAGGTCGAAGACGCTGCTGCTCACGGTGACCGTGGTGGTGGCCTCACCGAGTCTCGGCAGTACCAGGTCGGAAGCACCCGCACCCCGGGCCAGGCGGCGCCCGTTGATGTCGAGGTCGAAGCTGACACCGTCGATCCGCAGTTCCTTGTTATTCGGGTTGTAGATCCGCAGGTCCACTTCGAAACGCTGCTCGAGCATGGTGGCATCCAGCGGCCGGATGGCGGTCACCACGACATCCGGCGACTGCAGATCCTGCAGGCTGGCACACGCTCCGCTCATGAGCGCGAGGAGTGCGATGAAGAGAGCCTTGGTGCCAGTTGATGCTGTCATGGTCTCCATGGGTTCTGACCGGACGGGTTGCCGAGCCAATGATATCTGTCTTTCGCCGCCTGTCGAACTGCGAAGCGGCAATTTGAATCCCGGAGGCATCGCCCTTGATGTCCTGAGAATTCAACTGGATTCTTGAGCAATCGCACGCAGGTGCAGTGAGAGGCCGCCTATCATTGAGAGGCACCACCGGAAGCTATCAGGGAACGGAGGGAGACATGGCCAGTATTTTTGAATTGATCATCGCCGGCGACATCCCCGCCGACATTGTCTATCGTGATGAAGAAGTCGTGGCTTTCCGGGACATCAAACCGGTTGCACCTGTTCATGTCCTGATCGTGCCGACGAAACCGATCCCCACCACCGACGATGTCAGCGACGCTGATCTTCCGCTAATTGGCAGGATGTATGCCGTGGCTCGCGATATTGCCAGGTCCGAGGGTATCGCGGACGATGGCTACCGTCTCGTGATGAACTGCCGCGATCACGGCGGGCAGGAGGTTGCCCACCTGCATCTGCATCTGATCGGGGGGCGGCGGCTTGGTCCGATGGTTGGCGGTGAAGCAGCCGACTAGGCGGAAGCGGCCTGCGCAGCCGCGCAGCCGACATTTTCTTCGCAGCGGACAGCCCGGCAACGGCGGAAGTTCTGCACGTGTCCGGCCGCCAGGACCAATCCGCCGACTCCTGTCACGAGCTTCTCGCCGAAGCCGCCGAGAGTCTCTGGTCCCAGCAGCGCCGCGACGGTGAGAATGCTGATGCCACCGATGCCAAGCCACAGGACCGATCCGTCGCCGTGCTGGCGACAACCCAGATAGAGCGCCAGCAGGCTGGTCGGAATGATGAAGAGCAGCAGGAGAGCGTGAAAGTGATGATCCGCGAACAGACTGGATCCCAGGATCGGAAACAGGATGATCAGCACGGGTGCCAGCAGGCAGTGCAGAATACAGGCTACCGACATCGCCACCGCGACGCCGTCGAGAGCACTTCCCAGTTCGCCTTTTGTCTTGCGCATGTGTCCGCATCTGTCACATTTCGCAACATTATAACATACCGTTCATGACCGCCCGGCGACCTGGCTAGGTCTCACCCCGGCATCGCGGGCAAAGCCCCGTAATCTCAACCGTCTGCGGCTCCACCACGAAGCCATGTCTCGCGGCGGTCTGGTCGAGGATTCCGCGGATGGCAGGGTCGTCGATCTCCGCTACCGTTTCGCAACCGGTACACACCAGAAGCTGGGCGCTGTGCTCCCCTGAGGCTAGCGGGCAGCCGACAAATGCGTTCAGGGAGTCGATACGGTGGACCAGGCTGGCCTCAAGGAGAAAGTCCAGCGCCCGGTACACCGTCGGTGGGGCCGAGCGCTTACCCGATTGATTGAGCTGGTCAAGGATGTCGTAGGCCTTCACGGGCTCATGGCCCTGCCAGATGATCTCCAGCACGCGTCGGCGTATGCGGGTCAGTCGCAGCCCGCGCTGCGCACAGTATCGATCCGCATCCTCAAGGGCCTCGGACACGCAGGTCGCGTGATCATGATCCCTGTGCCTGAAGGCCGCGTCTGATTCTGTATTCATGGAAGCTGGAACGGGTTGGGACCGCGTTACTATATAACACCCATGAGTCTGTCACGCTGGCTAATCCTCTTGTTATCGTTCCCGGTGCTTGCCGCTACCGGGCCCGATGGTGTCGGCCTGTCGATGGAAGGGACATTCCGCCAGGGTGGGTTGATCATTGCCCGTACAGAGCCCGGGACAAGAGTCGAGGTGAGAGGGGCGCCGGTACGCGTGTCATCACAGGGGGTATTCCTCGTCGGCATCGGCCGGGACGAGGCGGGCCCCGTGGTCATTGACCTGCAGACCGGGGATGGTCGCGAACGCCAGGCGCGTTTCGAGGTTGAGACCCGTGAGTATCGGATACAGCGTATCGAGGGGCTGCCTGCCGAGAAGGTAACCCCGCCGCCCGAAGTCCTCGAGAGGATTCGCAGCGAGGCGGCGGCGGCACGCGAGGCACGCGCTCACGATGATCAACGGACGGACTTTCTCGATGGATTTGTATGGCCACTGGAGGGTCCGATCACGGGGGTCTACGGCAGCCAGCGCATTCTCAACGGCGAGCCCAGGAGGCCTCACTTTGGCGTGGACGTGGCTGCGCCCAGCGGCACGCCGGTCGTGGCGCCGGCTGACGCGCTGGTTACGCTTGCGAATACCGATATGTACTTTTCGGGCGGCACCCTGATCATGGACCACGGCCACGGTCTGAGCAGCACTTTCATTCACCTGAGCCGGATACTGGTGGATGAGGGACAGCGAGTCCGGAAAGGGCAGGTAGTCGCCGAGGTCGGCGCCACGGGCCGGGCCACCGGCCCGCACCTGGACTGGCGTATGAACTTGTTCGACATCCGGCTGGATCCCGAGCCGATCGCTGGTCCGATGCGGGACGACGTGGAGCGATAACGAAGTCAACTCGTATATGGCGCTATCGGCCCGGCGAGAGTGCGAGCGGCCTCAGACCCGCCATCAGCGGCGGCGTTGGTGTTTGGTGCTCGCCTAAACTCCTGTGTTGCGTGCTACACTCGATCGCACCGATGATCGCCACTGGCAACACACTTCGTGATCCTCGCCGCCGACAGGCTTGAGGCACAGATCGCCGGGGGCCTGTCCCCGATCTACCTGATTTCCGGTGACGAGCCGTTGCTCACCGCCGAGGCGGCCGATCTCGTGCGCGCCCGAGCCAGGGCAATGGACTACTCTGAGCGGACGGTCCTGACCGTAGACCGGGGTTTCGACTGGGGTGAACTGGCGGCCGCCGGCGGCGCCATGTCATTGTTTGCCGAGAAGCGGCTGATCGAACTCCGAATCCCGACCGGGAAGCCCGGGGTACCAGGGGGCAAGGCCCTGGTCAGTTATGCAGCCTCTCCCCCTCCTGACGCGCTGCTGCTGGTCCTGACTGCTCGTCTGGACAAGCGCGTGTTGAAGTCTGCCTGGGCAAAGGCCATGGACGCCGCGGGGATCATCGTGCAGGTCTGGCCGCCCGACCGGAGTCGATTGCCGGTCTGGATAAGCGGGCGCCTGAAGGCGATGGGCCTGCAGCCGGAGGCCGGGGTTGCCGAACTCATCGCCGACAGGGTCGAGGGCAATCTGCTGGCCGCGGATCAGGAGATTCGCAAACTCGCTCTGTTGCTGGGAAAGGGCAGAGCCGGTCAGGAGGATGTCGCTCGGGCTGTCTCGGACAGCGCCAGATATGATGTTTTTGACCTGGTGGACGCGCTGAGCATGGGTGATCTGGGCCGTGGTTACCGGATACTTTCAGGCCTGGAAGGCGAGGGTGTCGAGCCGACGCTGGTTCTCTGGGCGGTGATCAGGGAACTCCGTGCCCTTGCCGCAGTGACATGGGCGATGAGCCAGGGCAGGGACGAAAGGCAGGCGATGTCTGCAGCGGGTATCTGGGCGCGGCGTCAGCCCGCGGCCAGAGCTGCAATCCATCGGCATGGCCGCGAGGGCTTGTTGCGGTTGATCGGACAGGCCGGGTCGGTAGACCGGGTCATAAAGGGCTCGGCGCCGGGACGGCCCTGGCAGGTCCTAGCCGATCTCGCGACGGCAGTAGCCGGCGGGATCGGAGTTTCACAAAGGGGGGCCGCCTGATGGCCGGATTCAGCCAGCTCAATCCCATGGGTATCTTTGGCGGGACCTTCGACCCGATCCACTATGGACATCTGCGCCCCGCATTCGAGCTGATGGAGGCGCTCAGACTGCCGGAGGTACGCTTCATGCCGGCCGGTACGCCGCCCCATCGGGAAAGACCGAGCGCGGATGCGGATCTGCGGCTCAGGTTGGTCGAGGCGGCAATCGAGGGACAACCGGGGTTCGTGGTCGACGATCGCGAGCTGCACCGGGAAGGGCCGTCCTATTCGGTAGACACCCTGCTCGATCTCAGGGCCGAATATTCACACCGGTCACTCTGCCTCATCGTCGGAATGGACGCGTTCCTGGATCTCCCGAAGTGGTACCACTGGAGAGAGATATTGCAGCTGGCACACGTTGTCGTCGCGCACCGTCCGGGCTGGCGAGTGCCAGACCTTGGCCCGTTGCGAGAACTACTCGTGGACCGGGGTACGGCCAGGGTCGGAGACCTGCATGAATCGAGGGCAGGCCGGATCTACATCCACGCCGTAACCCAGTTGGAAATTTCTTCTACCGCTGTCCGGCGCATCGTCGAGACCGGCGGGGACCCGCGCTTTCTCATGCCTGATGGCGTGCGAAAGATCATCCTGGAGTCGGGCTGTTACGCCCAGTCAGCCGAGAGGACTTGATGAGCAAAACTATCGCCGAGACCGTCATCACCGCCCTGGAAGACCTTAAGGCCAGAGACATCTGCATCCTTGATGTCAGCAAGCTTACGAGCATTGCCGACACCATGATTATCGCCAGTGGAACGTCAGACCGGCAGGTCCGATCCCTGGCCGAGCAGGTGATCGACAGGTGCAAGGAAGCAGGTGAGCGGCCGCTCGGCGTAGAGGGTATGGACGGCGGCGAGTGGGTGCTCGTCGATTTGGCGGACGTCCTTGTCCACGTCATGCTCCCCAAGGTCAGGGACTTCTACAATCTCGAGAAGCTCTGGAGCCCGGTACCTGACGATAGCGCTGTAGCGCCCGCGATCTAGGCGCTGGCTTCGTAGACGGCTGGTCTCGTGCTGTGAAGCTGACCCTTGTCGCCGTTGGCACGCGCATGCCCACCTGGGTGACCGCCGGCTACAATGAATATGCGGCGCGGATGCCCAGAGAGTGCCGCCTCGAACTCCGCGAGTTGCCGCTGGGGCGTCAGCGGCGGTCCGGCGATGTCGCTCGAGCAGTGAGCGATGAGGGCAAGCGCATGCTCACCGCCATTGGCGACTCCGACTACGTGGTCGCGCTGGATGTCGCGGGTAAGAAACTGGATACCAATGATCTGGCGGTCCTGCTCCGTGACTGGATGCAGTTGGGACGCAACGTTTCCCTGTTGATTGGCGGCCCCGATGGGCTGGCGGAGAGCTGTTATGCGCGGTCGGACCTGCGACTCTCCCTGTCTCCGCTGACGTTACCGCACACCATCGCGCGGATCCTCATCTCGGAACAACTGTATCGGGCCTGGAGCATCCTCAGGAACCACCCCTATCACAGGGAGTAGAATTCCCGATCCGGAGGTCCCGGAGACCCGTCTCGAGTCTCTTGAATTCGATCCATTGAATGACCACACTGATCAGATGAATCAAGAACTTATCGTTCTTGCCTCGGCGTCCCCGAGGCGCCGCCAGCTGCTGGGCCAGATAGGTGTTGCCTTCCAGGTGCGACCGGTCGGCATCGACGAGTCCCGGCTTGGGCAAGAAACGCCCGTCGATTTCGTTCGTCGGGTTGCGCTCAGCAAGGCAACCGATGCCTGGCGGGAGGCCGACGGGGCTGAAGGACGGCTGGTGATCGGCGCGGATACGGCCGTCAGTATCGGAGGGACCGTCTTCGGAAAACCGCGCGATGGCATCGAGGCCCGCGACATGTTGCGTGCGTTGTCAGGTCAGACTCACGACGTGACCACTGCGGTGGCGGCGGTGCAGGAATCGGAGCGCGCAGTTCGGGTCTCTTCCAGTAAGGTGACATTTCGGGCGCTGACTGCAACCGAGATAGATGCGTACGTAATGACGGGGGATCCGCTGGACAAGGCGGGCGCGTACGGTATTCAGGGACTGGCCGCGGTCTTCGTAGAGCGCCTGGAGGGAAGTTACTCGGGCGTCATGGGGTTGCCACTGTTCGAGACCGCGGGCCTGCTTCATCAATTCGGTTTGGACGTCTTTCATGCCGCGGCCCCGCGGACTCCGGCATGAAGGAAGAAATCCTCATCAACGTAACGCCCCGGGAGGTGCGAGCGGCCCTCGTAGAGAACGGCGTCCTGCAGGAGGTGATGATCGAGCGGGCACGACGCCGCGGATTGATCAGCAACATCTACAAGGGAAAGGTGTCGCGGGTCTTGCCCGGGATGCAGGCGGCCTTTGTCGAAGTGGGACTGGACAGGACCGCCTTCCTGCACGCTTCCGATGTCGTCGGAAGATCGTCGGCCGACTCCAATATCGACGGACTCGAGACAGAATTGCGTCAGGCCGAGATCCAGGACATGTTGCGGGAAGGAGACGAAATCCTTGTGCAGGTCCTGAAGGATCCTCTCGGAACGAAAGGCGCACGCCTCACGACCTTCGTAACAATCCCGTCCCGTTACCTCGTCTACATGCCGCGAGGCAAAGGGGTCGGCGTGTCGGCGCGAATCGAGGATGAAACTGAAAGGTCACGACTACGCGAGATCCTGGAGTCGGTGACCGAAGGCTCGGCCGGCGGCTATATCGTTCGCACTGCGGCAGAAGGCGCGAGCTGGGATGCGCTCAGGGCTGACATGATTTTCCTGCAGAAATTGTGGGAAGCGATCGAGGAACAGGCCGGCAGCGCCGGTGCTGAACAGCTCGTCCATGAAGACCTGCCGTTGGCGCTGAGGGTGTTGCGCGACCTGCTCGGACCCGAGATCGAACGCGTCCGGGTGGACGATGCCGAGACCTGCGAGAAAATGCGCAGATTCGCGGCCATGTTCGTGCCGGAGCTCGCCGACAAGATCGATGAGTATGCGACGGCCCGTCCGATCTTCGATCTCTATGGCGTCGAGGAGGAGATCGTTCGCGCACTCGACAGCAAGGTCGTTCTCAAGTCTGGCGGATATCTGGTCATCGATCAGACAGAGGCAATGACCACGATAGACGTCAACACTGGCGGTTTCGTGGGCCACCGCAATCTTGAGGAGACTATTTTCAAGACCAACCTGGAGGCTGCCCAGGCGATCGCCCGGCAGATCCGGCTGCGCAATCTTGGCGGAATCATCATTGTAGACTTCATCGACATGGAGGAGCCGGAGCATCGACGTCAGGTGCTGCAGGCCCTGGAGAGGGCCCTGGAGACGGATCATGCCCGCAATCAGATCTCGGAGGTTTCGGTCCTCGGGCTGGTTGAGATGACCCGTAAACGCACGCGAGAAAGTCTGGAACACGTGCTCTGTCATGCCTGTCCAACATGTGAGGGACGCGGTTCCGTAAAGACACCGGAGACAGTCTGCTACGAGATATTCAGGGAGATTCTCCGTCAGGCACGACAGTTCGAGTTCCAGGAGTTGCTGGTGCTCGCGCACCCGGAAGTTCTGGAGATGATTGTTGACGAAGAGTCAGCCAGCCTGGCAGAACTCGAGGAGGCAACTGGGCGTCCCATCCGTCTACAGGCTGAGACACTGTATGCCCAGGATCATTTCGATGTCGTACCTATCTGAATTCGATTCCCGGCCCGACATGACACCCCGCGACATATGGGTTGCTCCGGAGTTTGTCGGGTGATAACGCTGGCGAGACGCGTCTGGAAGTGGGTCGCCGGACTGTTCGCCGGCATCGTGATCCTGCTGGCCGTCCTGGTAGGAATATTCCGGATCGCGGTGACACAAGCCCCCGACTACCGGCAGCCCATCGCGAACTGGACCAGTGAAGCGCTCGGTCTGCCGGTCGTGATCGGAAGCATGGACGCCCGTTTCGGTCTCGACGGGCCCCGTCTCGTGTTCAGAGATACGACGGTCCTTTCCGCGGATGGATCGGAAGCGCTATTCAGTCTCCAGCGGGGAAGCCTCAGCCTCGATGTGATGGAACTGCTGTTTCGCTGGCGCTTCAAGGCAAAGCGTCTGACACTGGAGAATCTGGATCTTGAGGTGGACCGTTCAGAGGACGGTCAACTCCTTGTCTTTGATCGGACGCTTGAAGAGTTTCCCAAGGGAGAGGGTGAGCTGCCCCTCCAGGAGATCTGGATCCGGGACACTCGCCTGATCCTCCGGGACCGGATGAATAAGGGCCAGACCTGGGTCCTGGAGGGGTTCGACGCGGAGCTGTCAAAGATGGGGGGTGAGCTGAACGTTGAAGGCGCCTTCCAGGCGCCTGCCAGTGTGGCCGGCCCTGTCACTTTCTGGGCCAAGAGCCGGAGCGGCAAGGGCTGGCAGGCCTACGCCCGTGTTCAGAGGCTTGACCTCTCCGCGACACAGCAGATACCCGGCCTGCCGAGTGCTGTGCCGAGTGCTGGCAGAGGGGATCTTCGTCTCTGGTTCGACATCGACACCGGCCTTGTGACCCGCCTTTCGGCAGAGGCGGAACTGACGGACCTGGTATTCGAGTTCGACGACAGCGAACCGGTGGTCTATCGGGGGCTGGAGGGGCGGCTGGAATGGGACCGAAGACAGACGGGCTGGCGCGGGCGGGTCGAAAATCTGATCGTTCGACGCGCCGGGGCGCAGTGGCGCAGTGACAGCCTGCTGGTCGAAAAGAGCGTCACGCCGCGGGGTGACGAAGGAGACTATCTTTTTGACGCCGACTTTCTCCGTCTCCAGGATTTGACGCCGCTGGCACCGGCCATTCCGGATGTGGCTCTCCGCGAGGACATCGAGGGACTCCAGCCCCGCGGAGACGTGACCGATCTGACCATCGGTCTGTCTGTCCTGGACAAGGACCCGACCGGGTACCGGCTTGAACTGCGTGCGGGCCTGGACGGTTACTCGCACGAAGCATTCGAGTCGATTCCCGGTATCCGCGGGCTGACCGGGCAGGTCCGAAGCGACCCTCAGGGCGGGCGATTCGAGATGGACAGCCGCGGACTCACTCTGGATCTGCCCGACCTGTTTCGCGAATCCCTGGAATTCGACGAGGCGCAGGGCCTCGTGGTCTGGAGCCGGGGTCTGGACGGACTCACCATCATCGGGGACGGACTCCGTGCCGCGAACCGGGATCTCGGTCTGGCAGCGGGATTCCAGATCAGGCAACCAACGGGAGAGGAGCCTGGCAGCATGGAGGTGCAGGCGACCGTCAGCAATCTGGACCTTTCCAGGACCTCCGCCTATCTCCCGGTGGGCGTCATGACCCCGAATCTGACCGGGTGGCTGGACTCCGCGATCGTGTCGGGCTCGGTGCCGATGGCTACCCTGGATCTTCGCGGTCCCACGAAAGGATTTCCCTACGCCGACGGAGGAGGGATTTTCGAAGTCAGTTTCGGCACCCGCGAGCTGGTGCTCGACTATGCGAGAGGCTGGCCGCAAGGTGAAGGAATCTCAGCTGACCTTCTGTTCCGGGGTGCCGGTTTCTCGGCCGTGGTCCGTGAGGGACAACTCGGCGGCGCGGCCGTCGACGAAGTACGGGTGGATATTCCCGTACTGGGCCAGGGGATGTTGTCCATCGAGGGAACGGCCAGCGGGCCGCTGGCCGCCGTGCGTGACTACGTCCTGGAGAGTCCGCTTCGCAGCACGGTCGGGACGGCGCTCGAAGAGACCCGGATCGAGGCAGGCGATGCCGACATCAGGGTCGATCTGCTGTTGCCGCTGAAGAATCTGCAGGAGCGTGAGGTCTTGGTTGAGGTCGATATCTCGGGCGGCCATGTCTTGTACGGCAATGTCCGGGATCCGCTGGAAGACGCGAACGGTACGCTGACCGTGGACAAGGACACCGTGCGGGCAGAAGGCATGACCGGTGTCCTGCTGGGCGAACCCGTGGCCATTGATATCGGTCCACACGAGGGCGGGGGTACCCGCGCCCATGTCAGCGGTGTGGCCACGAGGAAGTCCCTGGTCGACGTGCTGGGGATTCCCCTGGATGGCTATCTCGAAGGCCAGACAAGGTGGCAGGGCTTCGCCCACTTTCCGGCGAAAGACAGCGGCGATCGATTCTGGATTCATTTCGAGAGCGATCTGGAGGGGATGGCCGTGAGTCTGCCCCATCCTCTCGAGAAACCCGCCGCCGAAGCGTTGCCGCTGACACTGGACTTCAGATTCCCGGACTCCGGGCTGACGGAGTGGACCGGAGAGTATGGCGGCAGATTGTCTGCCGCCGCCCGATTCGACCCCACCGAAGACGGTCTGCGGTTCGTTGCCGGCCAGATCCTCGGCGGCAGACCCGGCGCCAGTGTCGGTGAAGAGGATGGTCTGGTGATCGAGGGCGAGGTCGATCGATTGCCGATCATCGATTGGTTGGGAGTGCGATTTGGCGACCGGCGCGAAGGCGAGTTGCGTGACCTGCTCACCCGAATCGATCTGCAAGTCGACAAGGCATTTTTTGGCGGGCAGCACTTCGCGGATGTTGGCGCCCGGCTGGAACAGCTAGCCGACGATTGGCTAGTGACGGTCACGAGCGAGACCCTGAACGGCACAATTACGGTGCCGATGAACCTGTCCCAGGGATCTCCAATCGCACTGGCGATGGATCGCCTGTACCTGGATGACGATGCCGATGACTCTGTCGGGGAAGAGCCACTGGACCCCAAGAGCGTACCGTCCATGGATGTCGAGATCACGGACTTTCAGACCGAAGGCCTGAGGCTTGGGAGCCTCGCGGGCGAGATCGTCTCCGTGCCAAATGGATTCAGGATCGAGCGCATGGACATGACCGGCGATGCGTTCACGATAAAGGGCAGTGGCCACTCACTTCTTGGGTTCGGACAGGACAGTTCCGGGCTGTTAATAGGGGTCACATCATCCGATCTCGGCGATGCGATGGAGTTCATCGGTTTCGATCGAACCATCGAGGCCAATTCCGCGGAGATGAACGTCGATCTGCAATGGACTGGTGGATGGCCTGCCGAGCCCCTCGAGGTGGCCGAAGGCACGGCGAGCCTCAGGATCAAGAACGGCAGCCTGTCGGAGGTCAAGCCAGGCGCGGGGCGCGTCTTCGGATTGCTCAGTGTTCAGGCGCTGCCCAGACGCCTGACCCTCGACTTCCGTGACGTGTTCAAGAAGGGGTTCTTTTTCGACGAACTGAAGGGTGACTTCAGGATAGACCGGGGTATCGCCTATACAGACAATCTGGTCTTCCGTAGCCCGGCGGCTGACATCGGCATCCTCGGAGGTGTCGATCTGGTGGGGCGGACATATGATCAGACAGCGATCGTGAGTGCGGAGGTCGGCAACACGCTGCCGGTCGTAGGTGCTCTTGCCGTCAGCCCCGTCATCGGGGCCGGGCTGTTCGTGCTAAAGGAGATATTCAAGGAGCCGCTCCGCGGCATGACCCAGATTCAGTACCGCATCAGTGGCCCGTGGGAGACGCCTGAAGTAGAGCGGGTTGCCGTCGCGCAGGCCGCGCCGTCATCAGCCGAGGACGAAGCGACACAAGAGCGGCCTGACGATGGTGATGTGGAGGCTACCAGCGCCGAGGGCGTAGATCAGGGATGAGCGGGATCCGGCAGATGGGCACGGTTCGGGTCGCAGCTATTCAGATGGTGTCTACCGCCGACGTGGGGAGCAATCTGGCCCAGGTCAGGGAACTGTTAGCGGAAGCGGCGCGTTCCGGGGCCCGCCTCGTGGTTCTTCCGGAGAATTTCGCCTGCATGCCTGTGCGCGAGTCACAACGCATGGAAGTCGCGGAGCCGGACGGCACCGGGCCTATCCAGGAGTTTCTTAGCCGACAGGCGCGAGCCCAGGGGCTATGGATCGTCGGTGGGACGATACCGCTGAAGAGCGAGACGGAGCACCGCCCCGCCGCGGCTACGCTCGTATTCGATGAGACGGGCCGGCGGCTGGCCCGTTACGACAAGGTCTTCCTGTTCGACGTTACGGTGCCCGGTGGAGCAGAAAGCTATCGAGAGTCGGACGGTATTTGTCCCGGGCGGAGTCGGGTCGTCATGGACTCGCCGGTGGGCCGGCTGGGCCTTGCTGTCTGTTACGATCTGCGGTTTCCGGAACTCTTTCGCGGGATGCTCGAGAGCGGGCTGCAGACCATCGCGCTACCTGCAGCATTCACTGCCGCCACCGGTCGGGATCACTGGGAGATCCTGGTCAGGGCGAGGGCGGTTGAGAACCTCTGCTGGGTCGTTGCAGCCGGACAGGGCGGTCGTCATGATGGTGGCCGGGAGACCTTCGGCGACTCGATGATCGTTGATCCCTGGGGTGTCGTGAGCGCGCGTCTGGAGAGAGGGCCGGGCGTGGTGCTCGCTGATATCGACCTGGACCGACAGGCGGAGATTCGCAAACGTTTCCCGGCGCTGGATCATCGCAAGCATGGTGACACGATTGGAGAACCGGAACCTTCAGATGACTGACAACACAATCCAGATAGCTCGCGACCGAATACTCGAACCCGCCGGGATCAGTGATGCGGACATCCAGAGGATCCTCGATGACATCATGGGGCGATCCGTGGATGCCGCCGACATCTATTTCCAGTACAGCCGGCATGAATCCTGGAGTCTCGAAGACGGCATCGTGAAGGAGGGAGGACACGGCGTCGACCAGGGTGCCGGCATCCGCGCCATCTGTGGGGAAAAGACCGGATTCGCATACTCTGACGAGATCGTCCTCCCCGCGCTCAGCCAGGCCTCGGAGGCGGCGCGTTCGATCGCGCGACAGGGCCAGACGGGTGCGGTTCAGGCCTGGAGGCGGTCCGGTGACGCACGTCTGTATCCGCCTCTGGATCCGGTAGAGACCCTGAGCGACGAGGACAAGGTTGCCATGATCGGACGGCTCGATCAGCAGGTCAGGGCGCTGGATCCGCGGATCGCCCAGGTCATGGTCAGTCTCGCCGGAGTCCATGACGTGATCCTGATCGCGGCGGCTGACGGCACGTACTGTGCGGATGTGCGACCCCTGGTGAGGATGAACGTGTCCGTGATCGTCGAAGACGGTGATCGGCGCGAGCAGGGCTTTGCCGGTGGTGGCGGGCGGTTCGGTTATGAATGGTTTGCAGAGGAGGGCCGGGCACTCGATTTCGGTCAGGAGGCGGTCCGGCAGGCGCTGGTCAATCTGGAGGCGGAAGATGCTCCGGCCGGCAGCATGACGGTAGTACTGGGCCCTGGGTGGCCCGGTGTGCTGCTCCACGAGGCGATCGGCCATGGTCTCGAAGGAGACTTCAATCGCCGCGGTACATCGGCGTTCTCCGGGCGCATCGGCGAACAGGTAGCCTCTCCCCTTTGCACGATAGTCGACGACGGCACGCTGCCGGGCCGACGTGGGTCACTCAACGTCGACGATGAGGGTACGCCCAGCCGGTGCACGACGCTGATAGAGGATGGTGTGCTCAAGGCATACATGCAGGACAATATGAATGCGCGACTCATGGGTCAGCAGTCCACAGGCAACGGCCGGCGAGAGTCGTTCGCACATCTTCCGATGCCCCGCATGACGAACACTTACATGCTGGCCGGGCCGCATGATCCTGAAGAGATCGTCTCGAGCGTCGACGACGGCCTCTATGCGTCGAATTTCGGCGGTGGCCAGGTTGACATCACCTCAGGCAAGTTCGTCTTCTCTGCCAGCGAGGCATACCTCATCGAAAAGGGTCGCATCACCCGTCCCGTCAAGGGGGCAACACTGATCGGTAACGGTCCGGACGTTCTGACCCGTGTCAGCATGGTGGGTACCGATCTGGAACTGGACTCCGGCGTGGGCGTCTGCGGGAAGGACGGCCAGAGTGTGCCTGTCGGGGTCGGTCAGCCGACACTCAGGGTGGATGGCCTGACTGTCGGGGGAACTCGCTAGGCGCGCGGCCCGCGCGGGGTTGGTTTTCTGAGCTGGCGAACCACGATCGCCCGATCTTCTCAGGACCCGGAAGCTTCCGCCTCGTTTTGATCCTCTTCCTGGGCGCCGACGTCCGGGAGGCCTTCCTTCAGGTACATGATTTCATGCTCGCCGATGACGAAGACATCGCCGTGCTTGAGCTTGCGTTTCTTTACCCGGCGACCCTTCAGATAGATACCGTTGGTGCTGTTCAAATCCTCGAGCACCGAGTCCGAGCCATAAGTCACGATCTGGGCATGATGTCGGCTGACGAACTTGCTCTCGATCTGCAGGTCATTGTCGCCGGTCCGCCCGAGGATGATCCGGCCCTGTGCCACCGGGAAATCCACCGCCGGCTCGTCCTTGTGCGCCACCATCAGCCTGGCCAGCGTCTCCAGGCCGGTCACGACATGCATGCTGCCGGCCGACAGCGCGGCCATGCGATCGGTGCGGCTCTGATAGTCAGTCCACTGCAGTTCGTCGATGGCGCTGCGCAGTTCCTTCTCGGTGATGAAGGACACGTTCTCGGCGAAGCCCGAGAGCATGGCGGTATCGCACAGTGTATTCAGAAGACGGGGTACCCCACCGGTATATCTGTAGATCAGGTCGAAGGTGTCTCGATCGAAGATCTCCCGGCCTTCGGCGCCCGCGACATCCAGGCGATGTCGCACATACGCCCCGATCTCGCTCTCTTTAAGGGGCTTGAGGTGATATCGCAGGCGCGTCCGCTGTGCCAGCTGAACGAGATCCGGCGCATCAAGGGTGTCGTTCAGCTCGGGTTGTCCCGCCAGGATGATACTCAGCACCTTCTCGCGTCCGGCCCCCACGCCAGAGAGCAGGCGGATCTCCTCAAGGACATTGCGCTCCAGGTTCTGTGCCTCGTCGACGACGATGACCACCTTCTGGCCCTTGGACAGGAGGTCCTCCAGATGCCGGTCGATCGTGTCGATCAACTCAGCCTTGCCCATGCGGAAGGGACGATAACCGAACTGCACCAGTACGCCCTGAAGGAACTGAACAGGCGTTATCTGCGTCTGCGCGATCCGGGCGATAGTGACGGTTTCATCCAGCTCGGAGAGGAATTTCTCGAGCAGCGTGGTCTTCCCGCAGCCGATTTCGCCGGAAATGACGACGAACCCATCAGTGAACCAGAGGGTCGATTCAATATAGGCCAGCGCCCGGGCATGCTGTTGGCTGAGATACAGAAAGTTGGCGTCCGGGCTGAGCCGGAACGGATGCTCGTTCAGCTGGAAGAACTCTAGATACATGATAGTCCGGTTGCTCGTCGGGTCGGCAGCAAGCTGTTCCTGATCGACGGCCTGCAACTATAAAGGCTCAACCGTCGCCATGGAACAAGACAGTTCACACTTATTCTCTTACAGAACGCCCGGCCAGTCTCAGCAATCGGCTGAGTCCGAGGTCCCGTTCACCCGCGCCCGCGGCCACCAGCGTGCAGTGACCGAGCTTTCTCTTGCGCCGGGGCTCCTTTCCGTAGTCGTGCATATGCGCTCCCGCGATCGACAGGACCTCGACCAGTTCGGGCATCTCACCGAGCAGATTGACCATGGCTGAATGGCCGTTGCATCGCGTCTCTCCGAGGGGCAGGTCGAGGATGGCGCGGATGTGGTTCTCGAACTGACTGGTGACGGCGCCTTCGATGGTCCAGTGCCCTGAATTGTGAACACGAGGTGCAATCTCGTTGGCCATGAGCTGGTCGCCGGTTACGAAGAACTCAATAGTGAGTACGCCGGCGTAATCCAGGTGCTCCATCAGGCGCCTGATATATCGTTCGGCACCTTGCTGCAGCGATTCATCGATGTAGGGAGCACGGGTGTAGGAGAGGATGCCGTCCTCATGAATGTTCTCTGCCAGTGAGTAGCATCGGACATCTCCGGACGGCCGTCTCACACCGATGATGGAGACCTCGGTGTCGAACTCGACGAACGCCTCCAGGATCATGGGTACGCGCCCCAGCGCCTCCCAGGCATCATCAACGTCTTCAGGGCGGTTGAGGAATTTCTGGCCGCGGCCGTCGTAGCCCAGGCGGCGAGTCTTCAGGACGCTTGGAAAACCGAGTTGCGCCACTGCGAGCTCCAGAGCCTCCCTGGTAGCGACCGGCAGGAATCGTGGCGTCGGGATATGCAGCGCCGAGAACGTCCGTTTCTCCGCCAGGCGATCCTGTGCGGTCGCGAGGGCATCGACAGGAGGCAGGAATCGTACACGCTCCGCGATGTCCCTGACGGCGGCCTCGGGCACGTTCTCGACGTCGAAGGTCACGACGTCCGCCAGTTCGGCAAGCCGGTCGAGAGCTGCCGGGTCATCGAATTCGCCCTCGATGATCTGACCAACCTGGCCTCCCGGCGCCTCGGAGGTCTTGTCGACGAACACGAATCGGAGTCCCAGTGGATAGCCAGCCAGGGCCAGCATCCTGCCGAGCTGGCCCGCGCCGATGATGCCGATCTTCATGCCCCGGAGGTCTCGTCCGGACGGGGGTCCGGATTCTCGAGCACAGCGCGAGTCTGCCGCTCGCGGAATGCCTCAAGTTTCTCGCGGATAGCCGGCTCCGTGGGCGCCAGGATCGCCGCGGCCAGAAGAGCCGCATTAACGGCGCCGGCCTTGCCTATCGCCAGCGTCCCGACCGGGATGCCGGCGGGCATCTGGGCTATCGAGAGAAGTGAGTCCATGCCGCTGAGCGCGCGACTCTCCACCGGGACTCCAAGTACCGGAAGCGAGGTCTTCGCGGCAGCCATTCCGGGAAGATGAGCGGCACCGCCCGCGCCTGCGATGATGATGCGCAGCCCGCGACCGCCCGCGCTGGCGCAATACTCGAACAGCAGGTCAGGAGTGCGGTGCGCGGAGACTACCCGGGTCTCACAAGGGACCCCGAGTTCATCCAGCGTTGTCACCGCATGAGACATTGTGGGCCAGTCCGACCTGGAACCCATGATGACGCCGACAAGTGGTTTCATCCCCGTATTCTATCAGCGCCGTCGTGATCAGTGGCAGCCCGATTTCATGAGCGCGCGTCAGCCGAGCGCGCGACGATTCTCTCGTGCAATGTCCGGAAGAGGGCACGGCTGGCTGTCTTCCGCAATGGTTCCGTCTGCGCATTGCGAATGTCGGCGACGCTGCCTTCAAGCGACTCCGCGTCAAGCCCCAGAGCGGCGGCACATTCGGCGACGGCGGACGCACCCTCTTCGACAAGCCGCCTGCGCCAGTTCTCCGCGGCATGGAACAGGCGGGTATCCCGGTTCCGGACGGCGTCGCGACGCGCCAGTATCTCCTGAATAGGCTCGGGGTCGACGTCGCGCATCAGACGGCCGATGAACTGCTTTTGGCGTCTCAGGGCTTCGTGTTTCCTGATGTTCTGCGCGTCCTGGATCGCTTGTCGTAAACGCTCCGGGATGTCCAGCGCATCGAGTTCGCCGTGACCCAGGTCGATCAGAGCCTCTCCGAGAGCCTGCCGCGACTCACTCTCCCGCTTGCGATGGGACTTGCTACAGGCCTCGGGACCATCACGTTTCCCGCTCCGTTTCACGCGGCGCGGCCTCGCAGCGCTGGTTCCAGAGCACCGATGAGGCGGTCTACTTCCTGCACGGTGTTGTAGTGAAGCATCGAGACCCGGACGACGCCGTTCCGCTTGGTGAGTCCGAGACGGTCGATAAGTCGAGGCGCATAGAAGTGGCCCCAACGAATGCCTATGCCGTGACAGTCACAGATGGCGGGAATATCAGAGCTGAGATGGCGACGCGATACGAACGAGATGGTCGGCATTCGCTCCGGGCCCGCCGACGCGGATCCCATGATCTCCACAGCCGGCTGGGCGTCGAGAAACTCCAGCAGCCGCCGTGCCAGACAAGTCTCCTGTGTCGCCACGGCCGACCACGCCTGCGTCCGGTCGCCGTCGTCCCCAAGACACGCACCCAGTTCGTCAAGGTAATCCGGGACTCCCGCCGCCGCATACAACAACTCGTAGGGGAACGCGCCGGGCTCGAGTCGGCCGGGCCCCTCGTAGTCATCCATGAACATGTGGTTGAGATTGGCGAGGCCTGGCGTTTCGGTATTCCTGCAGTACATCACCGCACAATGGGGGCCGAGGACTTTGTATAGGCTGAAGGCATAATAGTCGACCCCCCAGTCCTTCACTGCCAGCGGCCGATGCGGCGCGTAGGCCACGCCATCGACGCAGGTTCTGGCGCCGGCCTCGTGAACCGTGGCGCAGACAGCCCTGACATCGACGGCCCCGCCGAGCACGTTCGACGCATGGGTAAAACAGACCAGCCGGGTTCTGTCGTTCAGGAGAGAACACAGGTCGTCGATTTCCAGCCGCCGGGTGTCCTGGTTCAGGGACCACTCGCGGACACGGATGCCGCGTTCCGCGAGACGCCTCCAGGGTGTGATGTTTGCTTCGTGATCCGCGTCGGTGACAATCACTTCATCGCCTTCGTGCCATCCCGGCGCAAGACTCCTCGCCAGGCGCGAGATCAGGCTGGTGGTGGAAGAGGCGACTACGATCTCGTCCTCTCTGGTGTTCTCGCCCATCAGGCTGGCCACGGCTGTTCTCGCCGACAGCAGCCGCCGCTCCGCCTCGGCTGACTCGGCGTAGCTCGCGCCGAGCTGTACCGGCCACTTCCGCATGTATTCTGCCAGCCGGTCCACGACCCGGCCGAGCGGCGCCGAGCCGCCCGCGTTGTCCATCAGGATGCTGGCGTCAGTGAGCGTTGGAAATTGCTGTCGTACCCAGTCCACGGGTAGCGGACCCGGTCCGACCGATGTGCTTGTCAAGCTGGCTTCTCCGATGCGCTGGAGCGGGAGTCGATGATACCAAGCACGGAAGCGAGGGTCCGCTGCAACGGTCTGCTAAACTGCCTGCCGATTGTCCCACGGAAGTACTGATGTCAGATCATCCGACCGCCGAGTTCGGCATGCGAAGCGAGGAACTGGAGGGCCTGGTCACCGGCGCCCTGAAACAGGCTCGTGGACAGGGCGCAGACCAGGCCGAGGCGGGAGCAAGCCTGGGCACGGGACTCGCGGTCACGGTGCGGCATGGTGACGTAGAGACTCTGGAATACCAGCGTGATCGGGCATTCACCATTACCGTGTACTTCGATCAGAGGAAAGGCAGCGCGAGCACCTCGGATCTCTCTCCGTCCGCCATTGCGGAAGGCGTGGCAAAGGCCTGCTCGATCGCCAGGTACACGGCCCAGGATGCTTGTGCCGGGCTCGCTGACGCGCAGCTGATGGCCACCGACATTCCCGCGCTGGGACTCGATCACCCGTGGTCTGTGACCCCCGACGAGGCGATACAACTAGCGACCCGCTGCGAGTCGGCGGGCCGCGACTGCGACGAGCGCATCAGCAACTCCGAGGGCGGTTCCGTAAACACGGCACGCCGAGCACGCGTCTACGGCAACAGTCACGGTTTCGTCGGCAGCTATGCCAGCACCAGTCACAGCGTGAGTTGCATTCTGGTGGCCGGCGCCGACGACGGCATGGAGAGAGACTTCTGGTACTCCAGTTCTCGGGACCCTGCGGCCCTGATGTCACCAGAAGCTGTCGGCAAGATGGCGGCCGAGCGTACCCTGCGCCGGCTCGGAGGCCGCAAGATCGAGACCTGCTCGGCGCCGGTCATATTCCCCGCGGAGCTGGCCCGTGGATTGCTCGCGAGCTTCGTCTCCGCAATCACCGGCACGGCTCAGTATCGACGCGCCTCTTTTCTGCTGGATGCCGTCGGGGAGAGCGTGTTTCCGAACGGTTTTCGCATTGAAGAAAAACCCCATCTTCAGGCGGGACCAGCGAGCGCTC
This sequence comes from uncultured Gammaproteobacteria bacterium, assembly GCA_937924335.1. Lineage (GTDB taxonomy): Bacteria > Pseudomonadota > Gammaproteobacteria > Steroidobacterales > XN24 > JAHEFR01. The sequence continues at coordinate 37,860 of CALDWW010000011.1, forward strand.
CGTTCGATAACGAGGGAGTGGCCACTCATGATCGCGTGCTGGTCGATGATGGTCGATTGCAGGGTCTGGTGCTGAGCAGTTATTCGGCCAGAAAACTGGGGCTGCAGACGACCGGCAACGCGGGCGGTATCCACAACCTGATCGTGTCGGGTGGCGGGGGCAGTCTTGACGATCTGTTGCAGACGATGGGACAGGGGCTACTGATCAATGAACTCATGGGGCAGGGTGTCAACACTGTCACCGGCGACTATTCACGCGGCGCATCCGGATTCTGGGTCGAAGACGGCCAGATCGCATTCCCGGTGACGGAAGTGACCATCGCGGCCAATCTTCGTGAAATGTATCAGGGCATTCGCAGCGCAGGCGACGACGTGGACGAGCGTGGTGCGATCCGCACGGGATCTCTGCTTCTGGATGAGATGCGGATCGCCGGCGACTAGTTGGCGGTTTTCCCGATGAGTTCCCGCAGGGTCCTCGCGCCCAACCCATCTGCGATCGCGTGCTCAACCTCACTCAGAAGCACGTTGGCCTGATCCACGTTCTGCAGTTGCGGCATATCCTCGCTGGGCTTCCGCACGGCCTGGAGCACTTCCACGAGATCGATCGAGCCCAGATCCCTGCCGGGGAGCAGGGCGCCCGTCTCGCTTTTCTCGATCAAGCCTGATGCCTCGAGCGATCCGACGACCTGCGCAACGGCTTCCTCTGGCAGCCCGACTTCGTTGGAAATATCGGCGAGTTCGCACGGCGGTGGACCAGACAGGAATCGCCTGCCGATGCGCAACATGATGTCCACGGCCAGCGTTTCACGTTCGCGTCCTGTGAGGATGAGTCGGCGGCGCCCGATGCGCAGATATTCAGGCCGCTGGATGTAACAGGCGATCTGGGACCCGAGTAGCAGGATCAGCCAGTTCAGATACAACCAGATGAGGGCGATGATGAGGATCGCGAAACTGGAGTAGATGGCAGCGTACTTGGTAGAGCCGACGACGAATGATGCAAATACCTTGCCGGTCGCCGCCCAGAGAAAACCAGCCGCGATCCCGCCGATGAAGGCCGGCAGAATCCTCACCTTCGTGTTCGTGACAAAAATGTAGACGAAACTGAAGACGAACGAGACCAGGATCACGGGAACCAGGCGTCCTGCATAGATCAGGCTGGTGCCGAAAGGCTCGAGCGACGTCACTCTCTGGACGAGCGCATTCGACGAGATCGATGCGATCATGCCCATGGCCGCCATCATCAGCACCGGCCCGATCAGGATCACGCTGAGGTAGTCGCTGAAACGCCGGGCCAGTGATCGGGATTGCTTCACCTGCCAGATCCAGTTACAGCTGTTCTCCACCTTGTGAACCATGGATATCACGGTGTAGATGAGGAACACGAGGCCGATGCCGCCCAGCAGCCTGCCACTGACGTTGTCAACGAATCCGATGATCTGGCCGGTCAGCTCGGCACCCTTCTCTCCCAGCGGCTGGAAGAACTGGTAAAGAAGCGGCTCCAGTTCCCGATGGAACCCAAAACCCTTGAGGACCGAGAAGCTGAAAGCTATCAGGGGCACGATGGACAGGAGCGTCGTGTACACCAGGCTCATGGCGCGCAGGGTCAGCTCGCCGGTCATGAAGTCCCTGACCAGCCCATAGACGAGCCGGGCAATCGCCAGGATCCAGCGTCGAAGACCAACCCGCATCGACTCGGGCGGATCCCAGAGGAAGGCCTCTGCGCGCTGTTGGAGGGTCTGGCTCATCAGGGTCCTCTACGGAAATTGGCGACCCAAGCGTTGCAGAACGGCCCTGCTGTGGCAAGACCGGGAGCCCGGGGTTACCCGGCCGATCCGGAGAACAACAATGCCCAGCGGTTATCGCGGACGTATCGTCTGTCTCACCGAGGGGATCACCGAGACCCGCTACCTGCTTGGCGCGGATTGGCTCGTAGTGGGCATCTCCGGCTTTACGGTCCGGCTAGCGGTCGCGCGGCGGGGTGGAGCATATCCACCGGCTCATCAAGGACTGGGCTCGCCGGTAAGGAGTCGCAAAGCCTCCAGGTATTTGTCGCTGGTCCGCTGGATGATCTCCGCAGGGAGCGACGGTCCCGGCGCCCGTTTGTCCCAATCAAGCGTCTCCAGGTAGTCGCGGACGAACTGTTTGTCGAAGCTCGGGGGGCTGATTCCCGGGCGATAGGACCGGGCCGACCAGAATCGGGAGGAATCCGGCGTCAGCACTTCGTCGATAAGGACCAGGTGGCCATCGTCGTCGACGCCGAATTCGAACTTCGTGTCAGCGATGATGATGCCCCTTGAACGGGCGTAGTCTGCGGCTTCCGAATACAGCCGCAGCGTCAGGTCGCGGACTCGGGCGGCCAGGTCATGGCCGATGATTTCCGCCGTGCGCTCGAAGCTGATGTTCTCGTCGTGCTCGCCCGACTCCGCCTTGGTGGCGGGAGTGAAGATCGCCTGCGGCAGACGGTCGGCAAGATTCATGCCGTCAGGGAGTGCTATCCCGCACACGGCGCCGGACTCCCGATAGTCCTTCCAGCCGGATCCGATCAGATAGCCACGCGCCACAGCTTCGATGGGGAGCGCGGACAATCGTCGTGTTACAACAGACCGCCGGGCGAGGATCTCGATATCCTCCCCCGGTGGCAGGACCTCGCTCAGGCGCGTGTCGAGCAGATGGTTTTCGATGATGTGGGTAGTCCGGCCAAACCAGAAATTGGAGATCTGGTTCAGGACTTCTCCCTTGCTGGGTATCGGGTTGGGCAATACCACGTCGAATGCCGAGAGACGGTCGGTGGTAACGATGAGCAATCGCTCCTCGTCTACGGCATAGACATCACGGACCTTGCCGCGATTCAGCAGCTCCAGGCCGCCGATGTCTGACTCGAACAACGCTTCCATGGTGATCCGTCGCTCAATGCTTGTCGCTGGAGGGCGTGAGTGGTGGAGATTCCTCCACTTCGCGAGGGAAGTTCGCCTCATCCTTCATCAGTTCTACGAATCGGAACACGGCGTCACGATTTTCGCCCCAGTCCCAGCTTTCAGCAGCTTTCCGGCCCTCTTCCCTGATCCGCACTGCCGCCTCATCCTTGGCGCGATAGAGCATCTTCAGGGTGCCCATGACTTCGTCGCGGCTACTGGTCTCGAATGTCATCAACGCCCGCCCCATGGCGTTGACCCGGTCGTCTTCGTCGAGTTTGACCGACACTTCGGAATGCCGGCACAGGCCTTCGATGGCGCCAAAAATGTAGTGCAGGAAATAAGTGTGCATCACGGGATCCTCGAAGGCTTCGTTCCCGGCGGCCTTGGCCGAGAATTCGCCGAAGAGAAGTGCCTTGTGGGAGACTTTGGAGACAGCCTCCTGTCGTGCCGAGCCCGTGTCGGCGAAGTCCGGTCCTGATACCATGGGATTGCTTCTATTCGCACATCATGCGCAGTTGGGAAGCGCGCAATTCTTGCAGCAGCGATGAGTACCCGTCAAACCCCGCATACCCGCAGGCATTCTGTCCCGGGCTCCATCCGCCCGTGAGTTGGACCGGAAAAGCCATTGGCGCCGTGCTGGGCGGCATGGCCGGCGGGCCTGTCGGCGCCGTCGTCGGAGCTATCGTGGGTCATCAGTTCGACCGCGGTGTAGGAGACTCTCGCGCGATTCCGTCACCGTCGGTTCAACAGGCATTCTTCGAGGCTACTTTCCTTGTCATGGGGCACATTGCCAAGGCGGACGGGCGGGTTTCGGAGACCGAGATTCGCGCCGCTCGCGCGGTGATGCATCACATGCGTCTGTCACCCGATCAGGTCCAGGATGCGATCCGTCTGTTCTCAGAGGGTAAACAGCCGGATTTTCCGCTGGAAGACACGACCGAAGGCCTGTACCGCTTGTCTCTGCGGCGCCATGGGCTGCACCGGGCATTCATCGAGATCCAGATACAGGCCATGCTGGCCGCCGGCAATATCAGCGCAAATGAGCGCGACGTACTATGGCGGGTCGCGCAGTCTCTGCGCGTCAGCCGGGTTGAGCTGGCGCAGATCGAGGCCCTTATCCGGCTGCACCGGGCGCGTTCCGGCAGCGGTGCCCGGGACCGGCCGGTAAAAGCGGACCTCGGCCAGTCCTATCGTATCCTCGGCGTCGCGCCGGACGCCGCGGACCGGGACGTAAAAACTGCCTATCGGCGGCTCATGAATCAGCACCATCCCGACAAGCTGAAGGCTCGGGGTATGCCGGAGTCGATGATCCCGGTCGCTGAAGAAAAGACGCGCGAAATCCGGGCGGCCTATGACGCCATACGCGAGTCGCGGGGTATGCGCTGAACCGCGGCTGCGCGGTGTGCGACCATCGGGTAGAGTAGCCATCTCCGACCATCGGGAGCACCAGAATGAAGGACATCCAGATTGCCCCGTCGATCCTGTCGGCGGACTTCGCAAAGCTTGGCGAAGAAGTCGAATCCGTGCTCGCTGCCGGCGCTGACATCGTCCACTTCGATGTCATGGATAACCACTATGTGCCGAATCTCACCATTGGCCCCCTGGTCTGCGAGGCACTGAGGAAATACGGCATCCAGGCGCCCATCGATGTGCATCTGATGGTCAGTCCCGTGGACCGGTTGATCGGTGACTTTGCCGATGCGGGCGCGACTTATGTCACGTTCCATCCGGAAGCCAGTGACCACGTTGACCGCAGCCTGCAGCTAATCCGCGACGCGGGCTGCAGATCGGGGCTGGTATTCAATCCGGCGACGCCACTGACCTGGCTTGACCATGTGCTGGACAAGGTGGACATGGTCCTGATCATGTCGGTGAATCCCGGCTTCGGCGGCCAGAGCTTCCTTCCGTCTGCGCTCGACAAGCTGGCCGCGGTCCGCCGGATGATCGATGACAGCGGGCTCGAGATCAGGCTGGAGGTGGACGGCGGCGTCAAGGTGGACAATATCGCCGAGATCGCCAGGGCCGGGGCCGATACTTTCGTGGCTGGCTCCGCCATATTCGGCAGCAGCGACTATGCGGACACGATCCGGCGCATGCGTGCGGCGATCGCTGCAGTGGGCTGATCGCTTGCCCGGGGACGTCCCGTGGTCCTGATCATCGACAACTACGATTCATTCACCTACAACCTGGTGCAGTATCTGGGCGAGCTCGGGGCCGAAGTCCAGGTATTCCGCAACGACCGCATCACGCTGGACGGGATCCGGCGCCTGCGCCCCCGCCAGCTGGTCATATCGCCCGGTCCCTGCACTCCGGACGAGGCCGGTATCTCACTGGAAGCGGCCAGGACGCTGGGAGAAGAGATGCCCGTGCTCGGGGTCTGCCTTGGCCACCAGAGCATAGGCCAGGCTTTCGGGGGAAAAATTAGTCATGCCGACCGGCCCATGCACGGCAAGACCTCACTGATCCATCACGACGGCAGGAGCGTCTTCTCGGGCCTGGAGAGTCCAATGCAGGCGACCCGCTACCACTCGCTGGTCGTGGAGCGCGAGACACTGCCTGCCTGTCTGGAGGAATCCGCCTGGTTGCTTGATGAGGCGGGGAGGCCAGGGGCGATCATGGGGCTAAGGCATCGGAGCCTTCCGGTGGAAGGCGTGCAGTTTCACCCGGAGTCGATACTGACCCCGTCGGGGCGCTCGCTGTTGCGTAACTTCCTGGCGCTGACCGCCTGAAGGCGTGACTCAGTTGGTCTCGCCGCGGCGAACGTTGTAGACGACGATCGTCTTGCCCTTGGCGTGCAGCAGGCCCTGTTCCTCCAGGACCTTGAGTACCCGTCCCGCCATTTCGCGGGAACATCCGACCAGCCGCGACAGCTCCTGTCGGCTGACCTTGATCTGCATGCCGTCGGGATGGGTCAGGGCATCAGGCTCGTTGCACAGGTCCATGATGGCGTGAGCGATCCGGCCGGTGACGTCGACGAACGCCAGGTCGCCGAGTTTCTTGTTGGTGCGCTCGAGCCGGCTGGCCAGCTGGGTGGCGAGTTCGAACAACAGCCCCGGGCTCTCGTTCGCAACTTGTCGGAAACGGGGGTAGGTCATCTCCGCCAACTCGCACTCGGTCCGCGTGCGGACCCAGGCACTGCGGGTCGGCTGTTCGTAGAACAGGCCCATCTCTCCGAAGAACTGTCCCTTGTTGAGATAGGACAGCACCATTTCGTTACCGTCCTCGTCCTCGATCATTACCTCCACCGAGCCTTCCACGACGTAGTAGAGGATGTCAGGCAGGTCTCCGGCATGGATGACCACCGTCTTCTGCGGAACGGTCCGGACTCTGCACAGTCCGAGGAACTTGTTGATCGCGGGGACGTCGCTGAGATTCTGAACTGATTCAGCCATTTGGCAGCCCCTGAGCTGGGTGAATATGTAAAACGAGCTTTCTTTTAATACACGGGGACGCTGAGAGCAAGCTAATCACGGCGTCGTCAGAACCTGTAGGCGCCGCGGGTCATCAATTTTGCGACAACTCCCATGAGTCCACGAACAGGCGCCGGGAGCGCCGCGGCACCCGCGTCCTCGGCATTGGCGCCATGCCTCTGTTCGTCCGACTTCATCTGCTCGAGGATGGCGCGGCTACGCTGGTCCTTTTCGGGTAGTCGGGTGAGGTGCTGTTCGAGGTGACGGACGACCTGATTCTCAGTCTCGGCCACGAAGCCCAGGCTCCAGCGGTCACCGACCAGCCCGGCTGTCGCCCCTATGGCAAAGGCTCCCGCATACCAGACCGGATTCAGCAGGCTGGGTCGGCTTCCCAGTTCCGTGAGGCGATCCTGACACCAGGCGAGATGATCGTTTTCCTCGTCCGCGGCGATCTCCATGGCCTCACGGACTTCTTCCAGGCGGGCCGTGGCGGCCTGCCCCTGGTAGAGCCCCTGGGCGGCGATCTCCCCGGCATGGTTAACCCGCATCAGTCCCGCGACATGTCGTCGTGTGCGCTCGTCGCGGACGGTCTCCGGGTGATCGGAAGCGGGGTTTTCCCTGTCAGCCACAGGCGCGCCGGAAAATACCGTGCGCAGCGCCCGGTCGGCGCCCGAAATCAGTTGGTCCAGCGTGGAGAGGGTTCGCGGCATCAACTTGATTATATCAGTCGGAATCCGCCAGGCTGCGGGCGATCAGTGAGATCGGGTGCAGGACCTCCGGAGGATCCGGCCATCCTGACATCATGCCGCCGATGTGCAGCGCGCAGCCCACATTGGACACGACCACGTATTCGGGTGCGCAATCAGCGATCTCCCGCACGATCGGAGCCGCCAGCGCATCCGCTTGGCCGGGGCGTGTCAGGAAGTGGTGACCGGCTGCCCCGCAGCAGCCAAGCCCGCTGCCGAGTCCGACGATGTCGAGCGCGGGAATACGCTCAAGGAGCTTCCTGGTCGCGTCGGATCGAGGTAGCGCATTGCGGGCCGTGCATGGCTCGAAAATCATGGCCCGACCCGTCACCGGCTCGAGTACCGGCAGGTCGGCGGTCCAGTGTTCCTCGATGAACGCCTCCACACTGGCCACCCGACATGAAAACCGCTCGCCGCCTTGCGGAGACAGTCGGTCGTACTCGGCAAGGGTTGCAGCGCAGCCGCTGGCGACCGTGAGGATCGGTTGGCCGCCGGTTCCGAATGCCACACAATTTTCGGCGGCGTTGCCGCGGGCTTTGCCAGGATCGCCATCATGGAGATCCAGCGCGCCACAGCACACCTGCGCGCCGGGCACATTCACCGCGTAACCCATCCGCTCGAGCACGCGGGTTGTGTCGGTCAGGGTTGCCGGGTCGAGAGATCGACTGACGCAGCCGGTAAACAGCATCACCTGCCGGTCCTCCCCCCGGGCGCCGCGATTCACTGATGGCCGGAGCGCCGCATTGCGTTTTGGGGTGTGGAGACTGCCCAGGACCCGGCCGAGCCAGTGGTCAGGGGCGAGGCCCAGCCGGAGCGCGAGACGATCGATCCGAAGGTGCCGGGCGGCGCGGAGAAGACCCAGCAGAATGCCGGTGACGAACCGGGACCGGGAGAGCACGGTCAGCACGCGAGCCGCCACGCGGCGCTTGCGGCCACGGCGCCGCATTTCCGCGCGTCCCAGGTCGATGAGCTCGCCATAGGGAACATTCGCCGGGCAGACCGCCTGACAGCTCAGGCAGCCCGTGCAGTTGTCCAGATGTTCGGCGATCCGGTCCGACGCCGGCAAGACCCCGTCGGTCAGCCCCTGTATCAGGGAAATACGGCCACGCGGCGACTCGCCCTCGATACCGTTCAACCGATATGTCGGGCAATGCGGGAGACACAGCCCGCATTTGACGCACAGGTCCGCGATTTCACGCGCCCGTGCGGAGGGATTCCCGGACGATTTACGGACCGTCGATTGAGGCTTTGTGGCCGTTGGGGGATCCATCTGTATTGGAGGGACGAAGAAACCTGACTATTCTATCGCGCGTCTTACGGTCTGGTTGGCTAAGGAGCATCTGGATGAGTTGTTGGGAAACACGGGCGGTACCAACCGCAATGTGTGCCCGGACACATCCCGGTGACATGATCGAGGTACCGATCCTTTTCTCGTGGCCGGGCGGCTGTGACGACGTAGCCCGGGCCGCAGAAGCTACTGTCGGACTTCGTAAGCCTCACTGTTCTGGCGTATTCTTTTTCGATTCCTGACTCAAGAGAACATCCTGTCACCGTGAGCTACTACAACAAACATGTTTTCTTCTGCACCAACCTGCGTGAGGACGGCCGTCAGTGCTGCCAGGACGCCGGTGCCGTGGAAGCTCGTGCGCATGCCAAGCAGCGGGTCAAGGAGCTCGGGCTCACCGGGAAGGGTGGCATCCGGGTGAATGCGGCCGGGTGTCTGGATCGCTGCGAGGAGGGCCCGGTAGCGGTCGTCTACCCGGAAGGTGTCTGGTACAGCTATGTGGACAAGGAAGACATCGACGAGATCGTAGACCAGCACCTGGTCGCGGGAAAAGAAGTCAAGCGCCTGAAAATATAGGGATTATTAGTCGACCCAGACGCGCCCGATGACCACAGGGCCCGGTATCCGGCAGCACCCCGTGGCATTGCAATAGGCGGCCGGCTTCTTTACAATTTCCGCCTTTCGCTCACCGCTCATAGGAATCGAGTGATGAAGACGTTTACCGCCAAGCCGCAGACGGTCCGCCGCGACTGGTTCGTTGTCGACGCCTCCGGCAAGACGCTGGGCCGTCTGGCAACCGAACTCGCCCGGCGTCTGCGTGGCAAGCACAAGCCAGAATATACACCGCACGTGGACACCGGCGATTACATCGTCGTCGTGAACGCCAAGGATATTCACGTGACCGGCAACAAGCGTGAAGACAAGATGTATCACCGTTACACCGGTTACATCGGCAACCTGAAGTCGGCGAATCTCGAGACCATGCTCGACAAGTCGCCCGAGAAGGTGATCCAGCTGGCCGTCAAGGGCATGCTGCCGAGGAATCCTCTCGGTCGCCAGATGCTCAAGAAGCTGAAGATCTTCTCCGGTTCGGAGCACAAGCACGAAGCCCAGCAGCCACAGCCGCTGGAAATCTAGGCCCGTAACCGGCACAACCAGATCGGAACAACGAATATGACAGCACAGGCAAATTACGGAACCGGACGCCGCAAGACCTCCACCGCGAGGGTCTATCTGCGCCCCGGTACGGGCAACATCACCGTCAACAGGAAGCCCCTTGACGATTTCTTCGGTCGCAAGACGGCCCGGATGATCGTTCGCCAGCCCCTGGAACTGGTCAACATGGACGACAAGTTTGACGTGTCCGTGTCAGTCACGGGTGGTGGTACCACCGGACAGGCGGGCGCGATCCGTCATGGCCTGACCCGTGCCCTGCTGGAGTACGACGAGACTCTGCGCAAGCAGCTCCGCAAGGCGGGATTCGTTACTCGTGACGACCGCAAGGTGGAGCGCAAGAAAGTCGGGCTGCGCAAGGCACGACGCGCGACCCAGTACTCGAAGCGCTGATCCGCAGGTCGCCTCCGAAGCCTAATTGGGGGATCGTCTAGCGGTAGGACTGCGGACTCTGACTCCGCCAACCCAGGTTCGAATCCTGGTCCCCCAGCCATAAACGAAAAGGGTCCCGTGAGGGGCCCTTTTTGATTATTGGTGTGGGGCCCACATGGATGAGGGCCTCGAGGTTCGAGCCGAGGTCGACGTTAGTCGACCGAGACAACGTCAGCGCGGATGCGGTGACGGCCCCGCAGGGGTGAGCCGCGTAGCGGCGAATAATCCTGGTCCCCCAGCCATAAACGAAAAGGGTCCCGTGAGGGGCCCTTTTTGATTATCCCCCGTTTGACGGTGGCGCCGCCGGCAGGACATGCTTGATCCGGGAGGTAAGGGTGGCGATGACAGAGACAGAGAGTCCCGAGATCGGCGCGACAATCGAAGCGTCCGGCCTGGCCACGAACTACCACGATGTCGGGCAGGGCCGTCCGGTCGTTCTCCTGCACGGCTCCGGGCCAGGCGTCACGGCCTGGGCGAACTGGCGTCTGACCATCCCTCCGCTATCGGAACGATTCAGGGTGATCGCGCCCGATGTCACCGGATTCGGTTATACCCAGAAGACACCGGACGATCGATACAACATGGAGCGCTGGCTGGATCACCTGACCGGCTTCCTCGACGCTGCCGCGGTCGACCGGGTCTCGGTGGTTGGCAACTCCTTCGGCGGAGCTTTGGCGCTAGCCCTGGCGGTTCGCCACCCTGAGCGGGTGGATCGGCTGGTCCTGATGGGTGCCGCCGGCCTGGAGTTCGAGCTCACGCCGGGCCTGGATGCCGTCTGGGGATACGAGCCGTCGTTCGGGAACATGCGCAATCTCATCAGCCTGTTCGCCTACGATCAGTCACTGGTCTCAGACGAACTGGCAGAAATGCGTTACCGCGCCAGCGTCCGTCCGGGCGTGCAGGAGAGTTACTGCAGGATGTTTCCTGCTCCCCGTCAGGACGGGATTCGATCACTGGCGCAGGACGAGGAGGCGATCGCCGCCCTCCGGCACGAGGTCCTGATCGTCCATGGCCGCGAGGATCGGGTCATTCCACTGGAGAGCAGCGAACGTCTGCACCGCCTGATCGACCGGTCGCAGCTGCACGTGTTCGGTCGTTGCGGTCACTGGACCCAGATCGAGCACGCCGACCGGTTCGTCAGGCTGGTCGGCGACTTCCTCGATGAATAGACGTGGTCCGGCCACCGGAATCCGGTGGCCGCACCACGTGCCGTCTACCAGGCGTAGCCCAGGCGGAACGTGTAGGTTTCGTCGAGCTCGTCGACGTCACCAGGCGCGCCGCCGTCGTACTCCCACTTCGCCTGAACGCCGGCCTCGAAGCCGAGGATCAGCGGAAACTTCAGCCCCAGCGTCGTATTGAGGATCAGATCGTCCGGGTCGTCGAAGTTGAGAATGCCGTCGTGGTTCAGGTACAGCGTACTGCCGAAGCCGACGATGTCGCTGGTCGCCCCTCCCTCCCACAGTGCGCCTGGAAAATCGTTGTCCTCTGCCTCATCGAATTGTTCGTCGACGTAGACCGGACCGATCTCGCCGTGGAACGCGAGTCGGGGCGTGTCGAAGAACTGGCGGCCGATGTGCGGTCCCAGGATGGTGCGCAGATCCAGGTCGGCGAACCGGTCATACTCGAAGCGCAGCTTGCCGCCCCAGTAGTTGCGGTCGTCGCTCTTGCTGAAGCGGTCATACTTGGAGCGGACTTCCCAGTTGTCGTCGGTCTTCTGGCCATTGTTGCGGTCGCGTTCGAAGTCACCCTTGATGGTGTAACGATCCACAAGGCTCCGCCAGACCGTGTTGCCTTCGATGTCCCACTCGTCGGTGTCGGAGTTACCGCGCTCGAACTCGGCTGCGACGCTGGCCTCGCCCGACCACTTGTAGCCCTCGCCGAGCCGCCAGGGCTCCGGGTTGATGAACTGGATGTCCACGGTGTCGAACTCCGCTGACACCCCATCGTCCCCCTTGGCGACAAGTTGTTCGCCCTCGGAATCGATGCGCCGGTCACGGTAGACGGTCCCATCGTCCATCATGATGATGACTCTGTCTTCCGTCACGATCCTGGCGACACTGGACTGCTTGATCGTAATGTCCCCGGCGAACGGCGTGTTGAAGATGACGGAATCCTGCCCTGCGCGCACCAGCGAGCCGATCAGCTTCGATCCGTTATTCAGATACAGTTCGTCTGCGTGAGCCAGCACGCAGGATGTCATCAGTAGCATGGCGACGATCATTCGTAACGAGCGCATCGTTGACTCCGTTTCGTAAGGTGGGCGGAAAAACTCCGCATTCTACCCGCAGTTGTTGTGACTCTGCATCTGTAAAGCGACCAATATTCTCGCAGTGGCACCGATCCCCCGCTCCACGCTCAATTCTGGTACCGCATGGTGCAAGTGGCAGGTATTGAGTCGGACTACGGCTGGACCCATCCGGCATGAGTGTGACGTCGATCGTCCCGATGCTCTCGTTCGCCCCTGACTCGCCGGGCATACGGCCAGGCTGGATCTACCAATTGCGATATGCTCCTGTTCGTTGCCAGGACGCAAACGGATTTGATGACCGCATCTCGATGGGTGCGAATCTCCGCTGGGTCGCCTGTTCGGGCAACGGGCACCGAGTGGGGATCGCCAAGGCCGGTCGATCACGGAGACACGGGAATGGCGCCTGTGCCGCCGGGCCGGAGCGAGGGAATAACTGCACGCAAGCTCGAGAGTGGCCGCGCGATCCCGGCCTCGTCTCGAGCCCGATGGGAGCCAGAGATGAATTGGCAGTACGTATCGGACTCCCTTCATGAGGGACGGGTGCTCCGTCACACGCTGCGTCGTGACTCTCATGAACCTACCTGGAGCGATGTCATCGATGGCTGGCGACGCGATCCTGAATTCCGCGAGTTCTTTATCCGGATGCTCGCGAGCGCGCCATTTCCGGCCTTTTACTTCGAGACCCCTGCCGTTTCAGCGGCGACGCTGGATTGCCCGTTCGAGTTCGTCCTGGTGAACAGCGGGCTGCTGGCGGATGTGGATCCGGAGCCGCAGGTATTCCGGACCCACCTGGAGTCGCCAACAGCACGGGAAGGGATTGCTGTTTTTCCGAATCTCGGCGGTGATGCGTGGCTTGTCGCGCCCTGCCCCGAGGGGCCGCCGGAGGCGTATGCACACCTCGCAGTCTTCTGCCGGCGCGCCCCCCGTCCGCAACAGCACGCCCTCTGGATACGGGTGGCCGAGACGATGACCGAGCAGTTGGACCTACAAGAGCCGTTGTGGCTCAGCACGGCCGGGCAGGGCGTGTTCTGGCTGCATGTTCGTCTGGATCGGTATCCGAAGTACTACAACCACGCGCCCTACCGACACGCTGCGTATGTGGATACTTGAGCGAATTGACCCGCCGGTACTCCGCTGCAATTGAAGCGTCGCTCTATTCCGGCACGTCGACGTGAAAATCGATGGCTGCCACCTGCGCGTCCGACAAGCCGGCGTGCTCCAGCAGGGCCTGGACCCGGGGATCGTCGCTGATTTCACGCATCCACAAGTCGGAGCGGAAGTTGGTATATGAGTCACGATCGTCGTTCTCGATGAGTTTCTGCAGCCATTCGATGCACTGTTCCTTGTCGCCACGCATGGCGTACACGTAGGCGATGCCGTAGGACCAGGTGGCCGCGTACTGGTCCTTTATCTCGTTCAATGCGGTGTCCCCCTCTTCCTGCCGACCCAGCCTCGGGTAGCCGGCGGCCTGGCCGAGCAGGGCCCAGGCCGGCACGCCGCTCTTTTCGGCCAGTTCTTCCAGTTCCGCGACATAGGCCTCGATGTCGTCGCGGTACCACGCGAGAACCGCCTGGATGATGTGACCCGTCAGCATATCGGGACTCAGTTCCCGAACCCGGTCCGCGTAGACCTGGGCTTCCTCAAACCGACCCGCATCCATGTACGCGCTGGCGAGGTTGTTGAGCGCCGTTTCATTCAGCGGATCGCGCTCGGCCAGGTAGCGATGGATCGCAATGCCTTCATCGATCTTGCCCAATGTCTGCAGCAGAACAGCCGCACCGTTGAGGACACCCACGCCCTGCGGATCAAGGTCCAGCGCCTCCCGGTAGTAACGAGCCGCGGCCACGTAGTCCCCAGCGTAATCGGTCGCGTTCCATCCAAGCCCGGCACGGGCTCTCGCGTTGTCCGGGTCGACTCTCAGGGCCTGTTCGAATGCGGCCTTCGACTTTGCATAGCCTTCGTCCTGTTCGATCACTTCGAAACTCGCCAGGTTCGTGAAGGCGCTGCCCATTCCGTTCCAGGCAGGCGCATAATCCGGGTCGATAGCGAGCGACTGCTCGTAGACCGAGAGCGCTTTCATCATGCTGTCGGCCGATCCCTGGCGGCCAAGCTGCCTGGCCTGCAGAAACAGTGTGTAGGCCTCCGGGTCGACCTCCTTCACGGTGGGCACCGCGCCCAGCAGCGTGACCTTGAGCTGGTCCACGACAGCCACGGCGATCTCGTCCTGGATGGCGAACACGTCGTCCAGGTCGCGATCGTAGGTTTCGGACCACAAGTGATAACCGTCGTCGGCCTTGATCAACTGGGTCGTGATCCGCACCTGGTTGCCGGCCTTGCGCACGCTGCCTTCCAGCACGTGGGCGACCTTGAGTCGCTCTGCGATCTCCGGGATCTCCACGTTCTGGTCCTTGAAGGCAAAGGAAGAGGTGCGCGCCGCCACCTGGAGTTCGGGGATCTTGGCGAGCAGATTCAGCAATTCCTCAGACAGCCCGTCGGAGAAGTATTCCTGGTCGTTGTCGGGCGACATGTCCGCAAACGGCAGGACCGCGATAGAGCGGTCCGGCGCTGGAGCGAATTTCTCGGCCGCGAGTACGGCGGGATCCTGGCTGTCGGCCGCCACGGATTCGTCAACGGCCGGGACCTCCGCAACAGGGGCCGACTCGGGCAACAGCCGATCCAGGGCCACCGTGGAGATAGCGGCGATCAACAGCACAATGATCAGTACGTTGATCTTCCGTCCGGTCCGGGACGTGATCGACTGGTCGCGGTCGATCTCTTTCTCTCTCTTGAGGCCTTCCGGCGTCAGTTCATAGACCCAGGAGAACAGCAACGCGGGGACGAACCCGAGGAGCAGCAGCATGAAGACCAGCGCGCCCGCCCAGTCCGGCACCGGCAGGAGGGAAGACAGGACGTCAGCGATCTGCAGGAGCAGCCACGAGGCGACGACATAGAGCACCGCCACCTTGGCGACATTGCGTCGTTTGAGTTCTTCGAAGAACGACATTGTGCCGGTGATCGCCTCCCTGTCGCTTGCCAAATCATGAAGTACCGGCGCGTATTTGTCGATTGACCCGGCGGCCCGGAACCGACATGAGTGTCGCGTGACGCCGCGAGCACCTGGTGTGCGGCAAGTATGGCCGAAGCGCCGGGACAGGAAGCCTGACGGTTTACGCGCGCCGAGATTTCCGCCATCGTGTAGGCTGATCAATCTGGCCACCACCGTTAGCGGCCAGCCCGAAGATATGGACCCTGAAAAGATGAAGAAACTCTCGTTACTCGATCTGGCGTTTTTCGTCACGGAGACGAAGGAGAGCCCGAAGCATGTCGCCGGCCTGATGATATTCAAGAAGCCGTCCAGGAGCCCGGCGGGCTTCGTGGCGGATCTGTTTAAAGAGTTCAAGGGGTTCGACAAGCCGTGCGAGCCATTCGATCAGGTCATCAACTTCGTCGCCCTGGGGGGGCCTAGCTGGAAGCCGGCGCGGCGCTTCGATATCGATCAGCATGTTCTCTACCACACGCCGAAGAAGGCCCTGGACAAGCAAGCTCTTTACGACTACGTGGCGCGGCTGCATACCCCGCTGCTGGATCGCAGCCGGCCGCTGTGGGAGTTCCACATTATCGATAACGTCAGCGACGGACGCTTCGCGATCTATTCCAAGATCCACCATGCATACGCGGACGGTGTGACGCTCTCGAGCTGGACGGCTCAGGGCCTGAGCGCAACCAGCAAAGACAAGAAGGTGAAGCCGGTCTGGGCCAGCCTCGGCCGCAGGAAGCGCCGTCGCCGCATGGGCAAGGCGACTGCCACCAGCGTACTGAAGAAGGTGGTCAGCGGTTCGCTGGACCAGGTCCGCAATGCGCAGGGACTGGCCAAGCTGGGCACCCAGCTTGCCCTGGAGCAGTTCGGGCTGACGAAGAACGCCGTTTCATTACCTTTTCGCTCGGAAGGCAACACGCCACTCACCGGCCAGGTGAGTGCCGACCGGCAGCTGGCGGTTGCCCGGGTGTCAATGGAACACGTCCAGCGAATCCGGGACATGTGCAGGGCGACGTTGAATCATGTCGCCCTGACATGTGTCGATGGCGCCCTGCATCGCTTCCTGAAGGACTCCGGTGGCGACCTGACCCGCCCGATCGCTATCCAGATGCCGGTCAGTCTGCGCAGCAAGGGTGACGCCAAGGGCGGCAACAAGATCGGTTTCGTCACCGTCGACCTTGCTCATCGGACCGACGACCCCTATGAACGCCTGCGCGAGATCGGCTTCACCTTGCGCAATGTGCGTAACCAGATCGACGGCGTGCGGCCGGATGCGATCGCCCAGTATTCGATCATCATGGGCGTCGGCGCCCAGCTCACCGAGATGCTACGACTCAACAACGTATTGCCGCCGATCAGCGACACCCTGGTCTCCAACGTGCCGGGTCCCAGGGATCCGCTCTATTTGAAGGGCGCGCGCATGGTGGAGATGTGCCCGGTGAGTACCTTGATGCCCGGCAACCGGCTGAACATCACCCTGTACAGCTATGCCGGAACCTTGCACTTCGGGCTCATCGGAACCCGGGAGCTCGGTGATCTTTCGCTGCTTGCGGAATACATCGAGCAGGCATTCGATGAGCTTGAGCAGGCGGTCTTCAATCCGAGAACCCGGCCCAAAACGGGATCGCCACGATCCCGGTCAGCCGGTCGCCGGGCATCGAGGCAGACAGGGCAGGCCTGATCGTCTGAGGCCCCCGCCGGTCTGCAGGTGCCCGAATCCGGATGCCACTGTCGGCCCCGCGGGACGGGATGACATGCAGCGATCGCCGACGTCATTGTGTGACATCCGTCTCATTTGACGTAATCTCCGCTGGACCTCCCTGCGGATTTCGAACAAAGTGCGGGACGGTTCTCAGTGGATCAGGAGCATTCACATGCGAGGGAAATTCGGCTTAAGGGCCATCACAGCACTCATTTGTCTCAGCCTGTGTTCGATGGGCTTTGCTCAGGCGGCGCAAGCCGGTGTCATCGGTACTCATGCGATTGCCGGTGCCGAGCAGCGGGCCGCGCAGGTCGAGCGGCTGCAGAGTCTTGTGGCCAGCGAAGATGTAACGGCGAAACTGGTCGTCCTCGGCGTGGACCCGGAGTGGGCGGCGCAGAGAGTCGCGTCGCTGACCGATGCAGAGCTCGCGCGTCTCAATGCGGAGATCGAGCAGATGCCGGCCGGCGCGGGCGTCGTGACGATCGTCGGCATCACATTCATCGTCCTGCTCATCCTGGAGCTGACCGGCGTCATCGACATCTTCAAGAAGATCTGACGCCGCCGCCTTCCGGGGCGCGATTCTGCCGGTCATCGCCGTACTGGCAGGCTGCGTATCGCCCGGTGAGCGCCTCGCCGGGACGACGGCGCTATCCGGGCGGGATTCTCCGGTCGAACTGACGGCAACGCCATTCTATCCCCAGGACGAGCTACAGTGCGGACCCGCTGCGCTGGCGACGGTGCTCGGCCCGGCCGGGTCGCGGGTGACCCCTGACGTCCTGGCGTCCGAGGTCTACACGCCGGGCCTGAAAGGCAGCCTGCAGCCTGACCTGCTCGGCGCAATCCGCAGGCGCGGCCTGCTTGCCTACGAGTTGCCGCCCACCCTGGAGGCGCTCAGCGCAGAACTTGCAGCGGGTCACCCGATTCTCGTGTTGCAGAACCTGGGGCCTGTATCCCGACCGGTCTGGCACTACGCGGTCGTCATAGGTGCCGACGCCTCGACGGAGACGATCACGCTGAGATCGGGCCGCGAGGCCCGTCTTCAAATGCCGACCCGGAAGTTCATGCGTAGCTGGGACAAGGCGGACCGCTGGGCGGTAGTGGTTCTGCGCCCCGACGAGGTTCCGGTCGATCCAAGACGCGAGCGCTTGCACCGTGCCGTCCTCGGGCTCGAGGCTGCCGGTCGTCCGGTAGCGGCCAGCCAGGCGTGGAGCGCCGTGATCAACATCTGGCCCGACGACAGCGTCGCGCTGTTCGGCCTCGGCAACGCACGCTACTCCCTTGGGGATCCGGTGGGAGCAAGGGCCGCCTGGGCGCGTTATGTAAAACTAAATCCGGGCGACCCATCGGGTATTAACAATCTCGCGGTGGTATTGGGCGATCTGGGTTGTCGTAACCTGGCCCTGCAGCTGGCGCGGGAGACTCTGGACAAGTTGACCCCGGGCGATGACGCATACCCGCAGGTTCTCGACACCGTGTCCACTCTGGAGTCCCAGCCGGCGGGGCGCGACCCCGGTCACTGCATCCCGGTCGGCACAGCCAATCAGGATCAATCTGGTCGACCCTGACGAGTGCTCGAAGATCGATGCGTCAGCGTTCCCGAAGCCTGCGGAATGTGGAGACCGGTGTGCGGTTATTTGACCGCGACCGCAGGGCCGTGGATATTTGGCGCCGGGAGTGAGCGGGAGACTCGAGCCGGTAATGACAAACAACGCGGCGATGACGCCGGATGTAAGGGAGGTTCACACTCTCATCATCGGTGCCGGCTTTGGCGGTCTGTTGACTGCGATAAAGCTGAAGGAGGCCGGTATCGACGACTTCGTCATCCTCGAAAAGGATGAAGACGTCGGCGGGACCTGGTGGGCCAACTCCTATCCCGGCTGTGCCTGTGACGTTCAGTCGCATCTCTATTCCTACTCTTTCGAACCCAACCCTGACTGGTCGCACATGTTTGGTCGGCAGTCCGAAATACACGACTACATGCGGCATTGCGTGGAAAAATACGGACTGGAGCCGCACATCCGGCTGCGTTGTGAGGTCAGGCGGGCGAGGTACCGGGACTCTGACGGACACTGGCAGGTCGAGGCCACGGATGGGACACGCTATCGCGCGAAGTTCATGGTCGCCGCGACAGGTGGGCTAAGCCGGCCCGCTCGTCCGGATATTCCTGGCCTGGACGACTTTCAGGGCGAGATATTCCACTCTGCAAGCTGGAATCATGACTACGACCTGAAAGGCAAGCGCGTCGCGGCTATCGGCACCGGCGCAAGCGCCATCCAGTTCGTGCCGGCGATCGCCGACGATGTCGCGGAACTGTATGTCTACCAGCGGACGCCGCCGTGGATCCTGCCACGCCCCGATCGGCGCATCTCGGCGATCGAAAAGAAGATGTTCCGTCGCTTCCCGTTCACCCAGAAGATCTTCCGCACGATCCTTTACTGGCGGCTGGAGTCCCGTGCTCTCGTATTCACGGTATTCCCCTGGATGAGCCGCATGATCGAATGGCTCGGTCGGCGCCACATACGCAAGAGCATCTCGGACCCGCACCTGCGCATGCAGGTGGTTCCCGATTACCCGGCAGGTTGCAAGCGCGTGCTGCTGTCAGACGACTACTACCCGGCGCTGACGCGTAACAACGTCCATCTGGTGACACGCCGGATCCGCGAAATTACTGCCAACGGGGTCCTGACAACCGACGGCGCAGAATACAAGGTCGATGCGATCATCCTCGGTACCGGGTTCCAGGCCACGCGGCCCTTGCCGGAAGGCATGATCATTGGTCGACAGGGTCTGGACATCACACAGCGTTGGCAGGGCGGCCTGGAGGCTTACAAGGGGATCAGCGTTTCCGGATTTCCCAACCTCTTTATCCTGGCGGGGCCGAACACCGGGCTTGGCCATAACTCAGTGATCTTCATGCTCGAGGCGGAGGTCCATTACGTGATGGACTGCATGAGAATCATGCGAGAGAAAGGGTTCGACACGCTCGAGATTCGCCGTGACGTCGAGGCGAAGTACAACCGGCGTCTGCAGCGCCGTTTGGGGCGGACCATCTGGGCCAGCGGTTGCCGCAGCTGGTATCTGGATGAGAACGGCAAGAACACTACGTTGTGGCCGGGCTTCACGGTCGAGTACTGGTCGCGTACCAGGAAGTTTGATCCCGGCGACTATGTCGCATTGACGGGCGGTGAGCTTGACGGGTCAGACGACGCGGCGGAAGCGGCCTAGACGAACGTAGCCGGAATCCGGACCGGGGGCCCCGGCTTACTGTCCGCTGGATGTGTCGCCCAAAAGCTTCGCGCAGGGACGCCGTCGTAGACTGTACAGAGCAATTGCTCATCTGGCGTATTCAGGACACCAGGATGGAAACCTACTCAAACTGCGGATCGCCCGACGCAAGTGCCCGGTGCGGTCCACTCGCTTGGCTCAGCTGCCTGTTGCTCCTGGCGACCGGGTGTGACCGAGGCGCCCACATGGCGGCAGATGGTGTCGGGACGGGCGCCGCCGCACGCCCGGAATCGATTGCTCCGACGGATGCGGGGCCGACCTCAGCCTGGGTGACCGGCACGGTTTTCTATCGACAGAGAGTCGCTTTGCCCCCCGAAACCATCGTCACGGTCAGGCTCGTTGACGTCTCCCGGGCTGATGCCGCCGCCATCGTGCTCGCCGAGAAGGCACTGGCCACCCAGGGGAGACAGGTGCCAATCCCCTTCGAGCTCTCCTACGACGCCGCCCGTATCGATC
Source organism: uncultured Gammaproteobacteria bacterium (assembly GCA_937924335.1). GTDB lineage: Bacteria > Pseudomonadota > Gammaproteobacteria > Steroidobacterales > XN24 > JAHEFR01. Next base: position 58,548 of record CALDWW010000011.1, read on the forward strand.
CACGTTTTGCGTATCAGATTGAGGCGAGGATCAACCACGGGGATGAACTTCTTTTCATCAGCACGGGGTCCTTCCCGGTCATCACCCGTGGAAATCCCGCGACCATCGCAGTGCGGGTGGATCAGGTGCGATGATGCGCTTCACGAGGCAGATCTCACCCCGATGTCACGTCGACAGTCGATTGATTGCAGGACGGCGGTGGCGTAGAGGTCTGCCAATGATCTGGTTTTCAGGCGGGCTCGCCTAACACCGCGGTCATTATTGCCGCTGGAACTGTTTCGATGGCATCAGAAACCGACTCGGATTCGATTCTCGCCCGTGCCGAGACGCTCATCACCGAAGGGCGATCCGACCAGGCCTGGGAAGTACTGAGGGGGCTGCTGTCCAGCGATTCCCAAGACGTGGGTGTGCTCAAAGCGGCTGGCAGGGTGCTCAATAATCTGGGTCGAATTGACGAAGCCGCAGATGCCCTCGGGCGAGCCGTCCGACTCGCCCCCGCGGACGGGCATGCACACGCCATCCTCGGCCACGTCCTTGCTCGCCAGGGTGATGATCCGGGCGCCGAAGCCAGTTGGCGTCGGGCTTTGCAACTGGATCCGGATCAGCCGCAAGCATTGAAAGGACTTGCCAGGCTATGCGCAAGGTCCGGTCGCATGCAGGAGGCCGTATCTTGCCTTGAGAACGTGTCCGCCTCTGCACCCGAAGATGCAGACAACTGGCTCAATCTGGCCGAGCTGTACCAGTTCCTCGAAAGCCCCGGACAGGCGGAGGCCGCGTTCAGGCAGGTCATCGGCCGGGAGCCTGATCGTGTCGATGCCCATGCCGGGCTGGCGAAACTGCTGTTCTCCGGAGGTGCAACAAGACGGGCCGCGACGGCCTTCCGGCGCGCCCTGGAGTTGGATCCGGACCAGGCAGAGCTGGCTGCCGGGCTGGCGGTCTGCCTGGACGTGTTCGGGGAGAGACCCGAAGGTCTTGCGCTGCTGGAGCGCTGGCTGAGTTCCAACACAGGAGGACCGGCCGTGGACTATGCTGCCGGTCGGCTACTGCTCGGACTGGGCAAGGAACAGGAGGCTCTCGAAAGCCTGCAGCGGGCGACGGGTTCGGAAGATCCACGCTGGCATCGAAATCCAGCGGCGTGGTACTGGTTGGGCGCCGTCCTGGACCGGCTGGCTCGTCACGAAGAGGCGTTCGATGCCTGGACACAGGCGAACACGCTGAAACCGGCCCGGTTCGACACCGACGAGTTTCGACGCCGGGTATCGGCCATAGCTTCGGCACCGTGGAAATCCGCTGCGGGCCGAGAGGCCATAGAGGGGGGTGTGGACAGGCCGCGTCCAGTGTTTATCGTCGGCATGCCCCGGTCAGGCACGACGCTGGTCGAGCAAATCCTGGCGTGTCATCCGCAGGTTCAGCCTGGTGGCGAGCGACTGGATCTGGAGGAGATCGCGCGGCAGATGTGGGCAGATCAGGAGAGGCTCGAGCCTGCCAGTGAGGCTGAGGCTCAAGGGCTGTGCGGAGAGTGGATGAAGTCCTACGGTCCGGTACGCGAGGGACATACGCGGTTCACGGACAAATACCCCGGAAACTTCATGCACGTCGGCCTGGTTGCCCGTCTCATGCCAGACGCGTTCGTGGTCTGGTGCCGCCGCGATCCCGGCGACACCGCGCTGTCCATCTACGCAAACGACTTCAACAGGACTCTCCTACCATGGGCCACTCGTCTGGAGCACATTGCAGAAGTGTGGAAGGCCCAGGAGCAGCTCATGAGTTACTGGAGGCGCGTCCTGGACCTGCCGATTCTTGATGTCTGCTACGAGGCTCTGGTTGAGGATCCGGAGGGCCAGGTGCGGCGTCTGCTCGAGTTTCTGAAGCTGCCCTGGGAACCTGCCTGCCTGCGGTTTCACGAGAACGCCAGGCTGGCCAACACCGCCAGCTTCGACCAGGTAAGACAGCCGCTCTACACAACAGCGATCGGCCGGCATCTCCGGTTTGGCGACCGGCTCAAAGCTTTCTTCGAGGCGGTCGCCGACTGAAGAACCCGCAGCTGCACTGTTAGCGCAGTATCTTCCGGACGCCGTCCGTACCGGCAATCAGCAACACATCGGCGGGGCGCTGCGCGAATATGCCGACGGACACGACGCCGGTGATGTCATTGATCTGCGACTCCATCGTTGGCGGATCGACGATCCTCAGGTTGTGGACATCGAGGATGTGGTTGCCGTTATCGGTTACAAAGTCTTTGCGCCAGACCGGCTGCCCGCCCATCCCGACCAATCTGTTCGCGACCAGGGCACGTGCCATCGGTATCACTTCCACGGGCAACGGAAATTCACCAAGGACATCCACGAGCTTGCTGTCGTCGACAATGCAGACGAATCTTGCTGACGCCGCGGCAACTATCTTCTCTCGCGTCAGGGCCCCGCCGCCGCCCTTGATCAGCTGAAGGTGTTCGTTGGCCTCGTCGGCACCGTCGACGTATACGTCCAGAGGTTGGGCGTCGTTCAGGTCCAGCAAGGGCACACCGAGGGCGTTCAGGCGCTCGGTGGAAGCGTCGGAACTGGACACAGCACCCTCGACCCTATCCTTGACCTGCGCAAGTGCGTCGATAAAGCAATTGACGGTGCTTCCTGTGCCGACGCCGACGATTCCGTGGGTTACAAATTCCAGAGCGGCCTGAGCAGCCGCGGCTTTCTTCTCTGCCTGGTCCATTTTCAGTCGATCCCCCGCGACACGTGCACTTTCAATGCTAGTACAAAAAAAAACGGGCCGTTCCAGGAACGGCCCGTTTCTTTTCTCGGTCGTCGAGACCGGCAGACTACCTCTTGCGTGAAGTCTTCTTCCGGGACGCAGCTTTCTTCCGGGAAGCAGGCTTCTTCTTCGCGACGGCCTTCTTCCTTGCAGGTCTCTTCTTCGCAGCAGCCTTCTTCTTGGCAACCTTTTTCTTAGCGACCTTCTTCTTGGTCGCTTTCTTGCGGGTAGCAGCCTTTTTCTTAGCAACCTTCTTCCTGGTCGCTTTCTTACGGGTAGCGGTCTTCTTCTTCGCTACCTTCTTCTTAGCGACCTTCTTCCTGGTCGCCTTCTTCTTCGCTACCTTTTTCTTAGCAACCTTCTTCCTGGCCGCCTTCTTGCGAGTCGCCTTCTTGCGAGTCGCAGTCTTCTTCTTGGTCGCGGCGCGTTTCTTCGTTGCAGCCTTCTTCTTGGCTGCCGGCCGCTTCTTCGCTGCCGTCTTGCGCGCCACCTTCCTCTTCGCTGCAGGTTTCTTTGCAGCAGCCTTACGTCTTACCGGCGCCTTCTTCTTTTTGGCGGCCGTTTTTTTCTTGGACGCAGCCCGTTTAGCCATGATCATCTCCGTGTTTGGGGGTTCGCGGATGAGTATATACAACAGTGTTGAAATTTCCACCAACGCGAAGCGCGTGCGACACGCGTTTGCGCCGACTTCCGGGCGGCGATTTGTTTGACGCCTGACACTTCGGCCAAAGCCGTCTTCGCAGGAGAGTCATCGCGAAAGAATTTGCGCCGGACCACAGCCTTGTTATCGGAGCGAGTTGATGAACTTCCAGTGCTTCTTCTCGATCGGCATGACCGATAGTCTGTTGCCGCGAGCTAACAAGCGGAAATCCGCCAATTGTCTATCTGCGTAGGACTTTAGCGTCTTCAACGTAATCGGTTCACGAAACTTCTCGACCAGGGTCACGTTAACCATGAACCATCTCGGAGCTTGCGGGTCGCTCTTTGGATCGAAGTGCTTGTCCGTCGGGTCGAATGCCGTGTGGTCCGGATACGCTTCCTTTGAAATTTTTATTATTCCGACGATACCCGGTTCGGCACAGCTTGAGTGATAGAAAAAGCCCAGCTCGCCTTTGCGCATTTCATCACGCATGAAATTGCGCGCCTGATAGTTTCTCACTCCGTCCCAGTGTTCCGTCTTGCGTGGCATTTTTTCGAGCGCTTCGATACTGAATTCGTTTGGCTCGGATTTGAACAGCCAGTAGTTCATGTCTGGTACCCCCTAATCTTGGTCGAGCTGGGTGCGAAGCCGCCTATGGTAGATAGGCGTGCTTCTCTGTGATGACGACGCTCATCGGAACGTCCCACTCGGCAGCGCCGACGTCAGCCACACGCTGACACTCGAAAGCGATGCCTACAAGGTCGGGGCGGACGCGCGTCGAATCGCGCATGAACTCAAAGCAACGGTCGTAGTATCCACCGCCCATGCCGAGTCGCCGGCCGGAATCGTCGAACCCGACCATCGGCGCCAGAACCACATCGATGCTCTTCGGATTGATGTACGTTGTCGGACCGGCGATGGGTTGATGGATGCCGAAGCGGTTTCGTTGCAGCCGGTCACCAGTCTGGAAGGCTGCAAATCTCATGCTGCCGTCCGGCGGGTGCCCGATGACCGGAAGGAAAAAGCGCTTGTCCGGATCCGCGTCGAACAGCGCAGACAGGTCCGGTTCCCCGTCAAACGGCAGGTATGCAGCTACCGTACTGGCACGAACGTATCGTGACAGGCGGCGGATGCGGGCAACGATGGCCGCTTCCGCGCGACGGCGCCTGCCCGCTGCCAGTGAACGGCGCTCCGCTCTGAGCCGGCCACGGAGATCATGTCTGGATTCCATCTTCGAGGGATAAGGTCGACGTCTCCCGCCTGTGCCGTCATAGGCCATTGCTCTCGAGCCAGAGCAAAAAGTGGGGCCGGCCGTGGCACTTAAGGCTTTCCGCACTACGCGGTCATGCTCAATGTTACCGACAGAACATGGCCCCAAGGTTGAAAAATAGGGACGAGAGTTTCCCGGCCCGTGTCGAACACTGCAGGAGACGCCGAACTGTTAAAAAGCTGAGAGCGTTCAGAGCTCGAGTTGCTTGCCTGACTCCAGGGCCGATTCAACTCGCTCGCGCATCGACTTGATGCGTATGCCTAGACCTTCATCCATCAATTCATCCTGGCTACGCGCGCCCAGGAGTTCGTTAGCCAGGTTGAGTGCAGTCATCACAGCGATCCTGTCCAGACCGACGACCTTGCCGGTGTCCCGTATCTGCCGCATCTTCGCATTGAGAAACTCCGCGGCATTCAACAGCTCATTGCGTTCACTTGCAGGACAGGCGAACTGGTACTCCTTCTCGAGGATCCGCACGCTTACCTGGGCCATATCCATATCAGCCACCTGTTTCCATCGCCTTGAGGCGCCCGATCATCGCTTCGACACGGGCTCTGACCTGCTCGTTCTTCTGCAGCAAGTTAGCGCGGTCGGCCATCAAGGAGTCCTGTCGCTGCTTAAGCGACCGATTCTCTTCCTTCAGTTGCTGGCACACACCAACCAACTCGTCGAGTCTCGATTCGAGTCGCTTCAGTTCCAGCTCAAAAGCCTGCATCGGGTTGTCACTCATAGCCTGAATGGTAAGCGGTGCTTGCGAGGGCGGTCAATCGAAGCAGTCAGGCCAGTGTGCTGGGACCGTGCCCGGTGTTAGCATCTGGCCCTTAAACGTAGAGCAAAGGGTGCGCCGCAGGCGCTCTGTATGACACAACTGCCAGAGTATCCAGATATCGCGGCCTGTCTGAGGGACGGGGCGGGCGGCGCCACAGCCGCCGAGTCGCACGGGACGCTGTGTGGACTGTTGTGCGCGGCTGCGGGGGATCTTCCAGAAGCATGGATCGAAAATACGCTGGCCGATTCCCACGAGAGCTCCGCGACGCCGTCCGCTGCGGATCACCATCTGCTGGGTGATCTCTACAAGTCGACCCTAGCGGCCCTGCAGGGTACCCAGATGAGTTTCCGTCCGCTGCTGCCCGATGACAGTGAGGACCTGACGGCGCGCATTGATGCGCTGGCGTCCTGGAGCCAGGGTTTCCTGTACGGCCTGGCCGTTCGGGGGCTGAAAGACTTTGGTGATCTGGATGGCGAGGTCCGGGAATTCCTCGAGGACCTGGTGCAGATCACCCGTGCAGAACCCGACGAGAACTCCGACGCGGAGACGAACGAGGCGGCGTACGCGGAAGTCGTTGAATATCTCAGAGTCGGGGTGCAGCTCGTCTACGAACAAGGCACCTCGGAAGCCGACATACCCGGAGCGACCGGCGGATGACTCAATTGCGACCCCGGCAGAGTGGACGCGTTGTCGAACCGCCACTCGTCACTTACGCGGACCGCGCCGGTGCCGGCAAGCGAGGCGCTGAACGGCTTCGGTCCGAAGCCGGATGCCCGAGAGTCTTGCATGCTTGATATCGCCCCCGCCCAATTCCTGAGGCTGCTCGCGTTTTCGCTACTGATGGCGGCCGGCCAGGTGCTTTTCAAACGGGTGAGCCTCGACACGCCCCCGCTCACGGACTGGCGGACGCTCGTCGCGCTCGGAACGAACGCATGGTTCGTAGCTGCGATCACGCTCTACATCGTCGCAACCGTGATCTGGATCGGGGTATTGCGCGAGGTACCCTTGTCCAGGGCCTATCCTTTTATCGCATTGGGTTTCGTGCTCGTGCCGCTCGCGGGACGACAATTCTTTGGAGAAGCCCTCGACGGACGGTACCTCGTAGGAGTCATCCTGATCCTGATCGGGATCCTGTTAACTATAAGACGAGTCTAAAAAATCATGAGTCCTAGAGAATTTGCCAAGAGACGCAAGCAGTTGATGAAGATGATGGGGGAGGGTGCCATCGCCATCCTGCCGTCTGCGCCGGTTCGGATTCGCAATCGCGATGTCGACTACGCGTATCGCCAGGACAGCGACTTCCTCTATGTCACCGGCTTTGAGGAGCCGGAGTCTGTGGCCGCCCTGATCCCAGGGCGTGGGCACGGCGAATACATCCTTTTCTGCCGCGACAAAGACCCGATTCGCGAGACCTGGGATGGGCGACGCGCCGGCCCGGAAGGTGCCGTCAATGACCATGGCGCAGACGACGCGTTTCCGGTCGGGGATATCGATGACATCCTGCCCGGCATGCTCGAGCAGTGCGAGCGCGTGTACTACACCATGGGCGTGCACCCTGAGTTCGACAAGCGTTTGATGGGTTGGGTGAATGCGCTCAGGGCGCAGGTCGGAAAAGGCAAGCACACGCCGCATGAGTTCATCGTGCTGGATCATGTGCTACACGACATGCGCCTGTACAAGAGTCGCGCGGAGATGACCGCCATGAAGCGGTCGGCACGAATAGCCGCCGATGCCCACGTGAGGGCGATGAAAGTGTGCAGGCCCGGGATGCGAGAGTACGAGATCGAGGCCGAGTTTCTGCACGAGTTCCGCCGTCGCGGCACCGAGCCTTCCTACCATCCGATCGTTGGGGCCGGTGAAAACAGCTGCATTCTTCACTACACAGAGAATGACAACGTCATCAACGACGGTGACCTGTTGCTGATCGACGCGGGCTGTGAGTATGAGGGGTACGCGTCCGACATTACGCGGACGTTCCCCGTCAATGGTCGCTTCACTGCCCCGCAGCGTGCGATCTACGAGCTCGTACTGGCGGCTCAGGAAGCTGCCATCGACCAGATTGCGCCGGGCAAACACTGCAAGGAATCACATGAGGCGGCCGTCCGCGTCATCACGCGCGGTCTGGTGAAGCTCGGGATCCTCAAGGGCAAGGTGCCCGCATTGATCAAATCAGAGGCTTACAAGCGATTCTTCATGCACGGTACCGGCCACTGGCTCGGTCTCGACGTCCATGATGTCGGAGACTACAAGGTAGGCGACGAGTGGCGGCTGCTCGAGCCCGGGATGGTGATGACAGTCGAGCCCGGGCTGTATATCCCGTCCGGAAGCAAGGGTGTCGCCAAAAAGTGGTGGGGTATCGGCGTCCGCATCGAGGATGATGTACTGGTCACCAAGCAGGGCAACGAGGTTCTCACCCGGCACGTCCCGAAGGAGCCGGGAGAGATCGAGCAGCTCATGGAAGCAGCCTGAGAGTATCGATGTGAGTCGCCGGTTCGACATCGTGATCGTTGGCGGCGGCATGGTGGGGGCCTCACTGGCCGCGGCGCTTGCGCCATTGCCGATCTCGATCGCCGTCATAGAGGCATGGCCACCGTCCGGGAAGACACAACCGAGCTACGATGACAGGTCGACTGCGGTCGCGGAAGGCAGTCGCCGGATATTCGAGGGCATCGGCTGTTGGCCGGAAATAGAGGTGTCGGCCACGCCGATCAACCGGATACACGTGTCCGATCGCGGCAGATTCGGTTTCGCCAGACTCGATCACCGGGATTACGGGGTGCCCGCGCTGGGTTACGTGGTCGAGAATCGGCAATTGGGCCGGGTTCTATGGCAGACGCTGTCCGGGCGCGACAATGTCACCCTGATGTCGCCGGCACGGGTCGACGCGGTGCAACTGGAGACCGGCAGCGTCAAGCTCATCATCAATGAAGATGGCAAGCAACCCACAAGCCTCGAAGCATCGCTCCTTGTTGCCGCCGATGGCGCCAGGTCGGCGGTACGGGAGATGCTCAAACTCGGCGAGAGCACCTGGGAATATGGGCAGGCGGCACTGATTGCGAATGTCTCGCCGTCAGAGCCGCATCGTAACGAAGCCTACGAACGCTTCACCGAGACGGGACCGCTCGCCCTATTGCCCATGTCGCGAAACCGCTGCTCTCTTGTCTGGACGCTGCCTCCTGACTTAGCCACGGAGCTGGCTCAGGCGGATGAAGCAGACTTTCTTGACCGGTTGCAGGATGCGTTCGGGTTTCGCATCGGGCGCTTCACCCGGGCAGGCGATCGGGCCAGCTACCCTCTGAAGCTGATACGAGCTCAAAGACAGAGCGCCCCACGCGTATTGCTGATCGGGAACGCGGCCCACTCTATCCACCCGGTGGCCGGTCAGGGCTTCAACCTGGGTCTGCGAGATGTGGCGGCACTTGCCGACGTCGTCGCGGATGCCGTCGCCAGCGACACCGACCCGGGCGTTGCCAGTGTTCTGGAGTCCTACAGCGATTGGCGCAGGGACGATCAGCAGAGAGTGGCGCGGATCACCGACTCGCTGGTCAGGCTGTTCACAAACCCGCTGTCGCCGGTCAAGGCTATCCGCGGTCTGGGGCTGATGGGCCTGGACATCGCGCCGGGCCCGAAGTCTGTATTGGCGCATCAGGCGATGGGTCTGCGCGGCCGTCTGCCCCGACTCGCCAGAGGATTGCCATTGTCGTGAGCAAAGATTTCGACGTTATCGTTATCGGTGCCGGCATGGTCGGCTCCTCGCTGGCCTGCCTGTTGGCGCAGGAGCCTGGAGATCTTTCTCTGGCCGTCATAGACGCACGGGAGTCGACACCATTCGATGAGGGCACGGACTATCGTCCGCGTGTATCCGCCATCTCGCGGGCCTCAACCCGGGTCCTGGAGGCGTGCGGCGTCTGGCCACAAATAGCGGCCAGTCGTGCGAGCCCTTACCGCAGCATGTACGTTTGGGATGGCGCCTACCCGGCCGATCAGGCGGGAGCGATCCGCTTCGAGAGTGCGGAGATCGGTGAGCCGGAACTGGGGCACATCGTCGAAAACGAATTGATAGAACACTGTCTCAGGGAGCGGCTGAAAGTCACGCCCGGGGTGCAGGTGTTCTGCCCTGGCGAGGCGTCTGGACTGGTATTTTCGGAGCGGGGCGCCCTGGTCGATCTCACTGACGGGGCTACATTGCGGGCGCGGCTCGTGGTAGGCGCCGACGGCTCGGCATCGCCGAGCAGGACGATGGCCGGCATCGAGGCCTCCGGGCACGAATACGGCCAGTCGGCGGTGGTGTGTCATGTCCGGACCGAGAAGCCGCATGGTGAAACGGCCAGACAACGTTTCCTGCCCGACGGGCCCCTGGCTTTGCTGCCCCTCGCGGATGGCCGCAGTTCCATTGTCTGGTCAACCACACCGGAGCAGGCGGCCGGGCTGATCGCCATGGGCGACGCTGCGTTCCTGGAAGAATTGACCCGGGCGGCCGACAACGTCCTGGGAGAAGTGACGGAGACCAGTCGGCGTTTCGCTTTTCCTTTGAGAATTCAGAGTGCGAGCCACTACGTTAGAGAGCGATATGCATTAGTTGGAGACGCTGCGCACACGGTCCATCCCCTCGCCGGACAAGGGGTCAATCTCGGATTTTTGGATGCCGCCGCTTTAGCCGAGGTAGTCCTCGATGCGCTCGTCGATGATCGGGATCCCGGTGAGCGTCGCGTGCTCAGGCGATACGAAAGGTGGAGGAAGGGCGAGAATCTGCTGGCCGCGAGCAGCATCGATGCCATCGGACAACTATTCTTGCGCCAGGAGCCCGCGGCCCAGGCGGTACGTCGCGCCGGGATGGCGCTCGTAAACCGGGCGCCATTGGTGAAGAATGAGATTGTGAGACGTGCGATGGGCATTACCGGAGACCTGCCGCGGTTTGCCCGCCCGCCGCTCGAGAATAGTGCCCTGGCGGAAAGCTGACAGGAGAGCCGCCCATGCCCAAGACCGAACTTCTAAAGTTGCTTGCGGAACTGGAATCCGAATTACGGCAGGACCCCGATCTTGGCGCAGAGGATCGGCGCGCGCTGTCCGAGATGCAGGGCAGGATAGAAAGCCTGCTGCAGGAGGAGCGGCCGCAACAGCCATCCCGAGAGGAGTTCCTCAGCCCGATCACCGAATATGTCGACCGCCTGGAGAGCGCGCATCCCACGACGACCATGATTCTCGGGAGGATCGCTGACGCCTTGAACAAGATGGGCATCTGATGTCGAGCGACAGCGGGCTGTTCTGCCAGGATCCGCCTTCACTGGGAAACCAGTTCGACGACGACCGCATGTTCCGGTCGCTGATGGCCAGGAGATTCGGGGACGCCTTGGCCGAAGTGGCGCCAAGACTCCGCGAGATGGGAGAGATCGCCGGTGGCGAACTCTACCGGACTCAGCTTGACGATCGCCTGAATGAGCCGGTCCTGACCCGTTGGGACCCGTGGGGCCAGCGGATAGACAAGATAGACCTCACCCCGCTCTGGCGGAGGGCGGCTCGATTGTCCGCCGAGTTCGGTCTCGTCGGTGAGGCCTATGAGCGGCGCTGGGGCGCACTGTCGAGAAGCCTGCAGTTTGGCCTGGTCTACCTGTTTCATCCATCCTCGGACGTCTATACCTGCCCACTGGCGATGACGGACGGCGCGGCGCGCACGTTGCTGGACTCGGGTAATCGCCCGCTCATCGATCGTGCGGTGGGCCATCTGATCAGCCGGGATCCCGAGCAGGCCTGGACCAGTGGCCAATGGATGACCGAGGCGACGGGCGGCTCCGATGTCGGTCAGTCGCAGACCGTTGCTGTGAAGCAGGAAGGGGATATCTGGAAACTTTCGGGCCGGAAATGGTTCACCTCCGCCGCCACCTCCGAGATCGCGCTGACACTGGCGCGGCCAGAGGGCAATCCCGAGGGCGGCAAGGGCCTGGCGCTTTTCTACCTGGAGCCCCGGGACACTACAGGAAGCTTGAACGGGATCCGCGTATGCCGGCTAAAGGACAAGCTGGGTACCCGCAAGGTCCCGACGGCGGAGTTGATCCTGGAGGGAGCCGAGGCGCATCTGGTTAAACGGCCGCATGGCGGCGTTCGCGATATTGTTCCAATGTTGGAGATGACGCGCACCTGGAACAGCGTGTGTGCGGTTGCGACGATGCGACGGGGCCTCGCACTCGCACGGGACTATGCCCGCCGTCGCGTCGCCTTCGGCAGGCCACTGGCGGAGCAGCCCCTGCATCTCGACACGCTGGCTCTGGCGCAGGCACAGACGGAATCATGCCTGCATCTATGTTTCTACCTGGTTGACCTGATCGGCAGAAGGGAGGCTGAGGGACTCAGCGAGCTTGGCATGAAGGAGTTGCGATTGCTGACCTCGCTGACGAAGCTGACCACGGGCCGGACGGCGGTGTCCGTCATGAGTGAGACTCTCGAGGCATTCGGTGGCGCCGGTTATGTAGAGGACACCGGGTTGCCGATGTTGCTGCGTGACGCCCAGGTCCTGCCGATATGGGAGGGCACCACGAACGTGCTGTCCCTGGATTTGCTGAGAGCGTCCGCGGAAACAGGCGGTTTTGACTCACTGCTGGCCTTGATCCAGCGTTGCCGGGCAGGCTGCACCGATACGCGTCTGAGGGAAGCGACGGCGCTGGCCGAAGTGTCGGCCGGGCGCGCACTTGAATGGTTCGGGCAAAGATCCCGCGAAGAGGACCACAGGAGCATAGAGGCCGGGGCTCGTCGGATGGCATTGACCCTCGGTCAATCGGTGGGGCTGGCTTTGTTGAGCGAGCATGCTCAGTGGGCCCTGACCGGCCAGGGGGATGAACGATCCGCGCTCGCGGCTTCCCGTCTTGCCGCCGAGGGTTTCGGGCGACTGATCGATCCCCCGGCCGATGCCACGGCGAGCCTGGCCCTCGACGGATGAAAGGCAGCCGGGGAGTGTGGCGGGTGGTCATGATGGCGGTGGCGTGTCTCGTGGCGACCGATGCCATCGCCGGGAAGACCGAGACGAGCGGTGACATTCTGCGCGTCGTCATTCCTGCCGCCGCCTACGGTGTGGCATGGCATCGCGGGGACGATGTCGGCAAGAGGCAGTTCATCAAAGCGTTCGCCGGCACCGTGGTGACGACCTATGCGTTGAAAAACATCGTCGACAAGGAACGACCCAACGGTGATGATGAGGCGTTCCCGTCGGGGCATGCTGCGACGTCGTTCGCGGGTGCGGCTTTCCTTCACAAGCGCTATGGCTGGCGGGACGCCTGGCCCGCCTACCTGCTGTCCGCGTATGTCGGCTGGACGCGGGTGGATGCGGATGAGCACGATACCGAAGATGTCGTGGCCGGTGCCGCAGTTGCGCTCGCCTGGAACTGGTGGCTGGTCAAACCCGCCGATCAGGCTGCTGTAACACCGGTCGCCTCCAGCGACATGCTGGGGCTAAGCTGGCAGGTCCGCTGGTAAGCAGTCAGTTGCCGGGAAGCAGTGCGTCGATCTTGGCGGCGCAGATGAAGTCGTTCTGCGAGAGGCCGCCGATCGCGTGGGTCGTAAAGCGGATCAGGCAATGGCCCCAGCCGACTTCCAGGTCCGGGTGATGCCCCTCCGCGTTGGCGATCCACGCGACGGCATTTACGAACCCTATAGTCTTGTTGAAGCCCTTGAAGAAGAAGTCCCGGTGGATCTCGAGGCCGTCTTCCGTGAGGCTCCAGTCCTCGTGCAGCTGACCCATCATCCGGTCAGCTTCCTCCCGGCCCATCGGTCTGACGCCGCCCTCGCAGGGTTCACAACGCTGTGCAGTCAATTCGCTCATCACAATCCTTCTGTATCTGCTAACACTGGTTGCGCTCAGCTCGCAGCCTTCTCTTTGGGTGGGAACGTTGGTGGATGCATGCCCATCTGTCTGGCTTCGGCGATGAGCCCAAGAAGATCCATCTGCGCCAGCTGGTAGAGCTCGTCGGAACTCTGGATCTGGTAATACACCGTCTGGTAGATGTCGATCCTGTAGGGCGTCCGCAAAGCTTCCAGCGGGTCGAAGGGTTTTCGGACGGGTACATCGCTGTCCAGCGCGTACTGGACTTCGCCGATCGACGAGCACAGCCCCGCCCCGTAGGCCCGCAACTCCTTGCCTGGTCGCTGGATCAAGCCGAACTCGACCGTGAACCAGTAGAGCCGCGCCAGCATCGCGTGATCTTCCTTGCGGGCGGCAGCCCCGGCTCTGCCATAGGCGTGGCTGAAAGCCGCGAACCCTTCATCGAGAAGCAACGGGCAGTGGCCGAATACTTCGTGGAACACGTCCGGTTCCTGCAGATATTCCATCTCGTCGCGCGAGCGAATAAAAGTCGCCGCAGGGAAGCGCTTCGTCGATAAGAGATCGAAAAACTCCGTAAACGGTATCAGTGCCGGAACCGGGGCCACCTCCCAGCCGGTGGCGTCCTTGAGCACTTCCGACACTACGCCCAGTTGCGGCACCCGATCGCGCGGCAGGTCGAGTTTCTCCAGATTGTCCAGATAGGCACTGCAAGCGCGGCCCGGCAGGATTCCCATCTGCCGCTCGTAGAGCTCGGACCAGATCCGGTTCTCGTCATCCGTGTAATGGATCTGGCCGTTCTTGTCCGGGACCTTTGAGGCGTAACTCGTGCTTTTTCCCATCAACGGCTCCCGCCTGAATTCAATGCGCATAGTCTAGCATTCGGGTTCTTCACGGCATGCCGCACCGCCGCATCGGGGGTCACGCATGTCGTCACGCCTAAGCATGCGTTCAATCGCTGCGGTGACGATAAGAGCGTTCGATGTAAGCCTCGACCAGCGACTGGAACTCCTGTGCAATCCCTTCGCCTTTGAGCGTCACCGTTTTTGCGCCGTCCTCGTAGACCGGAGCGACCGGGCGCTCACCCGTACCAGGCAGACTGATGCCTATATTGGCATGCTTGCTTTCGCCGGGGCCATTGACGACACACCCCATGACGGCGACGGTCATATCCTCGACACCGTTGTAGGTCTTCCGCCACTCGGGCATGCGGTGGCGGATGTGATCCTGGATCTGCTGTGCGAGTTCCTGGAAGAAGGTGCTGGTCGTCCGTCCGCAGCCCGGGCAAGCAATGACCATGGGCGTGAATGCGCGAAGGCCCATCGTCTGAAGAATCTCTTGTGCCACGATCACCTCCCGCGCGCGATCTCCGCCCGGCTCCGGCGTCAGGGATATCCGGATCGTGTCACCTATGCCCTCCTGCAACAGGATGGCGAGCGCGGCGGTGGAGGCAACGATGCCTTTCGATCCCATACCGGCCTCCGTAAGGCCAAGATGCAGAGGATATTCGCACTGTGCGGCGAGGGACCGATAGACGGCGATCAGATCCTGGACGCCGCTCATCTTGCAAGACAGGACGATTCTGTTTCGTCCCAGCCCCAGCTCCTCGGCGCGTCGCGCGCTTTCCAGAGCCGAGGCGATCATCGCCCGATGCACAATCTCGGCGGCATCCACCGGCGACTCGCTATTGGAGTTTTCGTCCATCAGGCGGGTCAGCAATTCCTGGTCCAGGCTGCCCCAGTTGACGCCGATCCGGACCGGCCGGTCGTGTCTGCAGGCGACCTCGATCATGGCCGCGAACTGCGGGTCGCGTTTGCTGCCCCGACCCACGTTGCCGGGATTGATCCGATATTTGGCAAGGGCTTCCGCGCAATCAGGATAGCGTGACAGCAACTTGTGTCCGTTGAAGTGGAAGTCGCCCACCAGCGGGACGTTGATCCCGGCACCATGTAGCCGTTCGCGGATTTCCGGAACAGCCTTCGCGGCTGCTTCACTGTTGACCGTGATCCGCACCAGTTCCGATCCGGCCAGGGCGAGCGATCTGGTCTGCGCCACTGTGGCGTCGATATCCGCGGTGTCCGTGTTGGTCATCGACTGGACGACAACGGGCGCACCGCCGCCGACTATCACGTGATCGATCGGGACGGCGACTGAGGTCCGGCGAGTAAATTCTGTGTGGGGCTGGGACATCATTCCGGCGCTGGTCGCCTCGACGGTTGGAAAGCAGGAATTCTATCCCATCGGGGAGTCGAACTGCCGGGTGTCGATCGAGGGGGACAGGCGTCGCTCGCGCGGAGCGGCTGTCGGGACGGGCCTGGCCGTGGCTGGCCGCTCCCGGGTGCTTCAGCTATTATTCCGACTCCAACGCAAAGATCCCCCCGGAGAGATCCCGGCACAAGATCGGGACGCCGAAGGCGCAACTCGCCCGTAAACGCTCAGGCAAAAGGACGGCGGGAGACAAGTTGGCTCTGGAGAGTGGTCGCGAAGGCGGCCCACCGAAGGTGAGCGGCTACGGCGTATTGTTTGCGCTGTGCCCAAATCTCTCAGGTAACCGGACAGAGGGGCGGCAGGTGGATTTTGCCTGCCGCCTTGTTTTGTTTCAGCTGCGCAGGCGGCCCGGAGAGCGAGTACAAGGACCATGGGTAATAGAACCGCCATATACGACGCCCACGTAGAGCAGGGCGCCCGGATTGTCGATTTCGGCGGCTGGGATATGCCGCTGCACTACGGGTCCCAGATCGAGGAACATCACACCGTCCGCACTGACGCAGGCATGTTCGATGTCTCCCACATGACGGTTGTCGATGTCCAGGGCGCTGATGCCACGGCATTCCTGCACCGCCTCATTGCCAATAATGTCGACAAACTGAAGACGCCCGGCAAGGCCCTGTATACCTGCATGCTCAATGAAGACGGGGGCGTCATCGACGACCTGATCGTTTATTTCCTGAGCAAAACCGAATTTCGGATGGTGGTCAACGCGGCGACCAGGGAAAAAGATCTCGCGTGGCTGGAAGGACAGGCGGCAGTATTCGACGTGCAGGTCAGTGAGCGGCCGGATCTCGCGATGATCGCCGTGCAGGGTCCCAACGCGCGCGACAAGGCAGCAGCGTGTCTCGCTGAGGAAGATCGTGAGACCGCTCTGTCTCTCGGGCCCTTCGTCGCGGCGCCGATCAAGGACTTGTTCGTCGCCCGTACCGGCTACACCGGAGAGGACGGCTGGGAGATCATCGTCCCTGAGTCACAGGCGGACAACCTCTGGCGTGCGTTCGCGGACGCAGGAATCCGGCCTTGCGGCCTGGGAGCCCGCGACACTTTGCGCCTGGAGGCCGGTATGAATCTCTACGGTAGTGACATGGACGAGAGCACAACGCCGCTCGAGTCAGGTCTCGGTTGGACCGTTGCCTGGGAGCCGGAGGACCGGCGCTTTACCGGGCGAGACAGGTTGGAGGCACAGCGCAGGGAAGGCGTCCCCCGGCGGCTGGTGGGCTTGTTGCTCGAAGACAGAGGCGTGCTGCGGTCCCATCAGAAGGTTATTGTCGATGGGGTCGGCGAGGGAGAAGTCACGAGCGGCACGTTTTCTCCTACGCTGGGACGGTCGATTGGCCTGGCGAGGGTGCCCGCCGGTGCGGGCGATAAGGTGACCGTGGAGATTCGTGGGCGGAGACTAATGGCACGCGTCGTGCGCCCGCCATTCGTGCGCCACGGCAAGGCGAAGGTTTAGTTAGAATCTGCGTCGGACGCTGGTCCGGCCGTATCTGGGGGGTTCAAGAAATGAGCAACGTACCTGGCGATCTCAAATACACCAAGTCCCACGAGTGGGTGCGCAGCGAGGATGATGGCAGCGTCACCGTGGGCATCACTGATCATGCCCAATCGGCTCTGGGAGACCTGGTATTCGTGGAGCCGCCGGAGGCCGGATCGGAAGTCTCCTCGGGAGATGCCTGTGCCGTCGTCGAATCCGTCAAGGCCGCATCTGACGTATACAGTCCTGTGTCCGGAAAGGTCGCGGCGGGTAACGATGCGCTGGCGGACAGCCCGGAACTTGTCAACCAGGATCCTTACGGCGACGGCTGGATCATGCGGGTGGAAGCCGATGACCCGGCCGAACTAGAAACGTTGATGGATGCCGCCACCTACGAGGCTACGCTGGAAGACTAAGGCGGCCGGGCAGCGCCGTCAGGTATCGGGAGCGAGTCGATATGCCATTCATTCCCCACAACGAGAAAGACGTACGCGACATGCTCGATATGATCGGCGTGTCCGACATCGAACAGCTGTTCGACGAGATCCCTGATGCACTCCGACTAGAGGATCTGGAAGGCGTACCCGAGGCGATGCGCGAGATGGATATCCAGCGCCTGATGCGCAGCCGGGCGGCGAGCGATGGATCTCCGTTGTGCTTTATCGGGGCAGGTGCTTACGAGCACCACATACCGGCCGCGATCTGGGAGATTGCAACCCGGGGAGAGTTCTACAGCGCCTACACTCCCTACCAGGCTGAGGCCAGCCAGGGCACGCTTCAGCTGATCTATGAATATCAGACGATGATGTCCAGCCTGACCGGCCTGGACGTGTCGAATGCATCGCTCTATGACGGCGCCACCGCGCTGGCCGAGGCCGCCCTGATGGCGGTGCGTGCCAATCGCAAGTCGAAGAGCGGTCGTATCCTCATCGCAGGTGCCGTGAATCCCGTCTACCTGAAGGTATGCCAGGCGATCACCGGCAATCAGGGCCTCAAATTCGAACCCCTGGGGCTGGAGATCGAGACGGGTCTCACTGACCTGACGGGAACCGACAGTTACGAGGGCGAAGACATCACCGCACTGGTGATTCAGCAGCCGAACTTCCTCGGCAATCTCGAGGATGTCGATCGGCTGACTGACTGGGCGCATTCCATTGGCGCCATGGTCATCGCGGTCGTCAATCCGATCTCCCTGGCACTTCTGAAGCCGCCGGGAGAATGGGGCGAGCAGGGCGCGGACATCGCCTGCGGAGAAGGGCAGCCACTGGGTGTCCCCCTGTCTTCGGGTGGACCTTTTTTTGGTCTGCTGACGGCAAAAAAGGCGTTCGTGAGACAGATGCCTGGACGCATCGTCGGGCGCACGCTGGATCTGGAAGGGCGCGAAGGATTCACGCTGACGCTACAGGCCAGGGAGCAGCACATCCGCCGCTCGAAGGCGACCTCGAATATCTGTACTAATCAGGGCTTGATGGTCACCGCGGCGACCATCTATATGAGCCTCATGGGTGCCGACGGCCTCGAGCAGGTTGCCAGCGCCTGTATCGCGAACACATCTCGGCTGGCCGAGCGATTGGACAGCGTGGATGGCGTTTCGGTCGTATTCGACGGGCCGCGTTTCCATGAGGCGGTGCTGCGTCTCGATCGACCCGTAGCACCGGTTCTGGAGGCGCTGGCCAAGCGCAACGTGCTCGGTGGGCTTGATCTCAGCGTCGACTATCCGCAGCTCGGCAATGCCTTCCTCGTGTGCGCGACCGAGACCAAGACCGCCGCGGACATCGAGTACTTCGCCACCGCCCTCGCCGAGATCATGCGTCAGGCCAGAGTCGCCTGAAGCCCTTCCTTAGGAAAGAATTTTTTCAGGAGACACGAGATGGCCACGATCACACTGCACGATAATGAAATCCACACCAGCGGAGATCTGCCAAAGGTCGGCTCCAAGGCCCCCGACTTCACGCTGACGGACGGTGACCTCAATGATGTGTCCCTGGGTCAGTGGGTGGGCAAGAAGAAGCTGCTGTCGATTTTTCCCAGCGTCGATACCCCGGTGTGCGCTGTCTCGACGCGCAAGTTCGACGAATTCGCCCGTGAACACGATGACACCGTCATGCTGATGATCTCAGCCGATCTGCCGTTCGCACAGAAACGCTTCTGCGGAGCGGACGAGCTGGATCGGATCAGCGCTCTTTCAACGATGCGGGCCCCCGAGTTCGCCCGCAATTACGGCGTGCTGATCGAAGACGGACCGCTCGCCGGACTCTGTGCCAGAGCAGTCGTTGTGGTTGACGAGAACGATACGGTCGTTCACTCGGAACTCGTGCCTGAGATCGGGCAGGAGCCGGACTATGACGCGGCTCTCAAGGCCCTCGGCTGAAGACGGAGACTGACAGGACATGACCGAGCCGGTAATTTTCGAGCAGTCCCGCCCGGGACGTCGTGCCTACGCGCAGGCGCCCGGAGAGGGTGCGAGCGCAGCGATCCCGGACCACTTGCGGCGCAAGCAACGGCCGCGGCTCCCGGAGGTGTCGGAGCTGCAGACGGTACGTCATTTCACGCGCCTTTCGCAGTTGAATTACTCCATCGACACCCACTTCTATCCGCTGGGTTCGTGCACCATGAAGTACAACCCCCGGGCCTGTAACCAGCTGGCGATGTTGCCCGGGTTCCTCGGGCGTCACCCTCTGGGGAGCGTGGCCAGCGGGCAGGGCTTCCTGGAGTGTATGTACGAACTGCAGGAGATGCTCAAGGCCGTGACCGGCATGAAAGGCGTTTCACTCACTCCGATGGCCGGCGCCCAGGGGGAGTTCGCCGGCGTCGCCATGATCCGCGCCTATCACCAGGCCAGGGGCGATGATCACAGGGATGAAATCATCGTTCCGGATGCGGCCCACGGGACCAATCCGGCTACCGCGACAATGTGTGGTTGCAAGGTCATCGAGATCGCCACCGGCGAAGACGGCGACGTCGATCTGGATGCGCTCAAGGCGGTCCTGGGCCCGAATACCGCGGGCATCATGCTCACCAATCCTTCGACCCTGGGCGTGTTCGAAAGGCATATTCTCGAGGTCTCGGACCTGGTGCACGAAGCAGGCGGCTTGCTGTACTACGACGGCGCAAATCTGAACGCCATTCTCGGCAAGGCCAGACCCGGCGATATGGGATTTGACGTCATCCACATGAACCTGCACAAAACCTTTTCCACTCCACACGGTGGTGGCGGCCCGGGTTCCGGCGCGGTCGGTGTCGGCGAGCGCCTGGAGCCATTCATGCCGATCCCGATAGTCGGCAAGGACGACGACGGCCGCTTCCGCTGGATGGAGGAGAAGGATTTTCCACAGAGCATTGGCCGGCTGTCGGCATTCATGGGCAACGCGGGCGTACTATTGCGAGCCTATGTGTATGCGCGGATGCTGGGCCGGTCCGGCATGCGCAGGGTGGCCGAATTCGCGACGCTGAATGCCAACTATCTCGCCGCCCGGATGCAGGCGGAAGGCTTTCACCTGGCCTACCCGGCACGCCGCGCAAGCCACGAGTTCATCGTGACCTTGAAGCGCGAGGCAAGAGACTTTGGCGTCACGACCATGGACTTCGCCAAACGCCTGCTCGATCACGGATACCATGCGCCGACGACGTATTTTCCGTTACTTGTGCCGGAATGCCTGCTGATTGAGCCTACCGAGACCGAGGCGAAGGAGACGCTCGATGGTTTCGTCGAAGCCATGGCTCGTATCCGTGAAGAGGCAGCGACAGATCCGGAGCACGTAAAGGGCGCCCCCTACAGTACGCCGGTGCGGCGCCTGGATGACGTTCGTGCCGCCCGGCACCTGGATGTCGCCTGGCAGCCCGCCGAAGCGTGACTCAACCCGTCGCTCGTCGCCACGCCCCGGAGGTGCAACCATGCCGGCCCTGATCTGCGGCTCGTTCGCATATGACTCCATCATGGTGTTCCCTGGCCGTTTTGCGGATCAGATTCTGCCCAATCAGATCCACATGCTGAACGTTGCGTTTCTGGTGCCAGAGATGCGGCGCGATTTTGGCGGCTGCGCCGGCAATATCGCTTACAACCTGAAGCTGCTCGGCGGCGACGGCTACCCAATGGGCGCAGTAGGGCACGACTTTGCTCCCTACGCGGAGTGGATGGACGGTCATGGCGTGTCGCGCACATACCTCCACACCGTGGATGAGGCATACACCGCCCAGGCGTACATCACCACGGATATGGACGACAATCAGATCACTGCCTTCCATCCGGGCGCGATGAATCATGCCCACGAGATCAGCGTCCCCGATGACGCAGGGATTCGCTGGGGCATGATCTCCCCGGACGGGCGGGACGCCATGCTGAGTCACGCGAGGCAGTTCGAGGCTGCCGGGATACCCTTTATCTTCGATCCTGGACAAGGACTGCCGATGTTCGAGGGCGAGGAGTTGTCACGCTTCATCGACCAGGCGACGGTCGTGGCCGTCAACGACTATGAGGGTCAGATGTTGCAGGAGCGAACCGGGCTCAGCGTCGACGAGATCGCCCGGAGGGTCGATGCGCTGGTGATCACGCGGGGTAACCAGGGCTCGGTAATTCTCAGTGGAGGTTCCGTGAAAGAGATCCCGCCGGCCAGTCCGGTGCAGGTGGCCGATCCCACAGGTTGCGGCGACGCCTATCGAGCCGGCCTGCTGTACGGACTGATGGCGGGCGCCGACTGGGAGACGACCGGCCGCGTCGCCTCGATCATGGGAGCGATCAAGGTCGGATACAGAGGTACCCAGAACCATTCCCTTTCGCCGGAGTCAGTTCAGAGGACGTTCCAGGATAACTTTGGTTACGACCCCGGCCTGTGGTGAACTTTCGCAAACCCCGACTTCTGAGCCTGTGCCTTGCGCTGGGCATCCTGAGTTCGACTGCCGTAGCTGAGGAAGACCGCTGGCGAGAGACTCTCGAGCGGATCTCGACCGGTGTCGTTTCGATCCAGGTGGACGGAACCCGTGCGTTCGATACCAACTGGAACCAGTCGACCCAGGCCACCGGATTCGTAGTCGATGCGCGCCGTGGATTGATCCTGACCAATCGCCACGTCGTGACGCCCGGTCCGGTCATGGCCGAGGCGATTTTCATCAATCACGAAGAGGTACCCATTTATCCGATCTACCGGGACCCGGTCCACGACTTTGGCATCTACCGATACGATCCCTCGAAACTGAGGTTCATCGAGCCGGCTGAACTCGCCCTGAACCCGGCGGGTGCCGAACTCGGTCGCGAGATCCGGGTCGTCGGCAACGATGCCGGCGAGCAGTTGTCGATCCTGGCCGGCACGCTCGCCCGGCTTGATCGGCATGCGCCCGACTACGGCCGTGGAAACTACAACGATTTCAATACGTTCTATTACCAGGCCGCATCCGGCACCTCAGGTGGGTCCTCCGGGTCTCCGGTCATTAATGTCGAGGGCGAGGTAGTGGCGTTGAACGCGGGCGCCAACACCCAGGCGGCGTCGAGCTTCTTCCTGCCTCTGGATCGGGTCAAGCGGGCAGTTGAACTGGTCCGTGACGAACAGCCTGTGCCGCGTGGCACCTTGATGACTGAATTCGTCCATCAACCCTATGACGAGCTACGCCGTCTGGGATTGCAGGAGCAGACCGAAGCGGCAATCCGCGATCGCTTCCCCGACGCGACCGGCATGCTTGTTGTGGAACAGGTCGTCCCGGGCGCGCCCGTGGTCGGTGAGCTGGAGCCCGGCGACATTCTTGTCCGGGTCAACGACCAGATGCTGACCGGATTCGTCGCCCTCGAGGAAGAGATGGACAGCCACATTGGCGCGCCCATTACGCTGGAGCTGCAGCGTGGCGGGCAGACACTGGTCGTCGACGTGACGCCGGAGGATCTGCACGGCATTACTCCGGGTGAGTACCTGGAGTTCGGCGATGCGATTACACACCAGCTGTCCTATCAGCAGGCGCGGCACCTCAACGTGCCGCCACGCGGCATCTACGTCGCCAATCCAGGCTACGTGTTTGCGCGTTCTGCGATACCCCGGGCTTCAGTGATCAAGGAAATCAATGGTTCTCCGGTTGGGGACCTGGACGAATTCCAGTCAGTGATGTCCGCACTACAGGATGGTGAGCGCTTCACCATCCGTTTCCACACCTTTGACGAGCCTCGGGGCAGTCAGCTCAGGACCGTCAGGATGGACAGGCGCTGGTTCCCGGCCCAACGCTGCCGTAGAGACGATGCACTGGGCGTCTGGCCCTGCGAGCCACTTCCTGACGTCGGTATCGCGTCACCGCCGTCACCGGCGTCTACCGGTTTCATCAGCTACTCAGATCCACGCCGCGACCGTCTGGCTGCGTCCCTGGTCATGGTCAATTTCGACATGCCCTACCCGGTGGCCGGTGTCTCGGAGCGCCACTACCATGGCACCGGTGTCGTCGTCGATGCCGATAGGGGCCTGATAGTTGTGGACCGTAATACGGTGCCGATCTCGTTGGGTGACGTACGGATCACCTTTGCGGGGTCGCTGGAGGTGCCGGGAAGGGTCGAATGGATCCATCCTTTACATAACCTGGCGGTGGTGGGGTATGACCCGGCTCTCGTAGGAGATACCCCGGTAAGGGATGTCGATTTCAACCTGAGCCGTGTGTCGCCGGGAGATCGCCTGTGGGTCGTAGGGCTGAAAGGCGATCACAGTCTCGTCGCACAGTCGACCGAGGTCGCGTCAATCGATCCGGTGGCCTTCCCGCTGTCGCGGACGCTGCGCTTCCGGGACACGAACCTTGAGACCATCACGTTGGTCAATGCGCCCACGGACTTCGATGGCGTGCTGGCCGACGAGGATGGGCGGGTACTGTCGCTGTGGTCCAGTTTCGCCTATCACTCGGGGCAGGAACTGATTCAGGTCAACAAGGGTGTGTCCGCGGACATCGTCGCCGAAACGGTATCGCATGTGCAGGAAGGCGCTCCCATCCGGTCGCTGGAAGCCGAATTCGTCCGTATGCCACTGTCGAGCGCTCGCGGGCTGGGTCTGTCCGCAGACTGGATCGAACGCCTCGAAGGCGACGACCCGAGACGACGTCAGGCTCTCCAGGTCATACGCATCACGGCGGGTACGCCGGCAGCAGACGCACTCAAGCCGGGCGATCTCCTGCTGGCCATCGACGGAGAGGTCGTGACCAACTTCCGCGAGGTAGAACGCGGCTCCCAGCGCCCCGAAGTGAACCTGGTGATCTGGCGGGACGGCAATGAACTCAGCCTGCGCCTGGGAACGGTTGCTCTGGACGGCAGGGATCTGGATCGCCTGCTGGTTTGGGCAGGCGCGTTGCTGCATGCGCCCCATCGCGCCATGGCCGCGCAGCGTGGCATAGAGCCGTTGGGCGTTTATGTCGCCTATTTCGGGTACGGTTCGCCTGCGACCCGGTATGGGCTGTATGCAGGCCGCCGGATCGTCGAAGTTGACGGCATACCGACCCCCGACCTGGATGCGTTCGTCGCGGCGGTCCGAGGACGCGGTGACAGGGATGCGGTCCGGCTGAAGACCGTCAACTGGAACCGGGGCGTCGAGGTCATCACGCTGAAGCTCGACAATCGCTACTGGCCTGCCTATGAATTGATCCGCAACGGCCGCGGCTGGTCGCGCCGTGATATCGATTCACCCTGCTGATTGGGCGGATCATGTCAGGCATGACACATGCGCAGATCGAGGCCTGGTTCGAGGCGCATTTCCCCAACTATCAGCGCCTGATGAAACTGGACTCCGCGGAGCCGGGCCGTGCGCGGCTCCGGCTGCGCGTCGGTGAACGGCAGCTGCGCCCGGGTGGGACGGTGTCCGGGCCGAGCATGATGATGCTGGCAGACGCCGCCGTTTATGCCGCCCTGCTCGCGGTTGACGGTGACGCCGGCGACGCGGTGACCAGTAGTTTCAACATCGCGTTTCTGAAACGGCCCGGTCCCAGTGACGTGCTGGCCGACGCAGAACTCCTGCAGTTGGGCCGCCGGCTTGTCGTCGGCGAGGTGCGGCTTCACTCTGAAGGCGAGGACAGGCTGGTCGCCCAGGCCACTGCCACCTACATTCGGCCGTGAGGCTCCACGGTATCGTCAGCGGCGGGCAGACCGGCGTGGATCGGGGCGCGCTTGATGCAGCGCTCGCTTGCGGCTGGCCATGCGGCGGCTGGTGCCCGGCCGGACGCCTCGCCGAGGATGGATCCATCCCGGAGCGCTATCCGCTTACCGAGTTGCCGGTCTCTGACTATCCGGCCCGCACCCGTCGCAACGTCGTCGACAGCGACGGGACCCTGATCATCTCCGACGGCCCACTGACCGGAGGCACCCGGTTGACCCGCGAGATATGCCGCGAAACAGGGCGACCCTGCCTTGAGCTGCGCGCGGACAAGATGACCGCAATCAGGGCAGCCCAGGCTGCGCTGGAATTCACCCGGGCGAGTGGCGTCGGGAGGCTAAATGTGGCGGGTCCGCGGCTAAGCGGCTGGACTGGCGGCCAGGAATATGCCCGGCAGGTCGTCGCCGCTCTTATCGCTCTCCTTCAGGCGGGGGACTCGCGCAACTCACCGGTGAGCGAGGACAAGGATACGATCGGCGGCGAGCAGGTTGAACCGCGGCAGATGTAGGCGATGGGTGCTTCACCAGCGGCCTTGGCTGCCAGGAATTCAGGCAGGGCTTCCTCATCAGAGGCGATGGCGAACACCAGTCGTCGAGGCGCATAGACCAGCGATGCGGCCAGCTGCCACTCTCCGATGGCCTGACGAGGCCCGCGGATGATCACGATCTCCGGTGGCTCGAGAGACTCCTCGAGCGCGTTGAGGAGGGCGCAGTGGGCATGCGGCATCTGCTGCATGGCGCCAGCGGCCATTTTCAGAGTCTCTTCCGCGGCGCTGAGGTACCGAGCCTCGCCAAGCAGATAGCCGAGCCTCGCCAGGGCGGCTGCAGCGATGCCGTTGCCGGCGGGCGTGGCTTCGTCGGCCAGTGGTCGAGGCCGGTGGATCAGGCTCTCATGGTCGGCCGCGGTGAAGAAGAATCCACCCTCGTCGGCATCCATGAACTGGTCAAGCAGCAGGTCGGCCAATCCCCGGGCGAACTGCAGCCAGCCGCTGTCCCATCGCTGCTGGAGAAGCTCCAGGATCCCGTCGAGCAGGAAGGCGTGGTCATCCAGGTAGGCCGGGAAACGCGCTCGTCCGTCTTTCCAGCAGGCGAACAGCCGCCCGTCGACCCACAGCTGCTCGCGGATGAAGTTGACGGCTTCTGCTGCCGAGTCCGTCAGCTCAGGTCGCTGCAGATGCCGGGCCGCTATCGCCATGCCCCGGATCATCAGCCCGTTCCAGGAGGTCAGGATCTTCTCATCGCGACCAGGACGGATGCGCTGTCCGCGTATCTCCAGCAGGCTTGCGCGGGCTGTGTTCACCCTATGCTCGACCTCTTCGGCCTGCAGGCCGAGTTCCTTGCCAACCTCCCTCGCCGGCCGGAACGTGTGCAGGTGCCAGCGGCCCTCGAAGTTCGGCTCGCGGTCAAGACCGAAGACCCTGGCGAAGGGTTCGTATAGCTCGTCGGAAAGGGCACGACGGACCTCGTTCCGGTCCCACGCATAGAAGCGGCCCTCTTCGCCTTCTGAATCGGCGTCCAGGGTGGCGTAGTAGCCACCAGCGGGCGACTGCATCTCGCGCATCACCCAGTCTGCTGTCTCAGACGCGGCTCGGCCGAACAGCGGCTCGTTGGTGATCGCCCAGCACTGTCCGTACAGGGCCAGCAGCGGGCCGTTGTCGTACAGCATCTTCTCGAAATGGGGCACCATCCAGAAATCGTCAACGGAGTAGCGGCAGAAGCCACCGCCGAGTTGGTCATACAGGCCCCCGAGCGCCATGCGTTGCA
The DNA here is from genome assembly GCA_937924335.1 of uncultured Gammaproteobacteria bacterium. Lineage (GTDB taxonomy): Bacteria > Pseudomonadota > Gammaproteobacteria > Steroidobacterales > XN24 > JAHEFR01. The sequence goes on from CALDWW010000011.1 coordinate 85,389, forward strand.
GGGTGAAGGTGGCCATGTAGAGGGCCTGCAGGTCCGGATCGTCTGAAGACGACGTCGATCGCCAGTGGCGCAGTAGCCGCTCGAGACTGGTCGGGTGAGGGAATTTGGGTGCCCGGCCAAAACCGCCGAATCGGGATTCGAAACTGTCCTCCAGACCCTCGCGGGCACGCTGCAGCAGTCGTGTGTCGAGTCCGTCCGCGGCGCCGGGCTCAACCCTGCCAACCTGCTCAAAGACGCCCCGCACGGCCTCGCCCTGGCGGCGGACTTCTTCCCTGTTCTCGCGAAAATACTCGGACACCCGGCCCAGGATGTCCGTGAACGCGGGCATCCCGTGGCGTGCTTCCCTGGGGAAATAGGTACCCCCGAAGAAAGGCGTAAGCTCGTCCGGAGTCAGGAACATGGTCAGCGGCCAGCCGCCGGGGCGCTGTACCAACATCTGGTGGGCGAGTTGATAGATCTTGTCCAGATCCGGCCGCTCTTCCCGGTCGATCTTGATGTTCACGAACCGCTCGTTCATGACCGCGGCGGTGTCGGCATTTTCGAAAGACTCGTGGGCCATCACGTGGCACCAGTGGCAGGCAGAGTACCCTACCGACAGCAGGATTGGCCGGTCCTCCCGGCGTGCCAGGGCGAGGGCCTCCTCGCCCCATGGATACCAGTTCACCGGATTGTCCGCGTGCTGAAGGAGATAGGGGCTGGTTTCGCCACTGAGGCGATTCTCGGGATTGCTCATCGGGGTCCGGATGGAGGCCGTTTAGGAGTAAACTTGGGCAATATAACCCATGGCCCGAGCGGCCGCAGGATACGCTGTGACACCTCCCTCCGGCCTCCCCGAACTCCCTGAACTCAAGCTCAAAGCCCGTGAAGATCGTCGTATCCGGGGGGGGCACCTGTGGATCTACAGCAATGAGATCGATACCGCGCAGACGCCCGTCAAGGCATTCGAGCCGGGCGACGTCGTCAGCCTGGTGTCAGACCGCGGTCAGTTTCTGGGCTATGCAGGCGTCAATCCTCACAGCCTGATCGCGGCACGGGTCCTGAGCCGCGATCCTGGTCGCCGGCCAGGCCGCGGACTGGTGAAGCACCGCCTGAACGTGGCGCTGAAACTGCGTGACCAACTCTATCCGGAGAGCTGCTACCGTCTCATGTTCGGGGAGTCGGATGGTTTGCCGGGTCTGGTGGCGGATCGGTTCGGCGATTACGTGGTCCTGCAGGCGAGCACCGCTGCCATCGAGCGTATCAAGGGCGAGGTCGTCGACGCGGTCAATGCCGTGCTCAACCCGGCGGGAATCCTGTGGCGTAACGACAGCGGCGCCCGCGACATGGAGAATCTGGAACGGTATGTCGAGGTCGCTTGTGGAGACGTGCCGGAGCGTGTGCCGGTGCGCGAAGGATCCATGGAATTCATGGCGCCGTTGCATGCGGGGCAGAAGACGGGCTGGTTCTTCGATCAGCGCGACAATCGCCTGCGTTTCGCACGCTATCCGGCTGGCAAGACTCTGGACGCGTTCTGCTACACCGGCGCCTGGGGTCTGGGGCTCGCGGCCCGGGGCGGTCAGTCCGCCTTCGTTGACGCATCGGCCCAGGCGCTGGCATGGGTGGAAGAAGAGGGCCAGCGACTCGGCCTGCCGGTGGAGACACTGCAAGGCAACGCCTTCGAGGTGCTCAGAGGGCTGCGGGACGAGGGTCGCCGATTCGATACGGTGATCGTCGATCCGCCGGCGTTCATCAAGCGCAAGAAGGACTTCAGGCAGGGGCTGGCCGCCTATCAGCGCATCAACGAGCTGGCGATGCGCGTCATGGAGCCGGATGGCTGGCTAGTCAGCTGCAGCTGCTCCCATCATCTGTCTGTGTCAGACCTCACCGCCGCTATCCAGCGCGCCGCGCGTCACTTGGGACGCTTCGTGCAGGTGGCTGAGATCGGCGCTCAGTCGGCCGATCACCCGCTGCATCCGGCCATACCGGAGACACGCTATCTGAAGGCGCTGTTCTGCCGCGTGGTGGGCGCCGACTCGTGACGGAACGCCGAGGCTGGCGCGGTGGTCTCAAGCCGGACCGCTGCTGCTAAAATACGCGCCCATGATTCCGTACCCCGAGATCGATCCCATCGCCCTGGCGATTGGCCCGCTGAAGATTCGCTGGTACGGGCTGATGTACCTGATCGGCTTTGCGATCGGCTGGTTCCTCGCCCGCAGTCGGGCAAAGCGACCCGAGTTCGGCTGGAAGCTGGAGTGGGTCGATGACCTGATCTTCTACGCCGCACTGGGACTCATCCTGGGCGCTCGCATCGGCTACGTGCTCTTCTACGGTGCTGATACCTGGACTAAGGACCCGATTGCCATACTGCGTATCTGGGAGGGCGGCATGTCCTTCCACGGCGGCCTCATCGGCCTGGTCTTGTGTGTCTGGCTCTACGGGCGCAAGGTCGGCAAGGGTTTCTTCGAGGTGACCGACTTCGTGGCCCCGATCGCGCCGCTGGGATTGTTCTGCGGCAGGCTCGGCAACTTTATCAACGGCGAACTCTGGGGCAAGCCGACGGACGTCGCCTGGGCATTCGTTGTTGACGGTGTCCCCCGGCATGCGTCACAACTATACGAGGGCATCCTGGAAGGCTTTGTCCTGTTTGCGATCTTGTGGATCTATTCCTCCCGGCGGCCGCCAGTCATGGCCGTCTCGGGCGCATTCCTGCTGTTCTACGGTTGTTTTCGCTTTACCGTGGAATTCGTCCGCATTCCGGACGCGCACCTCGGCTACCTCGCATTCGACTGGCTGACCATGGGACAGATCCTGTCCACGCCCATGATTTTGCTCGGCATCACCCTGCTCACGCTGGCTTATCGCAAGTCACCACAATCCGCCACCTGACACATGCAACAGTATCTCGATCTGCTTTCCCATCTGCGCAGCCACGGCCTGAAGAAAGACGACCGCACCGGCACCGGGACGCTGTCCGTATTCGGGTACCAGATGCGTTTCGATCTGTCTGCCGGCTTCCCGTTGCTGACGACCAAGAAGTTGCACATCCGCTCGATCGTCCACGAACTGCTCTGGTTTCTTAACGGCGAGACCAATACCTCTTACCTCAAGGATCAAGGGGTTCGGATCTGGGACGAGTGGGCTGATGCCGGTGGTGACCTCGGCCCGGTCTACGGCCAGCAGTGGAGAGCCTGGCCGTGTCCCGGCGGCGATACGGTCGATCAGATCAGCCAGGTCATGGAGCAGATCCGCCGCAATCCGGACTCGCGCCGCATTATCGTCGCCGCCTGGAATCCAGCAGATCTGCCGGACGAAACCGTCAGTCCTCAGGAGAATGTCGCGGCCGGCAGGATGGCGTTGGCGCCCTGCCACTGCCTGTTCCAGTTCTGGGTCGGCGACGGCCGCTTGTCCTGCCAGCTCTATCAGCGCAGCTGCGACGTCTTCCTGGGCGTGCCTTTCAATATTGCTTCCTACGCATTGCTCACTCACATGATTGCCCAGCAGTGCGACTTGGAGCCGGGTGATTTCGTCTGGACCGGCGGCGATGTGCACCTGTACCTCAATCACCTGGAGCAGGCCGACACACAATTGGCGCGCGAGCCGGGTCCGTTGCCGCGGCTCAAGATCAACCGCCGACCACCGAGTATCTTCGATTACCGCTTCGAGGATTTCGAGATTGTCGACTACGAGGCGGAGCCACACATCAAGGCAGCCGTATCCGTCTGATGAAGATGACACTCGTGGTGGCGGCTTCCGAGAACGGCGTCATTGGCCGGGACGGCGACCTGCCATGGCGGCTACCTGCCGATCTTGCGCATTTCAAGCGAGTCACCATTGGCAAGCCTGTCGTGATGGGTCGCAGGACCTGGGAGTCGATCGGTCGTCCGCTGCCGGGGCGCAGCAATCTCGTGTTGAGCCGTCAGCCGGGCTATGAGGCGGCGGGGTGTCGAGTCGTAAGTGCTCTCGGCGAGGCCATCCTGGCCGCTACGGCCGAAGGTGCCGACGAGATGATGGTGATCGGTGGCGAAGCGCTCTATGCAGAGGCTCTGCCGGTCGCGGACCAGATCCTTCTGACCCGGGTGCACGCGGTCCTGGAGGGAGACACGTATTTCCCGGCACTCGATCAGGACGCCTGGACCGTGACCGCCGTTGAACGCCACGAGGCCGACGAGCGCAACGAATTTCCCTACAGCTTCCTGGAGCTTACTCGCATCTGCTGATCCCGGAAGCGGTCGTGGACCGCATCCATCGGCTAGAATTGGACTTCGAGACCTGCAAACCAGGGGTGGTGCATTGGATATTGGCGTTGCATACAGGGAACTGGCGAAAGTCGACATATCAGGTCTGCGCGACGAGCTGCTCGCTCTGACCGATGCCGACTGGATGGCACGTCCCATCCGCCGGGCCTCGCTGGCTGGTGGTGAACACTGTGCCGCCGACTCCATTGTCATGCGTCACGAGTGGGTACGCTCCTATTCCAAGCGCGGCTTCAGAACGCTGCAGGAGTCCCTGATGGACTGGGCGCGGCGCAATGGAGGCGACGGCCGGCCGATGTTGCCCGTGATGGAGGAGCGCAACAGCGAGACCAGCGTGTTCACTTTCCCCGACTGGTTTCGCTGGCAAGCGAGCGTGTTTCCTATCGTCGCCCAGGTCATCGAGCCAATCGCGACGCCAGGCGGGGTCCTGACCCGTGCTCTGTTCGTGCGCCTGCGCCCTGGCGCCATCATCAGCCCGCACATGGACGGGCAGGCTATGGCCGCACGGGCGCACCGCATCCATGTTGCGATCAGTGATTGCCCGGATTGCGTCTACACCATCAGCGACACCAGTTTCTCGATGAAGCCGGGAGTCGCTTACGATTTCAACAACCGTTGGCAACACGCCGTACACAACCGCGGCGACGTGCCGCGTATCAACCTGATGCTGGAGTACTTGCCTGATCCGGCCTGGGTATTCCCGCTGCCGTTGATGCTCCAGCCTTTCGGTTTTGTCGCCGCTGCACCCGCAGAGGCCGCCGCGCCGGAGCATGATTCAGCGGCGAACAGTTGATCCCTCAGATTCGGAGACACAGATCATGACTCTCACCCCTTCGCGCATGCTCCCGATGGCAATCATCGTGCTGTTGGCGGCTACAGTCGTCAGCAGCGGCTGCCAGACTCTGAATCCCTATACGGATGAGCCGGAGACCAGCCGGACGGCCAAGGGTGCCGGTATCGGAGCTGCCGCGGGCGCGGTGGCGGGCGTCGTCATCGGCGGTAGTCGCAAGGCGACCCTGATCGGCGCCGGCATCGGCGCGTTGGTTGGCGGTGCGGTCGGCAACTACATGGATCGCGAGGCAGAGGCGTTGCGTCAGAGGCTCCGCGCCACCGGCGTCAGCGTGACCCGGCACGATGACCATATCATCCTGAACATGCCTGGCAACGTGACCTTCGCTACCGACTCCGCCGACATCTCCTCCAGCTTCTACGAGGTGCTGGATTCCGTAGCCCTGGTGCTCAACGAGTTCGAGAAGACCTACGTTGACGTGGTCGGACACACGGACAGCACAGGCAGGGCGGAGTACAACCAGGCGCTGTCCGTCCGCCGGGCGCAGAGTGTCTCCGACTACCTGATGACCCGTGAGGTCATGGCGGAGCGCCTGGTAGTCACCGGCAGAGGTCAGACCCAGCCCATCGCCAGCAACGATACGCCGGAGGGGCGCGCACTGAATCGGCGCGTCGAAATCGTCCTTACGCCGCTGACCTGATTCCGGGATAACTCATGCCCACGGCCATCGTCGCCGGAGCGACGGGACTGATCGGCAGAAGACTCGTCAGCCTGTTGCTCGAGTCCGGCGATTACGATCGTGTCCATGTCCTGGTCCGACGTCCTACCGGGGTCAGGGACGCGCGCATGGTCGAACACACAGTCGACTTCAATGAGCTGTCCTCCGCTCGCGGGGATGTGGGTCCCGTGGATCATGCGTTTTGCGCGCTTGGCACGACCATCCGGAGTGCCGGCTCCCGGGAGGCGTTCCGGCGGGTGGATCATGACTATGTCGTCGCCTTCGCACAGCTTGCCAAAGCTCTGGGGGCGAAGCATTTCGCCGTCGTGTCTTCACTTGGCGCGGACCCGGGGACGCGTAATTTCTACCTGCGTGTAAAGGGAGAGACCGAGCGCGATCTCCAGTCGCTGGATTTGCCGCGTCTCGTTATCTTGCGGCCGTCCCTGTTGACCGGCGAGCGTGCGGAGTTCAGGCCGGGAGAGCGGATCAGCCAGCTGCTATTGGGCATGACGTCACCGCTGCTTGTGGGCAAACTCGGCCGTATCCGGCCAGTCAGCGACCAGCAGGTAGCCGCGGCCATGCTGCGCTCTGTACAGGGAGATGGCCCTGCCATGCAGGTGATCCAGTCCGAGGACATCCGATCCGTCTGAGAAAAGGCCCTGACGCTCGTTTCGTCCTCATCCTGGTCAGCGTGTGGGCCAGATCGGCACCCGCCACTACCTGATATGCGCCGCTCAGCTTGGCAGCTCTCGCAGATCCCTGACCCGCGCATGCTCACTGTCGAATTCGGACCACACGTATCTTGCCGTATAACCGATCGGGAACGTTCCCCGCCTCGACCAGAGGGGATGCCTGAAGTCATTCAGGGCAGACCGATAGACTTCCAGCTCCTTGCTCATCTCCGGTACGTCATCGAGGTAGCGGTCGAACGTCGCGTTGGCCTGCTCATATAGCTTCACATCGAGCCAGTTGATGTCTTTCAATTCGTCGATGGCTTCCTGGCCGAGGTCGGACAGACGGAGTCTCTTGTCCACGTCGCTGCGTTGCCTGACATAGAGCACATCTTCCAGCGACAGACCCAGACAATGCCGGAACAACAGCATGCTCTCGTCGAATCTCTCTGTGATGCCCACAGCTGAGAAACGCTTCCTGATGAAATCCGGATCGCGGCCATCGAATCCGAGCCACCGGGATTGGTGATTCGGCTCGTGATGACTCTCAAGATACTGACTGAATGTCATCGTCCGGTGGTAGTGGCTGAGATGATTGAAGTCCGACAACAGCCGGCTGACCGGTTCACGGAGCAATGTGATGAGGCGATACTTGCCGATCACGTCTCTCAGCCAGGTCTTGGCCCAGGGCTGCGGGAAGTCGGGGAAGTGTCTGAACATCATGTGAAACTGTTCGCCGGCGACCAATCTGGGGTGCACGGCCCACCAGTCGACAGGGTCCATGTAGCTCAATCCGTGTTTGACGCAATAAGGGAACAGAATCGATGACGCGAGCGTGGTACCGCCTGTCTTTCTCAGCTTGAGATAGACGACGTGTCTCTCGTGACTCTTGCTCGTCTGTTTTGCGTCGATCGACATTGGCAAACAGGGGTCCTGCCGGGTTCGGGTCTCATCACGGATCGGAGGCTAACGCCGCGGGCGACAGAGATTGTCGCCCTGCTTGGTCGTTATTCCAAGGTTTTGCGTCAGATGGGCGGCAGCGTCTCCAGCACTTCCCGCTCCACGGCGTCGATGTCGATCTCCTCCAGCCGCTCCTTGCCCTCCAAGGCGCGTTCCATGATCCCCAGTTGCGTGCGGCCGCGGGATTGGGCGTCCGCGTAACCGATGTCGTCGCGAAACATCACCATCGAGTACCGCGGCACGAGGCGGTCCGGCTGACGACGTTCCAGCTCGAACGCCAGTTGCTTGCGCAGCAGGAATCGCGGGTCGACCACCGATGCCCGCATCTCCGTGTAGTTCTCGATAGCCATGTCGGCGATGGCATCGGCATTGGGTTTACGCCGCTCGAAAAATAGCTCGAAGGTGCGCGCCCAGTCACCGCCGGTTGCTCCAAGGCAGGCATCCATCTCCAGGCAGTCCTCGAAGGCAGCGTTCATGCCCTGGCCGTGGAAAGGTACGACGGCGTGGGCGGCGTCACCGAGCAGGCAGAGCTTGTCGCCAAGATGCCACGGGGCGGATCGTACCGTGCCCAGCGGACCGGTCGGATTGTCAAAGAACGCGTCTTCGAGATCGGGGATCAATGCCGCTGCATCCGGGAATTGATCGTGGAAGAAGCCTCGCACGCGGCCGGACGTGTCGAGACTGTCGAAGCCAGGATCGCCCCCGTTCGGCAGGAAGAGCGTTACGGTGAAGCTGCCGTCAAGATTCGGCAGGGCGATCAGCATGTAGCCGCCGCGTGGCCAGATGTGCAATGCGTTAGGGTCGATCCGGTAGCCGCCGTCCCCCCTCGCCGGGATGCAGAGTTCCTTGTAGCTGTGCTCGAGCCATTCGACGCTGTGGTCGAAGTCTGTGCGCTTCATCAGCGCCTCCCGCAGGACCGAGCCGGCGCCGTCGGCGGCGATGCAACGCCGCAACGGCAGTTCGATGGTCTGTCCGTCGTCCTCGTCCGCGAAAGCCAGCACGCCGTCGTCGAGATCGACCCGCGAGCAGGCTTTGCAGAAACGCAGTTCGACGCCGGCGGCTTGCGCCTCATCCAGCAGCAGGGCGTTCAGCCCGGGCCGGGAGATCGAGTAGATGACTTCCCATGGATGCTGCCCATAGGGTTGCAGTTGTGTTCTGCCCTGCTCGTCGTGGACCATGCGCCCGCGCATGGTCACCAGCTGTTCTCGCACGCGGTCTTCAAGACCGACGGCCCGCAATGGCTTGAGACCCCGATTGGCCAGAGCGAGATTGATGGAGCGGCCAGCGGGCAGCGACTCCAGTCGCATGTCCGGGCGCTTCTCAAGCAACGTCACAGAGTAGCCCCTGCGCGCCAGAAAGATGGCCATCAGGGAACCGGCAAGGCCCGCACCGACGATAGTGACGGTCTCGTTCATGAGGTCGCTTCCTCGAGTTGAGCGACAAATCTGCACACGTCTTCGAAGCTGTTGTAGAGGGGCACTGGGGCCGCGCGGATCACGTCCGGTTCGCGCCAATCCACAATGACCCCCGCGGCGGTCAGGCGCTCGAAGACATCCCGGCCGGCTCGCAGTCGCAATGACAGCTGACAGCCGCGCCGCTCGGGCGACGCGGGCGTGAGAATCTCTATGTCGTCAGACAGACGGGCCTTCAGGAGTTCTTCCAGCCAGCCTGTCAGTCGCCTCGACTTCGTGGTCAGTCGATCCATCCCGGCTTCTACAAAGAGATCGAGGGCAGGGATCAGCGGAGCCATCGAGAAGATCGGCGGGTTGGACAGCTGCCAACCCTCCGCACCGGGCGAAGGAGCGAACTCGGGCCCCATACGGAAACGCGTGGCCTTGTCATGGCCCCACCAACCCGCGAATCTGGGCAGGCCGGAATCGTGCGCATGCCGCTCATGGACGAAGCAGCCTCCGATGGCGCCGGGGCCGCCGTTGAGATACTTGTAGTTACACCAGATCGCGAAGTCCGCCCCCCAGTCATGTAGCGACAGCGACACGTTGCCGACGGCGTGGGCCAGGTCCCAGCCGACCCGGCAGCCCCGGGTTCGGGCTGCGGCCGTGATCGTGCCCATGTCGAAGCACTGACCGCTGTAGTACTGGACACCGGGCAGCATGACCAGGGCGATAGACTCGCCTGCGGCTTCTATTGTCTCGAGGATGTCTTCCTCGCGAATGGTCGACTCTCCGTCCCGCGGGCCGACTTCGATCAGGGCGTCAGCCGGATCGAGGCCGTGATAGCGCACCTGGGATTCCGCCGCGTAACGGTCCGAAGGGAAGGCGGGCTTCTCGATCATCAGGCGGTAACGTTCCGCCGTTGGCTGGTAGAAGCTGACCATCATGAGGTGCAGGTTGACGGTCAGTGTATTCATACACACGACCTCTGCCGTGCGCGCGCCGGTCAGGATCGCCAGTGGCTCTGCAAACTGCTCGTGATAGGGCATCCAGGGGTGTTCGCCGCGGAAGTGCCCGTCGACTCCGTAGCGCCGCCAGTCTTCCAGAAGCGCCGCCACGATCGTTTCGGTGTCCCGCGGCTGCAGGCCCAGGGAGTTGCCGCACAGGTACACCGAGTCCGCACCGGACGGGCTCGCCGGGATGTGGAACCGTTCCCGGAATCCGGCCAGGTCGTCGTCGGCGTCGAGTCGGCGAGCCTCTTCCATGAACCTGGTCACGCGGGCGTCAGCTCGAACAGCAGCGGCCGGGAGGGGGCGGCGTCGGCGACGAACGGTGCCAGCTGCAGGCTCAGCGCGTAGATACCGTCCGCAACATCATCCGGGACGTAAATCATCTCGGTGATGGTGGCGTCGGCCCGGGTCGCGTCTGCAGAAGAAACACCGTCGGGGGGCAGTCCCCAGAAACGACGATGTCCGGCAAGACGGCCATCGTCATGGGCGCGATCAATAGAAGGCAGGTCGACCAGCAGATGACGGACGTCCCAATCGAGCAGGAGATCGATCGCCTGCAGTGACAGAAAGGGTGGTATCGCTCCGGCGGCGTAGTCCCGGGTGCGTTTCTCGCTACCGTTGGGCAGCGTACGGATGAGAAGAGCCTGTTGGGGTTCCGATGCGCTCCGGCCCAGTGCCTGCCCCAGGGCCCGCGCGGTGACCAGCTGGTCATCGTCGAGTGGCGTCGGATCCGCGCTCTCACCGCATTCCGAGGCAGGGTAGACCGGTACGCTGAGTACCAGGGCCGGCGACAGAGAGAGGCGCGCCAGGTCCGCGACGCTGACCGGGTCATCCGTCACGTGCCCCACACATTCGGTATGCGTTCCGTTGCAGTGCGGCGTGAGCGACATGACATCGCAATTGCAGCTGCCCCCCTGGGACGTGTCGCCGACGAAGCTGCCAATCTCCAACGGCCTGGCGTGAGCCATTGGTGCGCCGAAGTGGCTCGGCTGGGCGCCATGGAAGTCCAGCGGCAGTGACACGTCAGCAATGGGGTCCGCTCCCACACGATAGGGTCTGCCGCCGATTTCCATGGTCAGGCCGCTCACAGAAACCGCTCCCGCGTCATCGCCAGCCATTCCAGCGCCGTACCCGCCAGCAGGCGATCACGCACCTCCGGCGAAAGGTCCATTGACTCGATGAGCATGCCCGGCACCTGTTCTCCGAGCGGGAAGGGATAGTCGCTGCCCAGCGCGATCGACTCGGCGCCCATCAGCTTGATCATGTAGTGCAGCATATCGGGGTCGTGCACCAGCGAGTCCACGTAGAAGCGTCCCAGGTAGTCGCGGGGATTGTGTTCGTTATCGACGGCGCACAGATCGGGCCTGACGTTGAATCCATGTTCAATGCGGCCCAGGGTCGCCGGGAATGCGCCGCCGCCGTGAGCGAATGCGATACGCAGGTCAGGGAGCCTCTCCAGCACTCCGCCGAAGATCATCGAGCAGATAGACAACGAAGTCTCGGCCGGCATGCCGACCAGCCAGGGCAGCCAGTACTTGGACATCCGTTCCCGTCCGAGCATCTCCCAGGGATGGACGAACACCGCGGCCCCGATGGAGGCGGCGGCTTCCAGGATCGGTACCACCTTGGGATGGTCAAGGTTCATGCCGTTGACATGCGACCCGATCTCGATGCCGGCCAAGCCGAGCCCGTGGACGCAGCGTTCAATCTCGCGAGCGGCCAGGTCCGGGTCCTGCATCGGTACCGTACCCAGTCCGACGAAGCGCCGCGGGTGTTCTGCACAGACGCCGGCGATGTGATCATTGAGTAGCTTCGCGAGGTCCAGCGTGTCCTGGGGCTTGGCCCAGTAGCTGAACATGATGGGCACCGTGGACAGGACCTGAACCTGCACCCGGTGATCCGCACAGTCCTGCAGCCTGATCCCGGCGTCGAAGCAGTTCGGCTCAACCGATCTGAAGAAACTGCCGTCCAGCGTCATGTGCGCGCAGCCGGTGCCATGACGTTCCAGCTGGACCCATCCTCCATACCCGTACCGTTCCTGCAGGTCCGGCCAGTCCGGCGGCAGGATGTGAGTGTGGATGTCGATCTTCAGCATGACGTGATCCGGATTCAGTCTGCGCCCGCTCCGACCGGTGGCGCCATCACCTCGCCGCAGGCGTCACAGCACAGGTGATCGGAGTCGCCGTAGAAGCGCTCGAAGATGGGTGGTAGCTGGGCGACGATGTCGCTGACGTGCAGATACTCCTCGTAGAGCTTGTGTCCGCAGCCATCGCAGAACCACATGAAGCCGTCTTCCTCGTCCGCGCGGCGTTTGCGTTCGATGACCAGTCCGGCGGTATCCGCGAAACGTTGCGGGGAGTGGGGTACCTCTGCCGGAAGCAGCAGCATCTCGCCCTCGCGGATCGGCACGTCGATGATGCGACCGTCCTGGACAGTCTTCAGGAGCATGTCCCCCTCGATCTGGTAGAACAGCTCCTCACCAGGATCCCAATGATAGTCGGTACGGCTGTTCGGTCCGCCCACGACCATGACGATGAACTCCGAGTCCTGGAAGACTACCTGGTTGCAGACCGGCGGTCGCAGCCGGTCTCGATGGTCCTCGATCCACTGCAGGAAGTTGAAGGTGGTTAGCGGCTGCATCTCTCTAGCCCTCTATGGTCGCGATGCACTTCAGCTCAATCGCAATAGGCGTGGGCAGGCTCTTTACCTCGACGGTAGTGCGGCATGGCTGGTTATCTGCGAAGTATTCCGCGTACAGCCGGTTGTAGGTCTCGAAATCCTCGCTCATGTGAGTCAGGAACACGGTTACGTCCACCAGTTGATCCCAGGACGAACCGGCTTCCTCGAGTACCTGCCTGACGTTCTCGAACACCGAGCGGCACTGGAGCGCGATATCACGCCCAATGATCCTGCCGTGAGCATCTCTTTCGACGCCGGGAATGACCTTCTCGCCACGGGTCCGCGGCCCAATACCCGACAGGAACAGGAGATCGCCGACACGCCGTGCATGGGGATAGCTGCCAACCGGTTCGGGCGCCCCTGTTGCTCTGATGATGTGTCGTTCCCCTTTCACTCGACTCTCCTCTCAGAAGCAAGCGTATGTGCCTATTCGTCGCCGGGTCGTTGGCCAAACTGTCTCGCTTGTAATGGCCCCTCTCAAAGGCTGGCGATCAGTCCGCCATCTACCGGCAGGTTGATGCCATTGACATACGCTGCTGCGGGCGAAGCCAGGAAGACGATCGCCGCGGCGATCTCCTGTGGCTCGGCGAAGCGGCCCGCCGGTACTCTCATTCGCGCCTGCTGGCGCACTGTATCAACTGAATCTCCGGACGCCTCCGCGCGTTTCTCGAAGAAATATTCGAGACGCTCAGTCGCGGTGAAGCCCGGCAGCACGTTGTTGACGGTGATACCGAATGGCCCCAGCTCGCGCGATAGCGTTTTCGCCCAGCTGGCGACGGCGCCACGTATCGTATTGGACACGCCCAGGCCCGGGATCGGCTCTTTTACCGAAGTCGAGATGATGTTCACGATGCGCCCGTAGCCCGACGCCTTCATCTCGGGCAACAGTGCGCGAAGGATGGTCTGGTTGGCGACGAGATGCTGACGGAATGCAGATTCGAATGCCGTGACTTCTGCCTGCGATGCAGTCCCGGCCGGCGGTCCGCCAGAGTTGTTCACGACAATGTGTACGGCGCCGGATCGCGCGAGTCCGGCCAGCCGTGACTCGACACCCGGAGAGTCATCGAAGTCGACCTGGAGGGATTCGTGTTCCTGCCCTGCCGGTCGCGGCAACCCGGCCACGACCTGGTCCAGCCGGTGTCCGTCACGGGCTGCAACGATCACCCGGGCGCCAGCCCCGGATAGCGCTTCGGCGGTCGCCTTACCGATACCGCGGCTTGCGCCACATACCAAAGCCCGCCTGCCTGTTAGCTCCAAGCTCATATATCCATCGATCGCCAGTGACCGTCCAGAGGCTATTCTAGCCCATGCATCCCACCCGGCATTTCACCGTGGTATCTGTGATTGCTTGCAGCGCAGGCTGATCCGCTTGATGGACTTGGAAGAGAGCTTCAGGGCCGTCATAGAGCCGCCCCAGATGCACCCGGTATCAAGTGGGAAGACGTTCTTGTCTGTTATTGGACCCAGCGTCGACCAATGGCCGAACACGATGCGGATCTTCTTGTTTTCCCGGTCCGGGACCCGAAACCAGGGCATGAACCTCCGATCGCGGTGACTGGGACGACCACTGCGTGTCAGTTCCAGGCGGCCGTGTTTGTCGCAGTAACGCATCCGGGTGAAACAGTTGGTGATGTAACGCAGGCGTCTCCAACCGCGCAGCTTACGGGACCAGCGGTTGGGATTATTTCCATACATGCGCTTGAGAAATGCGCGGCAGCGGCTGCCCTGCAGTACGCTTTCGAGCTCCTCCGCAGCGTCCAGCGCGGTGGTCAGGTCCCATTGAGGCGACAGGCCGGCATGGGCAAGGGCGAATCCGAGTTTCTTGTCGTAGTGCATCATCGGCCGATGCCGCAGCCAGTCAAGCAGGTCGTCACGGTCCTTGGCGGCAAGCACGTTATCGAGTGTGTCTTTCGAACGCAGCCGTCGAGGAAACTGTGCCACTGCAAGCAAGTGCAGGTCGTGATTGCCAAGGACGGTGATGGCGCTGTCGCCGAGGTCGCGCACATAGCGGAGTACTTTCAGGGACTTCGGTCCCCGATTGACCAGGTCGCCGGTGAACCAGACTGTGTCTTTGCCGGGATCGAACTCGATCTTGTCCAGAAGTGCTCTCAGCGGCTCATAACATCCCTGCACGTCACCGATCGCGTAGACCGCCATTCCGGGATGATCAGTGCAGCACGCCGGGGACGGCGAGCGTGAACGCGGCGATGGGCGCTTCGAACGGCTGCCCACGTCCGTCTAACAGGTGGTAAGTGCCCCTCATCGAACCGACCGGAGTCTCGAGGATGGCGCCGCTGGTGTAGCGGAATCCCTCACCCGGTCTCAGAGTCGGTTTCTCGCCGACGACCCCCTCACCCTCTACTTCGCTGATCTCGCCGTTCGCGTCGGTGATAATCCAGTGACGCGAGATCAACTGCGCCACTTCGTCGCCCTCGTTGTGGATCGTGACCGTATACGCGAAGACGTACCGGCGCTCCTGGGGAACGGACTGGTGAGCAACGTACTGCGTGTCTACGTGCACGCGGATGTAGCCTTCTGCGGGCATGCTTCGGCGAGTCGGCCTTTACTCGCTGAGCCGGATCGCCAGCACGTCGCACGGCGCGGCGTGGAGGATCGTGTCCTCCGTTAGGTTAAGAAGCACGGCGACCCCATGACGTTCCCGGCTGCCCAGGATGACAAGGTCGGCGCTGATCTCTTCGGCCACCCGCACCACCTCCGATTTAATAGTGCCGTTCTCCACCCGCCGATCGACCCCGGGCATGCCAGTGCGCTCGGCCAGATCGTCCAGTCTGCGCCGGGCACCTTCGACGAGTTCGTCCTCGATATCGACTGCCGGGAGCAGCGCCTCTCCCATAGGTTCCACCGGGACATACTCCACGACATGCAAAAGGCTCATCTCCGCCTGGAAAGCATTGGCGATGACCTGCGCCCGGTTGACCACGAGTTCACTGTGTTCGCTGAGATCGACAGCGACGAGCACGCGTTTATAGTCGGACATATGAGCTGCCTCCCTTGCCGGATGCGACGGCCGGCCTCCTGCTCAGAGTATAGGGGATTTGCCGTCTCATCCAGCGCCTGACTGTATATCGCAGCTCGCCGCCAGCAGGGCGAACTGCGCAGGCGTCAGGGTTTCGGGACGACTGCCCGGATCACAATCGGCTGCGATCATCGTCTCTACCGATACCATGCCTTTCAGTGCATTCCGAAGCGTCTTCCGGCGCATCGAGAAAGCCCGGTTGACGATAGCCGCGAATGCGTCCGGCCGCGGGTTCGGAAACGGGGCGCTGGTCCAGGGCGTCAGCCGGGCCATGGAAGAGTGCACACGCGGCGGCGGACGGAATGCGCCGGGACCGATGTCGAACAGTCGCTCGACGCGGCAACAGGCCGCCAGCATGACGGTGAGCCGGCCATACTTGCGCGAGCCGGGGGCTGCGGCCATGCGCTCGACAACCTCGCGTTGAAGCATGAAGTGCATATCGCGGATCACCTCTCCCTGGCGCAGGAGATGGAACAGCAGCGGTGTCGATATGTTGTAGGGGAGATTGCCGACGATGCGCAGGGCCGACCCGGCCGGTGCCAGAGTAGCGAATTCGAAACGCAGCGCATCGGCATTGTGGAGCCGGAGGTGACCGTGGGACTTGCAGCGACTTTCAAGCGAGCGGATGACGTCGCGGTCGATTTCGATCGCGTCTATCGTGTCTACCCGATCCAGCAACGGGATAGTGAGGGCGCCCTCGCCGGGTCCAATTTCGACTATCAGATCACCAGATGCGGGGGCGATAGAGGCAATGATCTTCTGGATTACGCCCGGGTCGTGCAGGAAGTGCTGACCGAAGCGTTTCCTCGGGCGGTGGCTCAACGGTGCTCACCCTTGGCCAGAGTGGCGGCGAGGCTCAAGGCCTGCAGCAGGCTGCCGGAGTCTGCGCGGCCGGTCCCGGCGAGTTCCAGGGCAGTGCCGTGGTCCACCGATGTGCGGATGATCGGCAGGCCCAGGGTGACATTCACGGCCTGTCCGAATCCGCTGTATTTAAGTACGGGAAGACCCTGGTCGTGATACATGGCCAGGACTGCAGTCGCTCCGGACAGGTGCCGCGGCGTGAACACCGTGTCCGCCGGCAGTGGCCCGTCAACAATGATGCCGCGTTTGCGGGCCTCGTCCAGAGCGGGTCCGATGATCTCGATCTCTTCCCGCCCGAGATGTCCGCCTTCGCCGGCGTGAGGATTGAGTCCACAGACCAGGATGCGCGGGGAGGCGAGCCCAAAGCGACGGCGCAGATCCCTGTCCAGGATCGTCAGCGTCCGGGTAATGCGATCGTTCGATATCGCACCCGGCACCTGCGAGAGCGGTAGATGGGTGGTGACCAGCGCAACCTTGAGAGACTCGCTGACCAGCATCATGACCGGTAGCTCGGCGCCGGTGAGGCGGGCCAGAAACTCCGTGTGACCACTGAACTCTATGCCGGCTTCATTGATGATGGCCTTGTGCACCGGTCCGGTTGTCATGGCGTCCCAGCGCCCCGCAGCGCATTCGCGAGCGCTGATCTCCAGGCTCCGGAGCACTGCGGCGGCATTCTCGCGATCCGGGCAGCCGGATTCGACCGGGTTGCTGAGCGGCACGTGGCAGACGGACAGGCTGCCGCAACGATGTTCAGGGATCTCGTCCGGATCCTGGCGGATTTCCAGGCCGACTCCGAGGGCCAGTGCCCTGTGCCGGAGCATGTCCGCATCGGCCACCACGATCAGCCGCAGCGGCAGGTCCCTGGTTGCGAGACCGACGGCAAGGTCTGGTCCGATGCCGGCCGGTTCGCCGGGCGTGAGGGCAACGATCGGAGATCCCTTGTTCATGCGACGCGCACGCCAGCCGCCGGATTCCTCACCCGTATGCGGAGGCTAGCCGCGGAGCTCCACGTAGGCCTCGTCACGTAACTGACGCAGCCATATCTCGGTTTCCTGTTCGCGTTTGCTTGCACGGATGGCCTCGATGGCCCGCGATCGCTGGACCTCTTCGGTGGTGTCACGCTCTTGCCGGTCTATCAGTTCGACGATATGCCAGCCGAATTCGGTCCGGAAGGGTTCGCTGACCTGACCTGGCTGCAGCGCGGCCACCTCTTCCTCGAACACCGGGACGAATGTCCCCGGGGTGTTCCAGCCGAGGTCACCGCCAAGCGGGCCGGAGCCGGGATCGTCGGACTCGAGCCGGGCGACATCATTGAAGTCCTCACCATCCTCAACGATACGCACCCGGATCCGCTCCAGCTTCGACTTGATCGCCCGATCGTCGAGGATTTCGTCCGGCCTGAGCAGGATGTGGCGGGTGTGGTGTTGAAGCTCGATAACCCGGTCCGAACCACGGACATCGTTGAGCTTCAGCACATGCACGCCGCTGGGGCTGCGGATCGGAGGTGATATATCGCCCGGCTGCATGTCACGCACCACGTCGAAGAAGACCGGAGGAAGCTGCGCGCCGCGGCGCCAGCCGAGACGCCCACCATCCAGGGCATTCTGACCGTCGGAGTAGGCCACCGCCGATTCTGCGAATTCCGCTCCCGCGACCAGTTGCTGGTGAATCTCCTCCGCTTTCTGTTCCGCTGCCTCGACCTCCTCTGGCGACGGAACCTGGCCGAGTGCAATGAGTATGTGCGAAATGTCATAGTCGATCTGATCGCCCATGCTCGACTCCTGGCGCTGCAGGAATCGCTCGATCTCGCGCTCCGAGACGGAGATTCGGGCAATGACGTCCCTTTGCATGAGAGCGTCCAGGATCATGTCGTTACGCATGTCCTCGCGATACTGGGAGTAGTCGATGCCCTGGGAGCTGAGCGCATTCGGCAACTGGGAGAGTGAAATACCATTACGTTGAGCGACTTGCTGAAGGGTCTGGTTCAACATCTGGTCGGGCACCCGGATGCCGAGCCGCTGGGCGCGTTGTAGTTGCACCTCCTGGACGATAAGTTGTTCCAGGACCTGCTGTTCGATGACGTCGCGAGGAGGCAACTGGGTCCTTTGCTCGCGAAGCTGGTCAACGACGAGTCTGATCTTGGATTCGATCTGGCTCTGCAGGATGATGCCTTCATTGACGACTGCCGCGATGCGATCCAGCAGAACGCCGTCTTCGCTAAGGCCTTGCGTGGATTGAGCGAGGGCGACCTGATTGGCCGAGGCCGCGAAAATCGCGATCATAAGCTTGCGCATAGTCTTGAATACAGGGGGTTATTCGTAAACCGAATAACCTAGGATATCACGCTCGAATCTCTGCCGGGCGTCGATCCCCAGGCCAGCCAGGCCCTTCAGATCGAGCTGCAGCATGAACGCAGTGTCCTTGGATCCATCGCGGTTGCTCACTTCGCGGCTGGAGGCCAACCTCACGGCCCAGCAGCAACTCTCGTACTGAAGCCCCACCATGCGCTCCAGCGTCGTACTGTCCCGAATCGAGTAGTCTACCGCCCCGACGACGCTCCACCTCTGGCTGAGTGGCCAACCGACCGACAGGCTGGCCTGTTCGAGGATGCCGGGCAGATAACGATAGGAAGCATTCGCGACCTTGTTCTGCTCCGGTCGGTACTGCAATCGGAACTCCGCCCGTCTTGTGTCCTGGTCGTCGACATTCCAGTGATAGGCGAGATCTGCGTTCCAGTTCTTAAAAATGTCCAGCCCCAGTTCGGCGACTACGTCTGATTCATTGTCGCCCTGTTCCTTGTCGCCGGGCACCACCACACGCCGGTCGCCCAGATAAAAAGCCTGTCCAAGGGTCGCGCGGAGAAACTCCCTTCCCGTGTCAGATGCGAGGAGGCGGGTCGTGACGCCCACGCTGATCTGATCCGTGTCCCCGACCCTGTCGCCTCCGACGAAGCGGTTGCGCCTGAACAGCTGGACGTAATTGAAGTCGGGCAAACCGGTATCGAAGACCGGCATGTCTTCCTGGGTACGCCGCGGAATGTACGCGTACAGCATTCTGGGCTGCAGAGTCTGCACATATTTTCCTGAGGGCGTCTCGCGCTCGAAGAGCAGGCCCGCGTCAAGACTGGCGATGGGTACGCCGAGCGTCGGCTGGTCCTCACCGTCCTCGTCGTCGAGATCGAGGTCATAACCCGTGAGGCGCCACGCCAGGCTGGGTATCAGGAAGTAGCCGGGCCCCTCCAGTGGCAGGCTGATCGCCGGCTCAACGCTGGCTCGGGTTCCGTCGACCCCTTCCTCCTGATTGAAATTCACCAGCTCGCTGTTCCATTGATAGGTCAGCCCCAGCGGACCGTCGTCGAGGCTTCCGGACAGCAGGAACTGGGGCAGGCGCTCAGCCGGTTTGTCCTCATTGGAGATGCCGACATCCATGGTCTGGTAGTTCCGCGCCCGCGCGACGAAGTCCCAATGACTCCCCAGGTACGACACCTCGATGTTGCGCAGCAGATGGGTCTTGCTCGTCGACGAGACGCCCGATCCCAGGTCCTCCAGGTACTCTCTGTCGGAGGCCTCCTGCATGTCCGCCGACATGCGCCATCCGTTGTCGAATCGCGTGAGGTTCTCCCACTGACTCAGTCGGCGGTCGTCCTCGAACCGATCGTCGTCTGGCAGATACTCAACGTAGAGCTGCCCTTCCGACCGGTTCGTCAGGTAGCGGAGCTGGTTCCTGAACTGCAGGCCACGGTCCGACAACCATCTGCCGGTGATCGTGGCGTCGCGGTTTGGCGCGATATTCCAGTAAAACGGCACCTGGATCTCGGTGCCCGAACGATCCGAAGTGCCGAACTCGGGCATCAGAAATCCGCTCTTGCGGTCCTGGTCGAGAGGGAAGCTCAGATAGGGAGCGTAGAGCAGGGGTGTATTGCGGAAGTCCAGACGAACCTTGCGCGCCACACCGCGGGATTCGCGCAGATCCAGTTCCAGATCCTTGGCTCGCAGACGCCAGTCCGGGTTCTCGTCCATGCAGGTCGTGTAGAGGATGTCATCGAGAAAGACTTCGCCGTTGGCCGCCACGGAGACGCGTCCGGCGGCACCGCGGGCAGGTCTGGCCGGCAGCACGAATCGCGCGTCCTGGAATTCCGCCTCGCCTGTGGTGGCGTTGTAGTCCGCGTCTGCAGCACTGATCTCCAGTGCGGGCTCCCGATAGGTAGCGCGTCCATCGGACTCGATCTTTCCGGTCTGGCCGTCGTATCGGAGTACGCTGGCCTCGATCTCACGGAAGCCCTGACGAACGGTCACACGTCCGGAGAATATGCTGACGCCTTCCTTGGTGACTTCCGCATTGTCCGCGACGAAGTCGACCGGCTCATCTTCGGAGACATCCGGATACACCGGTACCTCCGGAACTGGGCACTCCTCCTGCGCAGCGACGGAGACAGATATCCCCAGCAGGATCAGAAGAAGCGCCAAGGGCGCGCGCAGTCGTGTTGTCATTCTCGCGAGCCTTACTCTGGCGTGGGGCTAAAATGGCACACTTGAGGCCACCCTTCAAACCAAGCGCAACTGCAGCACTTGCCATCTGATGCGAACGAATGGATACAGCCAAAGACCAATCGACACCTGTGAAGATTCCCGGCGAGGGCGATAGGGCCCGGATTGCGATGATTCTCGCCGCAGGCCGCGGCGAGCGCATGCGGCCGCTGACCGACGAATGCCCCAAGCCATTGATCGAAATTGCCGGTCGCCCGCTGATCGAGTGGCACCTGAATGCCCTGTCCGATGCCGGTATCCGGGACGCAGTGGTCAATCTCGGTTGGCTGGGCGATGAGCTCCGGGCATCGCTGGGGGATGGCGAACGGTTTGGCGTCAGCCTGCGATACTCCGAGGAAGGCTTTCCGCCGCTGGAGACGGGAGGCGGAATTTTCAAAGCCCTGCCGCTGTTGGGCGATGGGCCATTCATCGTAGTCAATAGCGATGTCTGGACGGACTTCTCGCCAGCGACTCTGCGCTGCCCCCCGGGCAGTTTCGCGCACCTCGTCATGGTCGCGAATCCGGCCCATAATCCGGACGGCGATTTCAGCCTCGATGGTGCCCAGGTCAGTCGCGACGCCCGCGGCGAGCGCCTGACCTTCAGCGGCATCGGCATTTACCGCGCCGAGCTCTTCGACGGATGCCGGCCGGGCAGATTCTCCCTCGTGCCGTTGCTGTGGCGTGCCATGTCCGCCGGGCGGGTTACCGGGCAGCGTCATGCCGGGACCTGGATCGATGTCGGCGATCAGGATCGCCTGCAACAGGTAAGGCATCTTGCCGCGCGGCTTATTCGGGCAACTTGAGCCCCAGCGCGTCCAGGATCAGCGTGTTAAGTCGATCAGCGACCTCTGCAACGCTGACTTTCACGCCGAGTTCGGTGAGCTGAGTGACCCGCAGTCCGCGGTAGCCGCACGGGTTGATGCGCCCGAATGGCTCCAGATCCATATCTACGTTAAGCGCCAGGCCGTGATAGCAGCGCCCCTTCTTTATCCGTAACCCCAGGCTGGCAAGCTTGCGATCGTCCACGTAGACGCCGGGCGCGTCGCGACGGCCGTAAGCCTCGATATCCCAGATCGCTGCCAGGTCAATGACGCTCTGTTCAAGCGCTGTCACGAGCTGGCGGACGTTGACACCGAGCCGATCCAGATCCAGGAGCGGATAGATGACGAGCTGTCCGGGCCCGTGGTAGGTGACTTGTCCGCCGCGGTCGATATCCACGACCGGGATGTCGCCAGGGGCCAGCAGATGGTCGCGGCTGGCATTCATGCCCAGGGTGAATACCGGCGGGTGTTGCAGGCTCCAGACTTCGTCAGCGGTCGCCGGGGATCTTGCGTCGGTGAAACGCTGCATCTCGTGCCAGGTGGGGACATAGTCCACCAGCCCCAGGTGTCGAACGACAGGTGGGGGAGCAGGCATCACAAGACCATTATCACCCGCTCGTGGCCACTGAGCGCTGCGTAGATCGCGTCGAGCTGGGCGCGACTTTCCGCAACAATCGTGACGGTGATGGAGATGAAGTTGCCGTCCCGGCTCAGGCGGCTTCTGACCCGGTCAGCTTCCGGCTTCGCCGCGTGTCCGGCCACGAGTTCTGCTACCAGGGACTCGAATCCCGGTTCCGCGCGACCCACGACCTTAATGGGGAAGTCACAGGGAAACTCAAATACGGACTCTTCGGTCATGTGCTATTCGAACCATAACAGGACCCCATCAGACACCCGTTGCCAAAGGTTGCCTTCGGCAACAGATGTTGCAGGGTAGAGCGGGCGCGTCACAACAGTCTCTTCATCGAGCGTGATACTCAGCTCACCGACCGGGACCTCGCCGTCCACCGGCGCGATCATCCTCTCGGGCAGGTCCAGCGCCGCCGAGAGTTCCTCGTAGCGGCCCCTCGGCACCGTAACGAAAACGTCTTCCTTGACTCCCAGCGCAATGGTTTCGGTCGTCCCCTGCCAGACCCTGACGCTCGTTATTTCGTCGCCGGCCCCGTAAAGACGGTGTGTTTCGAAGAAACGAAATCCGTAATTGAGCAGCGCCTTGCTGGCCGCATTCCGCGCGGGTTCCTTCGGTGCGTCGAGCACGACAGCGATCAGCCTGACATCGTCACGGACCGCCGAAGAGAGCAGGCAGTATCCGGCCGACTCCGTCCACCCGGTCTTGATCCCGTCAACGCCGTCTTCCTGCCGCAACAGGCGGTTGCGATTAGGCTGGGTGATGCCGTTGTATGTGAACTCGGAGTCCGCGTACCAGCGGTAGTATTCAGGGAATTCCGCGATCACCGCCCGGGACAACAAGAAGAGGTCACGAGCCGTCGTATAGTGCTCCGGGTTCGGCAGTCCGGTGCTGTTGGTGAAATGCGTGCCGGTCATGCCGAGCTTCTCGGCATAGGCATTCATCACGGCGGCAAAGGTCTGCTCGCTGCCGGCGATATGTTCGGCCAATGCGATACTGGCATCGTTGCCGGACTGGACGATCATTCCCTTGAGAAGGACTTCTACCGACACCTGCGTGCGCGGCTCGAGGAAGGTCCTGGAGGTCCGCATGCTTCGTCGCCACGCGTTCTCGCTGATGGTCACCTGATCCTCGAGTGTCAGATTGCCGGCCTCCAGCTCCTTGAAGACCACATACGAGGTCATGACCTTCGTGATGCTCGCTGGTTCGACCCGCCGGTCCGGCTCTTTTTCCGCGAGAGTCGTGCCGCTATTGAAGTCCGCCACCAGATAAGCTTCAGCGCTGACTTCGGGTGGTGACGGCAGCGGCGTCGCCGCGGAGGCCACTGAGTGAAGGATGGCGGTCGCCGCCAGCAGCGCAAGATCGCGCGATATCTTCAGCATGGGTTACCTGTTGAGTTCAGAAAGACGTCTGATGTCGGGAGGCCGCCAAGTTTAACGGCTCGTTGTAGGGAAAAGTAGCCGTCAGTCCAGGGCCAGGTAAGCGTCGGAGATGCCGATACGAGCCATCTGTTCGACGAGTCGATCGAACTGGTCCACACCTGCTACCGGACCGATACGGACTCTGTAGATGGGATCTCCATCGACACTGTCGCGGCGGATGAAGACACGCGTGTCTCCGCTGGCCTGAGCCCGGACGCGGCGCGCCAGGGACTCCGCATTCTCCTTCGATCTGAAGGCGCCAGCCTGGATGTACATCGACCCGTCAGCGGTCCGCGGAGTCACCTCCGTGGTCGTGGCTGGGAGCGCTGGAGCCGCAGGGTCAAGCACTTCAACCTCCACCATTGCGGTGCCGGCACGGATCATGTCCAGGCGGTTAGCGGCGGCATAGGACAGGTCGATGAGGCGATTGTCGATAAACGGCCCGCGATCGTTGATCTTGACTACCACGCTCTGCCCGTTGGCGAGGTTCGTGACCCGGGCGTAGGCCGGCAGCGGCAGCGTCTTGTGGGCCGCCGTCATCGAGTACATGTCGTAGGTCTCACCGCTGGAGGTCCTGCGCCCGTGGAACTTCTGTCCATACCAAGACGCTACGCCCCGTTTGCGGTACCCGCGGGAGGAGTTCATGACATGGTAGCGGCGGCCGTTGACTTCATAGAACGGCGGGTTGCCGCTCGCGCTGCGGGGCTCGGCCCTGGGGACTGCATCCGGCACGGCAGACACGTCCGGAGGACGGGTGGGCGCGCGGTCGACGTCGGGGCCGGCGCAGGCCGCGATCAGCGAGACCAGCGCAAAAACCGTGGCCCTGCGGTATCTAGGACCCATCCGCCGACGTCTCCCGGAGTGAACGGACCTCCTGTCCGAGTTCATAGACCGCCATGGCGTACATGGAACTGCGATTGTACCGCGTGATCACATAGAAGTTGCGATAGCCGATCCAGTACTCCGGTCCGGTCGTGGCCTCAAGCGAGAAAACCATGACCTTATCGTCGTCATCCCCTTGAGGCCGAAGTCCCGATTGGCGCAGTTCCGCCGTCGTCTTGTCCAGCGCGAGACCTTTGCTGAGGACGGCTTCCGGAGGCGCGGCGTCGATCCGGTCAGCAACAGGTCCGCCCGGCTGCCAGCCGTGCTCGGCGAAGTAGTTGGCGACGCTGCCGATGATGTCTGTCCAGTCCGTCCACAGGTTGACCTGACCGTCACCGCTGGCGTCGACCGCGTAGGCCCGGTAGCTGCTCGATATGAACTGGGGACCGCCCATGGCACCGGCATACGAGCCGGTCGCATCGAGAACATCGAGGTCCTGCTCTTGTGCGAGCAGCAGAAACTGCTCGAGTTCGGAGGTGAAGAACTTCGATCTCGGCGGATACTCGAAAGCCAGCGTCACGAGGGAGTCGATGACCCGGTACTTGCCAGTGATGCGTCCGTAGAAGGTCTCTACTCCGAGGATGCCGACAATGATGTGGGCGGGGACGCCGGTCTCTGCAGCGATCTTCTCGAGGTCGGATTCGCGCTCGGACCAGAAGTCCACGCCGGCCCGGATGCGCTTGTCGGTGATGAAGATCTGCCGATACTCGTGCCAGGGTTTGACCTTTTCGGCCGGCCGGCTCATGGCCTCGATAATGCGCGGCTGGATCTCGGCCTGGCCAAGCAGCCGCCGGGTCTCATCTGCCGGTATGCCGTGGCTGGTCTCCATGCGCGCCACGAATTCGCTGACGTCGTCCCTTGACAGGTCAAGCCCGGTGGCATGCAGAGGCGTGGCCAGCACCGACATGAGGGAGAACGCCGCAAGCAAGCGGAATGATTTGGTCACTGTGGTATGAGTTTTCGGTGAGTGTGGACGGACATCAGCATACCGAAGCCTGCCATGAGGGTCACCATGGACGTTCCGCCATAGCTCACCAGCGGCAGGGGGACCCCTACCACTGGCAACAGACCGGTCACCATCCCGGTGTTCACGAAGACGTAGACAAAGAAGGTCAGACTGATACTGCCGCTCAGCAGGCGGCCAAAAGTATCCTGCGCCTGACTCGCAATGTAGAGGCCTCTCACAATGATAAGCAGGTAGAGGACGAGGAGCGTCACGACGCCGAGCAGGCCGAACTCCTCGCCGAGCACCGCGAAGATGAAGTCCGTCGCGCGCTCCGGGAGGAATTCAAGTTGAGCCTGCGTCCCGTTGAGCCAGCCCTTGCCGAAAACGCCGCCTGAGCCGATGGCGATCTTCGACTGGATGATGTGGTAGCCGGAGCCGAGGGGGTCGCTCTCCGGATTCAGGAATGTCAGCACACGCTGGCGCTGGTAGGCATGCATATTCATCCACAGAAGCGGCGCCGCCGCGAGAGCCAGCGCTCCGAATGCCAGGATCAGGCGCATGGACATGCCGGCCAGGAGTATGACGAGTACGCCCGACGCCGCGATCAGCAGGGCGGTGCCAAGGTCCGGCTGCCGCGCAATCAAAGCGGCCGGCATCATGGACAGGAGCAGGAGGACGGTCAGCGTCTCGCGCAAGGTGGGCGGTAATGGGCGCTCATGTAAGTACCATGCCGCCATCATCGGAACCGCCAGCTTCATGATCTCCGATGGCTGGAAGCGCACGATTCCGACATCGAGCCATCTCTGCGCGCCCTTGCCGGTCTCTCCCATCACAAGCACCAGCACCAGAAGTATGATGCCGCCGAGGAAGAGCCAGGGGGCCCAAAGCCGCAGAAATTTCGGGTGAATCTGGGCGATGACCAGCATGGTGACCGATGCGACCGCGATCCTGACTCCCTGGCGGACGATAAGGTCGGTGTTCTGGCCACCGGCGCTGTAAAGGACGAAGAGTCCTAGACCGCAGACGGTGAGCAGAGCCATCAGCAACGGGCCGTCCAGGTGCAGCCCGGCGAGCAAGCGCTGGGCCACCGAAATCGGTTTCGGCCTGTCCAGCGGCTCGTCAAGCATCACTGGTCCGACCTCAGCAGGTAATTGTCGAGCACCAGGCGCGCTACCGGCGCCGCTGCGCCGCTGCCGCTACCGCCGTTCTCAACGATGACGGCGACGGCAATACGCGGGGCTTCCGCAGGAGCGAAGGCGATGAACAGTGCGTGATGACGGAGTCGCTCATCCACTTCATCCTCTTCGTACTCCTCGCCCTGGGCTATCGTGAACACCTGGGCCGTTCCGGTCTTGCCGGCGATGCGATAGGGGGCGTCCAGCCCTATACGGCGGGCCGTTCCGCGCTCACCGTGAACGACGTCGGTCATGTCCTGAAAAACCTGATCCCAGTACGAGTCATCGGTCACCTCGATGGGCGGGATTGCCTCGGGTGCCAGCGTCTCCGCCTCTCCAGTCGCCCGGTCGACCCTCGCGGCCACAATCATCGGCCGGAACCGCGCGCCGCGGGCCGCGATAGTCGCGGTCATCTGGGCCAGCTGCAGCGGGGTGACCTCCAGATAGCCCTGGCCGATGCCGGTGATGACGGTCTCGCCCGGATACCAGGTCTGATCCTCACGGCGGGCGAAGCGGGCTCTCTTCCACTCTCTAGATGGCAACGTACCCGCTTTCTCAGACGGAATGTCGATCCCGGTCCGGGCTCCGAAACCGAAAGCACCCAGGAAACTCTGCAGGTTGTCGATACCCAGCTTGACCGCGAGATCGTAGAAGTAGACGTCACAGGATTGCGCGATCGCCCCATTCAGATCGACCGGCCCGTGGCCCTCCTTCTTCCAGTCCCTGTAGCGGTGACTGTGTCCCGGAAGCGTGTAATAACCGAGGCAATACACCCTTTGCCAGGGAGAGACCGCGCCGTAGTGCAACCCCGCGAGCCCGACGACCGGCTTGATCGTTGAGCCGGGTGGATAAACGCCGCGCAGCGCGCGATTGAACAGGGGGACATCCGGATCGTCCCGCAGAGCTGTGTAATCGCTGGTCGAGATTCCGATGCTGAACAGGTTGGGGTCATAGCCCGGCTGACTGACCAGCGACAGTACGTGGCCGTTCGCGGGATCGAGAGCCACTATCGCACCCCGCCGGTCGCCGAGGGCCGACTCAGACGCGAGCTGCAGCTGCAGGTCAAGGGTCAAGGTGACATCGCGCCCCGGGTCCGGGGGTGATCGCTCGATCTCCTGCAGGATCCGGCCTTCTGCATTGACCAGTACCTGCCGATGACCAACGCTGCCGTGCAGCGTTGCTTCCTCCGCACGCTCCACGCCTACCTTCCCGGTATGGGTAGTGCCGGCGTAGTCTGCCGCGTCCAGCCGCTCCAGATCCGTCTGACTGACCGCGCCTACGTAGCCGAGAGCATGGACCGCAACCGGGCCATAAGGGTAGTTGCGGATCAGTCCGGCCTGGACGTCGACCCCCGGGAAACGCTGCCGCGCCACTGCGAATCTGGCGACCTCTTCATCCGTCATCTGATATCGCAGGGCTGTGGGCCTGAACCGGGGGTGCCTTCTCAGATCCTGATCTATCCGTTCGCGGTCTTGCTCCCGTACCAGGTTCATGGCCGTCAGTTTCTCAAGGGTCTCATCAACGTCCGCTACCTGCTCGGGGATCATCTCCAGCTGATACGAGGGCAGATTCTCGGCCAGCAGGACGCCTTTGCTATCGCGGATCAGTCCTCTTGTCGGCGGTAGTGCTTCGATTCGGACCCGGTTGCCCTGTGACAGGTCACTGAAGTGCTCGTAGTGGACCACCTGGAGGTTGATCAGGCGCAGAACGACGGCGCTTGTGAGGAAGATCATCAGCATTGCACCGGCGATCGACCGGGCCAGGAAGAGGCGCTGCTCCCGCCAGTGGTCCTTTAAACGGGAAGGTGCCAGGAACACCTGTCAATCCCTCATCAAAGGCGTGATCAGCCGGTCCGAAATCCAGTACAGGGGAGGCCAGACAATCAAGACGGAGACGATCGGCATCAGGCGAAGCACGCCGCCGTCCAGATCGCTGGTCATGCCATCGATCCAGAACCCGATCAGGGTATACAGGCTGATGATTCCGGTGACGGCCAGTGTCTGCTGCCAGATCGGGAAGACCCGCAGTCGCTGGTAGAACGTGATGGTCAGATAGGTAGACAGCGCCAGCATGAGGGCGTGCTGTCCAAGCACGCTGCCGGTCAGCACATCGAGCACAAGCCCCATGGTCCAGGCGACTCCAACGCCGAAACGTCCCGGTTGACGCATCGACCAGAAGATGAGCGTCAACGCCATCCACGGAGGTCGCAGGATGTCGACGGATGCCGGTAGCGGGGCCACCTCCAGGGACAGCGCCACGAGCAGCGCCAGCAGGACCGGCCAGATTTTCGTATGACCCCTCATTGGCTTCCGCCGTCAGCGGACCCGGTCACCTGCGGCTCTGCGGCTGGCGGTTCGGCGCCGGGCTCCGTCAGTTCCCCAGCCGGGTCAGACTGCTGGACGGCCGGCTGGTTCCAGACGAGCAGGACCTCGCGCTCGCGGTTCAGGGCGCCTGTGGGCTGGGCGGTGATGTTGGCGAAGGGTTCTCCCGGAATGCGTTCTACTTCCACGACCCGGGCGACCGGATAGCCGGACGGGAAGGCGCCCCCCAGGCCGGACGACACCAACAGGTCGCCGACCTCGATGTCCGCGTTGTTTGGCAGGAAGGGCAGATTGACTCTGGAGCTGTCGCCGACGCCGACTGCGATCGACCGCAGACCGTTCCGATTGACTTCCACCGGCGTCGCATGACCCGGATCGCTGATGAGAATCGCCTCCGAGGTGAATGGCTCGACTCTCGTCACCTGACCCACAATGCCCCCGGCGTCAAGCATGGCCTGACCGACATAGACGTCATCAGAGCCCCCTTTATCGATGACAAAGCGGTGCTGGAACGGATCCAGGTCAACCGACAGGATATTCGCGACGAGTACCCGATCGGCCAGCCTCGGCGCTGAATCGAGCAATGCACGCAGCCTGCCGTTTTCCGCTTGCAGGGCCTCCATGCGCTGCAGACGGGCCAGGAACTGCAGTCGCTCTTCCCGCAGGCGTCGATTCTCTTCCAGCAGTCGGCTGCGGGAACTGAGGGACTCTGCTCCCCAGCTCAGCGCGCGTGACGGGGCATCGACGGCCAGCCGGATCGGGTAGACCACCACTGATAGTCCATGCCGCACCGATTCGAGATGGTTCTCGCGGTGATCGAGGAACATCAGGAGGATGGAGACGATACCCAGCAGGAACATGCGCATCCCCAACGAGGGGCCACGCGTGAACATGGGTTTGTGTTCGGTGTGCTGCAGCGAGCTCAAGTCCTGGGCATTTGCCGTTGGCTGGCGACTCGCGTTTATTCTGGCGCGTGGGGGAGCCGGGCGCCAGCCCCGGTCACTCCATGCCGAAAAGGGCGGGGCCGTGCTTGTCCATGAGTTCCAGCACCTTGCCCCCGCCACGGGCAACGCAGGTCAGCGGATCGTCCGCGATGACGACTGGCAGACCCGTCTCTTCCATCAGCAACTTGTCCAGGTCGCGCAGCATGGCGCCACCCCCGGTCAGCACGATGCCGCGCTCCGCCACGTCGGCGCCGAGTTCTGGCGGTGTCTGCTCCAGGGCTGCCTTGACCGCACCCACGATCCCCTGCAGTGGCTCCTGCAGCGACTCGAGGATCTCATTGCTGTTGAGAGTGAAGCTCCTCGGAACGCCCTCCGAGAGATTGCGGCCCTTCACCGAAATCTCTCGGACTTCCTCGCCCGGATAGGCCGAGCCGATCTCGTGCTTGATGCGCTCGGAAGTGGCCTCACCTATCAGGATGCCGTAATTCCGGCGGACATAGCTGATGACGGCCTCGTCGAACCTGTCTCCGCCGATACGCACCGAGGCAGCATAGACGATTCCGTTGAGAGAGATGACGGCTACTTCGGAGGTTCCGCCGCCAATATCCAGCACCATCGATCCGCGGGCCTCGTGGACCGGCATCCCGGCGCCGATAGCCGCCGCCATGGGCTCTTCAATCAGGTAGACCTTGCGGGCGCCAGCGCCCTCGGCGGACTCCCGGATCGCGCGCCGCTCGACCTGGGTGGATCCGTAGGGCACGCATACCAGGACCCGCGGGCTCGGCCGGAAATAACGGCTGCCATGAACTTTCTTGATGAAGTGCTGAAGCATCTTCTCTGTCACGGTGAAGTCGGCGATGACGCCGTCCTTCAGCGGTCGTATGGCGGTGATGTTGCCGGGTGTGCGACCCAGCATGTTCTTGGCTTCCGCGCCCACCGCCTGCACCGCGCGGCCTCCGCGCGCCGTCTCTTCCCGGATAGCGACCACCGAGGGCTCGTTCAGAACGATGCCTTTTCCGCGCAGATATATCAGTGTGTTGGCGGTGCCCAGATCGATGGACAGATCGTTAGAGAAATAACCGCGAAGGCTTTTGAACATGTCAGGACCGGGCGCATTTTGAGGACGGAGGGAACAAGCCGCGTAATCTATCAACGGGGGCGACTGCGGGCAAGCAGCGTTGTATTATAAAGCGCTTGCCCCGGTCGACGTGAATACCCAGGAGACAGCCAATGGCGCTGACCAGACGCCAGGTAGAAAACATCGCTAATCTTGCCCGGCTGGAGATCACCGAGGAAGAAATTCCGGCATTCGTAGAGAATCTCTCCGGAATTATCGATCTCGTTGATCAACTGAACGCGGCACAGACAGACCACGTGGAGCCGATGGCTCACCCGCTGAACATGGTGCAACCGCTGCGTGATGACCGGGTCACCGAGATCGACGAACGCGATGTATTCCAGGCAAATGCGTCGCAGCTCGAATCGGGACTGTACCTGGTCCCGAAGGTCATCGAATGAGCAGGCCTCCGGGCTAAACCGCTAACTGCCTCACAGCCGGCGACGCCCCGCGGGAACCGGGGCAGGCCGTGCGCCAGGACTCGAAAATGCATACCCGAACACTCGCAGAACTCGCGGCTGCGCTCCGCGACGGTGATTTCAGCAGCGAAGAACTCGTCGGTCACTTCCTGGATCGGATCGAGACGCTGGACGCCACGCTGAATGCCTTCGTGACCGTGACCAGAGACCAGGCGCTGGAGGCGGCGCGCTCGGCAGACAGTGCCCGCGCCGATGGGCAGGCAGGTCCGCTGACCGGCCTGCCCATCGCTCACAAGGACATTTTCTGTACCCGTGGTGTCAAAACCAGCTGTGGATCGCGGATGCTCGACAACTTCGTCTCGCCCTACGATGCGACCGTGGTCGGACGATTGAAGGCCGCTGGCGTAGTGATGCTCGGTAAGACCAACATGGACGAGTTCGCGATGGGATCGTCGAACGAGACCAGCTGGTACGGGCCGGTCAGGAATCCCTGGGATCTGAACAAAGTGCCGGGAGGATCGTCCGGAGGCTCGGCGGCGGCAGTGGCGGCCCGCATGGCGCCGGCGGCTACCGGGACCGACACCGGCGGCTCGATCCGTCAGCCGGCGGCGCTCACCAACACGACCGGACTGAAACCGACCTACGGCCGGGTGTCGCGTTACGGAATGATCGCGTTCGCATCCAGCCTGGATCAGGCCGGCACGATTACCGCGAGCGCGGAGGATGCCGCCATGCTCCTCGGCGCGATGGCCGGTCACGACCCGAGAGATTCGACCAGTGCCGAGGTGCCGGTTCCCGACTACCTGGAGGCCCTGGGGCAGTCCCTGAGCGGTGTGCGCATCGGTCTGGCAAAAGAGTTCCTCGATGACGGGCTGGACCCGGGCAACGCGGCCGTCCTGGAGCAGGCGCTGAAAGTGTTCCGCGGCCTGGGTGCTTCTGTCGAGGAAGTCAGCCTGCCAAACCTCGGACTCTCCGTGCCGACTTACTACGTGGTCGCGCCGGCGGAGTGCTCTTCCAACCTGTCGCGATTCGATGGCATTCGTTTCGGATACCGGGCAGAAGACCCCAGGGACCTGACTGATCTGTACAAGAGGAGTCGCGGAGAGGGATTCGGGGCCGAGGTAAAACGCCGAATAATGACCGGCACCTACGTCCTTTCCGCGGGTTACTACGATGCCTATTACCTCAAGGCTCAGCGCGTAAGGCAGCTGATCGCCGGGGACTTCCAGCGCGTGTTCCAGGATGTCGATCTCATCGTCGGACCGACGACGCCCACGCCTGCTTTCGATATCGGTGCGAAGGTCGACGATCCGGTCACCATGTACCTCAATGACATTTATACGATCGGCGTCAATCTCGCCGGTCTGCCGGGGATGTCCGTACCGTGCGGTTTCGTCGGCGGATTGCCGGTCGGGCTGCAGATCATCGGCAATCACTTCGACGAGGGACGGCTCCTGAACGCAGCGTACATGTATCAGAGGGAGACCGACTGGCATCATCGGGTGCCGGACGGATTTTCGCCTGAATCCGGATGAAAGAGAGCGAGGAGACTGGAATGGAATGGGAAGTCGTCATCGGGCTGGAGATCCATGCCCAGCTAAAGACGGCCAGCAAGATTTTCTCCGCGGCATCCACACAATTCGGTGCGGAGCCGAACACCCAGGCCTGTCTGGTCGATCTTGGATATCCGGGAGTGCTGCCGGTGCTCAATGGCGATGCCGTGAGGATGGCGGTGCGCTTTGGTCTGGCCAGTCACTCCTCGATCGCTCCGCGGTCGATTTTCGCCCGTAAGAATTATTTCTACCCGGATCTGCCAAAGGGATACCAGATCAGCCAGTACGAGTTGCCCGTGGTGCACGATGGCTGGGTCGACGTAGTACTCGACGACGGTTCCCGCAAGCGGGTGGGGATCACTCGTGCGCACCTCGAAGAGGATGCGGGTAAGTCCCTGCATGAGGATTTCCACGGTCTGACCGGTATTGACCTCAACAGGGCCGGCACACCGTTGCTCGAGATCGTGTCCGAACCCGATATGCGCTCGGCGAAGGAAGCGGTCGCCTATATGAAGCTGATTCACCAACTGGTGCGGTACCTGGACATCTGCGACGGCAATATGCAGGAGGGATCCCTGCGCTGCGATGCCAATATCTCGGTGCGCCCCATGGGCCGGCATGAATTCGGTACCAGGGCGGAAATCAAGAACCTGAATTCGTTCCGTTTCATCGAGCGCGCGATCAACTACGAGGCAGAGCGCCAGATCGATATCATCGAATCCGGAGGCAGCGTAGTGCAGGAGACCCGGCTCTATGACTCCGGAAAGGACGAGACTCGCCCGATGCGGAGCAAGGAAGAGGCCAACGACTATCGGTACTTCCCGGACCCTGATCTGCTGCCGTTGAAGATAGAGGAGCAGACGGTGGAGTCCATTCGGGCCGATCTGCCCGAGCTGCCGTGGGAGAAGCGCGACAGGTTCGTCGAGTCTTACGGATTGTCCGACTATGACGCGGGTGTGCTAACCACTGCACGCAGCACGGCGGACTATTTCGAGACCGTGGCCTCAGGCGGCGCTGATGCGAAGCTTGCGGCAAACTGGGTCATGGGTGAGCTCGCAGGCGCCCTCAACAAGGCGGGGATCGAGATCGAGAACAGTCCCGTGGGTCCCGATGCGCTGCGGGGCCTGCTCTCCAGGATCGCGGACGAAACCATCTCCGGCAAGATCGCCAAAGAGGTCTTCGAGTCGATGTGGGCAGGTGAAGGTAGCGCGGACGAGATCATCGACGGCAAGGGTTTGCGGCAGATCACGGACAGCTCGGCCATACAGTCGGTGATCGACCAGGTGCTGGCCGACAATCCCCAGCAGCTGGAGCAGTACCGCGCGGGCAAGGTCAAGTTGCTCGGTTTCTTTGTCGGGCAGGTTATGAAGGCGACTCGCGGACAGGCTAACCCGGCTCAGGTCAATGACCTGTTACGCCGGTCGCTGGACGGCTGAGGACGGGGATGCACGACGCTGACCGATTGCGAAAGTTTCTGTTCGAACATATGCCGGTTCGGGGCGAACTCGTACACCTGGACCAGGCGTGGCGGCAGGTGCTCGACAATGGCGATTATCCGCCACCCATACGCGTGCTCCTGGGTGAAGCGCTGGCCGCCAGCGTACTGCTCGCATCGACGCTTAAGTTCGACGGCTTGCTGACCCTGCAGCTTGCAGGCGATGGGCCTATGTATCTTCTGGTCGCTCAGTGCAGTAGCAACCAGCAGGTGCGCGGCCTGGCCAAGTGGCGGGGAGAGGTCGCAGACGCAGGGCTGGAGACTCTGGCCGGATCGGGCCGGCTGTCGATCGGCGTCGACACCGGTAAGGATGGCGAGCGCTATCAGGGCATCGTACCCATCACCGGGAACAGCCTCGCAGAGTCGCTCGAGACTTATTTCGATCAGTCTGTGCAGGTGCCCACCCGGCTATGGCTCGAGAGCGGAAGACAGGCTGCGTCAGGCATGTTGCTGCAGCGCCTGCCAGAAGCCTGGGGGGACCAGGCGGAGCTGGCATGGGACCATGTCCAGGCACTGGCGGATACGCTGAGTGGCGACGAACTCGCGGATCTTCAGGACGAGGACATCCTGCGCCGGCTGTTCAGCGAGGATGATCTGCGGATGTTCGATCCGACCCCTGTCGTGTTCCGCTGTTCGTGCAGTCAGAGCAGGGTCGAGACCACCCTGAAAATGCTCGGTCGGGATGAACTCGACGAACTGATCGCCGAGCAGGGACGGGTGGACGTGCGCTGTGAGTTCTGTAATCGCCTCTATCGGTTCGACCCTGTGGACACGGCTGGTCTGTTCGTGGGAATGCCTGCGGACGCGGGATACGGCATCCTCCACTGACCCACCCGAATCCGGCAAGTCGGTCATTGTGCCGTCCTTGCCGCCGGATTATGTCTATTTCATAGACAGTTAGGACATATAAAGATATATTTATATTTCTGATCCCTGCTTGAGGCCCCGATGCCATGGGCGCGTTTGATTCCCTGCTGGCCGGATTGAAAGCGGTCGCCGAGCCGACCCGGCTCCGGTTGCTTTGTATCTGCGCGCGGGGTGAGTTCACGGTCAGCGAGATTCAGGAGATCGTCGGCCAGAGCCAGCCGCGGGTGTCTCGTCACCTGAAGCTCCTTTGCAACGCGGGTCTGCTCGTCCGTCATCGGGAACAGCACTGGGTCTACTATCGCGTGGCGCATCGCGGGCCGGGTGCCGAACTCGCGCGTACCTTGCTCACCACGATGCCCGCAACCGACCCGCAATTTGAACTTGACCGGCGTCGCCTGGAGTCCGTGCTCGACCGGCGGGCAGAAGCCGCTCGCGAACTGGTCGAAGCCAACGGTCTGGACCACGGCGTGGCGAGACTGGACGACGAGGCCGGCGTGGATGTGCAGGTCCTGAGATATCTCGGTGGCGATCCGATCGGAGAGTTGCTGGATATCGGCACCGGCGGCGGGCGCATGCTGCGACTGCTCGGACAGAAAGCGGAGCGGGCGGTCGGTATCGACATATCTCGCGCCATGCTGATGCTGGCCCGATCGAACCTGCACACGGCGGGGCTGGATCATCTCAGTGTCCGTCACGGCAATATGTATCAGATGCGCTTTCCCGATCAGAGTTTCGACACGGTGACGATCGACCAGGTCCTGTTCCAGGCGGAGCAACCCGGAGAGGTCCTTCGCGAGGCGGCCAGGGTTCTGCGACCGGGTGGTCGACTGCTCTTGCTGGAATTCGTCACCGACACGACCTATGACCTTTGGGAGACTGAGGCCGACGATCTGGCGGCCATAGACGAGCAGCGTATCGCCGAGTGGTTCCAGGAGGCCGGGTTGCGCGGTATCAAGAGCCGACGATTCCCGGGCCAGCCGTTCCCCGTCGTACTCACCGTGGCCAGACGACTGGACGAGGACGGAGAGGCTGCGGCCTAGCGAGACAGAAGATGCACATACCACCGAGCGTTTCGTTCGAATTCTTTCCACCTTCCAATGAAGCGATGGAGCAGCGACTGTACGAGTCGGTGCGGCGGCTGGCACCGCTGGAACCGGCCTTCGTGTCGGTGACTTATGGCGCGGACGGGTCGACGCGGGAGCGCACCCATAGAGTCGTGGAGCGCGTCGTCGCGGAGACGCAGCTTGTCTGCGCGCCCCACCTTACCTGTGTCGGAGCGAGCAAGGATGAGATCCTGGGGATTGCCCGCGAATATGCCGACATGGGCATTAAGCATATCGTCGCGTTGCGCGGTGATCCGCCTGCCGGCAGCGAGCGCTACGAGCCTCACCCAGGCGGATTCGCCTATGCCAGTGATCTCGTCTCCGGCTTGAAGAGTGTCGCCGACTTCGAGATCACTGTCGCCGCCTACCCCGAAGTGCATCCCGAGGCGACCTCGCCGCTGTCCGATCTGGAGAACCTGAAACGCAAGATCGACGCGGGTGCCAGCCGCGCGATCACTCAGTTCTTCTTCGACAACGAGCGCTATCTGCGTTTCCGTGACCTGTGCGTCGCAGCCGGCATCGAAGTGCCGATCGTCCCCGGCATCCTGCCGATCACCCGGTTCCCGCAGCTGCTGAAATTCGCCAGGCTCTGCGGAGCCAGCGTACCCGGCTGGTTGCAGGACAGGTTCGAGGGGCTGGATGACGACGCAGATACGCGGCGCCTGATCGCCGCCAGCGTGGCCATCGAGCAGGTGCAGTTTCTCAGACGGCATGGGGTAGAGGACTTCCATTTCTACACCCTGAATCGGTCCGAACTCAGCTACGCCATATGCCATACGCTCGGCCTGCGCCCCGACACCATTGCCAGGTCAGCCTGATACCGGAGTCCCGAAATGGCACGAAGCGTTAGGCAACAGCTGCAATCAATGCTCGCGGAGCGGATTCTCGTTCTGGATGGAGCCATGGGCACGATGATCCAGGCCCTTGAGCTCAGCGAGGCGGACTTCAGAGGCCAGCGGTTCTCGGACTGGCATCAGGACCTGGCAGGCAACCATGATCTGCTGTGTCTCACCCGGCCCGCCGTCATCGAGGACATCCATCGCCAGTACCTGCTGGCCGGTGCCGACATCATCGAGACCAATACGTTCAACGCGACTGCCCCCAGTCAGTCGGACTACGGGCTGCAGGAAGTCGTCCGGGAGTTGAATCGCGAAGCGGCCGTCCTCGCCCGGCGCGCGGCCGATGCGGTAGCCGCTGAAACCGGCGTTCCGCGATTCGTCGCCGGTGTTCTGGGCCCGACCAGCCGTACCGCGTCCATCTCTCCCGATGTGTCAGATCCCGCCAACCGCAATATCCGCTTCGACGAGCTCGCGGACGCCTACGAAGACGCTGCCCGCGGTCTGATCGAGGGCGGATCCGATCTGTTGATGGTCGAGACTGTCTTCGACACGCTCAATGCCAAGGCGGCCTTGTTTGCGATCTCCGGCGTTCTGGACGAGCTCGGGATCGATGTGCCGGTGATGGTCTCGGGGACCATCACTGACGCCTCTGGACGGACACTGTCAGGACAGACCACCGAGGCATTCTGGAACTCTATCCGCCACGCGTCGCCGATGATCGTCGGGCTCAACTGTGCCCTGGGCGCAGAACAGCTGCGCCCGTTCGCGGCCGAGCTGTCACGCGTCGCGGACACGTTCGTCAGCTCTCATCCGAATGCCGGTCTGCCAAATGCATTCGGCGAGTACGAGCAGGATGCCGCGACAATGGCCGGCTTGCTGTGCGAGTTCGCGACTGCCGGGTTCGTCAATCTCGTGGGCGGCTGCTGCGGGACCACGCCGGAACACATACGGCAGATGGCAGAGGCAGTTCGTGGCCTCCCTCCACGGTCGGTGCCGGACGTAGCACGAGAATGCCGGCTGGCCGGCCTCGAACCGCTGAACATCGCGGCGGCCGACCTGTTCGTTAACGTCGGTGAGCGGACCAACGTCACCGGCTCCGCGCGATTCCGCAAGCTGATCGAGGCGGACGATTACTCGACGGCGCTGGACGTGGCGCGACAGCAGGTCAT
This sequence comes from uncultured Gammaproteobacteria bacterium, assembly GCA_937924335.1. Taxonomy (GTDB): domain Bacteria; phylum Pseudomonadota; class Gammaproteobacteria; order Steroidobacterales; family XN24; genus JAHEFR01. The sequence continues at coordinate 123,964 of CALDWW010000011.1, forward strand.
GAGTGGCGCACAGATCGTCGACATCAACATGGATGAGGGCATGCTGGACTCCGAGGCCGCCATGCAGCGATTCCTCGATCTGCTGGCCGGCGAGCCCGATATCGCGCGGGTGCCGGTCATGCTGGACTCCTCGCGCTGGGAGGTGCTGGAGACCGGCCTGAAGTGCGTTCAGGGGAAGCCGGTCGTCAACTCCATCAGCCTGAAAGAGGGTGAGCAGCCATTTGTGGAGCAGGCCAGGCTGATTCGCCGCTACGGTGCGGCAGTCATCGTGATGGCCTTCGATGAGCAGGGGCAGGCTGAGACGCTCCAGCGGCGGATCGAGATCTGTGATCGGGCCCACCGCATCCTGGTGGATAAGCTGGGGTTCCCGCCCGAGGACATCATCTTCGATCCAAACATCTTTGCTGTCGCGACCGGTATCGAGGAGCACGATCGTTACGCCATCGACTTCATCGAGGCGACCCGCCAGATCAAGGAGAGATTGCCTCATTGTCTGATCAGCGGTGGCGTCAGCAACGTCTCGTTCTCGTTTCGCGGCAACAATGCCGTGCGCGAGGCGATGCACTCGGCATTCCTGTTCCACGCGATACGGGCCGGCATGGATATGGGCATCGTCAACGCCGGCCAGCTCGCGATCTACGAGGACATCCCGCCGAAGCTCCGGGATGCCGTGGAAGACGTGATCCTTGCGCGCCGACCGGACGCGACCGACCGGCTGTTGGAGGTCGCCGCGGAGTTCGCTGGCCAGGCGGGCCAGAGTCGTCGTGGAGAGGACCTGTCCTGGCGGGAGCTGGCCGTTGAAAAACGGTTGACGCACGCCCTGGTGAAGGGCCTTGACGAGTACATCGTCGAGGATACAGAAGAGGCGCGCCAGCGTGCCCGGCGTCCGCTCGACGTCATCGAAGGTCCGCTGATGGACGGTATGAATGTCGTTGGCGACCTCTTCGGTGAGGGCAAGATGTTCCTGCCTCAGGTAGTGAAGTCGGCACGGGTGATGAAGAAGGCGGTTGCCCATCTGGTGCCGTTCATCGAGGCCGAGCGTGGGGACAAGCCCATCTCCAAGGGCAAGATCCTGCTGGCCACGGTGAAAGGCGATGTCCACGACATAGGCAAGAACATTGTCGGCGTGGTCCTCCAGTGCAACAACTTCGAGGTCATCGATCTCGGCGTTATGGTGCCCTCCGAAAGGATTCTGGAGACCGCCCGCAGCGAGGGTGTGGACGTCATCGGCCTGTCCGGTCTGATAACGCCGTCTCTCGACGAGATGGTGCGGGTCGGGGAAGAGATGCAAAGGCAGGGTTTCGAATTGCCCTTGCTCATCGGCGGCGCGACGACGTCGCCTGCGCACACCGCGGTGAAGATCGATCCCGCCTACAATGGACCGGTTGTCTACGTAAAAGACGCCTCCCGCTCGGTGGGCGTGGTGCAGAAGCTGATCAGCGAGGAAGACGGTGCATCCTTCGTCACCGAGGTGAAGCGTCTCCATGCTCACAAGCGGGAGCTGCACAAGCGACCGAGCGTCAAGGGTCCGGCCGTAGCGCTAGCCGCCGCCAGGGAAAATCGATTTCGCGGCCAATGGGCCGACTACCGGCCTCCCGAGCCGCCCACGGCCGTCGTGCAGATCTTTGATGACTACCCGCTCGACGAACTGGTCGACTACATCGACTGGATGCCGTTCTTCAACGCCTGGGAATTCTCCGGCCGGTTTCCCGACATACTGGAGGACGCGGAGAAAGGCGAGGCCGCGACCCAGCTGTTCGCCGATGCCCGGTCGATGCTGGATACGATCCTGCGCGAGCGCTGGCTGCAGGCCCGGGCGGTGACGGGGCTGTTCCCTGCGGCGGCGGACGGGGACGACGTGGTGATCTATACCGATGAGAGCCGGACGCGTGAGCGGACCCGCCTGCACTTCCTGCGTGAGCAGAGGACCAAGGCAGGCAACCGGCCCAGTCTGTGCCTGGCCGATTTCATCGCTCCGGCCGGCAGCGGCAGGGCCGACTGGATTGGCGCGTTCGCGGTTACGTCAGGTCTCGGCATCGAGAAGCATGTGGAGCGTCTCGAAGCGGAGCACGATGTCTATCATGCGATCGTCCTGAAGGCGCTTGCCGACCGACTCGCCGAGGCGTTCGCCGAGCGCATGCATGAGCGCGTTCGCAGGGAATTCTGGGCTTATGCATCGGACGAGAAACTGGATAACGAAGCCTTGATACGCGAATCCTATCGTGGGATCCGTCCGGCCCCCGGCTACCCTGCCTGCCCTGATCATCTGCAGAAGCGCACACTTTGGCAGTTGCTCAATGTGGAAGGGGCGATCGGGATGAAGCTGACTGAAAGCTGCGCCATGTGGCCAGCGGCGTCGGTGAGCGGATTCTATTTTTCTCACCCTGACGCCCGCTATTTCTCGGTTGGCAAGATCGGCCGGGATCAGGTCGAGGATTACGCCCGCCGGTGTGGCCTGCCAGTCGCCGAGGCGGAGCGCTGGCTTGGGCCGATACTTGGCTACTCCCGGGATGCCGCCTGAGGTCGCCGGACGGCGGAGTCGGGCTGTCGGCCACCCTGGGCTTATTGCATTGCGATGCCGAAGTGTCTATTAGGGATACATGGAGGCGCTCCCATGACCCAATACACCATCAGCGGCAGCCGACGGCTGGCCGACGTCCGCTACGAGATCAGGGGCAAGCTCGCTCATCGGGCGCTCGAACTCGAGCGTATGGGGTACGAGATTATCTCTCTGAATATCGGCAACCCCGGTTTGTTCGGATACCGGACCCCCGAGACCATGCGACTCGCCATGATCGAAAACTTGGGGTCGGCCGAACCTTATTGCCATCAGAAGGGCATTTTCCCGGCTCGAGAGGCCGTGGTGATGCAACAGCAGAACCGTGGCATACGCAACGTCACCGCGGAGGAAGTCTTCATCGGCAACGGCGTCAGCGAGTTGATCGATCTCACGCTGAGGGCTCTGCTGGATCCGGGCGATGAAGTACTACTGCCGAGTCCCGACTATCCTCTGTGGACTGCGGCAACGGTCCTCAATGACGGCAAGCCCGTCCACTATCCCTGCCGCCCCGAGGCCGGCTGGATCCCTGACCCTGCGGAAGTCGAAACGCTGATCACGGATCGGACCCGTGCGATCGTCATCATCAATCCCAACAATCCGACGGGTGCCGTGTACCCGCGAGGGACCCTCGAAGCGCTCGCCAGGATCGCTGAGCGTCATCACCTGGTCGTATTCAGCGACGAGATCTACGATCAGATGACCTATGACGCAGTGGAGCATGTCCCGATGGGCATGCTGGTGGAGGACACCCTCTGCGCCACTTTCTGCGGCTTGTCGAAAGTCTATCGAGCGTGTGGCTATCGGGTTGGCTGGGTCGTGTTTTCTGGCAACCGGGAGAATGCCGAGAGTTACCTGGAGGCGCTGGAACTGCTGGCCGCCTTAAGGCTGTGCAGCAACGTACCGGGTCAGTGGGCGGTACAGACTGCCCTGGGCGGTTTCCAGAGCATCGGCGAGCTCGTGTCTCCCGGAGGCAAGTTATACGAGTCTCGCCAGGCGGTGCTCGACGCCTGCGAATCCAGCAGCTTCCTGAAGCTGACTCCCCCGGCCGGGGCCATGTACGCGTTCCCGCAGGTCGATACGAGCCGCCTGCCGGACTTCGACGATCACCGGTTCGCGCTGGATCTGCTCGAGCACAAGCACGTCCTTGTCGCGCCTGGCGTGAGTTTCAACGTGCCCTACAGGGACCATTTCCGGCTTACGACCCTGCCGGAACCCGCCGTCATGACCGAGGCCATGGCACGCATCGAAGACTTGCTGCACGCCTACCTGGTCAACGAGATCTGAGCGCTCCGCAGGCCGGGCAGCCGGGATCCGGCTTGAGGCCGAGCTGACGCCACTCGCCGTTCAGTCCGTCGTAGATCAGTATTCGGTTCTCGATCGGCCGACCGATGCCGAGGAGCAGCTTGATCGCCTCAACAGCCATCTGAGCCCCGATCACTCCGACCACGGGACCGAGAATGCCGCCCCCGGTACAGGTCTCGAAATCGTCGCCGCCTTCGTCATACAGACAACGGTAGCAAGCCGCGTCCGGCAGGTCGTTGCGGAATACGGCCAGCTGGCCTTCGAAACGGATGGCGGCCCCCGACACGAGTGGCCGGCCGACGGTCAGGCAGGCTTCATTGATCGCGAAGCGGGTGCCGAAGTTGTCGCTGCCGTCCAGCACAACGTCGCAGTCTTCGATCGTTTCAGCCAGTGACTCCTGATCAAGCCGCGCCGGGACGGGGCGGATTTCGACATCCGGGTTAAGCTGGTTCAGACGCGCTGCCGCTACCTCTGCCTTGCCCTGACCCGCGTCCTCCTGCCGGTAGAGGAGTTGACGCTGCAGATTGGTAACGTCAACCGTGTCGAAATCGTTCAGCACCAGACGGCCCACACCGGCGGCGGCCAGATACATCGCCGCCGGGCAACCCAGGCCACCCAGTCCCACGATCAGCACCCGGGCGCCGCGCAGACGGTCCTGCCCGGATTGGCCGATCTCCGGCAGCGACAGGTGGCGGGCATAACGCAGTACGGGAGCCGCCGTCATCGCTGTTGCGGTGAGAAGCGGATGAGGGAATTCAGATCCTCGCCTCGCTGCCGCCCGATGTTCGATAGGAGGAGAGTCACTCGACGAACCGGCATTCCGTCACCCGATCACGATCCGCCAGATCCTGGAAGCAGCGGATGTCGTAGTAGCGTTGAGCCTCGAGCAGTCTGCGGACTGCCCGCTGCTGATCGGCACCGTGTTCGAACAGGATCCAGCCCTGGCGGACGATGTAGTTGTGGGCACGGTCGATGATCGAGCGGATGCATTCGAGACCGTCGTCGCCGCCGGCAAGGGCGTCCTGGGGCTCGAATCGCAGGTCACCGGCCATGAGGTACTCGTCTCGCGCGATGACGTAAGGGGGATTGGAGACAACGACATGGAATTTCTGTCCGCGTACCGCGTCGAACCAGTTACTCTCCAGGAACTCTACGTTGTCGATCTTGAGCACGCTGGCGTTGAGCTTCGCGATGCGCAGGGCTTCCGGCGAGTTGTCGACGGCGATGACCTCTGCCCTTGGTCGCTCCCTGGCGATGGCTAACGCGACGGCGCCGCTACCGGTACCCAGGTCAAGTATGCGGATGCCGTCGTCTTCGGGCGTGCGTGCCAGTGCCTTTTCTACCAGCAGCTCCGTCTCAGGCCGGGGTATCAGTACGTGACGGTTGACGCGCAGTGGCATTGACCAGAACTCACGGGTGCCAGTTATGTACGCAAGGGGCTCTCCGGAAAAACGGCGACGGATGAGCGCTTCGAACTTCGCCGCCTGCAGGGGGTCCAGCGCGTCTTCCGGATGAGCGTGCAGGAAACTCCGCGGGCGGCGCAGGACCATACCCAGCAGGATCTCCGCGTCAAGACGCGGGGAGTCCGCCCCAATGGACAGGATCGCCGCCGCGTCGTTTACGTAATGGCCTATGGTGTAGTCGATACTTTCCCGCATTTCTGATCCGGTCAGTGTCCGCTGGCGTAGAATACCCGCTCGCCTGGGTGCCTATACTAATCGAAGCCGCATTCGCCGGGAGAAGCGATGATCCGGTACAAAGACGTTCTTGAAATGGTTGGCCGGACGCCACTCCTGGAAGTCAGCCGTCTGGACACGGGGCCTTGCCGGCTGTTCCTCAAACTGGAGCTGATGAATCCGGGCGGTTCCATCAAGGATCGCATCGGTATCTCGATGATAGAAGAGGCGGAGGCTCGCGGCGACATCAGCCCGGGCGACACGTTGGTAGAGGCGACCGCGGGTAACACGGGCCTGGGGCTGGCGCTGGTGGCCGCACAGAAGGGTTACCAGCTGGTCCTGGTACTGCCGGACAAGATGAGCCAGGAGAAGATTTTCAACCTGCGGGCCATGGGCGCCGACATCGTCCTTACGCGCTCGGATGTGGGCCGGGGACATCCCGAGTACTACCAGGACCTGGCGAGGAAGATCGCCACCGATACGGGCGCCTACTACATCAACCAGTTCGGTAATCCCGACAATCCCAGGGCCCACGAGCAGACCACGGCCCCGGAGATATGGGAACAGATGGAACATGACCTGGACGCAGTGGTCGTCGGAGTCGGTAGCAGCGGCACGATCAGCGGGATGAGCGCGTTCTTCCGCAGAGAGGCCCCGGGTGTGGAGATGGTGCTGGCTGATCCGAAGGGGTCGATACTGGCGGAATACATCAAGACCGGCGAGATACATCCCGGTGGGCCATGGCTGGTGGAGGGCATCGGCGAAGACTTCATCCCCGACATATGCGACCTGTCCCTGGTGAGCAAGGCCTACACGATCAGCGACGCCGAATCGTTTTCCACGGCGAGGGAATTGTTGCGCAAAGAGGGTCTCCTCGCCGGATCGTCATCCGGGACGCTGCTGGCTGCGGCGCTAAAGTACTGCCGCGAGCAGACGGAACCAAAACGCGTCGTGACCTTTGCCTGTGACACCGGCAACAAGTACCTGTCCAAGCTCTACAACGACTTCTGGATGGAAGACAACGGATTCATCCAGAGGGAGAAGTACGGTGATCTGCGTGACCTCATCGGCCGACCCCATGGCGAGCGCGCCACAGTCACGGTGGGGCCGGACGATATCCTGATCACTGCTCACAACCGGCTGCGCAACGCGGGATTCTCACAGTTGCCGGTGATGGAAGACGACCATCTGGTCGGGGTCATCACGGAGGACGACATCATCCGAACGGTTTTCGGCCGACCGGACCTCATGGCCGAGCCCGTCCGTTCCGCGATGCGCACACAGTTCCTGCAGGTCGACAGCGAGACCAGCATCAACAATCTGGTCGCGCTATTGCACGGTGACTCCTACGCCGCCGTCACTTCCAGTGAGGGCGAGCAGTTCCTCGGGCTGATCACCCGCAGCGATGTTCTGAATTATCTGCGCCGTCTGCATCAGGGGGAGGGCGAATGAGCGATTCCAGGAAACCCGGGTTCTCGACCCGTGGCATCCATGCCGGGCAAGCACCCGATCCGTCCACGGGCGCTATCATGCCGCCGATCTATGCCACGTCGACGTATGTCCAGGAGAGCCCGGGTAAACATCTGGGATACGAGTATTCCCGGACTCACAATCCTACCCGCCAGGCATTCGAACGCTGTGTGGCGGATCTGGAAAGCGGCACGCACGGGTTCGCGTTCGCATCGGGCATGGCGGCCATTGCTACTGTGCTCGAACTACTTGATAGCGGTAGCCACGTGGTTGCGATGGACGACCTGTACGGTGGCACGGGTCGCCTCTTCAACCAGGTCCGGCGCCGATCCGCCGGGCTGGAGTTCAGCTACGCAGACCTGTCAGACATCGGCCAGCTGGAATCCGCTCTGCGGCCGGAGACCCGTATGGTCTGGGTCGAGACACCGACCAACCCGTTGTTGAAGCTGGTGGACCTGGATGCGATCGCCACCAGTGTCGCAGGCCGCGACCTGTTGCTGGTCGTGGACAATACGTTCGCTACGCCATGGGCACAGAGGCCATTGGAGCACAATGCCGACATTGTCCTGCACTCCGCCACGAAGTTCCTGAACGGTCACTCGGATATGGTCGGCGGCGCCGTCGTGGTGCGCGATGACGCGCTGGCGGAGCAGCTTTCATTCCTGCAGAACTCGGCAGGCGCCATCCTCGGCCCCTTCGACAGCTTCCTCGCGCTGCGCGGACTGAAGACCCTGGCCCTGCGGATGGAGCGCCATGTCGAGAATGCAGACGCGATTGCTCGCTGGCTTGCGCGGCGTCCGCAAGTGGAAAGCGTTATCTATCCCGGACTCGACTCTCACCCGCAGCATACTCTGGCCATGCGTCAGATGGGGAATGGGGGAGGTATTGTCACTTTCTTTGTCCGCGGGGGGCTGGACGCCGCCCGCCAGGTGCTGGAGCGTTGTCAGGTATTCGCACTGGCGGAGAGCCTCGGCGGTGTCGAGAGCCTGATCGACCATCCGGCGATCATGACGCATGCTTCCGTAGCCGCCGAACAGCGGGCAGCGCTGGGTATCAGTGACAATCTGATCCGGCTGTCAGTGGGTATCGAAGATCTGGACGACCTTATCGGTGATCTTGAGCAGGCGTTGGCGGGGCTGGCCTAGTCCTCGCCCATCAGGGCGACGAAGTTCGGGAACTCGATGTCCTTGGAGCGCAGGAATTCGGGGTTGAAGAGCCGTCCCTTGTAGCGCAGGCCCGAGTCGCAGAGGATCGTCACTATGGTATGGCCGGGGCCGAGTTCGCGGGCCATCCGCATCGCGGCCGCCACGTTGATCCCGCTTGACCCGCCGAGGCACAGCCCTTCATTCCGGATCATGTCGTAGACGAGCGGAATCGCTTCTTCGTCCGGAATCTTGTAGGCCTTGTCGACCGGCGCATGCTCAAGGTTCGCGGTGATCCGGCTGTTGCCGATCCCTTCGGTGATCGAGCTGCCTTCCATGGCGATTTCGCCGCGGTCATAGTAGGCGAACAATCCCGAGCCACCCGGGTCGGCGAGCCCTATCCGCACGGCCGGATTGAGCGACTTCAGCGCGGTTCCGACACCTGCGAGCGTACCGCCAGTGCCGACGGCGCAGACAAAGCCGTCCACGTGACCATCCGTCTGGGCCCAGATCTCGGGTCCGGTCGTGTTCTTGTGGAAGAGATAGTTTGCGGTGTTGTCGAACTGGTTCGCCCAGAAAGCCGAGCCCGGACGCGATTCGTTCATCTCCTCGGCGAGTCGTCGCGAAGTATGCACGAAGTGCTCCGGATTCTTGTAAGGCACAGCCGGAATCTGCCTCACCTCGGCGCCATAAGCGCGCAACGCGTCGACCTTCTCCTGGCTCTGGGTATTGGGCATCACGATGATGGTCCGATAGCCCAGTGCGTCCCCGACCAGCGCCAGCCCGATGCCGGTGTTGCCGGCCGTGCCCTCGACGACAGTCGATCCCGGCTGCAGCAAGCCGGTTCGTTCGGCGTCCCGGACGATGCCCAGCGCCGTACGGTCCTTGACCGATCCTCCCGGGTTGAGGAACTCGGCCTTGCCGAGGATCTCACAACTGGTGGCCCGGGAGGCCTCGCGGAGCCTGATCAGCGGCGTACGGCCGATGGTGCCAAGCGTGCTGTCGAAAACATCCATATTCGTTCCTATCCGGTGATGGCGGCCAACTCATCGGCCTGGTGCTCCTGCACCAGCGGGTCGACGACCAGATCGAGGTTGCCGGCGAGTATCTCGTCGAGCTTGTAAAGAGTCAGATTGACGCGATGATCGGTGACCCGTCCCTGCGGGAAGTTGTAGGTCCGGATCCGTTCCGAGCGATCGCCGGATCCCACCAGTACCCTGCGGGTCTGGGCCCGCTCATTAGCCTGTTTCTGCTGCTCGTCATCGAGCAGACGCGCCGCTAGCAGGGACATAGCCCGGGCCCGGTTCTTGTGCTGTGAGCGCTCATCCTGGCACTCGACCACGATGCCGGTCGGCAAGTGGGTGATCCGTACGGCCGAATCTGTCTTGTTGACGTGCTGGCCGCCGGCGCCGGACGCCCGATAGGTGTCGATGCGAAGGTCGCTGTTGTTGATCTCGATCTCCTCCACTGCCTCCATCTCCGGCAGTACGGCAACAGTGCAGGCGGAGGTGTGTATCCGTCCCTGAGACTCGGTCTCCGGCACCCGCTGTACCCGATGGGCGCCCGATTCGAATTTGAGCCGCGAATAAGCGCCGCGGCCGACTACCCGGCTTATGATCTCTCTGTAGCCGCCATGTTCCCCTTCGCTGGCAGACATGATCTCCACACTCCAGCCGCGACTCTCCGCATAGCGGCCATACATCCGGTACAGATCCCCGGCGAAGATCGCCGCCTCGTCGCCTCCGGTGCCGGCACGGATCTCGAGATAGATATTGCTATCGTCCCTGGGATCTATCGGGATCAGGTGCGTCTGCAGTTCTGTTTCAAGCGTTTCCTTGCGGTCGCCAAGCGATCCCGCCTCTTCCTCCGCCATTTGCCGGACCGATGCGTCCGCGTCGGTCAGCATCTCGCGGGTTGCTTCGAGGTCATCCGCGGTCTGCTGCCAGTCACGGAAGTCGCGCACGACGGGCTCCAGCCGCGCGTACTCGCGCGACAGGTCCCGGTATTTACCCTGGTCCGCGATCGTGTCCGGTTGCGACAGCAAGACCGAGACCTCCTCGAACCGTTCGACGAGCGCGCCGAGTTTTTCTTGCAGTGATGATTTCACGGCAGCATTTTCCGCAGAACTAGCATTTCTTAGAAGAAGCGGATTCTAGCCGATTGCCGGCAGGCCGCTCGGCCAACAAGACTATTCGTCTTCGATACCGAACAGGTCGCGGGCCGCCCGGAAAATCTCAGCATCCCCCCGCTGGCTGGCCTTGCGCAATTCGCTGCTCGGCTGATGCATCAGCTTGTTCGTCAGGGTCCGGGCAAGGAACTCCAGGACCTCATCCGGATCCTTTCCGCCCGCGAGCAGGCGTCGCGCGTTGGACGCGACGTCGTCCCTGATGATTTCTGCCTTTCCGCGCATCGCCCGGATGGTCGGCGCTGCGTCGCGGATGCGTTGCGCCAGGGAATACCTTGCGACTTCCGCCTCGATAATCTGCTGGGCCTGGCGTGCTGCTTCGCGGCGCGATTTCAGATTCTCCCGGATCACTCCCTGGAGATCGTCAATGGTGTAGAGATAGACGTCGCGCAGGTCCGCGACGTCAGGGTCGACGTCGCGAGGCACCGCGATATCGGCGATGAATACGGGGCGATGACGGCGCTCGATCATCGCCACTTGCATCTCTGTCTTGCTCAGCAGCGGTTCAGGGCTGGCTGTTGCGCTGATGATGATATCCGCATCGCTCAGGTGCGCTGAAATTTCGTCGAGCTCGATGGCGAAACCCTGAAACTGGTGGGCCAGGGCGCGGGCGCGGGCGATGCTGCGGTTGGCGATGATCATGCGGTTGAGGCCGCGCGCATGCAGGTGACGAGCCGTTAGCTCGATGGTTTCGCCGGCACCGATGAGCAGGGCCGTGTGCTTACCGAAGTCCGCAAAGACCTGGCGCGCCAGGCTGACGGCCGCAAATGCTACGGAGACCGCACTGGCTCCGATATCGGTGTCCGTACGAACCTGTTTTGCAACCGAGAACGCCTGCTGAAACAGGCTGTGAAGGATGGGCCCTGTCGAACCTGCCTCCTTGGCAAAGCGGTAGGCATCCTTCATCTGGCCGAGAATCTGCGGCTCCCCGAGGATGGCTGAGTCAAGGCCGCAGGCCACGGAGAATGTGTGCGTCACCGCCCGATCCCGCTCGAACGTGTAGAGACACTGGTCCACTGCGCCGGGCAGGCGGTGGTAGTCCATGAGCCAGTCGCGGACCTGTTTCACCCCGCCATCGAGATACTCGCCATAGAGTTCGGTGCGGTTGCAGGTGGATACAATGACGACCTCGTCGACCCGCGGCAGCCCGACCACCTCGCGGAGGGCGCCGGAAAGCTGTCCGGGATCGAACGCGACCTTCTCCCGCAGTTCTACGGGAGCCGTTCGGTGGTTCACTCCAAGGATCTTGATCGCCATTCGAGGGATATTGCTGTCCAAACAGCGGTCAATTGTCGAACATACACGGCGTCTGTACAAGAACGGGGCCATATCGGCAGTTCCACCTTTAGGGTATAGTCCACCTCTCTTTGTCACTTGCACCTCTATGAAATACTTAGCTTTTTCTGTCTTTCTGGCGATATTCTCCGGTGCCGCGTGCGTTTCCTCGGACGGTCCGGAGCAGTCGTCAGATTCGGCTCAGCCCGGCAATTCCGACTATCACATTCTGATGGCGGAAATCGCGCTCCAGCGCCACGAATTCCCGGTCGCCGCCAGCGAGTACCACAAGGCGCTCGCAGGCAGCGAGGACGTAGAGCTTGCCGCACGCGCAGGCCGCGTTATCTACGAACACGGTACCTACGAGCAGGCCCTGGACGCCGCGCGCCACTGGATTGAGCTCGATCCGGACGCCGTTGAGCCCCGGCGCTACCTTGTTCTCTTGCACTTGCAGAAAGGGCAAGTGGGCAAGTCGATAGCCCATCTCGAACATCTTCACAGCGTCGTTGCGGCGGAATCAGACCAGGGTTATGCGGCGCTGTTGCCGATACTCACTGAGTCACGGGACTCGCAGGCTGCCTTCCAGGCGATGAAGCGACTGGCCGACGACCATCCGGACGATCCCACCGCTCAGTACTCATTGGCGTACCTGGCCCTGAGGTCAGGCGACGTCGATCTGGCGCTGGATACTTCGGGGCGGGCGATGGCGGCACGGCCGGACTGGGCAGAGGCCACTGTCCTCCATGCGCGGGCGCTGCTGGCGGATGGCAGGACAGACGAAGCGCTGACACTGCTGGACGAGAGGCCCGAGTTCCGTGAGGACGCACGGCTGCGCCTCGAGTATGCCATCCTGCTGCTCGCCGCCGATCGACCCGAGGAGGCACGGCTGGAACTGGAGCTTCTGCTCGGAGAGTATCCGCGTCTCCCCGGGGCACTGCGGACCCTCGGATTCCTGGAGTTCCAGCAGGGTAACTACGAACTGGCCGAACGCTATTTCATCGATCTGCTGGGTACCGGGCTGTACATCTCCGACGGACTGTTCTACCTGGGCAGCATCGCGGAGCTGGACGGCGACCTCGACAGTGCGGCCAGCTTCTACTCCCAGGTCACCAGTGGAGACAGCCTGATTCCGGCCCGGGTCAGGCTCAGCCTGATACTTTACCGGCTGGGCAAGACAGACGAGGCGCTACGCAGCCTGGAACAGGTTGCGGTCAGGGATCCGGCCGCCGGCGCGGAACTGGCCGCGGCCCGTGGCGAACTCCTGATGCGGCTGGAGCGCTTCGATGAGGCGCTGGAGTTGTATGACCGGGAACTGGAGCGATTTCCGGACGACGAGGGACTGTTGTATGCGCGCTCCTTCCTTTACGAGCGTATGGGCCGGGTCGACGACGCGCTGGCAGAGCTCGAAGCCATGCTGGAGCGAAACCCCGACGACCCGATCGCGCTGAATGCCCTCGGTTACACGCTTGCCGACCGCACGGATCGTCATGAGGAGGCGCTGGACTACATCTCGCGGGCCTATGAGAAGGCACCGAATAATGCCGCCATCGTCGACAGCATGGGATGGATCCATTTTCGAATGGGCGACAGCGAGGCGGCGCTCGAATACCTGCGACGCGCCTGGTCGCTGAATCGCGATCCGGAGATCGCCGCACACCTCGGCGAAGTCTTGTGGACGTCCGGGGATCGCCAGGGTGCCGAGGACATCTGGTTCGAGTCTCTGTCCGAAAACCCGGAGAGCAGCGTGCTACAGCAGGTCATCGAGCGGCTCATGCAGTGAAAGGCCTTATAATCGGCCTCGCCGTCGTGATCATCATTGGGGGATGTGTGAGTCCGCGAGACAGGATTGGAGAGGCGTTAGAAGTTGAATGGCTCGAGCGGCGGGATCTGCTCCGGCAACTGGACGACTGGCGCATGGAAGGACGCATCGCCTTGCGGACCGGCAGTGACGGCTACAACGGCACGCTAAGCTGGGAGCAGATGGACGACCTCCTGGATTTCCGCTTCCGCGGGCCGTTCGGGTTCGGTGGTTTCCGTATCCACGGTGACCTGGACCGGCTGCGAATCAAGACTACTTCCGGCGAAGAGCTCCTGATGACAGATCCAGAGGCGGAGATGCGCGACCGATTTGGCTGGAGCCTGCCGGTCTACAGCATGCGGTTCTGGATAGTGGGAGTTTCCGATCCGGGCATGACCGCCGACGAGACGGTGGACGACGACGGGATGCTGCTGGAGCTCTCTCAGAACGGCTGGGATGTCAGCTTCGACGGTTACCGCGTAGAAGACGGCCTGCTGCTGCCGAAGAAGATCGTGATGGAGAGCGGTGATGTCCGCATACGGGTGGTCGCTGACCGCTGGCAGATAGCGCTGCCTGACCCCGACCT